>CP129480.1:3067933-3735866 GCA_030583885.1 Anaerolineales bacterium | reverse complement strand
ACATTCCGCTTGTAATTCTTTGATTCGTTCTTGTGAGATAAATCCCATTAAAGCAGGTCAAACCCTCCCTTATTATTTTCTTTTCACATCTAAAATACCAATCTTCGTTGAATGATTAAATGGGCTTGGGTTTGTAATAGGATTACCAGCTTTTTGATAACCAATGAAATCTTCTGGCACAGGGATTAATTCTCGAATTTTCAAGTAACCGTCTTTGCATAATTCTTCAAGAGTCCGCATGTACTCTTTCCCGCTGACGTATATGCCGTTATTAATTGAAATGAGATAGCCACCATCATTAATCAACGGGCGGACTTTGTTAATCAAGCGCACGCTTTCATTTTCCAAATCCACTTTGCCTTTGGAGGTGGATGAAAAAATTGGAGGGTCTACGATGACGCAGTCAAAAGTTTGTTTGCCTGTTTTGAATCTCGAAATGGCAGGGAAAAAGTCTTGAGCAATAAAATCTTGTTTGTGAACAGGAAAACCATTTAATGAATAAGAATCTTTTGCAAGATTCAAGAATTGACGATTAAGATCTGTTTGAATGACATGGCTCGCACCGCCAGCCAGCGCGGCGACTCCTAAACTGCCCGTGTATGCAAAGGTGTTCAGGACGGATCTATCCTTTAGATTTTCGATGATCCATTTGCGCAGGTTGCGGGTATCGAGATAAAAACTTGCATCACGATTCATAGTCAAGTCAATTGCATACCAGACGTTATGTTCTTTGATTTTTCTATCCGGCATTTCACCGAAGATGAGTTGTCCGCGTTTTTGTTCTTGCGTTTCCCCATTTCTTGTTTTGAGAACGCCTGCGCGTAGCCAAACTAATTTGTCTTTTATATAATTACCAACTTGATTGATAAATTCTTGATTCGGTTCATCACTGTAATCATGAATCAGGAATGTGCTTGCATAAATATCCAATGCAAGTGATGGATAAGCCTCGCTAAATCCGTTGAAGAGACGGAAGGCATTCTCGTGGTGAGAGTCCATCAATGTCAGGCGGGATGCGATGGCCTGGTCCAGCAGTTGGATTGCAGTGGAGGCGGTCATGCCGGTTTTTTGATATTCTTCAGGTTGAACACCGAGATTTGTTTCAGGCCCAGTATGGCCTGCGCCGCCGGGCTCAATTCAACCCAATAGAAACAGCGGTGTTCGGAGTACGGGTCGATTTTAAAGACCGTGCCTTCATGCCAGCCCTCGTGTTCCCCGAACTTGGCATCGAGATAAATTTTGACGCGGTCACCAATCTGAATGTCATCGCCCATGCTTTATGTCCGATTGGTGGACCAGAACAACCCTGTTCCAATCACCGCCGCAACTGCACCGTTGATTGTCCAGTGCGGGTTGGCGGTCATGATACTGCCGGGCAGCAGGTTGACGCCTTGCAGGATCCAGATGCGGTTGAAAAGCACGATCAAGACGACGATGAGCTTTATGATTGTTTGTCGCATGACCTCTCCATTCGGCATTGTTTTGAAAACACCCCGTCAACTTTTTAGACAGGGTGTTGGATGGAAAACTTTCGCCTCGATCTGGACCTAGGGATTGGGTGTGCCTTGAACGGCAACGCCCACCCAGGTGAAGACCCGCTTGTCACTGAAGGCACCGGAGGCGACCCAGATCGGCTGGCCTTGATCATCCACACCGGCCTGACGTACGGGTGTGATCCACCAGCGCATGACGTGCGCCACATTGTCCCTCGGGCGGAAGGAGGTGGGCACAATGTATTTTGTGTCGGTCACATAATCTGTGATGCGGCGGGTTTGGGCGGCAGTGATATCTTCCACTGTGATCTGGTAGGCTTCGGCATCCCGCAGTGCGCCGACGGATGCCCATTGCAGGGTGACGACGTCATTGGCGAGGGTGAAGGCGGCTCCGTCCGCAGGCAGAAGCAGGTTCGGGGCGGGGTAGGGAGGCGGAATCGTCGCCGTGGGGGTGGGTCCGGGGGTGGCGGCACGCATACATAACGGTACGTTCAATCTTTGCCCCAGGAAGACGTTATCGGTTGTGAGGCCGTTGAATTCCTTGATGGCATCCATGGACACGGCGTAGTTTAGGGAAATGCTGGAGAGTGTGTCGTTTTCCTGCACCGTGATTGGGACAGTTTCGCAGGCCTGCCGGGTGGCGTCCACGGGCAGCGGGGTGTTGGTGGCGGGCGGTGGGACCGTGGGTGTGGGATATGGAATCTTGAGCGACTGCCCCTGACTGATTGGGCAGGTGGAGGGCAGGTTGTTCTCGATAATGATGCTCTGGATCGAGATATTAAAGTTAAATGCAATCAGCGAACAGGTCTCGCCGGGACCAACCGTATAGTCAAACGGAGGTTGGAGCGTTGCAGTTGGGATGTCCGTTGCAGGCAGGGTGGCAGTTGCTGACGGGCTTGCCGTGGGAGTTTCAGTGGGTGTGGGTGTGTCGGCAGTATTAAAAGTACCGGGAGGTGCGCTGGCCCGCAGGGAGAAGAAAACACTCACCGCGGCGATAATGATGACAATGGCAAGGATCCCGACCGCCGCCGGCAGGCTCAATGTGATCACCGGCATACGGCTGGCCTGTACGGATTTTTCACTTTTCCTGGCAGCCTTCGGTTGGGGCTGTTCGCTAAATTCCGTCCCGCAAACGAGACAACGCACGGCGTTCTCACTCAGGCGGGTTCCGCAGGTGGGACAGACTTTTGTTTTGCTGGAAGTGGGTTCTGGAGTCATACGGGCGAAGATTATACCATTGAACAACCATGCCTTTTCAACTTACACGGATTGCTGCTTTGGCAGTGCGGTGACCAGTACCTTGTCCACGCGGCGCCCATCCATGTCCATCACTTCGAAACGCAGGTCGTTCCATTCAAAGTGATCGGTGGTTTTGGGGACGCGCCCGAGGGAGGTCATTACGAATCCGCTCAACGTCTCGTATTCGTCCTCGTGCGGAAGGTCGCCGAGGTTGAATATTTCCTTGAATTCGTCCACCTCCAACATGCCGTCCAAAAGCCAGGAACCATCCTGCCGCTGGGTGGCCTGCGGCTCCTGCCCCTCCATCTCGCCGACGATCTCTTCGAGGATGTCGTTGATGGTCAACAGTCCCTGCACGCCGCCGAATTCGTCAATTACCAGCAGGATTTCGGTATTCTTCTCCTTTAGGATTTCCAGTGCGCGCGAAGCCAGCATGGTCTCGGGGATGTACGTGACGGGCTTTGCCAGTTCCTTGAGTTTGATTTCCTTTGCAGATAAGCTGGTTACGAGCAGGTCGCGTGATTTGACAATGCCAATGATTGATTCGAGCGAATCCTGCCGCACAGGAAATCGAGAGTAGGGGCAATTGGCGACCTTTTCCAGGATCTCCTCCTTGGTATCATTGATATCCAGCCAGACGATCTCCGTGCGCGGCGTCATCAATGAATAAACTCGCTGGTCGGCAAGGCTGAACACACCTTCGACCATGTCATGTTCGGATTCTTCAAAAACGCCAGCCTGCGTGCCTTGGTCGATCAGCATTTGCAGCTCCTCCTCCGTAATGGGGGGCTCATCAGACGGGTTCACCCCCATCAGCCGCAGGGCGAAATTTGTCGCATTACTCATCAATTTGATGAACGGGGAAAAAAGGCGCGATATGAAAAGCATCGGACCTGCAACGAGCTGCGCGATTCGCTCCGGGGAATTAATGCCAAGTCGCTTGGGAACCAGTTCGCCAAGCCAGATGGTCAAAATGGTAATGACCACCACAACAATGACCAATGCAATCGAAGTGCTGTATGGTCCAATATAGGGCACTTTGCTAAGGGCTCCTGCCATTGCGGTGGCTATGGTTGCGCCGCCTACCGCTCCGGAAAGCACACCGATCAGGGTGATGCCGATCTGGACGGTGGATAGAAAAATGTTGGGGTCTTCATGCAGTTTCAAAACCGTTGCGGCGGCTTTGTTGCCCTCGCCCGCCTGTTGCTGCAGGCGGGCTTTTCGCGACGCGATCATTGCGGCTTCCGACATCGAAAGAATGCCATTAATCAAAACCAACAGCAAAATAAAAATGACCTCAGTACCTATATTCATGGATTCCTTTTTTCTTAAGGGTTTTCGACCGTTTCTGTTTCGGGTTAAATACCCCCTCGCCGCGCACGGACGCTCGCGGCGAGGGATAACTTGCCAGTTGAAATGGACAGCGTGTGGGGATGCTAGGGTCTGGTTCTAATGAAGGTTCAGGCATGGTGATTCGTGCGAAAAATTCACCCCTATTGTACTCGAAAGTTAAGGTTCTTTTTTGAATTTTTCTTCCAGGTTTTTCAGCCGCCTGTTGACCGCGGCATACCCGCGCGTGACGATCAGCGGGACGAGGATCGCCAGTGCCACCAGCCCGCAGGTGATACCGAGTTCGATGATGCCGATGCGGAACATTTCTAGCCTACCTCGATTCCCTTTCCCTCACGCGCCTCGCCGACCAGCCAGTAAGGCTGGTTCAGTTCTCTTGCGCGGGATTCGAACGCTGATAATTTTTCGTGCACCAGTCCAAACAATAGTCCACCGCTGGTCTGCGGATCGAAGAGGAGCAGTTGGGCGGGTTCATCCAGTTTTTCGTTAAACTTTACATTCTTCTCAAAATATCCCTTGTTATCAAACGCGCCGCCGGGGAAGATGCCCTTTTCAGCATATCCGCGCGCGCCGCTCAGGAAGGGAAGTTTTGAATATTCGATCTGCAATGAAACGCCGGAAGCCTTCGCCATTTCCGCGGCATGACCAAGGAGGCCGAAGCCGGTAATATCCGTGCCGCCCCGCACATCGAACTCACCTGCAACCTGCGATGCAGTCTTGTTCAAACGGGACATCCACCCGATGGCTTCATGGACATGCGCCTCCTCGGCTTTCTCTTGTTTTAAAGCGGTCGTGGTCACACCGCCGCCAAGCGGTTTTGTCAGCACGAGGATGTCACCAACTCTGAGTCCGCCCTTGCTGATCATCCTATGCGGATCGACGAAACCGATCGCCACCAGCCCGTATTTTGGTTCCTTGTCCTTGACCGTATGCCCGCCGGCAATGACCACGCCCGCCTCGTGTGCTTTCTCTGCCCCGCCACGGATTATTTCGCTGGAGATTTCAGGGGGTAAATTATCCGGCAATGCGGCAATGTTCAACGCAAGGAAAGGTTGCCCGCCCATCGCATACACATCCGAGAGACTGTTTGCCGCGGCAATCGCGCCGTATTCATAAGGCGTATCCACAACAGGGGTGAAGAAATCCGTGGTGACCACAAGTGCTTTGTCATCACTTAAACGCCAAACAGCCGCGTCATCCGGGCTGGTCAGACCAACCAGCAGGTCCGGATAGGAGGCGGAGTCAAAGACGCCTTGGATGGGACGCAGAACCTGCGTCAGCGCTTCCGCATCAAGTTTGGATGCTCAACCCGCGCAGGCGGAAAGAGTCGTCAGGCGGATTTCGCGTCCAGTTTGTGGGATCGGCATTCAGTCTCCTGAAATTAGCGTCCCGCAGGCTTGGACTCCCAAGCCTGCGGGACGTTCCAAACTACGGTGAAGTTGTATCCGGCAGGGGCAAAATGAATTGGTTGCCGCTTGGGATGAAGATCGTATTCACCCCCGGCGCGAGCTTCAAGACATATTGATATTCGATCAATGTGGGGGTTAGGGATTGCGCCAGCAAACGATTGGCTTCCGCCTCGGCTTGCGCTTCGATCAAGCGCGCTTCCGCCGCGCCTGACGCTGCGATCACCGCCGCATCCGCCTGGCCCTGTGCGATCTGGCGCGCCTGCTCGGCTTCCTGCTTCTTTGATTCGACCACAAAACGCGCCTGTTCCGCCTGTTGTTCGGCAATCTGCTTCTGTTCCACTGCCGCTGCATATTCATCGCTGAAGCGGATGTTGCGCAGCACGAAATCCCTCAATACCAGGTTGTTGGCAGCGAAGACTTCGCGGAGTCTATCGGTGATGATAATCTGCATTTCAGCACGTTTGGAACTGACGATTTCCTCCACGCCGTATTGCGAAGCCGCATCGCGAATGATACCGCGTGCCTGCGGGCGTACGAGCCCGTCCTGGTACGTGAAGCGCCAGGTACGATACAGGTCAACGGACTTGACAGGGTCGATGGCATAAATGACGGATGCGTCAACGTACACCTGCTGGCCATCCTTGGTGCGCACCTGGATCGAATCCTCTGATATGTAGGCGCCTTCATCTTGGGCAGAAGCCATTGTGTATGTCTGATTCAGGATCGAATACCGCTCGACACGTTCCACAAATGGGATCACCCAGTGGAGGCCGGAGTTCAATGGCTCGGGGCGGATGCCCTTTCCGCCGATGGCTGTCACGACCACGCCCAGCTGGTCCGGCTCGATGAACACCAACCCGGCACCCACCGAAGTCAACAAAATGGCGGCCACCAAAAGCACGACCACCACGGTGCTTAATCCTTTGACGGGCTGGTTGCGGCTGGCGCGGATAAAAATGGCGACGATCACGCCAAACAAACCAATCCATGCAAAGGATGCAATTCCCTGAAGCAAGTTTGAAATGTTCATGGTTCCTCCAATTTTTTCGATGATTATAACCCGCTTGCCCCCGCTACCAAAGCATGTTAACATTTCTCCAATGAGAATTGACAAAGGGCAACTGGATGAGATTTTTTTGGACGGCTCCGCCCGTGTCACCTGCCCGCCCGAGCTGATTCCCGCGCCCGGACAATATTTGCTCGCCCACGCGGACGCTTCGGACTCCCCCTTGGGGGATGTGATTTTCTACAGCGACTCAACCCCGAAGGGATTCCGCTCCGCGCCCCCCTTGCCTTCCTCTTGGCGGCCCGGTGATTCCCTGACCCTGCGCGGTCCGCTGGGGCATGGATTTGCCATCCCCGCGCCTGCGCGGAAAGTTGCCCTGATCGCCTTTGATGATTCTCCCGCACGGTTGCGCGGATTAATACCCATGGCACTTAAACAAAATGCCGAAGTAGTCCTGGTTTGTGAATGCGGTGGGATCGATTTTCCGGAAGTCGTGGAAGTCCAGCCGCTGCAAGCCATGCTGGATATTTATCACTGGGCGGATTACACCGCCATGGACGTGGGGCGGGAGAGCCTGAATCAGTTGAGAGGAAAGTTTGGGAAACCAAATCAATTGTCCGCGCGGGGCGAGGCGCAGGTCCTGGTCCGCGCTCCCATGCCTTGCGGTGCACTCGCAGACTGCGGCGTCTGTGCGTTGACGTTTCATCACGAGTGGAAAATGATTTGCAAGCAGGGACCCGTGTTTTCGATGAAGGACTTCTACTAAAAAACTCCTGAATTTCAGGAGTTTTTAGTACCAGATTCTGAAGGATGTTGTGGTGGTTGCGCCCAGCCCGTTATAGGTGCAGGAGACATCGGCATGGATGAGATGGCCATAAGGCTGGCCGGTAAAGGAGATCGGGATGATGCCGACGCCGTTCGCATTGGTGTTTATGGACATGGCTTCAGTGCGCCTGTCGGGCCAATGTGTGAAGGCAGTGCATCTTGCGTTGCTGACAGGTTGGAGGTTTTGGTCCTGCACAATGATGTATATCAGCTGGTCATCGCTTGCACGGGTGACCGCCTTCCACGCAAATGCACGGACTTGCAGGTTGACGATGGAGGATACCGTGTTGTCCATGGGTTTGACCGCGGGAAGGAGCGCTGGGTCTTCGCCGAACTGGTCGAAATATATCCGCCCAAGATCTGAAACAACGACGCGCTGCCCCTCCGTCCTCCAGGGTTGCCATTCCAGCCGTGTTTTTTCAAAATACTGCACGAGTTTGTTTTCGTGATATTCAAACCCGGAGATCGGATGGCCGAACTGTGTCACGCCGCCATACCGGTCGAAGAATTCAAGAAAGGCAAAACAAACAGCAAAGCCCGTCTCGGCATACGTGCGACACGCAAAGGCATTACTGACATTCACGGGTCCCGTTGAGACGTAGGTCTCCCGCCCCAGCTGGGTAAGTTGCACGCGCTGTCCCTCGGGCAGGTCGCTGTGGAATTCAAAACGGGCGCGTTGGAAATACTGCACGGTTTTTCCCTCCCTGCCGATAAATTCCTCGGTAATGGGATAGCCGTAAATAAACGTCGCATCAGGATTGCTGTTATAAAACTTAAGAAAATCCCCTCCAACAGTATGTCCGGTTTCGCTGAAATACCTCGTATCGTGAATCTGCGCGCGGACAGACGTCCAGCCTGCACTGAAGATACAAAGTATGAGGAATACGGCGGGAATTTTTCTTGCCATATTTTCCCCTTATTATACTCATGATTTTTTATCAGGTAGTTGGAAACATTATTCTGTAACTGGCGGAACTGCGCTCATGAATTCATTCATATTCTGTTACTCATATGCCAGAAGCGCCTCGACGATTTTTTCCGAGGCGTGACCATCACCATAGGGATTGGCCGCTCTGGCCATCTCTGCATACGCTGATTCATCATCCAAAAGCCGCTTCGCCTCCTCGACGATGCGGCTGGTTTCCGTTCCAACCAGTTTGAGTGTCCCCGCTGCGACTCCCTCCGGACGTTCAGTCACATCGCGCAGGACAAGTGTGGGAATGCCGAAAGCAGGCGCCTCCTCCTGAATCCCGCCTGAGTCGGTGAGGATAAGCGCGGCGCGTTTCATCAAATGGACGAGCGGCAAATAATCCAGCGGCGGGAGCAGGGTAATGTGTTTCATGCCTTTAAGCAGTCTGTTGACAGGTTCCTGCACATTCGGGTTCAAATGGACGGGATATACGATCTCCACATTCCCGCGTCTTGCCAGTTCGATCAACGCATGACAAATATCTTCCATAGGCTTGCCGAAGTTTTCGCGGCGGTGGGCAGTAACGAGGATTAGCTTGTTGCTTTTTAGTTTTCCACGTAGCAGTTCAGTGATTTCCTGCGGCTGCGGCTGTTCGCTGACGAATTGCAGCGCGTCAATGACGGTATTGCCCGTCACTTTGATGATGTTTTCATCGATCCCTTCACGCAAAAGGTTTTGTTTGGACCACTCCGTTGGCGCGAAATGCAGGTCTGCCGTAACTCCGGCCACCCGGCGGTTGATCTCCTCGGGGAAGGGCTGCCATTTGTTGTGCGTCCGTAAACCGGCCTCGACATGACCGAATTTGATGCGCTGGAAATAGGCCAGCAGGGAGGTGATGGCAACCGTGGTTGTATCCCCCTGCGCCAGCACCCAGTCGGGTTTGAACTCTGAAAGAACAGGGTCAAGATGGGTGAAGATCGCGGCGCTCAGCTGCGCGAGGGATTGGTCTTCGCGCATCAGGTCCAGGTCGTAATCAGGTTTGATCTCGAATAAATCCACAACCTGGTCGAGCATCTGGCGGTGTTGTGCAGTCACACAGACGACCGATTCCACGCCGGCTGTATGAGCAAGCAGTTTTACAATGGGAGCCATTTTCACGGCTTCCGGGCGTGTGCCAAAGACAGAGAGAATTTTCAATAGTTTTCTCGTAATTCTTTAAGATGCGGGTTACTTCCCTGCCCCCAATTTTAAGAGGTTAAATCCAGCGTCTTGCCACTGGCTTGAGTCCCAGCCGTTGACGGCGTCAATCAGAATTCTGGCTTTTGTTTTCCGTGCGATCTCCTTGGGGTTGAGTTTTGTGAATTCAGTATGTCTTACGAGCAATAGAATTGCATCTGCATCCTTCAAGGCTGATTCAAGCGAATCTGCCATCTGGATGCCCTGCATTTGCGCATCTGGCTTGAAGGGCTCCCAGGCAAGAACCTGCGCGCCCTGTTCTTGAAGGATATGAACCACGTCATTGGCGGGGCTTTCGCGCAGGTCATCCACATCGGGTTTGTACGCCAGGCCGAGCGCGGCAATCCTTTTTCCATTAAGGGAACCAAGTGCGTGTTTGACCGTCTCCGCAACGAAGTGCGGCTGGGAATCGTTTACATGCCTTGCATGATAAATGAGCGGTGTGAGTTCCGGGGCAGCTTCCACGAAGAACCAGGGATCCACACTGATGCAATGCCCGCCGACACCAGGACCGGGGCTGAGGATTTTTACACGTGGATGTAAATTGGCAATCGAGATCGCCTCCCACACGTCCACTCCAAATTTGTCGGCGAGGCGCGAGAATTCATTGGCAATGGCGATGTTGACATCGCGGTAGGTATTCTCCATCAGTTTGACCATTTCCGCGGTGGTCGCGTCGGTTTTGATGATCTGTCCCCTGACGAAGGTCGCGTACAGGTCTTTGCCCGCCTCGGCGGATTCGGGGGTCACGCCGCCGATGACGCGGGCGTTCTCGATGAGTTCGCGCAGGATCTGCCCGGGCAAAACCCGTTCAGGGGAATATGCCAAATGGAAGTCGCGCCCGGCTGCAAGTCCGGAACGAGCGAGAATGGGAGCGACCAGGTCCACAGTGGTGCGCGGAGGGGAAGTCGACTCAAGGACGACCAAATTCCCTCTCTTCAAAAATGGGAGGATCGATTCAGCGGCGGAGATCACTGCGCGCATATCCGCCAGCTTGTAGGTCAGGCCGTTGTATTCACCAAATTTATTATCCTGAAACGGGGTGGGGACGGCAATAATGAAGGCATCTGCCTCTTCGGGCTGAACGGCAGCTTTGAAATTGCCGGTTTGAACGGCTTTTGTTACTGCATCACGCAGGCCCGGCTCGTGGATGTGTATTTTTCCTTGATTGAGGGTCTCAATGACGTGTGGGTTGACATCCACGCCAAGTGTGTGGATGCCATGAGCGGCAAAGGTGGCCGCAGTAGGCAGGCCGATATAGCCGAGGCCGATGACGCAAATTTTTTGAAATTTCACAATGACTCCCAAGGATGGATTTCGCCTGAGTATTATACAACCAGCATTCGTGTTTCCAAAAGGCAACTTTTTACGGTGCTGCACGTATGTCGGGTAAATGCAAGTTTCTTGTTGTATAATGAAGCGGAGGAACAAATGGACTTTTTACTCGATCCAAACGTTGCGTACCTGATTCTGCTGGGCGGCATTCTGCTCGGAATGATGGCACTGGTGACACCGGGGACCGGCTTGTTCGAAATCGGTGCGTTCTTTTGCATTGTGCTGGCGGGGTATGCGGTTGCAAACCTGTCCTTTAACTGGTGGGCAATCCTCATTCTTATCCTGAGCATTGTGCCGTTCATCTATTCCATTCAAAGGCCAAAGCGCGAGCTGTTCCTTGGGTTATCCATCCTGTTGCTGGTGGTCGGCTCCGTCTTCCTTTTTTCTGTGGATGGATGGAGACCGGCGGTCAATCCTTTGCTTGCCCTGGTTGCATCTGGCGCTGTGGCAGGATTTCTGTGGATTGCAGTCCGTAAATCCATGCAAGCTGTCGGCGCGCGTCCCTCCCACGATATGGATATTTTGGTCGGCATGGCCGGTGAAGCCCGAACAAAAGTCCATGCGGAAGGCAGCGTGTATGTGGGCGGAGAGTTATGGTCCGCCAAGAGCGATAAAGCCATCCCGGCTGGGAGCGTGATTCGAGTAATACGCCGCGAGGGGTTTGTGCTTGTTGTTGAAAAGTCGATCAATTCATAATTAACGAAAGGATGAGATATGTTTAATGAAACATTTGGTTTTCTAACCTGCCTGATCGGCGCGATTGTTGTCATTGGTTTTGTCTTCCTTGCCAATGCCATCCGCATCGTACCCGAGTATCAGCGTCTGGTTGTGTTCCGCCTTGGTCGTTGTGTGGGCGCGCGCGGGCCTGGGATCGTGATCCTTATCCCGGTGATTGACCGCGGTGTCAAAGCGGATTTGCGCGAGCAGGTGCGCGAAATCCCACAGCAAACCTCGATCACCATGGACAATGCGCCGATTTCAATTGATTTTCTATGGTACTTTAAGGTTTTGGACCCGGCTCAGTCCGTCCTGCAGGTGGGCAACTTTGAATCTGCCGCCGCGGGTATTGCAGCAACAACCTTGCGCGCTGTGATCGGCGGTATCGCCCTGGATGATGTGCTGTCTCAACGTGAGCACATCAACAACCAGCTTCGCACGCGTTTGGATGAAGTGACGGAGCGCTGGGGTGTGAAGGTAACGAACGTGGAAATCCGCGAGATCGTCCCGCCGCGCGATGTTCAGGATGCGATGAACCGCCAGATGACGGCGGAACGTGTCCGCCGTGCGTTGGTGACCGAATCCATGGGCGACCAGCAGGCGGCCATCAACCGAGCGGAAGGTACCAAGCAGGCTGCGATCCTTTCGGCTCAAGGCGAGCGGGAATCCAACATCCTGCGTGCGGAAGGCGAACGCCAGGCTCAGCTGTTACGTGCCGAGGGTTTTGCCCAGGCGCTTGAAGCGATCTTCAATGCGGCGAAGTCCATTGACCAGAAGACCATGACGCTTCAATATTTTGAAACGCTCAAGTCCATCGGCACAAGCCCGTCCACGAAATACATTTTCCCGATGGAATTCACCAGCATGCTGGATAACTTCCTTGGCAAAGACAGCAAGAAGTAAGGCGTAGTTTTGTAATACAATAGGACTTCCCGTTTTGGGAGGTCCTATTTTTTTATGGAAATTATGAAGGCATCCATCCTCGATCTTAACGCGCTCCGCAAATTGGAAAAGGAAAGCTTCGCCAAGGATGCGTGGCCCCTCTTCGACTTGATCGCTGTTTTGACATTTCCGGACGTGATCCGACTCAAGGCTGTGGAAAATTCTCAAATGGTGGGATTTATCGCAGGAGACCCGCGTCCGCGCGACGGGTGGGGCTGGGTTGCCACCATTGCGGTTGATCCACGCTATCAGCGGCGCGGCATCGGTCGCGCGCTCCTGCATGAATGTGAACGTCAGCTTGGCGTGCCTCGCTCACGCTTGACAGTGCGCCTGTCCAACCAGGCCGCCATCTCCATGTACCAAAAGGAAGGCTACGCAACGGCAGACGTCTGGAAGGCGTATTACAATGACGGAGAAGATGCGTTGGTAATGGAAAAGAATTTATGATTTTTGAAATTGGTATCGGGTATATAATCAGTCAATATGTTTGAAACTCTGCCGCCGCCCGTTTGGGTGAATACAAAGCAATTATTAAAGCACATGGTGGATGATCTTGCTGCGCAGCCCCGCGTGGCAGTGGACACCGAGTCCAATAGCCTGCATGCTTTCCGCGAACAGGTTTGTCTATTACAGTTCTCGTCCGTGAAAACAGATTATCTTCTGGACCCTCTTGTTCTAAAAGATCTGAGTTCACTTGCTCCCATCTTTGCGAACCCAGAGATCGAAAAGGTCTTCCATGCGGCTGAATACGACCTGATCTGTCTGCGGCGTGATTTCGGTTTCTCTTTCGCGAACCTGTTCGATACAATGCAGGCTGCGCGGGTGCTGGGGTATCCTGCTGTTGGCCTGGACAGACTGCTGGGTGATAAATTTGGCATAAAAATGGACAAGCGGCATCAAAAGGCAAACTGGGCGGCACGTCCGTTGACCCGCGAACAGATCCACTATGCAAGTCTCGATACGCATTACCTCTTTGACTTGCGTGACGCGCTCGAACGGGAGTTGCATGAAACGGAACGACTGGAGTTCGCGCTGGAGGATTTCAAGCGTGCCTGTTTACTGGAAGAGCAGAAACAAAAAGCGAATGGCGAATCGTGGGAACGCTTTTCGGGCCGCAAGGACCTTTCCATGCGTGAGTTGACCATCCTCTCCCAGCTGTGCAAATGGAGGGATCAGGAAGCTGAAAATCTGAACCGTCCGCCTTACAAGGTGGTGATGGATGAGGTTCTTGTGGCCCTGGCGAAGAACCCGCCTGAGGAAAAGGTTGATCTTTCCGCAGCCGGGATGAGTGAAAAGCAGATCCGCTTGTGGGGGGGGGCGCTCCTGGTCGCAATCAGACATGGGGTGAACGCTCCGCTTGTTCATCGGAAACCGGCGGAACGCAAGAACGATGCGGTCCTGCGTCGGCTGGAGAAATTGAAGGTGTGGCGAAAAAATATCGGGTTGGAAATGAAGGTCGAGTCCGACATCATTCTTCCCAAACCATATTTGGGACTGCTGTCTGAAAACCCGCCAGGGAATTTGGATGAACTAAGGGTGCTGATGAAGGATACGCCTTCACGTGTGGAAAAATTTGGGTTGCAGATCTTGAAGGTGCTTGGAGTGAAACATGCGAATTAATTTTCATGGCGCGGCGCATACGGTGACGGGGAGCCAGCATTTGCTGGAGATCAATGGAAAAAAACTGCTTTTGGAGTGCGGTTTATATCAGGGCAGGCGCGCGGATACGTATGAGCGAAATTTGAATTTCCGTTACACTCCGCGCGATGTGGATGCGGTAATTCTTTCGCATGCTCATATTGACCATTCGGGGAACCTGCCCAATCTTGTAAAACAGGGATATGAGGGACATATCTTTGCGACCCGTGCAACAGCGGACCTATCGACTTTGATGCTTGCCGATTCCGGCCACATTCAAGAGTCGGATGCAGAATATGTAAACAAGAAACGCGTCAAACGCGGTGAGCCGTCCATCGAGCCTTTGTATACAAAAGAAGATGCTGAAGCCGCTGCCACGATGTTCAAGGGCGTGGATTACGAAGCGGTGTTTGAACCCATTCCCGGTGTGGCTGCGCGTTTTTACGAGGCAGGACACATCCTTGGCTCGGCCAGTGTTTCATTGGAGATCGAAGAAAAAGGCAGGAAGATTCGCTTCTGGTTCTCGGGTGATATTGGCAGATATAAACTGCCGTTGCTCCGTGACCCTGTCTTGCCGCATGAAGCGGATTATATGATCATGGAATGCACATATGGAGATAAACCGCATCGCGACCCTGATGTCGCCTTTGTTGAATTCCGTGATGTTGTCAAATGGACCGTGGAACGCAGCGGCAAGGTGATCGTCCCCGCTTTCTCAGTGGGACGAACCCAGGAGTTGGTTTACAACCTGAACCGCATGATGCACAACGGTGACGTGCCGCGCGTGCCGGTATATGTGGATAGTCCGCTGGCGGTGAATGCGACGGATGTGTTTAAACGTCATTTGGAATGTTTTGATAAAGAAACGGCCAAATTTGTGGCGGAGGCGCGTCATCCTGCGCTGGATTCCAAGATGTTGACATATGTCAGGTCAGTGGATGAGTCGAAAGCCTTGAATGAACGGACCGACCCAATGGTGATCATTTCCGCTTCCGGCATGGCGGAAGCGGGGCGTATCCTCCACCATTTAAAAAACAATATCGAGAATCCCAAAAACACGGTTTGTATTGTCTCCTGGCAGGCGCCGCATACGCTGGGACGCAGACTGGCGGATCGGGAAGAAGAAGTCCGCATCTATGGCGAGACATATAAGCGAAAATGCGACATTGCCACCATTGGCGGGCTTTCCGCGCATGCCGGGCAGGATTTGCTGGTCGATTATGCGCTGGGTGTGAAGGGCAGCGTGAAGCGCATCTTTTTGGTGCATGGCGAAGAACGCCAGGCTCGAACGCTGAAGGATTTGTTAAAAGAGAAGAAAATGGACCAGGTGCATTATCCCGCTTTGCATGAGAGCGTGAATTTATAGGCTTTTTCCGGTTATAATTTTGCCCGCCTTATTATTCGGGGAGGTGCCAGAGTGGTTGAATGGGACAGTCTCGAAAACTGTTGTGGGCTCCGGTCCACCGAGGGTTCGAATCCCTCCCTCCCCGCAGAAGAGTCTGACGTAAATCATCAGGCTCTTTTCTTTTCCACCGTGCGCCCTCATTGAGAGGATGATATTCGAATCCCTCCCTCTCCGCTGCGTAACCCTACAGGTTTTCAAAACCTGTAGGGTCTTTGTTTAGTGGTAAGATTCTTGAGATGAGACTAAAACTTGCCCTCGCGCAGATCAACACCAACCTTGGCGATGTCGAAGCCAACCTTGCGAAACATCTTGAATACATCCGACAGGCAAAAGCCCAAAAAGCTGATCTGCTTGTTTTCCCCGAACTCTCATTAACAGGATATGTCTTGCAGGACCTGGTCGCCTCCGTGGCCCACAAGCCAACGGAGGAAGACCCGCTTTTCAAGCCGCTCCTCGCCGCCTCCCGCGATCTGGACCTGATGGTTGGCTTCGTGGACGAGGACTCCCGTCACCGCTTTTACATCGCCTCCGCCTATCTTTCGGGCGGAAAATTGATTCATGTCCACCACAAGGTCTACCTGCCGACTTATGGACTTTTCGACGAAGGCCGCTTCTTTGCCTGGGGTGACACCGTCCGCGCTTTCGACACGCGCTTCGGACGCGTCGGCATGCTGATCTGTGAAGACTTTTGGCACGCTTCGCCTCCGTACCTGCTCTGGCTGGATGGCGCGGACATTTTGCTCTTCGCCTCTGCCTCGCCCGGGCGCGGACTGAACGACCACGAAAAACTCGAATCCGCGCGCTGGGTGGAGCGGGTCAACAAAGCCTACGCCAGCATGTTCACGTCCTTTGTGGCGCACGCCAACCGCGTCGGCTACGAAGACGGGCTTCACTTCTGGGGCGGCGCGACGATCTTCGACCCAAATGGGGAGGAACTGGCGCATGGTCCCTACAACGAAGAAGCCATCACCTACGCCGAACTGGACTTGAATCAACTCCGCCGCACGCGTACCCGCCTGCCCCTCCTGCGCGATGAGCGGACCGCACTTGTCCAAAAGGAATTGGATAGGATTTTGTCCCGTGGCTGAGATCAACCTCTCCATCAACACCGAACTTGCCCGCAACATTCTCACGGGCTTTATCAAGTCCGAGATTACACGTGTGGGCATGTCCCGCGCGGTGATCGGACTTTCGGGTGGTTTGGATTCTGCACTTTCCTGCGCCCTCACTGTCGAAGCCCTCGGGGCAGAAAATGTCCTTGCCGTGCGGATGCCGTACAAAGCATCCAGCAGGGACTCGCTCGAACATGCCCAAATGCTGATCGATCAGTTTGGCGTGCAAAGCAAGACCATCGAGATCACGGACATGGTCGAGCCGTTGTTCAAACTCGATCCTGAAATGTCGAAAGTCCGCAAGGGCAACGTCATGGCGCGTGAGCGCATGATCGTGTTGTTCGACCAGAGCGAAGTCTTCAAGGGACTGGTGATCGGCACGAGTAATAAAACCGAAATATTGCTTGGCTACAGCACCATCTACGGCGACTCTGCCAGCGCGATGAATCCCATCGGCGATCTGTACAAAACACAGGTTCGTCAACTCTCGCGTGCAATGAACATCCCCGCGCCGATCATTGACAAGCCGCCCTCCGCCGATCTGTGGGAAGATCAGACTGATGAAGGGGAATTGGGTTTCAGCTATGATGAAGCGGATAAACTTCTTTATCTTTTGGTGGACCAGCGTTACAGTCCACAGGAAGCCGTGGAAGCAGGATTTGATGAAGCGTTCGTCACCACCGTCATTACGCGCATCCGCCGCAATCAGTTCAAGCGCATGCTTCCGCCCATCGCCAAGGTCAGCAACCGCACCATCGGGTATGATTTTCTCTATCTCCGCGATTGGGGAACGTAAAACCATCCCGTAGAAAAAATTCAAAGAACAGGAATCAGCCATCCCGTAGTGTGAGGCGTTTGTTTCCATCTGGAAAAGTATGCTGCATATCCCACCGTCCCTGAAACATAAAAAATTCTTCTATCTCTGGCTCGGTCAACTCATCTCCGTCACTGGCGCGCAGATGCAGCTCTGGGCGATCTTTTGGCACATCAACCAGTTGAACCCGAACCCGATCGCGCTCGGCGGGATTGGCGTCGCGCGGATCCTGCCCATCATCATTTTTTCGTTGATCGGCGGCGCGCTCGCGGATTCGGTGGACAGGCGCAAGGTGTTGTTCGTGACGCAGTCCACGGCTGCGCTTCTCGCACTGACCTTGGGCTTGCTGACCCAATTTGGCAGTATCACCATCTGGCACATTTACGTCCTCACTGCCCTGCAAGCAGTGACGCTGGCGTTCGACGCGCCGTCGCGTCAGGCATTGGTTCCCAACCTGCTGCCGAAAAAGGACCTGCCCAACGCGTTCAGCATGACGTTCACGGCGGCGCAGGTCGGCTCGGTGCTGGGACCTGCGCTGAGCGGTGTGGTGATCGCCGCCTTTGGGCAGCAAGCGGTGTACTACATCAATAGCATGTCGTTCGTTGCGGTCATTGCGGCGTTGGTGATGATCGGGAACGTGCCGCAAGCCTTCGCGGAGAAGGCGGCGGGTGTGAGCATCGCAGCCATCCGTGAGGGATTTAAGTTCATCTTCAGCAAGCCGATCATCTTTTCGACCATGCTGTTGGATTTTGTCGCCACGTTCTTTGCGTCGGCGCACACGCTCATGCCCATCATCGCCAGGGAGGTGTTGAACGTGAGCGTGGTGGAATACGGTTATCTCTCCGCCGCGCCTGCCGTGGGGGCGGTGTTGATCGCGCTCGTCATTTCGCAGGTGAAGGAGATCCGCAGCCAGGGACAGATCTTTCTCGGCTCGGTGATCGTCTTTGGGCTGGCAACTGTCATCTTCGGCGCGACACGCTCTTTCATCATTGCGTGGCTGGCGATTGCGGTCACAGGCGCGGCGGACGGGGTCAGCACGATCATCCGCAACACGATTCGACAGTTGCAAACCCCCGATCATGTCCGCGGACGGATGACCAGCGTGAACCAGATCTTCTTCCAGGGTGGACCGCAACTCGGCGAGATCCGCGCTGGCGTTCTCGCGCAGTTGTTTGGTTCGCCGTACGCCATCATCAGCGGCGGGATCGGCTGTATCATTGGCACGATTGCCATCGCCTGGAAATGGCCCCACCTGACCAAATACAACGGCGACGAACCCATGCTGGCTGGCGCACCTGCCTCCGCCCCTGCGGATTAGAATTTTCCACCACAGAGCACACAGAGATCACAGAGAAAAACTCTATGAATCTCTGTGTGCTTTGTGCTCTCCGTGGTGTATCAAAAAATCCAACTGATGCGCGACGTAGGTCAACTCGCCGCGCTCGATTTGCTGATGCCGCTTTTTTAGCCAATCGGCAAAAACGTTTTCGTTCAACTCTGTATTCCCCCTTAACGACTCTTCAAAAAAATGCAGGATGAAATACAAAAAATATGCTTCATCCTGCGGGTATTTTCCATTCGTGCCATGCACCACCCAGTCCGACGCGCCGGCCGCTAGAATCTCCGCACCTGCGGGTTGAACATGTGAAAACAAATATCGCCCGCTTTTACTGCTCCCGCCCGACGGACGCATGTCCATCGTACCGTGATACAGCCGCTCGATGGTTTCATCCAACGCCGCATCGATCGTTGGCTCGAAGGTTGTCATGCCATCGAAGTTCAATGTCAGCCAAGCCAGTCCGTTCGTGAGCGTGAGAAGTTTCTCTAAACTTTCTGGCATCGGCAGTAAATCTAAAAACGCATGCGCGATCAACAAGTCCGCAGGTGTTTTATTTTTTTGAATAAAATCAAAGACGTCTGCCCGCTCCAGGCGGATGCGGATATCGCGAGACGCATCCAAGAGTCGCAGTTGATTCTCCGCGCTTCCTTCCACACTCAAGCCTGCTCCCTCCGCCCATTGCGGAATCCACGCTGATGCATATTCCACGTTCTCCGCCATTTCATCCACCAGCACATATTCCGCCTTGCAGATGACATCCCAACTCGCCAACCGCTTCACCATCGTCCCGATCCCCGCGCCGACTTCGATGATACGAATTGGTGTCTGCGGTAATTGTGCTTTCAATGTGTTGAATACATCTTTATTCAGCGCGCGGTCATCCACGCTTTGTTTGGAGAGCAGGTAACGGGGAAAGGAATATTCCATTTGTCCCTCATTCATAAATCACCGAAACCCCGTCATCATCGCGACTGCTTTGGATCAAGTCTTTCATCCGCCGAATGACAGCTTGATGAATGGCTTGTGTTTCAGTGGAGCCGATCTCTTCAAGTGTGATCGGTTTTGCAAAGCGGACGTGTACTGTGGTCGGCTTTGCGTTGCGCGCCACCATCGCGAGCAATTGCAGGGCGGCGGCGAGTTTCTCACGCTCCATGCGAGTGCGCTTGAGCCACATCAGCGGATGGCGGGCAGTCCTCTCCCAGATGACTCCGCTCACGAGAACAGGGACAATTTTCGTGTCCCGTACGAAGCGCATGAACACCCCGGCGGAATCCGTCCAGTTGTCGAGCGAGTCCAGCGCGCCGTCATATACATCGGGGTCGGGTTCGATCTCACCAGCAGGGAAGGTCAACGCCGCCCGGCCGTTTTTTAGATGTGCCGAAACCTGCCTCACGGCGTTCATGCGTTTGACGGGGTCGTCGTCAATGAAAAAAAGCTGGCTGGTTGTGTTTTTCAATGCGGCCAGAAACGGGCGTTGAATGGCAATGATCTTCAGATCGGGGCGGTTGATGGCGGCGAAGAGACTGATGGTATCTGCCATGCCAGGGTGATTCGAAAGAAACAGCACGGGCCCATTGGCGGGGACATGCTCGCGCCCATGTCTGCGGACATCGCGCACATAATTCGTCCGCATGATTCGGCGCGCGGCTTCCGCCAGATCGCTCTCCCCAACGGAGGCATCGAAGTTCACCATTTGCTTCGCAAACTTGCGCGCAGGACTGGCGAAGATACGTCGCAACATGGACGCTGGCTGGGGATAATCCTGCCAGCCAAAGGAGGAGACAAGGTCATCAAGATTGATTTGCGTCAGCAATTCCAGTTGTGATGTCATTCAGGTTCCATTGTAAACCGCAGGGGATAGCCTTCGATCCGGGCAGTGGAATGTGCATTATCAAGGCGTTTTTCCGCTTCGGGTTTCGGAAGCGTTTGCACATAGGCGGAACCCTTGATGTGCGCGGTCAGCATGATCTCCGCAGCCCTGTTGTTGGCGAGGAAAAAGATGACCTTGAGCACTTCGACCACAAAATCCATCGGTGTCACAACGTCGTTGTGAATGATGACGCGGTAGAGCGGCTCGAGTTGCGTGTCGGCTTCTTCGATGATCTCGATTTCGGGGAGGATTGATAGTTTCATCTTTTATAATACAAAGGGCGCGAAGGGTACAAAGGAAATGTCAAACCGCTGTAAGTTGTTCGATCTCGGTTGAAGTCAGCTCGATTTCCGCTGCTTTGAAATTTTCACGGATGTGCTGCGGATTGGCAGACATGGGAATGGTGATGACACGCGGCTGTGAAATGACCCAGGCCAGCGCGATCTGAAAAACATTTGCGTTATGCGCTTTTGCAATGGCTTCCAGAGTCGTATTCTTTTTCAGGTTGCCTTCATCAATGGGGGAATAGGCGGTAAGAAAAATTTCGTTTTTCCGGCAATAATCCAACATCCCGTTCTTGACATAGGAACGGTCAGATAAACTGTAGGGTACTTGATTGGTGATGATGGGTGTTTCGGAACGTTCCTGCGATTCTTTAAGTTGCTTCAGGCTGAAATTGCTTACACCAAGATGTTTCACCCTGCCATCATGCACCAGTTTATTCAACGCGCGGAACGTCTCTTCGAGTTTCATCCCCGCGGAGGGCCAATGGATGAGATACAGGTCGATATATTCCATATGCAGGCGGCGCAGGCTGTTTTCGCAGGCAGACATCACGGAATCATATTGCAGATGAGACGGGGTGACCTTGGTGGTGATGAACAACGCCTCCCGCCTGACCTGTGACTCGCGTACCGCCCGCCCAAGCAATTCCTCACTGTGACCGTTCGCATACATCTCGGCAGTGTCGAAATGGGTGTAGCCGATCTCCAGTGCGGTGTGCAGGGCGGTCATTGAAACGGAATCTTTGCTTGAGTCGGCGAAAGAGCCGCCGCCAATCTTCCAGGTGCCGAATCCGATCTTGGGCAGGGCAAGATGGGGGAGGGAGTCGTATTTCATATCCTTATTCTATCGCTGATCTGATGAATCATTAAACTGGTTATTAAAAATTGCGGACAATCAATGCGACTCCGTAACAAAAAGCCCGCTTTCGTATAGAAGCGGGCTTTTTGTTACTTTTACTCGCTACGCAGGAACTTTGTCCCACTCTTTCTGCGCGCGCTCATGACCTTTTTTTAGAGCTTCGTAGTTTTTCGGAAGCAAATGTTTGTGACGGGCCGGCAGGTGACCTTCCAGCGCCTTCTCCACGTCTTCGATCTTGATCTCAGGCAACGCAGTGAGCAGTGCCCCGACCGCCACCATGTTCATCAATTTCTTGTCACCGATCTCTTCGGCGATCTCATTGCATGGGACCATGATGACATGGATGTCGTCGCGTTTCGCGGGGCGGTCCACCATGGACTGGTTGACGATGAGCGTGCCGCCCGGGGCGAGCACGGCTTCGTATTTGTCAAATGACGGCAGGTTCAAGGCAACTGCCAGCGGCGGATTCTTGACCAGCGGCGAGCCGATTTCCTGGTCTGCAATGACCACCGTGCAGTTCGCCGTACCGCCGCGCATTTCGGGTCCATAGGATGGAATCCAGGTCACTTCCTTGCCGGTGTCCATGGCCGCGTATGCCAGGACCTGCCCGCCGAAGAGGACGCCCTGTCCGCCAAACCCTGCGATGATGATTTCCTTTTGCATAGTTATTCTCCATGTCGTTGCGAGGAGCGGGGTGACGAAGCAATCATCTTATTGAACGGGAGATTGCTTCGGGCAAACGCCCTCGTAATGACATTACACTTTGATCTGCTTGATCGCTTCGCTGATCTTGTGATCGCCCAGTGGGTACGCGGGGATCATGTGCTCTTCCACGAACTTCAACGAATTGACGGGTGTCATGCCCCAGTTGGTCGGGCAGGTGGAGAGCAGTTCGACCATCGAGAAGCCCAGTCCGCGTACCTGCGTTTCAAACGCCATCCGAATGGCTTTCTTCGCGAGGCGGATGTTCTTTGGGTCATGTAACGAGCGGCGCACACAATAGCCCACGCCTTCGAGCGTGGAAAGCATCTCGGCTACCTTGATCGGATAGCCTTGGGTTTCCACATCGCGTCCACTTTGCGATGACGAGGTCTTCATGCCGGGCAGGGTGGTTGGAGCCATCTGTCCGCCGGTCATACCAAAGTTGGCGTTGTTGATGAAGATCACGGTCAGGTTTTCGCCTCGCGCGGCGGCGTGGACAATTTCGCCCATGCCGATCGAGGCCAGGTCGCCGTCGCCCTGATAGGTAAACACCACGCGGTCGGGCAAAACTCGTTTGATGCCGGTTGCCATCGCCGGCGCGCGTCCGTGCGGTGCTTCGACGAAATCGGTATTGAAATAATTGTAGGCGAACACTGCGCATCCCACCGGTGCAACGCCGATGGTCTTATGGATCAAGCCCATTTCCTCCAGCACCTCCGCCACGAGCCTGTGCGCCACGCCGTGCGTACAGCCCGGGCAATAGTGCGTGGGCATGTCGGTAAATGCTTCGGGTCGTTCGTACACAAGATTGTTTGCAGTCATCATTACCTCATTAAGCCTGGGCGGTCATCCGCGTCAGCCAGGAAACCCTTGGGTCAGAGTGAGTTTGCACAGGTCCAGCCGCGAGGCGTTTGATCTCATCGATGATTTCATCGTGGAACGGGACCACGCCGCCGGGACGTCCATAAAATTCGACGGGCACCCGTCCGCGCACGTTCAGCATGACGTCATCCAGCATCTGTCCCATGTTCATCTCGGTGACAAGGAACGCCTCCGCCTGACCTGTGAGTTGGTCCAGCACTTGATGTGGAAACGGGCTGACGGTGACCGGCCTTAAGAGCCCGACCTTGATGCCCTGTGCACGCGCCTCGCGGACTGCCGAAAGTGCCACGCGTCCTGCCGTGCCAAAGCCGACCACAATATATTTTGCATCTTCAAGGAAATATTCCTTGTAACGTACTTCGTTCGCTTGCACTTCCTGCCAGCGGGTGAGCAGGCGCAGGTTGGTCTTCTCTTCATCCAGTGGATTGAGATAGATCGAAGAGAGGATTCTTCGTTCGCGGTTCATTGCGCCATTTGTTGCCCACTCGAAGTCCTTGCGTTTGACCTCCTGCATGGCAGGCATTATGGCGGGCTCCATCATCTGACCGACAGAGCCGTCGAGAATGACCATGGTGATCATGCGATATTTTTCTGCAAGATCAAAGGACAATGCAGTCAGGTCGATCGCTTCCTGCACAGAGGCGGGTGCAAGCACGATGCGTGGATAATCGCCATGTCCGCCGCCGCGCACGGCCTGATAGTAATCTCCCTGCGAGGGGGCAATATTGCCAAGACCCGGTCCGCCGCGCATGACGTTCACTAAAACGGCGGGGATCTCCGTGCCGGCAATGTAGGACAATCCCTCCATCATCAGGCTCACGCCCGGTGAGGAGGAGGAGGACATCACGCGCACGCCCGTGCATGCCGCGCCATACACCATGTTGATCGCGCCCAATTCAGACTCGGCCTGTACGAAGGCACGGCCGAGTTCCGGCATTCGGCGCGAGAGATATTCGAGCACCTCTGTCTGCGGGGTGATGGGGTAGCCGAAATACGCCTCCAGCCCCGCTCGGACGGCGGCTTCCGCAATGGCTTCATTGCCTTTCCATAATTCTTTTGGCATTCTTTTATCTCCATAATGGGGCAGGGGCACGCCATACTTCTATGTGGCACTTTGTCGTGCCCTGCGGAAATTATGCGGTTGCAGGTACAGGTGCGGCTTTGGTCATTTCACGGTAGACCGTGATCGCTGCATCCGGGCAGACCACGGCACAGATGGCACACCCCGTGCAACCGTCCTTGAACGTGTGCGCGGGGTGGTAGCCCTTCGGGGTGAGACGTGACATATCCAGTTCCATCACGCCCTGCGGACAGGCGCTGAGGCAGAGTTCACATCCTTTGCAGTAGGTGTCGCTGACTTCGATCCAGCCTTTTGCTGCCATTGAGGCTCCTTTTACTTATTCGAGAAGTTTGACATTATTAGGCGAAATTTACCGCCACCCTGATTATGTCTTCTTTATACACGAGCGAATAGTGCCAAGCGTCACATGCAGATGCTTACAAAGGTCATCCCTTTTGGGGCTGGAATCAGCACTGAAAATGTGAGGAAAATTCAAAAAAGTGACGGGTATTTTCATGAAAAGATGACCATCACTTTTTTGCTCGAATGAGGCTAATTTCTTCTTAGCATCCACAAGCCAATCGCCCAGAACAGGGCGATCATAATGACACCATCCGTGTTGGGGGAGAAGATGAATTCCATGCCGGGCTTGAATTTGATGAAACCTTCGAGGATCAAAGGTGCACTGAGGGCATTGGTGATATTGTGTGCGATAAACGAGGGCCAGAGCGAATCGGTTTTGAGGCGCAGTTCCCCAAGCACAAGTGCGGTCGGAAATATCCCAACCAGCCCAAGAACAATGAAACCGGTCATGCCAATGGATGTGTAACTTCCAATAATGTCGCTGCCCAGGAGAAAAATCCAGTAGGGGATGTGCCACACTCCCCAAATCAAACCCGTAAGCATGTGGTTGTTAAAATCGCTCAGGCCGATGGCTTTGAAGCGCGGAGTCAGATATCCGCGCCAGGCGAATTCCTCGCCAATATTTTTGACCAGGGAGGCTGCGATACCGAAGAGAAAGATCGGGAGCAGGTCGGAAAGGGAGCGTTCGGGAATGGATGCTCCGGATAGCAGGGACAGGCTGAAGGTCAGGATGATCGTGACGGGGTAGATCAAAACTGCAAGGGCGTACCATCCCCAATTCCCTTTAAGGTTGAGGCGCAGACCGAAATCCGCCCAGCCGTCTCCGCCAAATCCGCGCAAAAGGAACACCGTGAGCAGGGGTGCGAGAATAAAAATCAGCAGCCCCAGACTTTCCTGCGGGCTTGGGCTGGGGATCTGGGTGTTGAGCCACACCCCGATCCAGCCGCACAGGATGACAACCATGATGAAGATTATCAGATTGCGAATACTATGGTTCATGTTCCTCCGGTTAAATTTGCTGATCGCGGAACATGATAACATATCAGGATGCGCTTTATTACCAATTCGTAAAGATCCCGTCGTTGTTCGTTTTGTGGGTGGTAGAATCGATATGGTTGCATCCGCTGGATTCCAGGATGGATGTGGTAATCATGACCGTCGTCTGCATGCCGGTCATGGCGTTTGGTGTTCTTCTCTTATTTGTAGGCTCTACTGATATGATGGCGTTGCCGGCTTGTCTGGTGTATTTGGGTGGAGAATAGATCCGCTGTAAGGATAACTTTCATTATTGCATTCCCTCTTGTGCGGCAGGCTGAAAGATGGATGATCATCAAAAGGAGTCGGACATGATGCAACCTTATAACATTCTTGTTGTCGAAGACGATGCGTCTATGCAAAAATCATTGTCACGATGTTAAGCCGCTCCGGTTATCAAGTCACCGTAGCGTCCAACGGGCATGAAGCATTGACGCGTATCTCGGAATATTTCCCGGACCTGATCATTTCCGATATTATGATGCCCGATATGGACGGAATCAGCTTGTTGGATAATTTACGCTCCCACGATTCCACCCGTTCGATTCCGCTGATTCTGGTGACGGCAAAAGCAACCACTGCGAACATTATTGAGGGGATGCAGCTTGGGGCGGATGATTATCTGGTGAAACCCTTTGTCATGTCTGAATTGCTTGCACGTGTTCGTTCGAAACTCGAACGGCCGCCTGTCCCAAGCGACCTCCTGCCCCGTGACCGTCAAACGGGTTTACTTACGGAGCGTTTGTTTCAGGATGAACTGGATCGTGAATTTCAGCGCTCAAAACGAAGCGGTGTGGATGGGTGTCTTGTTTATTTGTCGCTGGTGGAGTGGGGCAGCCTCAGGGAAAAGGTCGGACCCCATGCCGAAGTGCAGGTTGCGAAACAACTTGCCAGCCTGCTGACTGTTGATTTGCGTTCGTTGGATCTTGTTGGAAGGAGCGGCGCATCAAATTTTTGCATTCTTTTGCCTGAAACCTCCCCTAAAGCCGCACAAAAACATCTTGAAGCGCTCTCACAACGGATCGTTCGACATGACTTTATCGCGGCTGGTGAACATTTGCGTCTCACGCCTGCCTTTGGTTTCTCCACATTCGCCGATGGACAGACGGTTAAGGAATTGAAGGATCATGCCCTTTCCGCGCTTGAGGTTGCCGCATCCCATATTGATCTTTACCCCAAACGCTATACGCTTGAAATGGCGGAAAAATCAAAAGCAAGACCAGCCGCGCACCAAATCACCTGGCGGAGTCGACTTCGATATTTGCAAAGCCAATTAAATCTACCGTGGCAGATCGCCTTGACCGTCATGATCGGGATGGTCGTCCCCTATTTTATCTATACCTGGTTTGATTCCATCGGATGTGACATCAGCCAGGCCGTCTATATCATTATCGTTGTTTCCCTGTCCCTTACTGCTCTTTTGATCTGGGTCGAAGGTTTTTTATCCTTAAAAAAGACCAATCCTTCTGATGAGCCTAAAATCCCATATCCGCCCGCGAGTGCGATCATTGCGGCGTATTTGCCCAATGAAGCCTTGACGGTCGTTGAGACCGTTGAAGCATTTCTCCGCATTGAGTATCCCGCCGATTTTCAAATCATATTGGCGTATAACACGCCAGCCGATCTGCCCGTCGAATCCACATTGCGGGAGATTGCCCGTCGTGACCCGCGTTTTACTCCGTTGCGGATCCAAAATTCGACTTCAAAGGCACAGAATGTGAACGCTGCACTTGCCGAAGTGCGCGGCGAATTCGTTGGTGTTTTCGACGCGGACCATCATCCCATGCGGGAAAGTTTTACCCGCGCATGGCGCTGGCTGGCTCAGGGATTCGGTGTCGTTCAGGGTCATTGTGTCGTGCGAAATGGTGGCATCAGTCGGATCTCTCAGACCGTTGCGATTGAATTCGAACTCATTTATGGCAGCAGCCATCCCGGCCGCATGAGACTGTATCAGTTTGGAATCTTTGGCGGTTCAAATGGATACTGGCGCACCGATCTTTTGCGGGAG
Source organism: Anaerolineales bacterium (assembly GCA_030583885.1). Taxonomy (NCBI): domain Bacteria; kingdom Bacillati; phylum Chloroflexota; class Anaerolineae; order Anaerolineales; species Anaerolineales bacterium. The sequence goes on along the minus strand of CP129480.1, from coordinate 3,708,033 downwards.
ACGCGTATGCGCAGTTTTATGCTTACCGAAGATATCGATTCATCCATCCGGGTCATCGAAAAAGGGGCGCGAATTTTATCCGACCCGCAACTACTTTCCCGCGAGCTGGCGCCCGCCACTCTCTCCGCGCTTTGGAATCAACGCATGCGCTGGGCGCAAGGCTGGCACCAGGTTTCCATCAGGCATTTTTGGAAAGCCATTCGTTCAAGAAGATTTTCACTTCGTCAAAAAATTGGTTTTTTCTGGCTTTTGGCGTGGCGTGAATTTTACCCATGGATTTCCATTCAAATCTTCCCGCTGGTTGCCTATTGGGTCGTGAAATACGGCGGTTTGGATAAACTGGACTGGCTCATTCCCATTTTTGTGCTGACCACGCTCTTTACCTTAAGTGTTGGTCCCGGACAGGCCGTATTTTCATATCTCGTCAGTGTGCCTGAAATAAAAAAGCATAAGAGCTGGTTCTTTTTTTTTACTTTGTTGTCACCTCGCTGGTATATTCCGAATTCAAAAACCTGATCTCAAGGGTGGCGCAGATAAAGGAAATTCTGCATGAACGGGAATGGCGTGTTACGCCGCGTGTAAAATAATACAACGCGGCGGTTGGTTGCGTAGCCGTTTTTCTTTGCGGTGGTAGAATCGCCTTAATCACCGGGCCATATTAAATAAATGGAGTCTTTATGTCCACACCTGTAATCATTGATGCCATCCGAACGCCGATCGGGGCCTTGGGCGGGGTTCTCTCGTCTGTGCGCCCAGATGACATGGCGGCGCATGTCATCAAAACCATTCTCGAACGCAATCAAATTGACCCTGCGCTCATCGAGGAAGTTTTCATGGGATGTGCGAATCAGGCGGGCGAAGATAACCGCGACGTGGCGCGCATGGCTGCCCTGTTGGCGGGTCTGCCCGTGGAGGTGGGGGGCGTCACTGTGAATAGGCTGTGTGCTTCAGGCTTGAACGCTGTCAACATGGCGGCGCGGGCCATCAAGGCAGGGGAGGGAGACGTGTACATCGCAGGCGGAGTCGAATCGATGAGCCGCGCACCCTACTCACTTCCAAAGGCGGAAGCCGGTTTTTCCTTTGGTAATCTCACTGCCTATGACACATCGCTCGGCTGGCGATATCCAAATCCTGCAATGAAGGAAATGTACGGCACAGATTCGATGGGTGAGACTGCTGAGAATATTGCAGCCGAGCGTCCGCACATCACGCGCGGGAAGCAGGATGAATTCGCTGTGCGTAGTCATCAACGCGCCGTCGCCGCAATCGACTCCGGACGTTTTACGCGGGAGATCATGCCCCTTTCCATTCCGCAGAAAAAAGGCGACCCGAAGATCGTGGATACGGACGAACGTCCACGCCGCGATACGACGATGGACAGCCTTTCCAAATTGAGACCCGCCTTCAAAAAGGATGGGGGAACCGTCACCGCTGGTAATTCGTCTGGATTAAATGACGGAGCCGCCGCACTTTTGATGATGAGCGAGGAACGCGCCAAAGCCCTGAACCTCAAACCGCTGGCGAGGATCATCGCATCCGCCTCGGCGGGCGTGCCGCCGCGCGTGATGGGATATGGTCCCATTCCTGCGACGAGGAAGGCACTGAAACGAGCTGGATTGAAGATGGGTGACATCGGCTTGATCGAGATCAACGAAGCCTTTGCCGTGCAGGCATTGTCGGTGATGGAAGATTTGGAACTTGACCCTGAGATTGTCAACGTCAACGGCGGTGCCATCGCCATCGGGCATCCACTCGGCTGTTCGGGCGCGCGTTTGATGACCACGCTCGTGCATGAAATGAATGATCGTGGAAATGTCAAATATGGTGTCGCGACTCTGTGCGTGGGGGTGGGCCAGGGCGAAGCGACAATTATTGAATATACAGGTTAAGTCATGAGCATTATGAATCGAGTTCTTTTTTCCTTGTTGATTGCACTTCTCATCGCCGCCTGTGCGCCCATAGAACAGCTGGTATTGACGGATGCCCATGAGCCTGCCGCAACCCAGACCCTGACAGCTTCTCAAGCCGCGCCGCAATCCATTCCTGCGCCCGAAAATACACCCCTGCCGGATGAGATCAATGCGCCGCTTGTGGACGCGCCATCCATCATCAATATCGAAATGGTGGACGAAATTTATGGCTGGGGCACGACCGAGCAGAACCTTATCCGTACCAATGACGGCGGCGTGACGTGGTACCACGTCACGCCGCCAGGTATGAGTGAGGTTGGTTATTCTGTAACAACCGAATTCCTGGACGTCTCTCACGCATGGGTACAGGCCGTTGACCCGGATCATTATCCGCGCGGCGGTACTTTATACCGAACATCGGACGGCGGCATTACTTGGGAGGCATTTGCCACGCCGTTCAGCGACGGCGATATGGAATTTGTGGATACAAACAACGGCTGGATGATGGCGGGTCTGGGCGTGGGGGCCGGCTCGATGGCTGTCTCCATCTTTCAAACGAACGATGGCGGCGAAACATGGGATCAGGTATATACGAACGACCCTAACCTGAAGGGCGCGGGTGAGACGCTTCCGTTGGGCGGGCTTAAGGGAATGCTCGTGCCGCTCAATATGCAAACTGCCTGGGTCGGCGGCGTAATCTATTCTTCCGGCAGCGTCTACCTGTTCCGCACAGATGACGCGGGGGAAACATGGTTCAAAATAAGCCTGGCTCTTCCGGGCGAAGCGCAGGCAAGCGAACTCTCCATCGAAGAACTGGTATTTGTCTCACCGACACAAGGGTTCCTCGCCATCCGCATGTCGTCTGTAAAAATGCAGACCATCTTTTATGCAACGAACGATGGCGGCGATACCTGGTCGCTTGCCCCCGTGACCCTTCCGGGCGCGGGGAGGCTGGAGATTCTGTCAGCGCAGGAAATCATCTTTTATTCCGACGACCGGTTTTACGTCACAAAGGATGCGGGCAGTACGTTCAGTATCATCCCACCGGACATTGCATTCGGTGAACTCGTCACCGACATGAGTTTCGCGAATTCCTCCACCGGATGGGTTGTGACGACCGATCTGATAAACAACCGCACGCTTTATAAAACAATCGATGGAGGTTTGACGTGGTACCCAATCATCCCTTAAAACTTTTATGGGCCTTGACCCTTGCAACGCTTGCATGTGGAGTCGCTTTCCCCGCTTCGGACCCGCCGACGCCTGCCCCCGTTGAAGCGACGGTTCCTGCGCCGCAGGGACTCACCCTTGAGCAGATCAAGAACGTGCAATATCCCCTGCTTATCCCCGAGGATGGACGCGTGGTGGAAATGCTGGACGGAAAATTTCAACGCGGTGCCGATGCGACCGACATGGATTTTGCCTACATTGCACTGACGCAATTCGTTGCCTTCGGTGATCTCACTGGCGACGGCCTTGAGGATGCCGCCGTGATCTTTTTGGAAAACTATGGCGGCACGGGCAACTTTGGCGTGCTTGCGGTTTATGCCAATGTGGCCGGTGAACCCGTATTTTTACACTCCACTTTGATCGATGACCGTCCAATGATCAACAGCATTGCCGTGGAAAATGACGAAGTGTTCATTGATGCCGTTGTGCATGGCTTTGAAGACGGTGGCTGCTGTCCCACGCTCCCGACCACGCGCCGCTATGCGCTGGTGAAGAATAAACTGCGGCTGGTCAATTTCACGACCGATGCCCCCAACGGTACGCGCCGTATCATTGAAATCACATCCCCCGCAAATGGCACAGAAGCGACAGGCAGTCTGGCGGTGATCGGCTCGGTCAGCATTGCACCGTTCGAGAATAACCTATCCTGGTTTATCTATGATGAAAATGGCAATCAATACGCGGCTGGGCCTGTCATGGTCGCCGCGCCGGATTTCGGTGCGCCCGGTACATTTGACGAAACCATTCCGCTTGCAGGGATTCCCGCCGGTACGATCATTTATCTTGAAATCCAGGATCAAAGCGCCGCGGATGGTTCGCTGCTCGCGCTGGATGTTGTAAAATTATCCGTCAAATAGTATTCCGTCATTGCGAGGAGTGGCGCGCCGTGCAAGGATGAAGCAATCCCATCGCAATGACAAAAGCCCGAGAGGAGAGTTTTATGCCGCACCTGGTCCGTGATTGGATGTCCAGCCCTATTGTCGTCGTTGACCCAGATTCAAGCGTCTCGTATGCCGCCACGCTCATGCGCCGACGCAAGATAAACAGCGTGATCGTAACCATCAGCGTGCAGAAGCGCGAGTACGGGATTGTCACCACCACCGATATTCGCGACAAGATCGTCGCGGTGGAGCGCAACCCTGCCGAGACCACCGTACGCGAGATCATGTCCGGTCCCATCATCACCGGACGTGCCGATTGGACCTTGATGGAATGTTCGAAGATCATGCAAGAGCATAAGTTCCACCACCTGCCGATCACAGATGAAAATGGCACGTTGATCGGCATGATCTCCGCGACGGATATTTTTATGTCAGTGGAAGAACAGGGCTGGGCAGGGGAGAAGTAAGCGGAAAATGAAAGGGAGACAGGCGCCCTGTCTCCCTTCGTTTATGGTCCTATCCGCTCATTGCATTCACTGCCGACTGTTTCATGTGTGCCAGTACGCCGCGAAACCCATTTAGCCGCTGACCGGAGATGGCTTCCTCCAGATTCATCGGTGCATAGAAATCTGCGGGGATGGCGATGATTTCTTCAGGTTTGCAGCCGTTCAGTCCCGCGGCAAGGATTGCGGCGAGTCCGCGCACGGTGGGAGATTGCGGGGGAATGTCAAAGTGGAATAGCATGCTGCCGTCATCCTGCTTTTCAACGAATAGATACACGGGCGTCATGCATTCGGGGATCGGTTCCATTTTGGAACGTTCATCCTTGAACCGTTCGGGCAATTCGGGGAACGACTCGGCGTATCCGATCAGCGTTTCGATCTTTTCTTCGCGGGGCATGTTCGCGAAGTCATCCACGATCTCTTGAAGTTTGGCAGGCAGGGTCATAATTTATATTTGGGTTGGGACACAGCAGCGCTGTGTCCCAACGGTTTTTATTTTTCGATCGGCGCATCCACCAGGTTGCCCCACTCGGTCCACGAACCATCATAGTTCCGGACCTTTTCATATCCCAGCAGATACTTCAACACGAACCACGTCAACGAAGAACGTTCGCCGATGCGGCAATAGGCGATCACATCTCCGTCAGCGTTGACATTTTTCCCTGCGTAGAGCGCACGCAGCTCCTCGGGTGTCTTGAACGTTGCATCCGCTTCGTTGACCGCCTGCGACCAGGGAATGCTGACCGCGCCGGGGATATGTCCGCCGCGTGTCGCACCTTCCTGCGGATAGTTTGGCATGTGGGTCAACTCGCCCGAATATTCCTTCGGCGAGCGGACATCCACCAATGGTTGTTTCGTTTCCAGATGTTTGAAGACGTCATCACGGAAGGCGCGAATCGACTTGTCCGCTTCTTTCGCGCTGTACGTTGTTCGGGCATAGGTGGGCACTTCCTTCACGAGCGGGCGTTTCTCCTGCTCCCATTTGGTGCGTCCGCCGTTCATAATACGGACGTTTTGATGCCCGTAGTATTGGAAGAGCCAGAGCGCGTAGCAGGCAAACCAATTGGACTTGTCACCATAGAAAACGACGGTGGTGTCGTTGGTGATGCCAAGCCTGGAGGCAACTTCTTCGAATTGCTCCTTCGTCAGGAAATCACGGCGCAGTGGATGCTGGAGCGTGCTGAACCAGTCCACCTGCACCGCGCCGGGGATGTGTCCCATTGGGTAGAGCAGCGGGTCTTCGTCCGATTCAATGATGCGGACGTTTGGGTCTTCCAGATGCTGAGCGACCCATTCGGTATCAACAAGGTATTCGGGGCGTGCGTACGACATGGCTAAGGTTTCCTTTTCGCAACAGGATATTTTCAAAATAAAAGACAGTCAACGAAAAACAAAAGGACGGCGAACCATCCTGCGCATGAATACTTCAGCGCGGGGGGCGCACCACTGTCCCAAGTCGTTGACTGCCGGTTTGGCGGATGAATGTCCCGGGCGGTGGTTACGATCCCCGCCGCAGACACAAGCAATGGTTGTTTCGTTTCATATCGAGTTTGCGTATTTTACGTGAATACATGTTTTTGTCAAGACAAAAACCATCACAGGCTGGAAAAACGGAGGCGAATATGGAAATATGATTTGATGTAAAATTGACGCATGCCAAAGCAGAAATATTATGTGGTATGGAAGGGACGCAAAACAGGCATCTTCACATCATGGGCGGAGTGTGAAAAACAGGTGAAGGGATTTGTCGGCGCGCAGTACAAGGCCTTTGGGAGCGCAGCCGAAGCGGAAACCGCCTACCTTGCGAACTACGACAACTACAAGGGCAGGGCGTCCTCCAGTGGAAAATGGAGGATGGCAAGCATCCAACCCCTGCTCCCATCCATTTGCGTGGATGCGGCGTGCAATGGCTCGCCCGGCAAGCTGGAATATCGCGGCCTGAACACGGAAACAGGTGACGAGATCTTCCGCGCGGGTCCCTATCCCAACGGCACGAATAACATCGGGGAATTTCTGGCAATCGTCCACGCGCTCACATGGCAGGCAAAACATCACATGCGTGTCCCGGTCTATTCCGATTCGCAGAATGCCATCTCATGGGTGTATAACGGTGAGTGCAAGACCCGCCTGAAGCATTCATCCAAAAACGCGCTTCTGTTTGCGCTTATCCGCAGCGCGGAGAATTGGCTGGCGGAGAACGAACTTCCTGAAGATAAGATATTGAAGTGGAACACAGATCTGTGGGGCGAAAACCCCGCCGATTTTGGGAGAAAATAGATGAAGACTGCCTTGCTCGTCATTGACATCCAAAAGGACTATTTCCCCGGCGGGAAATTCCCGCTTGTGAATCCTCTTGAAGCAGCGAAGAATGCCTACATGCTCCTGCAGTGCTTCCGTGAGCATGGCGGGCATCACGTCCACATTCAGCATATCTCACTCAAGCCCGACGCGAAGTTCTTCATCCGCGGCGATGAAGGCTCCGACATACACGATTTGGTCGCTCATTTCGAAGGAGAGCCCATCGTCTACAAGCATTATCCCAACTCCTTCCGCGAAACGAACTTGTTGGAGTTGCTCAAGGGTTGGGGAGTGGAGCGCGTCGTTATCACAGGCATGATGACCCACATGTGTGTGGACGCCACCGCCCGCGCCGCCGCCGATTTTGGCTTCAAAGTCATCATCGCCGAAGATGCCTGTGCCACCCGTGACCTGGAATATGATGGCACAACCATCCCTGCGGAGCATGTCCACAAGGCGTTTGTAGCGGCGTTGAAATCGTATGGTCAGGTGATGAAATCGGAGGAAGTGCTTGTGCTGTTGGCGGGAGAGCAGGCGAAGGCTGCTTAAACAGGATCAACTTCGAGCGGAGAAAGAGGCGCGATGAGAGTCACTTCAAAAGTGACTCTCATCTTTTTTTATCTGTCCACTTTTTCCCACGGTTGAAGAATATCATGCTCCTTCCCGAAGACGGAGAAATACAATCCATTTGCCGCATCTGAATAACCGCCGACAGTGGCTAATTTTGCGCCCATCCTTTTGAGACGGTGCAGCCCTTCGGTGAGGACAGCTTTGCCAAGGCCGTGCCGTTGGTGGGCGGGGACGGTGGCAACAGGCTCGAAGTACGCGGTGCGGGTGACATCGTCGAACCAAACCGTGCAGAAGGCGGCGATGGCACCATCGCTGGTAACGGCGACGATGTCGAGGTCGCGGCGGTAAAGCGGCGCGCTTTGGATGTGGTGATACCAGCCTGGGTCGTCGCGATTTTCGCGGGCGGTGTGGATGTCGTCATTGTGGAAGCCAAGCCCCGAAGCGTAACAGCGTTCGAGCAACTCCAATCCCTGACCAAGGGAGCGGATGGTGCAGCCTTCAGGTGCTTTGACCTCGGGAATTTTGTTGTCGAGTGAAAAGAAATGGATGACCTCACTCGTTTCCGGACGTTCCACTTTTTGAAAACCACGCTTTCTTAGAATGTCATGACGCAGCATGTCTTTTGAGTCGGCGAAGATTTGAATTCTTTGCCTGCCTTCCCGGTTGGGATGCTTGAGATGCTTTTCCGCCGTGACGATCATTTCCTCTTCGAGTTCAGGCGTGCGATATTTTGGGTGGATTTGCAGATAGGCCTGCCCTTTGCCTTCCGGGTGTAGAACGGCGGCAATATCACCTGTTTCATTTTCCCAAAAGAACATGACTTGGGCGAGCTCGAACTTTTCAAGGTCTGGGTTGGCGAACCACCACCAATAGTCAAGGCGGGCGATGTGCCAACTATATTGGCGCAGCTTATTCGCGAGCATCACGTCACGCAGGAACTGACGGGTTCGCCAGTAATCTTCCTCGTTGCGATAGGGGCGTTTAGTAAATTTCATCTTATATCCATTACGTGTATTATTTCACGAACACATTATAAATCCAGATGCTATAATTTTTCCATGCAAACCACCCTCGACCCCGAACGTCAGACACAAGCCAAACAATATGCCCGCATCCGCCGCAGATTGTGGCTGGCGGATACCGTCCTCAGCGCGATCTTCCTGCTTGCATGGATTCTCTTCGGCTGGAGCATCGCCCTGCGCGAATGGATCGCCTCATTCGCCGCCGACGACTGGCTGCTGGTCGCGATCTTTGTCATTGTCTTCGGCGGGATATTCTCCTTCGTCACCCTGCCGCTCGGCTACTACAGCGGATTTGTCCTGCCGCACCGCTTCGGTCAATCCAACCAGTCGCTCAAGGATTGGATCGTGGACCGCCTCAAGGGGCTTGCCATCGGCGCGCCGCTGGGACTTCTCCTGCTCGAATTGCTCTATCTTGCCCTGCGGGCCACGGGCGGACTATGGTGGCTGTGGGCGGCAGGCGGGATGCTGGTCTTCAGCGTGCTGCTTTCGAACCTCGCGCCCATCCTGATCATGCCTTTGTTCAACAAGTACGTTCCTCTTGGCGAAGAACACAAGGATCTGGAAGACCGCCTGCTTGCGCTTGCAGAACGTGCGAACACCAGGGTCAAAGGCGTGTTCAAGTTCGACATGTCCAGGCGGACGAAATCCGCCAATGCCGCGTTGACCGGCATCGGCAACACCCGCCGCATCGTGCTGGGTGATACGCTTATCAACGAGTTCAACGCGGATGAGATCGAGACGGTGCTGGCACACGAACTCGGACATCACGTCAACCGCGATATCCCGCTGTTCATTGCCTTCGGAACGGTCAGCACCACACTGGGTCTGTATCTCGCATCCGTGGCGTTGAATTGGGCGGTGGGATATTTCGGCTTCAGCGGTCCCGCTGACATCGCCGCCTTCCCAGCCCTTGCGTTGATCTTGAGTATCTATGGTCTCATCACCCAGCCGCTGGATAACGCCGTATCCCGTTGGAGGGAGAGAAAGGCTGACGAATACGCGTTACAGGCGACAGGTAAGAATGAAGCGTTCGCTTCCGCGTTTACGCGGCTGGCAAATCAAAACCTCGGGGAGGTCGATCCAGAGAAGTGGGTGGTCTTCATGTTCCATTCCCATCCGCCGCTGGGGGAGCGGATTGAGAACGCGGGCAGGTTTGCCGCTTAAAAATGCAGGTCACGCCTCAAGCGTGACCTGCTCGTTTTAGACCAGATCTTCCATCAAGGCCATCGGCAGGACCGCTGCGCCGACGATGCCCGGCCCTGTGTGCACGCCCAGCACAGGCGAGATGCGCTGTACTTCCATTTTTGCCACGTTGAGTTTGGATCGAAATTCCTGCGAGAGCTCCTCCGCTTTTTCGGCGAAACGCCCGTGCAAAACGGTTGTCCATAACGGAGTATTTCCATACTTATCATGCAGATACTCCGTAAGGATGGTCATGGCCTTGCCGATGGAGCGTCCCTTTGCCACGGTGCTGTACTTGCCGTCCGTATCCACGCGGATGACGGGTTTGAGATTCAACAGCGCGCCCGCCATGGCCTGTACGCGCCCGATGCGCCCGCCGCGCGCCAGGTATTCCAGCGTGTCGAGCGTGTAGATCACCTCGGTCTTCTCGCGGATGGCAGTCAGGCGTTCCTTGATCTTATCCATGGTCCAGCCCGCCTTATGTCCCAGAGCGGCCGCCATTACCTGAAAGCGCTCGCCGCCGGAGAGGGTGAGGGTGTCCCAGAAACTGACCTTTGCCTCATCCTGAACCAGACTCCCGCCGTCCTGTGCCGAGTTGAGCGTGCCGCTCAGCCCCGATGAAATGTGAATGGACAGGATGTTCTTCTCCGTCTTAGCCAGTTTGCGGTACAACTCCGCAAAGATCCCGGCCGAGGGCTGGGCGGTTGTTGGAATGGCGGGGCGCATGGCTTCAAGACGGTTGTAGAAATCATCGGCAGAAATATCCGCCGAGTTCACCTCGCCTTCCGGGAATTGAATGAATAGGGGGGCTTGTGTCACTCCCAGTTTTTTCAGTTCCTCGTTGGACATATCCGCTGCGCAGTCTGTTACGATTCTCATGTTTGGACTCCTTTTATTTTTTCTTTTCCAAAAACCACTTCACTGTGTCTCTTATTGATTCGTGCAGTGAACGCGGTGTATAACCCAGTTCTCTTGCCGCCTTGGCATGGCTGATGTTCGAATTGCTTTGCAGCACCTCCAGGGCATACGGCGTGAAACGCGGCGTTGCGTGTGCAAGGCGATAATACAAGGGCGTGAACATGGCCGCGAACTTCGCCAGGTCCAAGGGGATCTTCATCTGGAAGAAGGGTTTGCCTGTGATCTCCCTGACGGTTTCGAGCAGGTAACGCACCGATATCTTTTGCCCGGAAAGAATATAGCTCTCGCCGCGCCTGCCGTTCTCCGCGGCGGAGATCAAACCGTCCGCCACATCGCGCACGTCCACGAAATCGTAGGCGCCGTCGACATACAATGTCGGTTTCGCCGCCGCCGCGTCGTGGATGACCGCGCCCATCATCGATCCCTGAAAATCATAGGGGCCGATCACGCCGGTCGGGCAGGTCACCACGGCTTCCAGTCCGGCCTGAGCCGCGTTCAACACCTCGAGCGTCGCCTCCGCCTTCGAACGGTCATATGCGCCGTAGGGGTTGTTCATGTCGTAGGGGATGTTTTCGTCGATCGGACCGTCCTCCACGCGCTGAACGGCGTGAATGGAGGAGGTGTAGATCATTTTGATCCCGCGTTCCAGCGCCGCGCGCAGGACATTTCTCGTCCCCTCCACGTTGACCTTGCGCACCATCGGATTAGGACCCGGCATGATCGAAATAACGCCGGCCAGATGGAAGACGCCCTTCACGCCGCGCATGGACGTGAACAGCGAATCGAGGTCCAGCACATCCCCCTCCACCGCCTCGACGCTTAATCCCGAAATGGATGCGCGGCTTTCGCCCGGCAGGACCAGCGCCCGAACCGTTTCCCCGCGTTCCAAAAGTGTTCGCACAAGGACATTCCCCACATGCCCGCTTGCGCCGGTGACCAGCCACATTTCCTAGGCCTCGCTTTTCCGAAGGAGTGTATCCATCATCATGGTCGTGATCTCGCGCGCCGTCTTATCCCATGCTGCGCCTTTGGGGTCGAGCAGGCTTTGCAGCAGCAGCCCCATCGCCATCGAGACGATCATGCGCGCGGTCAATTCCGGATCGACCTCCACGAACGAGCCCTCGTCCACGCCCTTTTTGATGAGGGAGGTGAAGTGCTTGTGATAGCGGCGGTAGGGGACGATGCTTGCCTGCCAGATCTTTTCATCGCGGCTGGCTTGCAGCCAGAACTCGAGGAACATCGGCAGGCCTTCGCCAGCGGTGGCGAAGATGTATGGGAATGCCTCGGTGATCTGCGTAAAGGTTTCGGGGACGGTCTTGTCTTTCGAGGCTTCAATGGCATTGTCAATGGTTTTCAGCCAGCCATCGAGCAGGGCGAGGAAGAGCGCCTGCTTGCTTTCGAAATGATGATAGAACGCGCCCTTGCTGATGCCCGCCTCGGCGCAAATATCATCCACGCTCGCGGCATTGAACCCGTACGTGGAAAATAATTTGATGGCCGACTCGATGATCCGGGAGCGGGTCTCTTCACTGCGATGCTGCATGTTCTTCTCAACTCTCCTCTCCTACAGGAGAGGGGTGGGGGGTGATGTCAAATAAAACCGACTGGTCGGTTTGTTTTTACCCCCAAACGATTGCACTGTCAATGTGATGGAAATCACAAATAATTAAAATCAAAACAGGACGGGCACCGTCCTGTTTTGATTTTGCATGACGTTTTTACGCAGGTTTATGGGCGGTGATCTTCGCGCTGTACACCGTTTTGTAAACGGCTTCCCTCGGATACTCCTTCACATCCAGTTTCATGTCATCCAGCGCGCTGTCCACGGTTTCCTTGTCGAAGAAGACCGGCGTGATGGAAATATTCGTAAAGCCAACGGACCCCATCATACGGATGTACTCCTCCGCTTCGACTGCTCCCGCCACACATCCAGCCCATGCGCTCAAACTTTGCTTGATGGATTCAGGGAGTGGACCCTCGGTGACGATATCGGAGACTGCCAGCTTGCCGCCGGGCGCCAGCACGCGGAAGGCTTCGCTGAACACCTTTTCCTTATCGGGCGAGAGGTTGATGACACAGTTCGAGATGATGACATCCACGGTATTACTTTCAACGGGCAGGTCTTCGAGATAGCCCTGACGGAATTCGACGTTGGCCGCGTCGACGCGCTGCGCGTTCTTTTGGGCGCGTTCGATCATCTCGGGGGTCATATCCACGCCGATCACGCGTCCAGTGGGACCGACTTTTTGGGCGGCCAGCAGACAATCGAGTCCTGCGCCCGAACCGAGGTCGAGCACGGTTTGACCGGGTGTCAGTGAGGCGAGCGTGATCGGGTCGCCGCAGCCGTAGCTGGTGCCGGATACGTCGCTTGGGAGGGTGGTGAGCAGATCTGCAGGGTAGAGTTTGCTTTCGGTTGAGCAGCAGTCACTCGGTCCGCAACAGGAGGCGGAGTTCTTGATCCGCTCGGCGTAATGCTCGCGGACCGTCTCGTGGATGGGGGATTGGGTCATTTGTTTCTCCTTTTGGCATGTCATTGCGGGCAATCTTGTTGTTTCATGGTGCAAATGGTAAAAAGATTCACCAATAAATTCAATCTGTTCACCCTGCGATGAACAGGATGAACAGATTTCTCACTTAAAACTAGCAGCAACCGCTGTAACCGCCGCAGCAATCGGAGCTCTCGCATCCGCCTCCACAACAGTCATCGTTAACGACCAGTAGTTCGTTCATGGCTTTCACCTCCTTTCAAATAGACGCTTGTCTATAGATGTTGCCAAAAAAACGGGATACATCCCAGCTGAAGACATATCCCGCTCAGGCCTGGATGGTTTTCAACAGGTTTTCAGTTGAAACGGATTCGGGCGCGAACTTGATCATGAGCTGTCCGCAGCAATAGGCGACCCGTTCCTGGTTGAGGCTGTAGAAGGTCTGCTTGCCGTCTTCGCGCACGGTGACCAGCCCCGCCTCGCGCAGAATGGCGAGGTGATGCGAAACCGTGGGTTGGGAGACATCCAACTGCTCGACGATCTCGTTGACCGGGAGCGAACTGCAGCAGCAGATGTTCATGATCTTCTGACGGGTTTCGTCGGAGATGGCTTTGGCGAACAGGACGGGGTCGAATTTCATATCGATGACTCTCTATGGGTTATTATATAGACAAACATCTATTTGTCAAGGGTAAAAAACTCCGTGGTTTTGCAGGCCTCGGAGTTTTTGCACTTATTTGCCTGTCAGCACACCCAGACGATCCACGTATTCCTCCAGCACGGAGAAGGCGTCTTCGATGGGCTGGGTGCTGGTCATATCCACGCCGGCGACCTTGTACACGTCCAGCGGCGGTTTGGATGAACCCGCCTTCAGGAATTCGATGTGATCCTGCGCGGCATTGGGAACGCCGTCGAGGATGCGCCTGGCGATGGCGTTCGCGGCGGAGATGCCGATGGCGTATTGGAACGTGTAATAGTCGATGTAAAGGTGCGTGGTGAAGGTCGCCCAGGTGATGCCGACCCGCTGACGGTCCACATTCATTTCGCCGCCGTAGCCTTCGCTGAACAGGTCGGCCATCAACTCGATCATCGCGTCGGCGGTGAGCGGCCCTCCCTTTTCGACGCGCTGGTGCGTTTCCAGTTCGAAGCGCGCGAGGGTGGGCATGATGAAGAAGTAGCGGTGGAAGTTGTCCATTGCCTCTTCGAGCAGGGAGGTCTGGAAGGCTTTGTCGGGGTTGGACCTGAGCAGATGGGCGCGCGTCATGGCCTGGTGGAAGTTCGAGGCGGTCTCGGCGATGATGGAGGGGTAGGTGTAGTAGATCATCGGCTGGGCGCGGCTGGAATAATAGGCATGCATCGAGTGACCGAGTTCGTGCGAGAGCGTGCTCATGCTGCCCACGTCATCGGTGTAGCTCATCAAAATGAAGGGATGCGTGTCGCCGGGCACGCGCGTCGAGAATGCGCCCTGGCGTTTGCCGGCATTGGGCGACCAATCCACCCAGCGCTCTTCGAGACAGCCCTTGCGCATGACATTCACGTATTCGCCGCCCATCGGCTCCAGGCCGTCGCTGATCCAGTCCACGGCTTTTTCGAATGGAACCCTGGGCGCTTTCTTCGTCAGCGGCGCCCAAATGTCATACGGATGCAGAACTTTCACGCCCAATGCCTTGCGGCGGATGCGCCAGTACTTGTGCCAGAGCGGCAGGTTCTTTTTGAAGATATCCAGCAGGTTGTGGAACATCTCCACGGGCACATCCCCGTTGAAGAGCGTGGCTTCGAGCGAGGAGTTGAACTTGCGCGCCTTCATGTTGAAGACATTCTGCTTGATGGAGGCGGCGAGATTACTGCCCAGCGTGTTCTTGAATTCGAGATATTTATCGGTGTAATTTTCAAATGCGGTCTGGCGCGCCTTGCGGTCGGACGTGTTGAGGATCGCGTCGTAGGTGCTTTGGGTCAGCGCCGCCTTTTTGCCTTTGCCGTCCTTCGCGGGCGTAAACTTAAAATCGGCGTTGGCGAGCAGGTGCGCGGTCGTGCGGACCGTCATGAACGAATCGCGCGCCATGCCGATCACTTCCTCCACTTCCGCACTGCGGACATGCGCCTGCCTGCGGAACAGGTCAGCGATGTAATGCCCGTACATGCCCATGAATTCATTTTCCGCCAGCCATTGATTCAACTTCGCCTCGCCAATGGACAACAGTTCCGGGTCCACGAAAGAGGCGGCAGTTCTCATTTGAGCCAGCGCGGACATGGCTGTGCCGCTCATCGCCGCGCCCGCCTGATCCGCCGTGTCCACCGCGCTGGAGAGGGTGGCGTACACTTGGATTTTCATCGCGCGCTGGGCGAGCGCATCCATGACCTGCATGGCTTCGATGAACACATCAGGACCATCGCCAAGATGTCCCTGATATTTCTTTACCTGCTCAAGACTGTCCAGCAGGCTTGCAACGGCGGCATCGAACTCTTCCACCGAAGAGAAGACGCTTTCCGAATTCCAGGTTTGGTTCTTTTTTACTTTGGAGCGGGGGAGGGGTGCCGGCATGTGAGGTTCCTTTGCAAGTGGTTTTCAGGCACAATGATACTCCCTCCCGGGTTCCCGGGGTACGTTGGGCGGGAACGACCTGCATTTGTAGATCATGGACGTTTCCATCCACTTCGACAATCGCCCCCGCCTGCCTCCCCTACAATCTCTTTCCATCTTTACCGCTCACCTGTGGATGTCCTCTGTGATCCTCCCAAACACAGCCAATAAAACAGAAAATTAGACCCCCAAATTGTAAATATCTCGGCAGGAAAATTATTTTTCCTGCCGAGATATTTATTTTTGTTGCCGAGAAAATAATAATATTTGCCGAGATTTTGTTATAATCAGGGTGTAAACCAATCATTTCAAGCTGGAATTGGGAGAGATCATGGCTAGAAAAATCACGGCAATCCGTACGTACCGGCCTGAGATCAGGCGGCAGCCCACGCGGCAGACGAAGCACATTGTGGAGGATATTGCCCAGCGCACCGGACTGAACGAAGGCGAGATCCGGTTTGTGGTTTATGAATTAAGGGATGCCATCCTGGCGGCGCACAGCCACGGGCAGGCCGTCAAAATCGAGGGATTGGGCACGTTCACTCCCAGCCTGCGCATGGGCGGGGACCTCGATATTCTTTTTCGCCCCGATGTGGACATGCTGCGACAGTTGAATAACCCCACCAGGTTGTATGCAAAAATATTGAACAAGGCGAATATCGGCAAATCCGCCGCGGACTTGGTGGCGCAGTGGAACGCCGAGCATCCCGATGATTTGGTGGAGGAGTAGGGGAACCCCTCTCCCGTCTACCACTCCGCTACGCTTCGGGTACGATGTCCCCCAAGGGGGAGAAGCCTTTGCTCCTCGAACCAAAGTTTGCATGAATTCAGGCTGTGAAGCAAAAGATGACAGTGTGTTGCTGTCATCTTGTTTGGTTATTCATGTAGTCGTAACCTGGCGCAAGTCCGCAATGACAGGCAGGGAGAACAATTCCCTTCTCAGGCAAGCGCCGGCTCGTAGTGTAAAACCAGCAACTTATCTGCCTTTAGCGCGAGTTCTGCATACGCGCGCCCGTCGTTATCGGCAAATTCCACTTCGTAGACGTCTGGCGCAAGGACTTCTACCACCGTCCCAACCTGCCCGCGTTGCAAATCATGTTCAGGTAAATCGTCGGTCAATGCGACAACATCGAGTAATTTAACTTTGTTTTTCAAGTCTACCTCCTACAAAACATAACAACTTGTAAGTCGTGGATGGTCTTCTCCGATACGAACAATCCACGATGTGCGGACATCAGCCTGTCTGCCTTGTATTTTCATTCTGAAGTCAACCACGTAACGTTGACCGTACTCATCACGTTCTGTTGGTGTGGCTTTTTCAGTAACAACAGCGGACATGATCGCCTGGCGAAGTTCTTCTGCGTCGTTTGCTGTGATACCCAGGGCAGTGGCAAAGACTCGAGCCTTGTGCCTGCCGCGTGGATGATTGGCACTCAGGCAATAATCCCGTAATTTCTCGATCTCAACAACTGCGTGGTTGGCATTTGGCAGTTTCATCTTTTGGAATTATACCTCTTCCTGTTTGGCATATTCTTCCTCGAAATCTGTCAGGTTTTAGCAATCGTGATTAATCCACCGTCAGCGTCTTGGATAAATTCCGCGGGAAATCGGGATCGAACCCGCGCATCACGCTCATGTGATACGACAACAACTGCAACGGCAACACTCCCAACAGCGTGCTGATCTGCGGGTCAGACTTGGGAAGCACGATCACATCGTCCGCGTTGGCGCGCAGGCGGGCGTCCTCTTCGGCGATGACGATGGTCCGCGCGCCGCGCACCTTCACTTCGTTGATGCCGCTGATGAGGAGCGGCACCGCGCTGTTATCCGAGACGAAGATGATGGGGAAGCCCTTGCTCACCGCCGAGAGCGGTCCGTGTTTGAACTCGGTCGAAAGCATCCCTTCGCAGTGGGCGTAGGTAATCTCCTTCAACTTCAACGCGCCTTCGAGCGCGATGGGATAGGTCGCTCCATAACCGAGACAGTACAGGTCATTCCATTCGTTGATGTCTTTGGCGATGGCTTCCACCTGCGGCGCGACCATCTCAAGCGTCTCCTCCATCAGGTCAGGGATGACATCCAACTCACGAACATCCTTTCCCGCCAGCTTATACGCCAGATACAGGAACGTCACGACCTGGTTGGTAAAGGTCTTCGTGGCGGGTACGCTGATCTCGTAGCCGCAGCACAAGGGCAGGGAGAACGAGGTCGTTTTGGTCAGCGTCGAACCGACCACGTTCGCCAATCCAAAACAAGACATGCCGCGTGCCTCCGCCGCTTCCAGCGCGTTGAGCACGTCCTTGGTCTCGCCGGACTGGCTGACGAAAATGCCCACGTCTTCGTGATCCACCGTCGGCGCATATTGCGGGATGAACTGCGGCGCCAGCACGGGGATGACGGCGCGTCCCGCCAGCTGCGCAAAATAGACCGCGCCAACCGAAGCCGCGTGATAACTCGTGCCGCATCCGATGAAATACAGATGACGCGCGTTCTTCATCTTCTCGACCAGCACATCCACTTCGCGGTTGCCGTTGAGCACATGCGATAACTCACGGGCGACCTGCCCCTGCTCGTGGATCTCCTTCAACATGAAATGCGGATACCCGCCCTTTTGCACCGCATCCATCGACTCCGTAACGGTTTCCTGTTTTCTGTCGATGAGTTTTCCATCCTTGACAGAGCGCACCTCGACCTTGTCCGCCCAGAGTGTGACGATCTCCCCGTCCTGCGGGCGGATGACTTCGCGCGTCAACGGCAGGATCGAAGGCAGGTCGGACGAAACGCAGGTGAAGCCTTCGCCGAGTCCCACCACCATGCCTGAACCCTTCTTGAACGCGTATAACTTGTCGTCATTTGCGCGCCCGATGACAAAGGCATAATCGCCTTCGAGGTCGCCGTATGCCAAACGGATTGCATCGATGAATTCATAGCCGCGATGGATATACCGCTCCACCGCATGGACACACGTCTCGCCGTCATTCTGCGAGCGGACGGTCATGCCCTCGGCGATGAACTGTTCGCGCAATTCGACGTTGTTCACCACGTTGCCGTTGTGCGCTCCGACCATGTCGCCATCCGAGTCGATGTGCGGTTGTGAATTGACCTGTGACGGCTCGCCGAAGGTCGCCCAGCGCAACTGCGTCATGCCGCGCTGTCCGCGCATTTCGGCGATGTTATATTTCACCGCGACCGCATCCACCTTGCCGACATCTTTGCGTAGATCGATCTTGCCATTGTTCAACGTCGCCGCCCCGACGGAGTCGTACCCGCGGTAGGTCAGTCTCTCCGCCGCCGCGATCAGGATCGGTCCGAGCGCTTCTTCTTTATTGGTCACGTACCCGAAAATTCCGCACATGTATTTTGTTCTCCTTGATTTGCAGGAGCGGGGTTACCCCGCTCCTGCAATTAATCCAACTTCAAATTCCCATTCTCATCGAACGGAAAGAACGGATTGTACGCCACTTCCCAGCGATAATCATCAGGGTCGGCGAAATAGGAACTGTATCCGCCCCAGAAAACCTTTTGCGGTTCCTTGATGATCTTCACGCCTTTTGATCTCAGATCAGCGATGATCTCATCAACTTCCGCTTCGCTTCGCGCGTTATAGGCCAGCGTGAAGCCGGCGAAGCCGCTTCCTTCCGGCGAAACCACCGCATCCTCCGCCAGCTTCTCGCGCGGATACACTGCCAGCACCAGGCCGCCTGCCTGAAAGAATACGATATCGTCATTGCTGTTACTGGACGGTTTCCAGCCAAGGATCTTTGAATAAAACTCAAAGGATGTTTCCAAATCTCTCACGCCCAGCGTAATGATATGCAGATGTTGGTTCATGGTCACTCCTGGTTGGTGTGATTATATTCCACCCTTCCTGCCGAACGAAATGATATTGCTCACTTTCTTGTCATGGATTCCTGAACATCTTCATGGCCCAATGACCCGTCACCGCGCTCACGGTCAACAGCATCATGTAGGGGATGCCGTAAAAGATGGCGTACAACAACACATATCCCATGCACATACCGAAGCCGTTGTTTCCATCGCCGTTATCCTGTCCCACACACAGGGGTGTGGCATTCAAAACTGCCGTTACAACTAACGCGCATACCATCCCCGCGAATCCCGCCGCCATGATCCAAAACCACTTCGGGCGGAATCTTGTCGGCAGGCAAAACCCAAAGAACACACTGCCCGCCAGAAGAACCGATACCCCCGTCAGGATCGATATCCAATAATATTCCTGGCGCATCCCCTTGCTGCTGACGACTAATGCAAAGAACAACGCGCCAGGCAATGCCGTGAAGAACGATGTTGAAATACGGGTGATGATGGACATGCCGTTACTATACAGGAATGGCGCTGTCAGACTCTGCCAATGTTTCTCAATCGCTCTCAGAGCCTTAAGCCGTATCCCAAGGCGCGACTCCCCGTCCGCGCCCGCCGCTTAACGACCCGGTAATTGATTTCGCCAACTCAGGCACTACCTCCGCCGTCGCCGCCAGCAGACCGAAACAACCCGCGATCATCATGTCACCGAAGGGGACGGCGAAGTAGGGGCGCAAATTTTGGAGTGAGGGAGCTCGCTCCCGTTTTTTCGCCAGCAAGCCGGCTGACTCCATAAACATCGAACGCCTCGGTCCCGTCACCACCAGGTCGAACTCGTCCTTGCCGAACTCAAACACCTCATCGGTATACATCAACGCGCCATGCCCCATGTCGTCGAACACATCCTGGTGCTTCAGGGACCCGTCCGCCAGCTTGCGGATCAATCCCTCCAGTTTCGACAGGTCGATCTCACCCGTGTGATGCTCAAAGACTCCCTCGATTCCATGTTCACCCAAACGGAATGCCAGCGTGTGGAAGTTTCCCACATTGCAGATGATCTTCGTTTTGCGGGTAGCCACTTGAGGATCAAAGTTTGCACCCAGCACCGCGGCAGGAGCTGTGTCCATCACCACCAGCGGACAGGGCAGCTGGCCCGCCGAGTCCGCCACGGCTCCCAGACGGGTCATGATCTTTGGAATGTCGGAAGAAAGAAAGGCGAAAGAGGAAAGAGAGTTCTTGAGGCGGATGCGTTCATCAAGATAATCGAAACGGAACTGTCTGTCCGATACCCCTGCTGGCGCATTGCCATGGTCGAATACGGCGACAGCAATCGCGGAAAGATCATCCAATGAAACGCCGTAATCCGCGAAGGTTTTGGAGATCAACTCGAAATCAAAATCCTTCAACTCCAGACTGTCAACCTTTGAGCTGAGACCTGCAACTTCATCTTCCGAAACGATCTTTATCCCCAACGCCTGCACCTTGTCCAGTTCGTCATTCAACGTCGTCGCAGCCGAGGGTGTCATGTAGACGGGGATCCCTGCGCGCGCAACTTCTTCGATGGCCCAGGCCGAGGGTCCGCCTCCCATTTGATGGCCAGTCAGCAGGGTTGGGCGGCGGGAAAGAAGCGCCTGCTTGAGACGACGATGAACCATCATCGTAGGCGAAGGCAGGACAAGTTTGAACCCGTTCTCGATGTCGAGGTTCGAATCGTACAGAAAAATATCCTGCGTGCCTGTGCCGATGTCCACCGTTAAGATTTTCATGTCATTTTCTCCCCTCTCCCGCTGGTTGAGCAGCCGCCTGAAGCGGTGTATCGAAACCAGGGAGAGGGGCAGGGGGGAGTCTTAGATCTCGACTCCCAGCCAGATGCGGATGAAATAGCCGATCACGAACGAAAACGCCGCCACGCCAAGACTCAAGCCTGCCATTTCCAAAAACCTTGTGCGGAAGGATTCACCCTTGGCAATCGAGATGTAGTAATTGAAAACGGCGATGATGATGACGCCAGTGGTCAGCGAAATGGCGAGATCGAGATAATAATTTTCAAACAGAAGATAGGGAAGGATAAGCAGTGCAACCGTGCTGATGTAGGCAATGCCCGTGTAGACCGCGGCACGGACGGGATGCTTGTTCGTATCCTCCGAGCGCGTGGAGAGGTACTCGCTTGCCGCCATCGAAAGCGAAGCGGCAATGCCGGTGATGAGGCCCGAAAGGGCGATCAACTTTGTGTTTTGCAGGGCAAGCGTCAGACCGGCCAGGGCGCCGGTCAGTTCCACAAGCGCGTCGTTCAATCCGAGTACGACGGAGCCCGCGTACTGCAGGCGCTCCTCATCCAGCATCTCGATGAGCTTCTGTTCGTGCTCCTCCTCCTCCTCCTGATATTTTACGGCTTCAGGGATTTCCCTTGAAACCGCCTCATAATTTGCCTGCGCCTTTTCCTCGCCCATTTCCATGAGCTTGACGCCGAAGGTGAATCCGAAAAGCATGCTGACAGTGTAATAGAACCAGACGTTGAACCAGCGCGGTTTGACCTCCTCGCCGCTGTATTTTTTCCAGCCGTTGTAATGCCGCAGTTCGTCCTCGGCGATCTGGTCGAGGATCCTGGCGTTCTCCTGCGATTTGATGCGCTTTGCCAGCCGCCTGTAAATGTGATATTCGGTGATCTCGGTCTCCTGGAACAGGATCACTTTTTTGCGAATGTCTTCGCTTAGTTGCTGCATGTCGGTCTCCTTGTATGGAATTTCTGCGGCAATTGTAAGCGATTTTAATAATAGACCTCTTGCATATGTGCTCCCGCCGCAGTCCTCGGCGGCGGGGACGCCGCCTTGAGCAGGGTAAAAACCTGACTTTTGCAAGAAGTCTAATGAAAAAGATGCGCTGTACGGCGCATCTTTTTTGTCATGATGTTTGTTCTGCCTTTTGCAGGACAAAATACCAGTACCTGCGGTTATCGAGGTGGGGGGTGGAATCCGGCGCATCGGGCGACAGCCCGGCAAAGTGCAGGAACTGTTTGCGCAGGATGGCGGGGATGTAGGTATTGACGAGGTGAATGCGCCGCTCGCGGTCCAGTTCCATGGCCTTCAGCACATTAACGGTGATGTCCTCTTTTTTGATGAGTTTCAATCCCATGGCTTCGATCTGCGCGTGCCAGATCGCAATTTTTTCCTCATAGCGCAGGTCGGTGTAAAGGAAGTACCCGTTGGGCTTGAGGATGCGTTTGACATGCTCGAAGAATTTCGTGATGTTCGGATAATACAACGAAGCCTCCACATTGAGCACCACATCGAACGAATTATCCGGGAAGGGCAGGGCTTCGGCGTTCCCGTGCAAAAACTTGAGTCCGTCCATGGCGAATTGCTTGCGGCTGAAATCGATGGCGCGGGAGGAAAAGTCCACGCCGGTGTAGGTGCTGGGCTGGAAGTGGCGCATGATGAAGTGCGCGCCTCCGCCCCGCCCGGAGCTGACCTCGAGCGCTTCGGCATTTTTCCAATCTATATGTCTGGCGACGTGATGATAGAGCTGCAGCGGATAGCGGTGGATCTCGTCATCCGCCTCCAGCGGCACCGGCTCGCCCCCCTGATGATGGGCGGTGTACCCAAAGTTCATGAAGAGCACATCCTTTTTCAGGTTCAGGGTGGAGAGGAACTCATATTGCAGGCGGGTGAGCAGACTCTTGATGTTCGGGAATCGATGGAATAACAGCTTGTTAAGCATTCTCTCTCCTCAATGAAGTTGGGTTTTCCGCGGCGGATGCCCTGCGGGTTTTTGGTGCCGCGTATTATAACCCTGCGAGGCTTGTCAAGATACCACGAATTTGAAAGTTGACGGGAATTCAGGCCAGAGGCAATTTGATGCCCGCACCTGTGATCTCATCGTGAAGCCGAACCGCTTCAAATGTCCCCGAGTCTGATCCTATCTGCCCGATGAATTTGCATACACTGAAGCTGCGGCTCCTGTTTTCATAATTCTGAAGCCAATGGTCGAACTGAATATCCACCGATTCGCGCGGATATTTGACCTTGTATGCCTTCATCCCCATTCTGTAGGGCTTCGGTGTGAGCCTTGCCCGAAAACATCCCTGTTTTTTGCAAATGGCTGTGTACAATACATCACAATTGAACTCGTTCATCATGTCACGTGTGGCGTGGTCCTGCGTGTGGAAGTTCCTGCCCTGAACGATCACCCGTGCGCCTTGATACGTCTCATAAAGCCGGAATGATTGGCCCTGGTACTTTGAGCGGGCCGCCAGTTTCCTGACCATGTCAAATATCAATTCCTTCTGCTGTGCGGGGGAGCCTTTCTTGAAGAAACTCCCGAACGTGGTTTTTGGGTGGTCGATGTCGAGAAACATCAAATGTTCCGAATTCATCACCTGGGCGCCGTAGCGGTTTCGGGTGATGATCGTATCCTCATCCACCGTATGCAAAATCTCCTCGCGGATCTCCACTTCGTAGTCATCGAAGATGCCGGTTTCCCCATTGATCTTGCGGATGACCTTCTCCATTTTCCCTTTTGCACTTTGCGCGGCATCTTCCATGGAGGTGTTTGATCCTCCATAGGTTGTAATCTCTTTTATCTCCCCCTGAATATTTACCCTGCGTTTCTCAGCCGTCCAATGCTTGAAAATTTTCATGGACTCTCCTTGCTCCAAGGAAATATGAATTTGCTGATTATAATGTCAATAATTAAAAACAACACCCTCCAAAAATACGTTTTTGGAGGGTGTATTCCAGACAGGGCTGTTATGTCATCGATTCGTAATTCTCCGGCAGCCAGCAGCACAGGACCAGTTCCCTGGCCGCCTTGACCTCATCCATTCTGCCGAATTTCGTGGTGCTGGGCGCGTTGTGGAGCAGGTCGGGCTGGGATTTGGCTTCCTCAGCGATCTTGATCAGCGCATCCGCGAAACGGTCAAGGGTATCCTTGTTCTCGGTCTCGGTCGGCTCGATCATCAGGGCTTCATGAACGATGAGCGGGAAATAGTTAGTGGGTGGATGGAAGCCGTAATCCATCAGGCGCTTGGAGATATCCAGTGCGCGGATGTCGCTGCCTTCAAAACGTCCTTCCGCCACGAACTCATGCATGCAGATGCGGTCAAAGGGGATCTTGTAGGTGTCACGCAATTTTGCCTGCAGGTAGTTTGCGTTGAGCACCGCGTATTGCGCAATGTCCTTCAAGCCGTCGGGTCCGTGCATGGCGATATAGGTGTACGAACGGACAAGTCCGCCGCCGAAGTGACCGTGGAAGGCTTTCATGCGTCCGATGCTTTGTTTGGGAGTAACGAAGCCGTACAGCGGAGCCATCTCCTCGTCTCCCTCTTCGATGATGCCGACGAGCGGGGCAGGCAGGAAGTCCTCAAGGACAGGACCGACTCCGACGGGACCGGAACCCGGTCCGCCGCCGCCGTGCGGCACGGAAAAGGTCTTGTGCAGGTTGAAGTGCATGACATCGAAGCCGAGGTCGCCGGGGCGCACGATGCCGAGCAGGGCGTTGAGGTTCGCACCGTCGCCGTACATCAAGCCGCCGCATTTGTGCACCAGTTGAATGACTTTCTCGATGTTTTCATCGAACATGCCGAGCGTGTTCGGGTTGGTGAGCATCATGCCAACGACGGTGTCGTCGCAGGCGGCTTCGAGGGCTTTCAGGTCCACATTGCCGCGTGAGTCGGATGGGATGGTGATGACGGTAAACCCCAGCATGCCAACAGAGGCGGGGTTCGTCCCATGTGCGGCATCGGGGATGAGCATTTTGGTGCGTTTTGTGTCGCCGCGCGATTTGTGATACGCCGCCATCATCAGCACACCGGTGAATTCGCCGTGTGCGCCCGCCGCGGGCTGCAGGGTCATGCCGGCAAAGCCGCTGATCTCCTTCAGCCATTCCTGCATCTCGAACATCAAGGCGAGGTTGCCTTGCACGGTTTCGATCGGTTGCAACGGATGCGTGAAGAGATAGCCTGGCAGACGGCAGGTATCTTCGTTGATCTTCGGGTTGTATTTCATCGTGCACGAACCCAATGGATAGAAGCCGTCGTCCACGCTGTAGTTGAATTTACTGAGCTTCATGTAGTGGCGGACAACATCCACTTCGGCGAGTTCGGGCAGGGGCAGTTCCGAGCGGAGCAGTTCTTTGGGAGGCAGGGCAGTTTCGGGCACGTCGGAGGCGGGCATGGTCACGCCGCGCCGCCCCGGGGAGGAGAGTTCAAAAACGGTGGGTTCGACTATGGTTGCCATGCCTACATCTCCTTCAACACTTCCACGAGCGTATCGATCTCATCCTTGCTGTTCATTTCAGTCACAGCGACGAGGATGTGATTTTGCAATGCGGGATAATCCCTGCCAAGGTCGTAGCCGCCAAGGATGCCGTTATCGAGCAGGTATTGATTGACCTCGCCCGCGGGCCTGGGTGTGCACAAAACGAACTCATGGAAGAATGGTTCCATGAAACACAGACCAAAACCTTCTATCTTGCTGAGTTCGCCCGCAGCGTAATGCGCCTTTTGATAACAAAGATTTGCCACCTGTTCCAGGCCTGTTTTGCCAAGCGTGGACATGTACACCGCGGCGGCCAGCGCAAGCAACCCTTGGTTGGTGCAGATATTTGAAGTGGCGCGCTCGCGTTTGATATGTTGTTCGCGCGAGGTAAGGGTCAGCACATAGGAACGTTGTCCGCGATTGTCAATGGTTTCGCCGACGAGGCGTCCCGCCATTTTATGCACATAGGATTTTTTGGTGGTGAAGAAACCGAGATACGGTCCGCCATACCAGAGCGGGATGCCGAACGGCTGGGCTTCGCCGACCACAATATCTGCGCCCATGTCACCGGGCGTTTTGAGCATGAGTAAGGCGGTGGGGTTTGCGACGATGCAAACGAGTGAACCCTTCGCATGAGCGTCTTCGATGAGTTTGGTGTAATCGTGGATGCGTCCGAAGAAATCGGGATACTGCACGATGACCAGCATTGTCGATTCGTCGATCAGGGAGGTCAGCGCCTCTGGACCCGCTTCCAGGTCTGCGTTGGGGTCATCCCCGGCAGTTTCAAGGCCCATGGCTTGTGTATACGTGCGGATGACTTCGCGGTACTGCGGATGCACGGTGGGAGAGATGACGATCTTTTTGCGTTTCCCGCGGAATTGGGCGTAGGCCAGGTTGACCGCCTCGGCGGTGGCAGTTGCGCCATCGTAGTGCGAAGCGTTGGAGACATCCATGCCGGTCAGGTTGGTCATCAGCGATTGATATTCAAAGATCGCCTGCAACGTACCTTGCGAGATCTCAGGCTGGTAGGGCGTGTAGGCTGTGTAGAATTCACCGCGCCTGAGCATGTGATCCACTACCGAAGGAACGTAGTGGTTGTAGGCGCCTGCACCCAGGAAGGAGATGAGATGTTCACGCACATTCTCGTTGCTGGATGCCATGTCCGCAAGATGCGCGGCGGCTTCCATTTCAGTCAGCGCGGGCGGGAGATCAAGTTTGGGGAAGCGATGTTTCTTGGGGACGGCGTCGAAGAGATCGTCGAGTGATTTCACTCCGACGGTCTTCAGCATCGCATCCCGTTCGTTGGGGGAAATCGGAATATAGGTCATGTTTAGCTCCACGTCACACCGCACTTGCGCGCGGTGCAAGTGTTGTGAGGGGGTAGCCCGAAGCCATCTCCAAATTGATGGGGGGATTGCTTTGTCGGGAAGAACGCCCTCCTCGCAACGACATATTAATGGGAACGCCCCTCGCAATATTTTTCGTATGCGGCGGCATCCATCACCTCGCCGGCGGAGCCGCCCTCGATCTTGATCATCCAGCCTTCGCCGAATGGATCGGAGTTAAGCGTTTCGGGCTTGTCAGAGAGTCCCTTGTTGACCGCGCTGACTTTCCCGGCGGCGGGCGCATAGATTTCAGCCGAGGCTTTCACCGATTCAACGGAAGCGATCGCCTTGCCCACTTCAACATCCTCGCCTTCATCTACAAGAATTTCAATGAAGACAATATCGGAAAGCTGGCTTTGGGCGTAATCTGTAATTCCAGCCGCGCCATTGGCCGGGTCGAACCATTCATCAGATTTGGTGTACTTGAGGTTGGAAGGTACGTTCATGTTTTGTCTCCTTAGCGAACTGGATATTGGCGAATCAAAAGAGGACGCATGATTCTAGGATCGCGCGTCCTCTGTAATGGAACCTGAGAGATTATCCGCTGGTTGGGTACGAAGATTACGAAGATATCGAAACCACAGGGATTTACACCGTCGGTGTCTCATGAAATGAGACTTTCCAGAGTTTTGCGGCTGCAGGGTCCTTTTGCCTGAGAGTTTCATCTGGGTTCGCCTGTTCCAGATTTGCACCTTCGGCGCTCTTGCGAGTCTCTTCCCTGACATCCGTTTGGTTGTTGTTTGATTCTAAGGTTGAGAGAGGTGTGAGTCAAGAGGTAAAACGTCCTAAAATTATATTCACTTTTCGAAGTTTACAGCCAGCGCCTCACGCTGGACCTGTAGCCTGTATACGTCTCTCCGAACTTTTTCTCCAGATAGGCTTCTTCCTTCTCAATGACCAGCCGATTCAAGGTGACCATGAAGAACGGCGCAACCACAATCCCCGAATAAAGACCTGAATTTAACGGGAAGCCGATTACCATCAGTAGAAAGCCCAGATAAATGGGATTCCGCGTAATCTGATATACACCCTTTGTGACCAGCGTTTTCACCGAACCATGCGGGTCAAGTGTGGTGTGCGCCTTCCTGAACTCCCAAAACGCCCCGACAGCAAACAAAAAACCGATGGTAATTAACGCAAACCCAATGGTTTCAATCCCATCCGGCACGCCAAATGGGATGCGCACAAACCATCCGAGCAGATGCGCTGTTACGATGAATGTCAAAGCTACTAGCGGAGGGTGAATATTACGGTTAATGTTCGGATGATCTTGCGCTTGTTCCATTAAATTCTTCAACCCCAATTTTCCAGCGTCTCTTTGACTTTCGCCAGGAACCAGTCCGCCGAAGCGCCATCGAGAATGCGATGATCGAATACGAACGAAAGATATACCATCGGGCGGATGGCGATCGCATCGTCAATGACAACGACGCGCTTTTGCATCGCCCCCACGCCCAGGATGCCGCATTGCGGCTGGTTGATGACGGGGAATGCGAACAAGGATCCGCTCACACCGTGATTGGTCAGTGTGAACGTCCCGCCTTTGACTTCATCCGGCTGTAGTTTTTTGTTTCGCGAACGATTGGCAAGATCATTCACCGTGCGGGCCATTGCCAGCAGGGACAAATTATCCGCTCCCTTGATCACCGGCACGATCAAGCCTTCCTCTCCGAGCGAAGTTGCCATGCCAAGGTTGATGTTCTTATGGATTATGACTCCTTCATCGCTCCATGAAGAGTTGACCAGTGGATGGGCTTTCAATCCTGCGACGATCGCCGTCATAAAATATGCCGTAAATGTGAGATTGACCCCATCCCGTTCGAAAGCCGCTTTATTCGCGGCGCGGTGTTTTGCAACTCGTGACATGTCCGCCTCCATCACAGTCAACACATGTGGCGAGGTATGTTTGGACTCGACCATGTGCTGGGCAATGGATTTCCGCATGGCGGTGTGTTTGATTAAAGTGTCATGTGTCCCCGTGACAGGTGTCAGGTTGGAAGGTTGACCTGTGACCTTTGACTTGTGACCTTCAACGAATGCGAGCACATCATTCTTTGTAATGCGACCATTCAACCCCGTGCCGTTGACCTGTGACAAATCCACGCCATGCTGGGCGGCGATGTTCGCAACGACGGGGGAAATGAAGCCTACATCGGTCGAAGACCGCAAGCCCGGAGGCGCAGGTTTTTCATCCGACTTTTGACTTGCGACCTTTGACTCAGGCGCACCTGCCACCGAAGCGCCAGACATGTCCACCGATTCCCCAGGCAGACCTATAATGGCAAGCAACTCCCCGACTTTTGCGGCAATTCCTTCCTGTGCGATAATTTTCAAAACCGTTCCTGTCGCTGGTGCGGGGATCTCGGTGTCCACCTTGTCGGTGTTGACCTCGAGCAGCGGCTCCAATTCCGTGATGGAATCGCCCTCCTGCTTGAGCCATTTCGTGACGGTGACTTCGTCCACGCCTTCGCCGAGCCGGGGTACAAGTACTTTAGTTGCCATAATTTCTCCAGTTTTTCTCACCGCAGAGACGCGGAGAGCGCAGAGTTTTATTCTTTGAGCCCCAATACGAGTCTCTTTACACCTTTTACAAGTATGGGGACGTTGAAATTAAGAATTAAGCCGACCTTCCAGTTACCCAAACGCATGTAAGTTAATGTTTGTGCTTCATGAATTGGGGATATGCTTTCCACTGACTTTAATTCGACAATTACTTCATCGTTTACAAGCAGGTCGATGCGATAACTGCAATCTGCATTTGTGCCTTTATAGTTTATCGGCAAAGGCATCTGTCTTTTGAATGGGATATTACGCAGGTTCAGCTCATGGCATAGGCATTCTTCGTAAGCAGACTCAAGCAAACCAGGTCCCAAATGTTTATGAACTTCGATGGCGGCACCAATAACCGCCTCTGTTGTTTTATTAATCTCTTGAACAAGTTTCAAACCATTTCCGCTCATTGCTCGTCTCCGCGAACTCTGCGGTTAATCAAATTTTGGATATTCCAACGGGTCCACTTCATTCATCATCTCATACACAGCATCGAACACCGTCTCTGCATTCGGCTTTGACCAGTAATCTCCGTCACTTCCATAGGCAGGGCGATGGGCTTTGGCCGATAATGTCCGGGCAGGGGAGTCTAGATAAAAATAACCGCCTTGTTTCTCGATGACTGCCTGCAGCATGTATGCTGTCGCACCGCCTGGGACATCTTCATCGACAAACAGAATGCGATTTGTTTTCTTTAATGACTCGACGATCATGCCGTGAATATCAAACGGTAAAAGCGACTGCACGTCAATGACTTCGATTTCGATGCCGGCTTTTGATAATTTTCCGGCGGCGTCCATCACCATGCGGCAACATGCGCCATAGGTGACGATGGTGACATCCTTCCCTGCGCGGACGGTTTCTGGGACGCCCAATGGCACAGTGAGTTCACTAATGTTTTCCGGCAGGCGTTCCTTCACGCGATAGCCATTCAACACTTCGACGACGATGGCAGGCTCGTCAGATTTCAAGAGGGTGTTGTAAAAGCCAGCAGCGCGGGTCATGTCGCGCGGCACCAAGACATACATGCCTCTCACCAAATTCAAAATACTGGACATCGGTGAACCCGCGTGCCATACGCCTTCGAGGCGATGTCCACGGGTGCGTACGATGACGGGTGCCTTTTGTCCGCCGGCGGTGCGCCAGTGCAGGGTTGCCAGATCGTCCGACATAATTTGCAATGCGTACAAAACATAATCAAGATATTGAATTTCAGCGATGGGGCGTAGTCCGCGCATTGCCATGCCGATGGCCTGCCCCAGGATCGTCGCTTCGCGGATGCCCGTATCGGTCACGCGATATTCGCCGTATTTTTCCTGCATGCCCTTGAAACCCTGGTTCACGTCGCCGAGCATGCCCACATCTTCCCCAAACGCGATCAGGCGCGGTTCCCGTGCCAGCGCGGCGTCGAACGCGGCATTGACCACTTCAAAACCAAACAGGGTCGGCGACGTATCCGAATACACCGGCTTGACCTCCTCCACCTTCAGTGCCGTGCCTGAATATAAATGTGAGCCATATCTTTCAATATTGACCCTGTCGTATTCGTGTTTCCATGCCACCAAAACCTGCCTGGTGGGATTCGATTCATCGTGCAGGATTCGCAGCGCTTCATGCGCCGCGCTGTGGATGTCACGCCTCGTCACCGACGGGATGTTTGCCAGCCGTTCTTTGAGCCTTCCCAACTCGGATGCATGCTTCGACGACCCTGCGAGCTCATCGAGCATGTCCAGCACCTGGGTGCGTTCTTCGGTGATGGGGCAGAGATAGGCATCCCATGCGGCTTTGCGGAATCCCTCCACAGCTTCGTAGTCTTTTTTTTCAAGGGAATCAAGCTCGGGCGCGGACAGGATGCGGCTGGTCATCATCCATGCGCGCATCTTCTTGATCCCGTCGAATTCCTCCTCCCATTTGAGTCGCTCTGCAGATTTATATCGCTCGTGACTGCCCGAGGTGGAGTGACCCTGCGGCTGGGTCACGTCAATGACATGCACCAGCGCCGGGATGTGATATTCGCGCGCGATCTCGGCTGCGCTGAGATAGGTCTCGATGAGCGCGGGATAATCCCATGCGCGGACGGTGTAATGATCGTATCCGTTTTGAACCTGGTCAGGCGTTGCGCGCGGGTCACGTTCAAATCCTTTGAGCAATGAGCCAATGTTTTCCTTGACCATTTGAAATTGGTTGGGGACGGAAATGCCGTAGCCGTCATCGTAGATGGTGACGATGGCGGGCGCCTTCAGCACGCCAATGGCGTTGACTGATTCCCAGAATAACCCCTCGGCTGTGGATGCGTTGCCAATGGTTGCAAATGTAACTTCATTTCCGTTGCTTGAAAAATCCTTGAACTCGTGCAGCTCCTTTAATTTGCGATACAGAACGGATGCATAGGCAAGTCCCACAGCGCGCGGCATTTGCGCTCCGGTTGGGGAAATATCCGCCGCCGTGTTGTACATCTGTGTCTGCGGGCGCCAGGAGCCGTTGGGATATAAATTGCGCGAGGCAAAATGCGCGTTCATCTGGCGTCCTGCGCTGGCGGGGTCGTAGGTAACGTCGGCATGCGCATACAGTTGCGCAAAAAATTCCTGGATGCTCATCACGCCAAGCATGAACATCCAGGTTTGATCGCGGTAATATCCGGAACGCCAGTCCCCTGTGCGGAAGGCGCGGGCGATGGCGAGCTGGGCGATTTCCTTGCCGTCGCCGAAAATCCCGAACTTTGCCTTGCCGCTCAGAACTTCACGCCTGCCGATAAGCGAAGCCTGCCTGCTTTGATAGGCAAGGCGGTAATCTTTTATGATCTCATCTTTCTCGAGGGGCAGTGGAATAGAACCCTTCTTTTTGGGCATGAACTCTCTCCTGGGATTTGGTCAGGGGGGATTATAACAAAAGGCTTGCCCTCCCGGGAGAACATCGGGACGATGTGAGCAAAGTCGCAGGGATGAAGAATGAATAGTTTTCTTTCGAAGGGAGGGATCAAATGAAAAAACCCGGTCCATCACTATGCGGGGCCGGGTTTTTTCATTGTTTGGTTCAATCTGTTTATGGAACGTAATAGGTGTTGATCGTGTTATCGAGCGTGTCTAAAATGGATTGATCCGCATAGTCCGAATATTTGAGTGTGAATAGCAGGAATGTCTTGCGGTCCGCGCCACGGACTTCAAAGAAGGTGATGCCGGAGAATTCGCCGCCCTTTGATTTCCAGACCAGACGCTCGGAACCATCGTTCATTTTTTGGTGACTGGATACCCGAATATCGCCCTCCTTGCCGGTATAACTGTAGTATTGATTCAGCAGGTTCAATGCAAATGCAGTGCTTACCGAGTTGTTGATGGCTTTGCCGTCGTTGTACACCAGGCTTTCAATCAATGCGGAAACTCCGTCGGGGGACGTGAACGTATCCACATACAGGTAGTCGCCAACTGTGTGCTCGTAATACCAATCACCGGGCAGTTCGAAGGCCAGCAGATTGTTTTCATCCACAAAAACGACCGGGTCTGAGCTGACGGTCTGTTGAGGGGTGTTCTGTGGGAGTTGCGGCGCACTCGCGGTAGGAAGAGGCGGGTTGGTTGGCGGCGGCGGATTTGTTGGGAGTGGTGTATTGGTTGGGACGGGAGTGGCGGTTGGCGGCGTGCCGAGAGCGCCACAAGCCAGGCTGACGGCCATTAAAAAGGCAACAAATGCAAATAACACTCCATATTGCGATTTCATACGAACTCTCCTTT
Source organism: Anaerolineales bacterium (assembly GCA_030583885.1). Taxonomy (NCBI): domain Bacteria; kingdom Bacillati; phylum Chloroflexota; class Anaerolineae; order Anaerolineales; species Anaerolineales bacterium. Next base: position 3,674,716 of record CP129480.1, on the reverse strand, counting down.
TGGCTATTCTGAAAAATGTAGCGCAAGCATACTCCAAAACGATTTAAAGTGGAAGGTACTTTGGTCACAGTGTATGTTAAGGTTTTGTTTGGGTCCTTATAAAAACCGCCGTCATGGGAAGTGACGGCGGTACGGTTCGTGCGGGTTGAACTATTCTAATTTCCGTGTAGATGATTTCCTGCCGGCTTTCGGTTCAGGCAGTTCTTCAGGGGGCAGGCTGGCCGGCTCCGCTAAAACCGGCGGATTGGAAGGGGAAGATGCGGGAGAGGTTATCGTTACCCCATTGAGGCGCGCGAAATAGTCTTTTACCGTCAAGTCGTTATAGAAAATAAGCGCAAGGATGCCGACCACCATGGAGAAGATATTGCCCATCACGAAGGTCAATATCTCAAAGACCGCAATGGAGGGCGATGGCTGCACCGCTTGGGGTTGTGCGCTCAGGAGTTTTCCCGCATAAATGATCTCGAAGATGCCGAGAATTGTGGGCAGGATGGTGATCGGCAGGCAGACCACACCGATGATCGTGCCAAGGGCTGTGGCAGACGCTACAAACCCCCAAAAGAGGTTGATGATGCCGCTGGCAAGGGTCATTACGGCAATGCCGATGACCAGGCCGGGTTTTTGTTCTGGATAGGATGTGTTCATTCGTTGCTCCTTGTTCTTTTCATGCAGGATATAACGAATGATGCACGGTTTGGTTGCAGGAGTTCAAGGCTGCTGGAAAGTGAGCAGAACGCTGCCGGGATAATTTGTGCCATTTGGGTCCGTACAGGTGGGGCTGGTGATATTAGGCACGAATGACCCGCCCGTTACCACACGGATGCTGTACAGGGTTTCCGCTTGCATGACGAAATCTGCGTATCCATTCCCAAGCTCGGGCTTGAATCCGCTGAAGAAGCGGTCTTCCCCCTGATTCCACGTGGCGACGACCTCAACGCCGGCTACTTGTTTGCGGCGCGAGTCCATGAAGATGAATTGCAGCAGCCCCGCCTGCAGGCCGGGTTCGCAGATCGTATCCTGCCCGACAAGGGTGAATGGCGGGCCAAAGGCGGGAGCGGATGTGAAGGTTGGGCGCGGTGTATTGATCTCCGCGGTAACCGGAATGAGAGGAGTTTGTTCAAAGGAAATTGTTGGAAGTGCCGTGGCGGTTGTTTCGTCTGTGTCTTCCTCCGCTGCTGGTTCAGTCGCGGATGGGGTGGAAACGATGTCTGGTGTGTTAAAGGATGGGAGCGGCGTGTTTGTAGGAGGAACGCTGGCGACACTCTGGGTTAGGTCAGTGGCGAGTTGCGCCAGCGGACGCACTTTTTCAAAGAGCTCGCCCGCGGCCAACATGCGCTGCGCCTGTGCGCTGAGGGCGCCGGTGGGGTCGGCGTCACCAAGCAGTTCGAGACGGGCGCGGGCGCGGGGGAGGTCATGTGTGGAGGTGTAGGAGGCGGCAATCACGATGCGATACTGGTCCTTGAAATCGGCACGCAGGATGGCAGGGTTTGCATCCACGTAGGTGACGGGGGAGAGAAACCATGAGTACACCAGACCAAGCCCAAGTCCGATGAGAAGCGCGAGGGTCAGGTGCAGCGTCGTACTGCGCAGGTTGAGTCTGCTCATGGGTTGGTATTCCCCTGCGGCTGGTAGGTATGCATGGCGGTTAACAGGGTTTGCAGTGCTGTGATTTCATTTTGCGTGAAGTCGTTGCGGCTGGCGTATTCCAATGCGGAGGTTGTGATCAGCGCGGGGGCTTCACTTCCGAGGATGGCAAGGCGGCGCGCTGCGGTTTCGGAGTTGAAGTCGGTCTGGTATGCCTCCGCCACCATAAGCACGTAATCCACGCGGTAATCCTCCCTGAGGAGGTTCGGGGGGACATCGCTATATTCAATGGGGTCGATGACCCAGCCATACACAAGGCCCAAGGCAATGCCAATGACGCCAGCAATGGCGATCCTTATGAACTTCGAAGATTTCATGTAAGGGATTATACCCAGCTTGTGACCGTGGGCAATATGTAAACACAAACCGTACTTTGCATGAATATCCAGGCAGGACACCGGCGGCACCCGAGGACTCTTCCTTACCGTTGCTATCTTTCGATCCTGGCGGGGTTCGAAAGGCTTCGCCGCGCCGGGCCTGCCCGGACAGGGGGAGGATACTCGAAGTAGGAGAGGGTGTCAAATAAAAGGAATTAGGATGCAGGTTATGTTTCGTGTGCATCGATGACGGACATAAAGACATCCACCAGTTTGGGGTCGAATAGGATGCCTGATTTTTCACGCAGGTATGCAATGACTTCCTCACGCGGTAACTTCTTTCGATAGGGACGGTCACTACTTAATGCATCCCAGACGTCAATGATAGCAAACAGCCGTGCCGCAAGGGGGATTTCTTCGCCTTTCATGCCGCGCGGGTACCCGCTTCCATCCCAGCGTTCATGATGATAAAAGGGAATCTCAAGCGCGGGGTGCAGGTATGCGATGGGTGAGAGCATCTCATAGGCATAGATGGGATGATGCCGCATCTTTTCCCATTCCGCTTCGCTCAAAGGGCCGGGTTTTTGCAGGATCTCATCCGGGATTGCCATTTTTCCCATGTCGTGCAACAGTGCACCCCGACGGAGGTGGATAAGTTCTTCTTCGTTGAATCCAAGTGTTCTGGCCACTTTAAGGGTCAACTCAGAGACGCGCTGGGTGTGTCCCTCTGTTTCGCGGTCCCGCAAGTCCAGTGCGCGCACCCATCCTTCGATTGTCCTTTCATATGCCTCCTGCAGGTTGTCGTGTGCATCCTGCAGGGCTTGCTCGGTGTTTTTTCGTTCGGTGATGTCGCGGGACGCAGTCTGCACCTCGATGATGCCGCCAGTTTTACGGTCTAGGATGGCGCGGGCGGATGATTCCAGCCAGATATAGTATCCATCCTTGTGCCGGGCCCGATGCGCTATCGTATAGGTTGCGTCGTAAGGATTTCCTTTGAACAGTTCCTTTACACTTCTACGGTCATCCTCGTGAATGAAGTCAAAACTGATCGTGCCTGTCATTTCTTCCGGGGTATATCCCAGGATCGTCTCGCAGGCCGGGGAGACGTATAACATGCTGCCGTCGATCGAGAGGCGCGAGATCATGTCGCTGGCGTTTTCGGCAAGCAGGCGGAATTGTGCCTCGCTTTCGAGCAGGGCTTTTTGCATCCGTACGCGTTCGGCGCGTGCGGCCCATTGTTCGATAGCGCGTTCCGCCAAATGAGGCATATCCAGCATGGACTCGGGCGATTTGACCACATAATCCAGGGCGCCTGATTTGAGGGCTTCCACTGCGATGCGTTCGTTTCCATAGCTTGTCATCAGGATGATGGGAGTGGCAAGCGGGTCGTGGTGGTTCGGGAGTAGTTCCATGCTCTCGCCGTCCGGCAAACGCCAGTCTGCGATGATCAGCGCGGGTTCCTGAAGCAACATATGTGCTCGCGCTTCCGCAAGCGACTGGACGCGGTGGATGTGGATGCGGGCATCCTGGTCTTCAAAGGCGCGTTGGATTAATTCTGCGTGTGGATCTTCGTCTTCAATAAGCAGGATGTTGATCGTGTCGTACGACATATATTGCTTTCAGATAATTGTTATAGGCGCGGGTGTATATTCCAGCCCAGCCAGTAGAAACCAAGGTCGTTCATGAGATTGCTGAATTCTTCATATCCCACAGGTTTTACTAGATAGCTGTTGACGTGGTTTTCATAGGCGCGTGTCACATCCCTTTCCGCTTCCGAGGTGGTAAGGATGATGACAGGTATGTTTTTGAGTTCTTCATTTTCCTTGATCATGCGAAGGACTTCAAGCCCGTCCACGCGCGGCAGGCGCAGGTCCAAAAGGATCATATGCGGGCGGGGATTTGTTTCAGGGTTTTGATATTCACCCCGTCTGAGAAGGTAGTCCAACGCGGTTTGTCCATCTGAAAAATGCTGGATCTTGTTGGCAATGCGGTGATCCTCCAGTGTCCTGATTACCAATTCGGCATGGTCCGCATTATCCTCCACGAGCATCACGAAAACGGGTTCGCCCATCATTCTGTTCTCCTTCGTGTCAAATCGTATTGTAAACGATTTGACCACATCCAGCATAGCGCTTACTGCCGCGATTCCGGATAAAACCCCGATTTTTTTCAAAATTTGCCTGTGAGAACGTGATATAATTTCGCAATTCGGTACAAAGGAAGCCATCTTTTTGACGAAGGAGAAAGTATGGAAATCACAACCCAGGAATTCAAGCATTGCGATTTGTTTAAAGTTAATGGACGCGTAGACAGCGCCACCGCCCCCGGGTTTTCGAAGGCGCTTGAGAATGCCACGAATAACGGACGTTTCAAGCTTGTCGTTGACATGAGTGCGCTTGAGTACATGTCCAGCGCCGGCTTCCGCGCCCTGCTCGCTACGCAGAGAAATTGCAAACGCTATAACCGCGGGGAGCTGGTGCTTGTGAGTGTTCCCGCCCGCATCCGTGAGGCGCTTGAACTGGCTGGTTTCACTGAACTCTTTAAGACCTTCGACGATCCTCTTGAAGCAGTGGGCAGTTTCTAGGACACCCGGCGCGTTCTTGAATTAACAGGAAACGCCGCCTCATCCGGACGATGAAGGCGGCGTTTAATTTCTTACTTTATGCCATATTCAACATTTCCTGCAAGGTTTGAATTTTTGGACGAAATCCGTGACTTCGTTGCACAGGCTGCCCGCGCGGGCGGTTTCTCCGAGAAGGTAATCTACTCCCTGCAACTTGCTGCAGATGAAGCCGCATCCAATATTATTGAACACGCCTATGCGGGTGTCGCGGATGCGTCCCTGAGGGTTTCGTGCGATATGCAGGATGATGAAATTGTGATTACCATGCACGATACAGGCATATCCTTTGACCCGTCCAGAGTCAAACAGCCAAATTTGCAAGCAGATCTTTCCGAACGCCAGATCGGAGGGCTTGGCGTATATCTCATGCGGAAACTGATGGACGATGTCCGTTACGAATCAGACTCAAAGACAGGCAATGTATTGACGATGACCAAGCGGAGGGGATAATCCGCATGACCGCAGCAACACGAGCAGAACATCCGGAATCCTGGGATTGGCTTCAACTGGCCAGCCTTGGGGAACAGCTGCGCAGTGAAAATTCGCTCAGTGCACAGCGCGACCAAATCATATCCATGACACAGAACCTGCTCAAGGGATCTGTGGATGTTTGGCTGCAGGAGAATATTTTCCGCCTGCCGGATTGGGGTGAGGGCCGTACCTTTCCTCCCCAGCCTGCGCTTGATGGAATGAAACTTGCCATCAAGGCTGGAAAACTCCTCACAAAAAACGGCAGGGCAAAAAATGCCGCATCACGCTCGACTTTTGCCGCCATCCCGCTTGAGGATCGGGGGATTACCCTCGGTGTTCTCCAGATCACCCGCCCCAGGGGACCTGCCTTTTCCAACGAAGAACTGATTCTTATTCAAGGCCTCGCCCAGATCATTTCCGTCAGTTTGTTCGCATCCCACCGCGCCGAGGTTGAGCAGTTCCGGATCCGGCAGTTGAACCTCGTGCGGGAGGTCAGCACGCAGATTGCGAATGTCCTTAATCTGGACGAACTTGCCGCGCGTGTCACTGGATTGATCCAAAAGACCTTTAATTTTTATTATGTGGCCATCTTTACGTTGGAACCGAATTCCAACGCGCTTCGATTCCGTTCCAGTGCCGTTGCATCGCGCAAAGGCAGGCGGAAAGCCTCCATCGCGCTTGAAGTTGAAGTAGGCCAGGGGTTGATCGGGGAGGCGGTACAGCATGGAAACCAGATCGTTTGCGACGATGTCCAGGCCGATTCCCGTTACCGTTTCATTGACAGTTTGCCCGAGACGAAATCCGAGGTCGTTATCCCGCTGAAAATTGAGGATCGTGTACTGGGCGTGTTGGATGTGCAAAGCAACCAGCACGGCGCTTTTCACCCCAATGATCTGTTGATCCTGCACGCGCTTGCGGATAACATTGCCCGCGCAGTGGATGGCGCGCGGTTATACGGCGATCTGCGCCGCCGCGCCGACCAGCTCACACTGGTCTCTGAAGTAAGCAAAAGCGTAACATCCACGCTTGACCTCTCACAGTTGATGCGCGACGCCGCATCCTTGATCCATGAAAAGTTTGGCTATCCATATGTCTCATTGTTCACGGTGCATCCCAACCGCCGCCTGATCGTGTACGAGGCGGGGAGCGGGATGCGCAGTAAAGGCTTGGAGGATTTCTCTATTTCCCTGGATGATGCACAGGGCATCATGCCCTGGGTGGCACGGAATGGGCGGACCGTGCTAGCGAATGACATTACAAAGGATGATCGTTTTGTCCCCTCGCCTCTGCCTCCCAAAAACACCCAATCCGAACTTTGCGTGCCCTTAATCTTTAACGATACTGTGGTCGGTTTGCTGGATATTCAATCCGACAGGTTGAATTCATTTACAGAGCACGACCGCGTCATGTTCGAGGCGGTGGCAGATACGATCGCGGCAGCGATCCGTAACGCGGACTTGTATCGCTCCGAGCAGTGGCGGCGGCAGATATCCGATAGTCTGCGGGAAGTGGCTGGTTTGGTCTCCAGTAATGTAGGCGTTGATGAGGTACTGGAGACGATCCTCTCTGAATTGGACCGCAATCTTCCGATTGATATATCGGCAATCTGGTTATTGCAGGATGGCGAACTCTGTTTATCCGCGGCACATGGCGTGGATGCCGGCCGGCTGGAAAGTGCGTGCATTGTCAATCCGGATGCGACCTATGCCATGGCGGAAGCCTTGATGTCCGATCTTCCCATTATCCGCCGCGCTGACGAACCGATCTGGCCCAGCGGGCTGACGGCGGGATATGAAAGTAATTACTCATCCATTGCCGCGCCTTTGCGTGTGGGAGACCGTCCGCTGGGTGTGTTGACGCTCGCGCACCACACTTCCGGGCGATATGGCCATGAAGCACAGGCCATCACCACCACCTTTGCCAGTTACGCCGCCGTGGCGATTGAGAATGCCCGTCTGTATGATGCCGCGCAGGAACAGGCGTATGCGTCTGCGGCGCTGTTGCAGGTGGCGCAGGCTGTCGTCAGTTTAAGCGATCTCGACGAAATCCTTGCCTCCATTACGCGTATCATGCCGATCCTTGTGGGCGTGAAACGTATTGCCCTGTATCGCTGGGATTCTGAGCGCATGTCCTTTACCGCTTCGCAGGAATACGGTTTTTCGGAGGACGAGGAAGCGCTCATGACCGAAAGAGAATTTCGTGCAGGCGTGTTCCCCCTGCTGGATTTTGTGAGCGAACAAAACCTGTTAATTACGCATCCGCTCAAGCCGAATGCCGCACCAAAGTCCTGGTTGAAGATCAAACCTCAGGTCCAGCTTGATGCGGAGATCGTGAACGCCGACCGTCTCCTGATGGCGGTGCCGTTGTCCATCAAGAATGACCTGTTCGGCGTCATGTTGATCGAAGAGACCGAGAACGGGCGCCGCTTCCGCTCGCGCCGCATCGAGATCATCAACGGCATCGCACAGCAAGCCGCGCTGGCCATTCAGAACGACCTTTTGCAGCAGGAGATGGTGGTGCGCGAACGCCTTGAAACGGAGGTTCAACTTGCCCGCCAAATTCAACAGACCTTCATCCCGGAAACATTGCCGACCCACCCCAAATGGGAGATTGCGGCACGCTGGCGCACGGCCCGTCAGGTGGGCGGGGATTTTTATGATGTGATCGAACTGCCGAATCGCAGGTTTGGAATCTTCATTGCCGATGTTGCGGATAAGGGCATGCCCGCCGCCCTGTTCATGGCGCTCACACGGACGCTGGTGCGCGCTGCTGTCCTTGAAATGGATTCACCCGCCGAGGTAGTACGCCGTGTGAACGACCTGCTTTTGCCCGATACGCAGCAAGGCATGTTCGTGACCGTTGTTTATGGGGAACTGGATTTGGAACAGGGAACCTTTACCTTTGTGAATGCCGGGCACAACCCGCCCTTCTGGGTGAAGTCGAACGGTGAGATCGAAAAACTGACCCGCACAGCGGTTGCACTTGGCGTGATGGAACAACCATATATAAAGGAACGTACGATCTCCCTTGTACAGGGTGAGACACTCCTGCTGTATACCGACGGTCTCACCGAGGCGTTTTCCGCCGAGGGTGAAATGTTCGGCGATGAACGCGTGATGGATGCGCTGAAATCGTCACAGACGGGTTCGATGGAGGACATAATCCGCAGCGTTGAGGAACATCTAAATAAGTTCATCGATGTTGTACCTCTCGGTGATGACTTAACCATGCTGGCCGTACGGATGCTTTGACGACTTCTATTTCGGGATTGGCAGGCTGTAGCCGCCGTCCACCACAAGCGTTTGTCCGACGATCATCGCCGCGGACGGGGAGCATAGGAACGCGACGACCTCTGCCACTTCCTGCGGCGTGATCAGCCGTCCAGCGGGGACTTCCTTGACGAACTTATGGATGACATTTTCCTGCCCACCCATGGATGCAAAATGATTCAGCGCCTCGGTCTCCACGACGCCGGGTGACACGGCGTTGACATTGATCCCCTTTGCAATCAACTCCACGCCCAGATAGCGCGTCAATGACTCCAGTGCCGCCTTGCTCGCACCGACCACGATGTAATCCGGCAGCACGCGCACCGACCCCGTGCTCGAGATGCTGACAATTTTCCCGCCCCCGCGTTTCTCCATGAGCGGGACGGCCCGCTGCGCGGCGAACAGCAGGGCGCGGGCGTTGATGTTCATCGTCCAATCCCAGCCTTTGGGTTTCTGTTCCATTGCGGGACGGTTGTACCCTGAAGCCGCGTTGTGGACGAGAATATCCAGCCCGCCGAATTCCTTTTCAATTTCATCAAACAGACGGTTCAGGTCATCGAGGTCGCCAACATCCGCCTTGACAAGCAATGCGCGGCGGCCGAGTTTTTCCACTTCACGTGCGGTTTCCTCGGCCGGCGCGCGGTTGCGGAAAAAATTGATCACCACATCCGCACCGTGTGCTGCGAAATGCAGGGCAATGGATTTGCCGATGCCGCGTCCCGAACCTGTGACGAGTGCGGTCTTATTTGAGAACAATTGGGTGGACATAAGATACGTCTGGATTCCTTTGATGACGGCAGTATATCATTGGATATTTCCAAATGGTACAATTACTTCAGGCAGCCAAATGAAATCACTTATTAATGGAAAAGTCTGGATCATCCTATTGGCATGTGCCGCCCTGATCGGACTGGTTGTCCTCGCTTCGGGGTTAAATGGAGTGAAATTTGATCAGCCGAACATGGTGGGATTTGACAACCTGTTCAGGCTTTCCAGTACCGCCAATCCAGAGGATGTGCCTCAATTTTCCTGGTTTCGATATTTTATTATCGGCATGTTCATTGTATTGTTTCTGGTCATGCTCGGTCCCATCCGCCCGCAGACCAGCAAGGGATTGCTCACCCTCCTGCTCCGCTTCTTTGCTTTCGCATTTGTGGTGATGTTGATCATGGGCCGCATGGCTCAAAACAACCCCGCCCTGTTTGATGGGGGGCAATCCCTCACGACCGTACCGGACGGAAACGTGCAGCCACAGCAGTTCATTCCACCGCATGTAACCCCGCAGTGGGAGTTTTGGATCACGTCCTTGATCGTCGTTACAATTGCTGCGTTTGCCTCGGTTATATTTAACCGATTCATTGATAAATGGTTGCAGCCAAAAAAGGGGTTGGATGAGATCGCTGAAATTGCCCGTTCCACGTTGAACGATCTTTCAAAAAATCAACAGTCCAGAAATGTCATTATCCGAAGTTATACACGCATGCATGCTGCGGTACATGAATATCGCGGCATTATCCGCGAAGCTGCCATGACGCCTGCTGAATTTGCAGAACAACTCGAAAAGGCGGGCTTGCCCAGTGCAGCGGTTCAGGAGCTGACGCGGGTGTTCGAAAAAGTCCGCTATGGAGGCCAGCGCGTCACTCCCGAAGAGATCAAGGAGGCAAGGAATTGTCTGACCAGCATTCTGAAGGCATGCGTAGCAGAACAGTAAAATTCTGGAAACCGCTTCTCTTCATCGCATTATTAATTCTTGTTGCAGCCTTGATATTTCCCCTGGGCCGGCTGGCAGCCGGTGCTGCGGTTCGATTTGCGGCGTTCCTGGCCTGGTCCCTGAATGTTATGGGCAGGGCGATCCCACAGCAGGTGTTGTGGTTGTTTTTATTGCTCCTGATCCTTTACGTTGCGGTGGGGAGTTTTTACGGAAAACGCTACAGGGAAGAATCAAGCCCGGAGAGTACATCCCCAGTGGTCGGTCCGGTGGAGGTGATGGCGGGGTACATCGAGCAAAGATATCGCGGGATCTATTTCAAGTGGCAGATCGCACATCTGCTTGGGAAGGTCCAGCAGGCGATTCAACAAAACGCTTCAAACAAGACCTCGGAGCGAATCCCGTTGCCGTCGGAAAGAGTCCAGGCTTTCCTGGAGGCGGGGGTACATACATCTTATGCAGATTATGCGCCTGAGGGGTTGATGTTAAAGAATGCATCCACTCCGCTCGACATCGAGCTGGAACAAGTGGTGGATTATCTCGAGGCACAAATGGATATCAGACATGATCAGTAAGGCAAATGGTGTTGCGCTGACATCACAAAAGGTGATGGATGAGGTGGAACGCGCGGTCGTGGGCAAGCGCAGTGTGTTGGAGTTGATCATGTCCGCTGTGCTTGCGGGTGGCCATGTGCTCCTGGAGGATTTTCCCGGGCTTGGCAAAACATTGATCGCACGTTCATTTGCGGCTGTGCTGGGACTCGATTTTAAACGCATTCAATTCACCCCGGATCTTTTGCCCGGCGACATCACCGGCGGCTATGTATTGGACCGCGCGCACAATCGTTTTCTCCTTCGGCGGGGACCGATCTTCTCGAATATCGTGCTTGCGGATGAAATCAACCGCGCATCCCCAAAGACCCAATCCGCTTTGCTTGAAGCCATGCAGGAGGGACAGGTTACGCTGGAAGGTGAAAGCATGCCTCTGCCCGAACCATTTCTTGTGATGGCAACCCAAAATCCGATTGAATACGAGGGCACATTCCCTCTGCCCGAAGCGCAATTGGATCGCTTCATGCTTAAACTGTCCATTGGGTATCCTGATGTGGCGGAGGAAAAAGAAATCCTGAATCGCCGTCACACACGCCGTCAGGAGGATGTGGAATTGAAGCCCGTCACCTCGGCTGCAAAGTTAATGAAACTGCGTGCAATGGTTGAATCGGTGCATGTGGATTCTGATCTGGAAGGATATATCGCCCGCCTGGTGCACGAGACTCGCAATGATCGCCGCGTGGCGGTGGGGGCCAGTCCGCGTGCCTCGCTGGCTTTCCTGAAAATGGCCCGCGCCCACGCTGCGTTGAATGGACGGGATTATATTTTGCCCGACGACATCAAACGTTTTGCCGCGCCAATCCTTTCACATCGCATTATGCTTCTGCCTGAATATTGGGTGGCGCGTGACATTACCGCTGAAGTCATACATGATGTGTTTAGAAAGGTCGCTGTGCCGGTGGTTGCTGGAGCATAATGAGCCGCATTGCACTGCTGGCGGCTCTGATCTATCTCATCATCCTGGCCGGCATAGGCACGTTGAACGGGGGGATGGTGTCGCTGGCGCTGCCTTTGGTTTTGTATTTGCTTGCAAGCCTTTGGCGCGGACCGGAGGAACTGCATCTCTCCGCCGAGCGAGCCATCAGCGCGGAAAGAGTCGCGCCCGGTGACACTGTCACAGTTGAATTGAAAGTCATAAATCATGGCGAGGCGTTGGAGCAGGTTTTGCTCCATGATCCGCTGCCCGCTTTCCTCACCGTTGTGGAAGGCGCTTCGAGCCGGCTGGTGAACCTGCCAGCGTATGGAAGCATTTCATGGGCGTATACCTTGCAGGGAAAACGCGGCAGTCACTACTTTGACCACATCACGGTGATCGCTGAAGACCGGTTGGGATTGGTGGTCAAACGCGCGGCTCTTCCCACACGCGGGCAGTTGCTTGTGCTGCCCTCAGTTTCCCGCGTCCGACACATTGTCATACAGCCCCGTCAGACTCGCGTGTACTCAGGCGTGGTACCCGCCCATCAAGGCGGAACGGGAATTGAGTTCTTTGGCTTGCGCGAATATCAAATTGGGGATTCGCCGCATCACATCAACTGGCGCGTTTCCGCGAGACAGGACGGCGTAATCTATTCCAATGAATATGAACAGGAACGCGTTGCGGATGTTGGCATCGTGCTGGACGGCAGGCGCAAGGTCAACGAATTTGGCGGCGGACGTTCGATCTTCGAAGATTCTGTCCTCGCCTCGGTGGCTGTGGCTTCATCCCTGCTTTCTGAGGGAAACCGGGTTGGCTTGTTCATTTACGGCAAGCGCAACAAATGGACATCCCCCGGCTATGGCAAACATCAACGCGAGCGCATTATGCAAGACCTCGCGCTGGCGGAAACAGGCGAATCCCGGAATTTTAATTCCTTGATCATCCCGCGCAAAGTATTTCCGCCCAATTCGCAGATCATTCTCATCAGCCCATTGAGCGGGGGAGATGTCCCCCTGCTGACTCAATTGCGCGCGCGCGGCTATCAGCTCCTGGTCATCAGCCCAGACCCTGTTTCCTTCGAGTCCCGCGGACTTGGCGATAGTCCTTCGATAAAGCTCGCTGCACGCATTGCCAGACTCCAGCGCGAGGTTCTCCTGCGGGAATTGCGCCACGTGGGAATTTATGTTGTCAATTGGGACGTGGCGCATCCATTTGAACAAGCGGTACGCGCTTCATTGAGCCGTCCGACCGCATTTTTACATGCAATTCAGCGGGGAGTGGGAAACAGATGACCCGCAATTTTGTTTACATTTCCGTTATCGCCAGTACTGCCGCATTGACGTATGGTCTTGCTGCAAATGATTACATTCCCGTTTCGATAACTGTTGCGCTCCTGGGGATTGCATGGATCGTCCTTTTCATGCGCGGCTTGCATCGCTTCTCTGGCTTTGCATTTGCGGTCATCATCGTCATTTCCCTCGCTTCCCTCTGGGCGGATGTATCCCCCGGGCCGGCTTTGGCTGGCGTGATCTTTTCCCTGCTTGCATGGGATTTGACGAAATTTTTCCAACGTCTGCAAATGACGGATAGTCCGCAGGATGCGGGCAAAACGGAACGAGCCCATTTTGTGCGCCTCGCCCTGGTGATCGGTTTGAGTTTGGCGGGATATTTTGCCGCCACCCGCATCCACGTCACTCTAACATTTGGTGCGGCGGCCTTGCTTGCTCTTCTTGGAATTTGGGGAATTAGCGCACTGGTCTATCGCCTGCGCAGCCGCGAATAATCTGAAATTTGCATGGCCGGGGCGACCCGCCCGGCGAAAGCAAATCGCCTTGCTAATAATCATTGAAGGGTCGCCCCGGCCTTTTCATCAGTACAATTAATCAACATAAATATTCAAGTCCGAACAATCAAATCGATTCCCGCAATTGGGACAGCTGATTTTGCAATTCTTTTCATGCATCTCGCTGCCGCAGCGGTCGCAGATCCATTTTCTCTTTTCATCCCATACGATTTGCTTAAAAAGGGATTTATTAAACCTGCCGATATTCTTCCTCCCCAGCATTTCCAGTTCATGCACCACCGCTTGAGCATCATCCCGAAATTTCTTAATCTGAATTCCCCTGCAAACATCCGGCCAATCTGTCAGCCACTTTAAACTCCTCCCATGGACTTTGATGGCACCTTCATAATTTCCGCGCATGATGAGCAGATAGGTCACTGCAATTTGTAAAATTCCTCGATACAGGTTGCGGATTTCTCCGATCTCATCCCTCCAGGCTGTTTCCAGCTCCTCGTGGGCGTCGAAGAATTTTCCCTCGTTAAATAATTTCATTCCCTCGATTGCTTTGGGATGCAAATCTCCATGACAACTCAATTCATTCATCGTTCTTCCGCCTTCATTATCTGTTGCATTCGCGTATTTTTGCAGTATATCATGCAGAGTATGTGCAAAATGGCAGGGAGTGGCTAAAAGGATGGGCTGAAAATCCCATACCACAGAGATCACGGAGTCCACAGAGGTTTTTTGAGAGGTTTTCCCTGTGATCTCTGTGCGCTCTGTGGTTAAATCTTTTGGCAAGTCCACGAGATCAGCCACTCTGAAATGGCAAACTTTTTATTTCGATGCCAATTGTTTGCTATAATCCATCCATGATTTACCTTGATTATGCCGCCACCACCCCGGTCCACCCGCGGGTTTTGGATGCGATGACACCATATTTCAGCGAGTTATTTGGGAATCCATCATCCACTCATCGTTTCGGGCAAAAAGCTGAAGCCGTGGTGGATGAAGCCCGTGAGAAAGTCGCTGCTATTTTGAATTGCAAACCGGATGAGATCGTCTTCACATCGGGCGGTTCCGAAGCGGATAATCTTGCTCTGCGCGGCGCGGCGATGGGCAGACGCAGCGCTTCCGGCGCGAGCTGGATCCTGACCGCCAAAACCGAGCACCCGGCCGTGAGCAAGACTGCGATCCAATTGGAGAAAGAATACGGCTTCCTGCTCGAATGGCTGGATGTGGACGAATTTGGCGGGGTGACGCCTGAATCATTGCACAGGGCGGTTTGCAATAACACAGCCCTGGCTTCGGTGATGGCTGCCAATAATGAGATCGGCACGATCAACCCGATTCAAGAACTGGCTGAAATTGCAAGGAAAAATAATATTCTTTTTCATACAGATGCCGTGCAGGCCGTCGCGTATCTGGATGTGAATGTGGAAAAACTCGGCGTGGACCTGCTGTCACTGGGTGGACATAAATTCTACGGACCGAAAGGCGTGGGTGCGTTGTACGTCCGCAAGGGGACGAAACTGGTTCCTCAGCTCACAGGCGGCGGACAGGAATTCAGTCTGCGGGCAGGAACGCATAATGTGCCGTATATCGTCGGCTTTGCGGAAGCCCTGCAACTCGCCGTGGATGAGCGCGAATCCCGCACGGCGCATGTCAAACCCCTGCGGGATCATATGATTGGTACCGTCCTTGAAACGATCCCCGATGTGCGTCTCACGGGTCACCCTGAACAGCGTCTCCCCAATCATGCCTCATTTGTCTTCAGGGATGTGGACGGCAACCTGCTCCTGCAAATGCTTGATTCGGCCGGCTTTGCTTGTTCCTCCGGCTCTGCGTGCAAGACGGGCAACCCCGAACCAAGCGAAGTCATCACCGCGCTCGGCTATTCCCGCGATTGGTCGCTGGGTTCGCTGAGAATTACCCTCGGCATTGACTCGACGCCGGAACAAATCGAATCATTATTGAAAACACTTCCCGGCCTTGTTGAAAAGACGAGAAAATTAAACCCAAGATAATTGACTCTATGTTCATTCGTGGCATATTCCTTTGAAAACCAAGATCATCACCCTCGAATCTCACGATGACCTGATTTCCGTCCGCGACAGGCTTTCGTGGGCGAAAACGCCGCGCATTCTGCTGGTCTGGCCCAAGTATGAAAAAGTCACCCTGCGATTGCTGGATTTGAAAGTCCTGCAGCGTCATGCCGATTCACTCGGGGCGCAGTTGGGATTGGTCACCCGCCGCGCGAAGGTGAGGCGGGATGCGGAGTCGCTTGGCATCCCTGTTTTTAAATCATCCGCCTCGGCTCAAAAGGATCTGTGGCCTGCCTCCCCGCCCCGCACTCAGCACATGCCTGCGCCTCCCCGCCGGGGACTGCGTCAGATGCGGGAGGCTGTGTACGTTAAAGAGCCTGCCTGGAGAACAGCCCTTCTTGGAAGAGTAATCACATTCACGCTGGGGGTGACTGCCGTTTTGGTGCTGGCAGGCCTGTTCGTCCCGCGTGCGGCGCTGACGTTGTATCCCGTATCGCAGACTCAATCCATCCTTATTCCAGTGAATGCCAGCTTGTCCATTGGATCCGTATCCATTACCGGCAGTGTTCCCGCCCGCAGCATATCCGTCGTTGTGGATGCGGAGCAATCCATGGATGTGACCGGCCAGGTCGTGCTGCCGAAATCAAAATCGAAAGGCATCGCACGCTTTACGAACCTGACCACGGATCAAATCGAAATTCCCGCAGGGACGGTGGTTGCCACGCAGTCGCTGATGCGCTTCGTCACCTTGAAGGATACGCTTCTGGCTGCCGGGGTTGATGAGTTTGTGGAAATCCAAATCGAGGCGTTGGATGCAGGCTCGCAGGGAAATGTTGAAGCGGACTCGGTTTTGATCGTGGAGGGGCCGCTCGGGCTTTCCATCTCAGTGACAAATCCGGAAGAAACATCCGGCGGCACGGATACCAAGGCGATCGGCGCGACGGATGACGACCGCGCCAAATTACGCGACAGGCTGTTCGAAACCTTACGCCGCTCTGCTGAAATGCAAATGCGCGCACAAATCGGCGCGGATGATCTTTTATTGACGGATACTTTTGAAATCACTGAAACCCTGCTGGATGAATTTTCCCCGCCCGAAGGGCAGGCAGGCAAAACGCTCACGTTGAACATGAAGGTGGACTTTTTTGCCAGGTACATTTCATACGATGATTTGAATCAACTGGTTGTCTCTACATTGAACGGGTCCATTCCGCAGGGATTTTCCCCACTCGGCGGGGCGACCTTCAAGCCGCTGGCCGACCCGCTAACCGATTCCTCCGGTGTCACCCACTTTGAATTGGAGGCCGCACAGATCACGTTTCGCAGGATCGATGAACTCAGGGTGTTCTCGATCATTCGCGGACAGGATCCCATGCGCGCGCAGGCTGAATTGATGAGGGCGTTTCAATTGCGCGAACCTCCGCAAATTACACTGCTCCCCGCATGGTGGAAGTGGCTGCCCCTGATTCCATTTAACATTTCCGTGGAGGTCGGGTAGGGGCAACCCTGCCTTTTGTCATGAGGATCCTGGCAGTGGACCACGGCGAAAAACGCATCGGACTCGCCCTCAGTGACCCGACCGCCACCATCGCCAGCCCGTTGAGAGTCGTGCGGCATGTCTCGCGCATCGTGGATGCCGCGCAGGTCGCCGAAATCGCCGCGCAGAATGAAGCGAGCCTGATCGTCGTCGGTCAGTCGTTCGATGAGGACGGGGAGCCCAATCCCGCCGGACGCCGCGCGGCGCGCTTCGCCGATGAACTCCGCAACCAGACCGATACCCCCATCGAAATGTGGGACGAATCTTTCAGCACCCAAATAGCCCGCGCTGCCCGCATCGAACTCGGCATCTCAAGAAGGAAACGCGCGGGCCATCAGGATGCCTACGCGGCAGTGGTAATATTGCAGTCCTATCTTGAAGCCCATCGTACCTAAAACAACCATGCGTCGATATCAATATTATTTCATCCTTGCTTTACTTGTCCTTGCCAGCCTTGCCTGCGTATTTGCCTTCCTGTATTACATTCCTGCACAGGCCTCGCTTCTCTACGGTCCGCCCGCAAGCCATCTTTCGATTTCAAACCGCATCGAATATTCCGCGCGCCTGCTCATGCATGGAGACAGGCTCATCACACCGCGCGACCCGAATGGGATTGAACAGCCCTTCCATATCGAAGGCGGCGAACCCGTGAGTTCCATTGCAAACAGGCTCGAGGAGCTGGGCTTCATTTCCAGCGCCGATGCATTCTTTGATTACGTGGTCTACAGCGGCATCGACCTGACCATCCAGGCGGGTGACTTCACCCTCAGCCCCGCGCTGTCCATTGTAAAGGTCGCACAGACATTGCAGAAATTTTCTCCCGGAGATGCATCGCTCGTGATCCTGCCCGGCTGGCGGATGGAGGAGATCGCCGCCTCGCTTCCGACCTCGGGCTTGTCCATTGACCCCCAAACATTTCTTGCCGCCGCACAGACCCCATCCCAGGTGCTTGCGTTTGCATCTCCCGCCACCATGGAGGGATTCTTCTATCCGGATACCTATACCCTGCCGCGGGAGACAACCGTTGACCAGCTGCTGGATGCCGTCGCGCGTAACTTTGTTGTCCATATCTCGGGCGACCTACAGGAGGGGTTTGCCAGCCAGGGACTGAGCCTGTATCAAGCCGTCATCCTCGCTTCCATCGTGGAGCGCGAAGCCATTCGCGCGGAGGAATCCGCGCTGATCGCCTCCGTGTATTTGAACCGCCTCGCCATCGGCATGAAACTGGATGCCGACCCGACCGTCCAATACGCGCTTGGGTATCGTCCGGATACGAATTCATGGTGGAAGAGCCCGCTCTTTTTGAATGACCTGCAAGTCAGTTCGTCGTTTAACACCTATCAGATCGGTGGATTGCCGCCCGCGCCCATCTCCAACCCCGGTTTGGAAGCCTTGCAGGCGGTGGCATTCCCGCAAGCCTCCCCGTATTACTACTTCCGTGCCGCATGTGACGGCTCCGGCTATCACGTATTCGCGGTCACATTGGAAGAACAGATCGCCAATGCCTGCCCCTAATATTATTATTTCCTGAACGAATCCCACACCTCCAGCGCGGATTTGGGCGTGCCGTCGAATTCACGCAGCCCCACCGAACCGAACATGGACAGTGTCTCGATATCCGCATCGCTTTGACCCTGTTCGCGCATGAACTTCGCGTAGGACTCCATGTCGAAATCGCTGAGCAGGAGATAGATCCAAAAGGCAAGGCGTTCGCCGCCAAGTTGTGAATGGATGGCGTTGAGATAATCCACCTGGTCCTGGTCGTCGCCGTGGAACGGATCAAAGTCGCGGCTGATGAATCCGCCTTCGGCAATGGCAACAGGTTTATCGGTCCGCGTGAGAAGCGGGGTATAGTAATCGGATGGAATGTCCGCCCCGTTTTCCATCACCGCAAAGGGATACGATGAGATCACCCAAAGATCCAGGCTGGGTTCAAAGGCTTCGACCAGCTCCCATTTCGTGTCGTAGGGTGTGCCGCCGGTCGGGTCGGTCAAAAAGAGATTGTTCAGATCCTCCCATTGGAAGGTGACGAAGACCTGCGTCTCCGGCGCTTCGGCTTTGACCCTGCCATACACTTCGCGATACAAGCTGACGAAGTGGGGCGCGTCTTCGGGATGAAAATCCATGTAGGTGTTGATCTCGGAGGCGAGGCCGAGATGGCGCGGATGGAACTCGCGCACGATGCGCAGGGTGTAATTTGTGAACGCTGCGCGGACATCCGGGTTGGCAAAGCTGGCCTCCCAGCCGGCCGGCAGGCCGAAGAACTCGCGGCGGTTCAAGCCGTTGAGCGGGTCCACGACGTAGATGATCTCGAGGTTGTTCTGCGAGGCGAGGATGTATTGATTTGTGACATCGGTAATGCGCTCGGATTGGACATTCGCGCCGTTTACGAACTCCTCCCACGGCGGGTTTTGTTGCAGCAGTACCACGTCGGCATGTTCGCCGAAATCCAGGTACATTTGCAGGACGCTTTCAAGCGTCGCTTCGGGCGGGGAGGGGAAAAAACCGTAGGCGGTTTTGCCCGAGTCGAAAATGGATGTTTCCGCTGCGGGCGGGGGGGTTGGCGCCCCGCCGCCGCAGGCGATGGACATGATAAACAGGATGAAAGTGAAAATGGTAATCCGCCGCATGATCTACCTCTATGGAGTATTACAAGGATTGGCTGGGAAATGTTGCGGCAAGCTGCCATTACTTTTGTTTTTTCAATAAATATCCAGCGCCCTGCATCCCAGCCCCAAGCAAGACCAGCGCCAGTCCCTGCCATATGACCGGGCTGAACAGCGTCTGCACCATCGCGGAGGCAAGGTCGCCGGCGTAGTCTGAAAGAATGGGGGGCAGGTAATTTGGCATTTGGGCAAGCAGGAGGCGCTGGAGGATCCCGCCGAAGACGGGTCCGCCCAGCAAGGCGGTCACAAAGGCGATGACACCCGTGAGTGCAAGCGGGATTCCCCACCAGTTCAGCCAGCCCCTCAATGACCGCACCCCGAAGATCAGGATCCCCAGCAAAAATGAAACCGGCAGCAGCGGACTGATCCGCATGTACGCGCGGGCGGTTTTCAGCCTTTGCCGCGGGTCATTCTGAAGCGGCGCACTGACGATGACTAACTGGTCGGGAATCGCCGCCGCCGTAAATTGCAATTGTCCCTGAATGACAGGGATGAGCATCGGTTGCAAGTCGGCGGGCGGGTTGCAAAACTCGATCTGTCCGCCTGAAAACAGGTCGAGAGTCATCTGCCCGATCTGAAGCAGGTCACAGGTGGGCAATGTGCCCAGCAGGGAAAAAACCGCCTGCACACCCCTGTCACTCGTCAGGCTCGCTTTGAGCGGGGCGAGGTTGAGCAGAACCGTATCTGTTTGCAGGTTGAAGTAGGCGAAGGTCGAGTTAAGCGCGTCGTTTCCCATCACCTGCAGCATCTCAGGCGGGAGCAACGTGCGGAAGAACGCCTCCCATGCATCCCTGTCCATGCCTTGCACCATGCTGGGGAACCGGCTTTGGTCTGCACCCGAGGATGTCATTGCCTCCGCCATCACAGCGGGCAGTTTATTGTAGAAATCATCCCGCGCGAAGGCACGCTGATAGGTTTCGGCGGTAAAGGCTCTGCGGTCGAAATTGAAGAGAAAAAGCGAGGCGACCGCTGTGAAAACAAAGGAGAGCGCGCAAAATGCGGCGATGCTTTTTCGTAAGGTTTCCATAAAGTAATCCTGTCATTATGAGCGCCGAAGGCGCGGAGCAATCTCCTGGTTACATGGGGTTGCTTACCACTTCGTGGCACACGTCGTCGGACTAAAGTCCTCCTCGCAATGACATTAATTCGCGGTCAATATCTCGATCAGGTCCTGGGTCACGGTTTCCGCGTTGCCTGCGCCGAGCAGGTCCAGCAATTCGCCGGTAAGTTCCGCCTTGCGGTCGGCGTCCGTGCGGCTCCACGTGCGGCTCTTGATCTCGAGGAAATGTCCCATGCCCGGTTCCTTTACTTCATCGATGTTGATGAAGAACTCCGTGTCCTTATAGCGGATGTGCCAGCGCAGGCGGTCCTTCTCGATGGAAATTTCCTGCACGGGTTTGAAGTACTCGCGGTAGAAACGCAGGGTGTGAACCGCGGGGGCGAGGAAGCGGCTGCGCGAGAGCAGCACATCATGCCCGATCTCGTCCTCGCGTTTTTGGCCGAGCAATGTCAAACGCGAGCGTACATTTTCCACGTCGCCTTTTTCGTTGATGAGATTGTCCTCGCGGAAGCGCAGGCGTCCCTGGGCCGGATCGTCGAAGAGGAAGTAATTGTCATATTGGTGATAGTGTTTATGTGCGGTGACTTCGATCTCCGGTCGCTTCATTTTTCGGACCAGTGAGTCTGGTTCCGTTACCTTGACCTTCACCTGCACCTCGAACGACTCCTGCTCCATCGAACCGCCCAGCGCGATCAACTTGGAAAGCACAGACTGTTCGCGTTCGATCAGGAAGGCGTCGATCCTTTGCGCCAGTTCGCGTGCCTGTTGAAGAAGCTCCGCCTCTTTCAGCGTCAGCAGTTCATGGTCACGCATCAACCATTTTCCATTCACCATCACATCGGTCACATCGGTGGATTTGGAGGCGAATACCAGCTGGGCGTAGGCATTGTGAGGGTCCCGTTTGAAGCGCGGGGAGTTATGGACGGGGGAAGTGTCCACCAGGATCAGGTCAGCACGTTTGCCCGCTTCCAGCGACCCGGTCAAATGTCCGATATGAAGCGCTTGCGCGCCCATGCGGGTGGCCATCAGGAGGGCGGTCGCCGCCGGGACGACGGTCGGGTCATTCGATGAAGCCTTCGCAACGAACGAGGCAAGGCGCACTTCCTCGAACATGTCGAGGTCGTTGTTCGAAGCGGGGCCATCCGTGCCGATGCCGACATTCAGTCCGTTTTCGAGCATTTTTTGCACGGGCGCAAAACCAGAGGCGAGCTTGAGATTGGACGAGGGGTTGTGCGAAATGCCTGCGTTCGCATGCTGCATGGTTCGCATCTCGCCGACGTCGATGTGGACGCAGTGCGCCGCGATCACCTTGGCTTCGAAGATGCCCTGCTTTTTCACGTACGGCACAACGGGCATGCCCTGTTCGTTGCGCATGGTCTCCACTTCGAACGCGGTTTCTGAAATGTGAATGTGAAGCGGCACATCGAATTCTTTTGCGATATCGGCGCAGGCGCGCAATATTTCCGGCGTGGTGGAGTAGGGCGCGTGCGGCGCAATCGCGGGGATGATGAGCGGATGGTCTTTCCACTTTTTGATGAACCCGCGCGCATAGGCGAGCGAGTCTTCGAAGGCATCCGCATCCGGCGCGGGATATTTCATGATGGACTGTCCGCAGACCGCGCGCATGCCCGCATCGGCGGCCGCCTGGGCGATGTCGTCTTCAAAGAAATACATGTCGTTGAAGGTGGTCACTCCGCTGCGGATCTGTTCCGCGCAGGCGAGGGATGTGCCCAGCCGCACGAATTCAGGCGAGACGAACTCCCGCTCCACCGGCAGCATGTAGCCCATCAGCCAGACGTCCAGGCGCAGGTCATCGGCAAGGCCGCGCAGCAGGGTCATGGGTACATGCGTATGCGCGTTGACCAGTCCCGGCATCAGCACCTTGCCGCCGCAATCGACGGTTTCATTTGCCGAATATTTCTTTTTTATATCCACTTCGGGACCCACTGCGATGATCGCATCCCCTTTGACGGCGACTGCGCCGGGATCGTATTGGTTCAGTTTTTCATCCATCGTCAGGACGATGGCGTTGAGGAAGAGCGTATCTGCTTTTTGTGTCATTCGGTCTCCTTGTTTGTTGCAGTGTAAGGCGGGTGGCAAACCCGCCAGGTATGTGGTTTATGAAAAATATCAGGCTGAATGCCTGACTTGCTATCTCCAATTCAACAGCACTTCCAATGCTCTTAGATTCTGTTTGAAATCCGTGTATCGGTGCGTGGATAGTTCCATGTCCACTGCCACTGCGCCGAGTTCAACCGCGTAATCGGCGAGGGTGCCTGTGAAGACGCACCCCGTATCGATGGGCGGGAAGCGGTAGCCCGTCACGTTGGCAAGCGCTTGTGCAAATTCTATCGAATTTTTTTCCCAGGGCTCGCCGCCGGGGAAAACGCCCAGCGCGGCGCTATGATAACTGATAAGAGCCTCCACCTTGTGGCTTTGCAAAAAATACATCAGTGCGCGCGTCTCCGGTTCGGAGCCGGGCCCTGTGCCGCCCGTGGTCGGACCGTAATTCCAACAGCCGCTGCGGTCCCATGTTGAAGACCAGTTTGTGGGGAAGTTGCGGTTCAAGTCCACGCCGTGGTCGTTGACGCGCCCGTCAATGCCGTGGTCGCGCGCATCACCGTCCGGGTTCAAGTTGCGCAGGATGTAGAGCGTCACGTCGCCGGGGATGATCTCGGGGTTCTCGTAGATATGGGTGATCAATTCATCGGCAAGCGCGATCGTGTTCCACTCATAGCCGCCGTGGATGCCCGCCACGATCATCCTTTGTTTTCCGCCGTTCCCAAAGGTATACACTTCGATCGGGCGTCCTGATACCGAATAGCCAATGACCGTGCGGCGTTTGTCGCCTTCGGGCAGTACGAAGGGTGTGGCTGTCTCCACCACGATCATGGTGGAGAGCGGATTGGGTGTGACCGTCGGAAGGTATAACGACGACAGGTCCGGCGTGTAGGTGGCCGGCAGGGCGGCAGGATACACTGGTTTTTGTTCCTGGGGCGCTGCCAAAGCGGGTTGCAGCGCCCAGTACGCCACCAGGACAAGCGCAATCCCTCCCAGCCCGATGATGTTCAACGCCCATGCAAGGATGACCCAGGGATTGTCTTTGCGTCGCTTCGGCGCAGGCATTAATTCATTTCCTCCATGGTCGTCCGCAGCCAGTTGAGGGCGAGGTTCACGCTCCAGCGCGGCAGGCTCTTGGGTGGTCCGCCGAAGGGGATGCGGTGAGTCTTCTCGCCTTTTGGCGTGATCATTGCCATCTCAGCGGCGCGTTCGTCCATGTAAACGGAAACGCCCAAGGCGATATCTGCCTTGGAAGCGGCTCGGGCGGCACGCAAGGCGTCCATCAGGGAGGCAGGATTCAGATTGGGGATGGAGGTGGTCTGCGGGATCTTTCGCGCCAACATTCCATCCAATCCCGACTCGATCGCGGTCAGACTCAAGCCGCGGCTTGCCACTGTATCCAGCGTGACTTTATCCAGCCTGTCATCATCCGCGCCGAAGACGATATTCCCAAGCCGCTCGCGTACTTGCGCCTCAACCTGTGCGATCATTCCATCGGCTTCATGTTCAGTCTTTGCTTTTGCCGCAATGCGGACATCCACCACGCCTGTGTGCGCGGCAAGCCCAACAGTGGGATTGCTGAGCGTTTCGAGATCGGCGATCTTTTCATCGATCACGCCCTCGCCAAGGCCCGCACAATGCAGGACGCGGATCTTGAGAATTTCATCGAGAGGAAAACGCTTTTGCAGGTACGGGATGATGGATTCATGCAGGACGTGTTCCATTTCATTGGGCACGCCAGGCAGGGAGATAACCGCGTTGCGCGGCGTTTCAACGATAAAACAAGGTGCCGTGCCAACGGGATTGCGAATACCGATGGCTCCCTTTGGCACATACGCCTGTCGCTTTTGGTTTTCAGACGGTTTGCGGCCATATCTTGAAATCGTTTCAACAACTTGTTGCCATAGGTCTTCGCGGAATTCGGTTTCCGCGCCGATAGCTTTGGCAACCGCTTCGCGCGTGGGATCGTCAATGGTGGGACCCAATCCGCCCGTGGTGATGACAATATCGGCGCGTTCCATGGAATTATGAATTGCACTTGCAATGCGATCCACATTATCGCCGATGGTGATGGTGCGGTATAAATCCACGCCCAACCCGCGCAGGCTGCGCGCAATGTGGCGCGTGTTCGTATCCACGATCTCGCCGAGTAATATTTCCGTGCCGATGGTGATGATTTCTGCTGAGGTCATAAGGTTGGTCTGGTGGTTGAGTAGCCCGACCGAAGTGAGGGCGTGTCGAAACCACAAATTTCAATCAACTGTTGGTTTCGGTACGGCGGACGAACGCCGCCTGCTCAACCAACGAATTTACACCACATTGTACTCTTTTATCAAACGCCCTTCTTCAAAGCGTTTTAAATCGAGCATCGAAACATCCAACGTGGAATATGTACCATCGAGAATATACTCGCTCATTAACTTTCCGGAGACAGGTCCGTGCATGAAGCCGTGCCCCGAAAAGCCCGTGCAGACTGTAAAGCCTTTTACATCCGTCGCGCCATAGATCGGGTGCGCGTCGGGCGTCACTTCGTACAAGCCCGCCCAATGAGATGCGCGGCTGGCTTTTTCCACGATCGGCATGCGCTCGATCGCGGCTTCAAGATTCACCAACTCGAAATCTTCGTCCACATTTTGGTCGAAGCCAGGTATTTCGTTTTGATTGCTCATGCCGATCAGCAAACCCTCGCCCTCGCGGTGAAAGTACAACGACTTTGCAAAGTCAATGACAAACGGAAAATCCATGGGAACTTCCTTCAGCGGATTTGTGGTGAACATCTGCCTGCGGAGGGGGACGATGGGGAGTTCGACTCCCGCCATCTGACCGATCAGCCCTGCCCATGGACCTGCCGCATTCAACACCATGCGCGTCTGGACGTCGCCGAGGCTTGTCTGCACTCCCCGGATTTCTCCCCCGCCGACGGTGATGCCCGTCACCTCGGCGTGCGTGACGGCTTGCACGCCCATCTTCTGCGCCGCGCTGACGTATCCCATCACCACGCCGTTCGGGTCCACGATGCCGTCTTTGGAATTGAACGTGCCCGCAAGCGCGTCTTCGAATCTCATCAGCGGCAGCCGTGCGCGGACTTCGTCCCCGCTCAACAGTTGGGTTTGCACGCCGAGGTTGTTTTGCAATTCCACGTTGTGTTTAAAGGTTTCGGCATCTTGTTCGTTGGTCGCCACGAGCAAATAGCCGCATTGGACGTAGTTCACATCCTGCCCCGTTTCCTCTTTGAAGCGTTCGATCATCGGCAGGCTTTCCTGCGAAAGCTTGACGTTGATCTCGGTCGAGAACTGGTAGCGTACCCCGCCCGCGCACCTGCCCGTTGCGCCGGTTCCAAAAAACTCCTCCTTTTCGAGCAGGACGATGTTTTTCATGCCGTGTTTTGCTAGGTGATACGCGGCGCTTGCCCCCATCACGCCCCCGCCGATGATGACGATGTCTGTTGTGGTTGGTAGGTTCATGGTGTCATTTTCCTTTTCCTAAAACTTTATCTCCTGCCCCAATCCCAATGCCTTGGCGTTCTTCAAGGCCAGTTGAGCGGCG
Source organism: Anaerolineales bacterium (assembly GCA_030583885.1). Classification (NCBI taxonomy): domain Bacteria; kingdom Bacillati; phylum Chloroflexota; class Anaerolineae; order Anaerolineales; species Anaerolineales bacterium. Next base: position 3,648,462 of record CP129480.1, on the reverse strand, counting down.
ATGGCATCCTGTACCGCCACGCCGACCGATTTGAAATAGGTGATCTCGGTTTCCGATTGCCTGCCCGCTTTTTTGCCAAGGATGATCTCGCCCAACTCCGCGCGGACATGTGCTTCGGTGATCAATCCAATTTGCATCGCCTGGATCAAGTCTCCAGCTTCGGCAAGGACTGCCAGACGCGAGTCCACGAAGACTTTGGCGCGCTGGATGGTTTCCGCTGGCACCTCCACCATCTCCGGCGTGTACGAGCCGATGGCGGAGATGTGTGCGCCGGGTTTGACACCGGCATCCGTGAAAACGGGTGTGGTGGAGGTGGTGGCGGTGCAGATAATGTCCGCATCTTCGATGGCGGCTTGGGCTGTAGGAGCAGGCTCGAGCGTGGAAGGAATCGCGCCCTGCCCTGCCATTGCCTTTGCAAAGGCAATGGCGCGTTCGGTATCCGAGTCGAATACCCATGCTTTTTCGATGTTTCTCACGGTACATGCCGCTTCGAGTTGGGTGCGTCCCTGCGCGCCGGCGCCGAAGATGGCGACGACCTTGCTGTCCCTGCGGGCGAGCAGGTCAATCGCAGCGCCGCTGCCGGCGCCCGTGCGGATGGCGGTGAGAGAGCTGCCCTCGAGCATGGCAGAGACGATCCCTGTGGCCGCTTCAAATGCGACGACTGTTGCTTGAATGTAGGGTAGTCCGCGCGCGGGGTTGTCCGGGAAGATGGAGACGATCTTGACGGCAAGCGCATCCGCTTCCTCGGTGTGGACGAAGGCGGGCATGAAGATGGCTAGCGCGTCATGGTTGGGGATGGGCAAACGCGTCCGTAAGGGGACTTCAGCCTGCCCGTCCGAAAGGGAGGCGTAGGCTTGTTTCATGGCTTCGATGACGTCGCGCATCGGTAGTGCTTTGCGGACATCCTGTGCGTTAAGTATCAACATATATACCTCGCTGATTATGGGATTGCTTCGGGCTTGGTTTCGATATGGACTTCGTCCTACTCAACCACCAACCCTTGCAATGACATATATTCAGGTAACAAAAACGCAGAGGACATGATAGTACCTCTGCGTTTGCGTGCATTGCAGGCTTTCTATTCCATGCCCAGATAGGCTTTTTGAACTGTTGGGTTACTCTTCAGGTTCTTGGCTGTGTCGCTGATGACGATCTCGCCCGTCTGTAGAACGTAACCGCGGTGGGCAATGGACAGTGCCATGAGGGCGTTTTGTTCCACCAGCAGGATGGTAGTGCCCTGCTGGTTGATCCGCTGGATGGTATCGAAAATCAATTCCACCAGCACGGGCGCAAGGCCCATGGATGGTTCATCCATGAGCAGGATGTCCGGTCTCGACATGAGCGCCCGCCCGGTGGCAAGCATTTGTTGTTCGCCGCCGGAAAGAGTGCCTGCCACTTGAGAGCGGCGTTCCTTGAGGCGCGGAAAAAGCGCGAAGACTTTTTCCATGTCCTCCTTCATTTCCTGTTTGCTGGTGCGGCTGTATGCGCCCATCTCGAGGTTTTCGGTGATGGTCAGGCGGGTGAAGATGCCGCGCCCTTCCGGCACCATGGAAATCCCCTTGTAGACAATTTCATGCGCCTTGTATTTGAGCAGGTCCTCGCCCTCCAGTGTGACTGTGCCAATGCGGGGTTTGAGCAGACCAGAGATGGTCCTGAGGGTGGTGGTTTTTCCAGCGCCGTTCCCGCCGATCAATGTTACGATCTCGCCACTTTTGACCTCGAGCGTGACCCCTTTTAGGGCCTGGATATTGCCATAGTAGGTGTGAACATTATTGATGTTGAGTGTTGACATTTTAACCTACTGTTCCCTAGGATTTCTTTTTGCTTGAATGTTTTTCATGGGCGTTTTCCATGCCGTCTGTTGCGGCGCCGCGTCCAAGGTAGGCTTCAATCACCCTCGGGTTGGTCTGGATCTCCTTCGGCGTACCTTCCGCGATCTTTTCGCCGTAATCAAGCACGGTAATTTTCTCGGATATGCCCATCACCACGCGCATGTGGTGTTCGATGAGCAGGATGGTGATGCCAAGTTCGTCGCGCAGGCGGCGTATGAATGCGGTCAGGTCTTCGGTTTCACGCGGGTTCATGCCGGCGCTGGGCTCATCCAGCAGGAGCAGTTTTGGGCGTGTGGCGAGCGCGCGTGCGATTTCAAGGCGTCGTTGTTCACCATAGGGAAGGTTGCGGGCCAGCATGTCGCCTTTGCCTTTGAGGCCCACATAGTTAAGCAATCTTTGTGCTTCTGCGAGTGCCCCTTTTTCTTCGGCACGATTTCCAGGTGTGCTCAACACTGCGCTGAACCAGGGAGAGTGCAGGAAGGCATGTTGACCGACCAGGATATTTTCCAGCGTGGTCATATCAGCAAAAAGGCGGATATTTTGGTAGGTGCGCGCAATGCCGAGGCGGCTGATCTGGTCCGGGCGGAGATGGTGGATCTCGGTCTCTTCAAATGTGATTGTGCCTTCGTCAATTTTTCCAAAACCGGTGATGCAGTTGAAAAACGTCGTTTTGCCTGCGCCGTTCGGCCCGATGATGCTGACGATGGATTTTTCCGGGATTTCAAAATCCACGGTATTAACAGCCACGAGTCCGCCGAAACGTTTGGTCACTCTTTGTGCGGTTAGGATGTGTGCCATCATGATCCTCTATGGGTGGGGTTCAGATGCAAGATTGGTTGCATCATCGTGGTGTAATTCCCGCAGGGCTGTCTGGGAAGGCCACAGTCCCTCCGGTTTGACGAGCATGACAGTGATCAATGCGACGCCATAGAGCAGGAAGCGGAATTCCGACACCTCACGCAGAAGTTCTGGCAGGCCTATCAAGGCGATTGCACCAACGATGACGCCGGGGATGCTGCCCATGCCGCCGACGATGATCAGCGCGACGACGTTGATCGAAACGATCAACTGCATGCTGGTGGCGAATATGGATCCGACGAGCGTGGCGAAGATGGCTCCGCCCAATCCGGCGAAGGCAGCGCCGAGCATGTAGGCAAGGATTTTGGATTGGATCAGGTTGACGCCGAGCGCTTCCGCCACATCTTCATCCTCACGGATCGCCATCCAGGCGCGTCCCAGGCGGGATTCTCGCAGCCGCCATGAGATGAATGCGATCAGGATGGCGCTGAATATGGCGATGTAGTATATATTTTCCGGTTTTCCAAGTTCGATGCCGTTGCATATTCGGGGAACATCCACCCTGATGAACGGTTCCAAAAAGCCGATACAGGGTTTTTGAATGCCGATTATGCCACGCGGGCCGCCGAGATATTTCGCCATATAATCCGAGCCGGCCAATAGACGGATGATCTCGCCAAATCCGAGGGTGGCGATGGCGAGATAGTCACCCCGCACGCCCAGCACAGGGAGACCGAGCAATCCGCCGAAAAACATGGAGACTAGAACGGCGATGGGTACCGCCACCCAGAAGGAGACATGCTGCAGGCCGTATTCGCCGTATGAGGTAAGCAAACCGACCGTATATGCGCCGATGGCATAAAATGCCACGAAACCCAGGTCCAGCAGGCCGGCAAATCCGATCTCAATATTCAGCCCAAGTCCCATCAGGATGTACAGGCTGATGATGACAATCACCTGGGCGATGAATGGACCCGATACCTGGGGCAGGATCAGGACGATATAAGCCAGCACGATAAAGCCCAGAACGCGCAGTGAAATCTTTCCGGTTCTTGGCAATCCGTCAACTTTTTCTTGAATGACGCCGCCCCGGGATGACCAGAACATGGAGGCAGCGATGATGCCGAAGAAGAAAATTAGCGCGCCGTTAATCGTCATGCCGGTCTGGCTGAAGAGGAATTTTGCAATCCTCTCAACGCCATCACCCTGGTTGATCAGGATGACGCGGAACAAGCCGGAGAAGAGCGCCAAAAAGATCATAAAGAATATCGCGCGCGTGACCGGGCGGCGGAAAATCTGCGGGATGAGCAGGAATCCACCTCCGAGCAGGCCTAAAATTGCTCCGTAGACGGTCAGCAGCCACGCCCCGCCTGCGCCGCGCCCAAATGTGAGCAGTTGGAATAATGGGGGGGTGGCGTTGATGAACACTGTGCGCAGGTTGACCACGTTGGATGAGAGAACGAAGAGTGTCAGTACAAGCCCGGTGGATAAGCCCGCAATCAATCCTGCCAGCAGGTTGGACACAGCCTTGTTTTCGCCGAGCAGGTCAGAGGTCCGCCGCGAAGCGATGTAGCCCGCCAAAAAGCCTGAGGCAACGAGAAGGAACATCCCAAGCGTGATCACTTTTTCGATGACATCGCGCTTGTTGAAGATCTCCACCATTCCGATCAAGGAAAGGAAGATGCCAACTGCACCTGCCAGCAGCCCAACCTTGGTCGAACTCCAGATAAAGTTTTCTTTTTTCATAGAATTCACCTTGTCAGGCTTTCTTGGTAGTGATGCGTTCGCCCAGAATACCGGATGGGCGGAACAAAAGGATCATGACCAGCATCGTGTATGCAATTGCGTCCTTGAGCTGATAGGGTCGTGGGATGCCGAGACCATCGAGAAAGAGGGCGGGGCCAACGGATTCGAAGATGCCAAGAACAAGCCCTCCCAGCATGGCGCCGGGGATATTTCCGATGCCGCCCAGGACCGCGGCAGTGAAGGCTTTAATGCCCGGGGTAAAGCCCATGAAGAAGCCGACCTGCCGGAAAATAAGCGCATAGAGAACGCCTGCAGCACCAGCCATTGCCGCGCCAATCGCAAAGGTGGAGACGATGATGCGGTTGACGTCTATGCCCATCAGGGCGGCAGTGTCCTTGTTTTCCGAAACGGCGCGCATGGCTTTGCCGACTTTTGACAGCATCACAATGCCGTATAGAATTGCCATCATAATGGCGGCGGCGACCGCAACGATGACCTGTACTTTGAGAATTCCAATGCCAAAGAACACCCATTCGCCTTCAAGTGCCTTGACCGGTGGATATGCATACACACCCGGACCGAAGAAACCGCGGAATGTATATTGCAAGAAAAAAGAAGCGCCGATCGCACTGATGAGAGGCACAAGGCGGGGCGCTCCACGCAGGGGGCGATAGGCAATACGTTCCACAAGCATTGCGATACTCGCAGACATGAACATTGCAAATAAAATCGGGATCAAAAGACCGAGGAAGGGGTTTTTATCAGTGAAGCCGGCGTCGGTCAGCCAGGTTGCCAGGAAGTATGAGCAGAATGCCCCGCTCATAAAGATTTCCCCATGGGCAAAGTTGATCATACGCAGGATGCCATATACCATGGTATAGCCCAGGGCGATCATGGCGTAGATGCTTCCCTGGGAAACGCCAAACACGACAAAATCAATCCATTGTTCGCCGGTGTATTTGCCGCTGCTGAGTGTAAAGTATGTGCCCACTACAACGATCAGAATAATGAAGATACGGAACCCCCACATGAAACTACTTACGGCCCAGTCTGTAAATCGTTCTCCAAAGGTTGCGCGCATGAGTTATCTCCAAACACTGAGAAGTGTTAGTGGTGAGGCAAATGTACATTTGCCTCACCACTAGTACGTACATTAATCTACAGACTACGGATAGATTTTCTTGGGGTTGGGGTTGGTTTCGTTCTGGGGATCCCAAGCATCCGGGTCTGCACTGGTGATTTCGTAGATCGCGATCACCGGAGCGCCGCAGTCACCGGAGGGGCTGCAGGAGAGTGAGCCGGTCACACCCTGGAAGTTCTGGGTGGCGTAGATGGCGTCACGGAGAGCCTGGCGCGGAACATAGATGGTTCCATCGGCTTCCACAACGGCAACCTGTTCGAGCGCAGTGAAGAGGATATTGGTCGCATCATAGGCGTGGGCATGGAACACAGAGAGGGGTGCGCCGCCGTACTTGGCGTTGTGCTTCTCGATGAATTCAGGATACCCGCCGGGGAAGGCGCCGAAGTCCGGGCTGGAGAGATACATGCCTACGGTGTTTTCGCCGCCAGCCTTGAGGAAGTCGGCGGTGAAGATGCCGTCTGAACCGGCGACCTTGACATCTTCGAGACCGGCCACGTCACGGATCTGGTTGACGATAAAACCGCCAGCAGCTACGAACACTGGGAAGTAAACAAACTCAGGGCCGGCAGCGGCAACCGTGGTCAACACAGGGCGCATGTCGGTGGCATCCTTGGCAACTGCTTCCTGGGCGACAATCTCACCACCAAGGGCGGTGAATTCATCGGCAAAGACCTGCTGGAGTGCTTCGGCATAGGCGGAGCCATCATGGATGGTCGCGGCTTTACGGATGCCGAGTTCATTATATGCAAACTCAGCCACAGCCTTGCCCTGGAATGCATCGCTGTGGGCGGTGCGCAGGTAACCAGCGTAGTCAGGACCGCGGTTCGGGTCGCTCAGGACCGGGCGGGTGTTGGACGGGGAGATGGTGGTCAAACCGGCGTTGGAAAGGGTGGCGATACCGCCGACGGTCTCATCCGAGCAGCTGGAACCAATCAGGCCGACGATCGAGGTGTCGGTTGCGAGTTTGGTCGCTGCAGTTGCACCACCTTCAGGGGTGCATAGAGCGTCTTCGGTGGTCAACAGGATGTCATGTCCCTGGAATGTACCGCCGAGGTCGTCAATGGCGATTTCGACGCCGCGCTTGGAGTCTTCACCGAGGCTGCCATCAGCACCGGAGAGGACACCCCAATAGGCAATGTGGACGGGTTCACCTGGGCCGATAGTGACGCAGCCGAGCGCATCCATGCACTCATAACCGACGGCAGGACTTCCACTGTCCCCACCACCGGCGGGGGCAGAACCACCACAGGCGGCAAGCACCATGCTGGCAAGAACCAGCACGGATAGTAAAGCGAGCAAACGCTTATTCATTTTCTGTACTCCTCCAAAATCTAGTTAGGTGAAATCAATTCCCGCGCATGCGGGTGAATCAAGTAGTAGACAAGACTGGCGTTGTCGGCCTCACCTCCTCATTGGTTGAATTTTGAGATACAAGGAAAGCCTTAAAAAAAACCCTTAAATCCTGGATTTTTTCAGGCTTAACTCCTTCATCACCTCTAAAGAGCCTTTCATTTTTATTAAGGCGTAATAATAAGTCGGTTTTTGTTTTAGGTCAAGTGTTTGTGTATAGACGTATGGATTTTTCTGTTAAACCCTATTTCTTGTCGTACGGCTTATACAAAAGCTGTTCGCGGATGCGCAGGTCGGTGTTGCGGATTTTCATCGCCAGGTCGGCAGCGAGGTTGTTCATCAGACGATACCCCAACTGCGGATACGTTTCACACAGCATGATAATCTTTTCCCTCTGGATGACCAGCAGGTGGGTATCCTTTTGTGCCACGCGCGCAGAAGCAGAGCGTACGCCCTCATCCACCAAGGCCACTTCCCCAAACGACTGCCCCCTGCGAAGCCGTGCCACTGCAGTCTCTTTTTTTTCCGTCTCGCCTGCCGCGCCGCGATTGATCACGATATCCACCTCGCCCTGCATGATCACATACAATTCCTTGCTGTCGCTATTCTCCTGAAAGATAAGTTCGCCTGATTGAAAAACAACCTCCCGGCACAAATTCCCCACCAATTCAAGCTGGGTTGGAGTGAACTGGTAAAAAATATCACTTTGTTTTAGAAAATTGACAAGGTTGCTCATCTGAAAAAATCCATTTCAAAAGTGTAGCATATTGATGGATGAAGTGCAACGCCTCGCCTTATGGGTAGGTTTGAATCAGCCAATCGAGCGGATCCACCTGGATGCCGTTTACCCACAATTCCCAATGCAGGTGCGCGCCAGTCACACGCCCTGTTCCGCCCACAAGACCGATGACCTGGTTTTTCTCCACCATGTCACCCGCCTGCACCTGTATGGCAGACTGGTGCCAGAAGCCGCTGTACACCCCCCAGCCGTGGTCAATGACGGTGGCGTTGCCGCGCACCGTCCAGGGCCCTGCGAAGACCACCCGTCCCGCCGCGGGTGCTGTGATTGCCAGCCCATCTCCGCCGCCGAAATCCAGACCGGTATGAAACCCCTGAACTTGTAGTTCAGTTCCCTGCCCAATGTAGGTGCGCCGGTTCCCATAGCGCGAGGTAAAGTATGTGGATTCGGCGTAGGCGATGGCAGGGGAAATAAAGTCGCCAGACCAAAGTTTTGTGGGAGTCGCCGGAGTTGTCAGATCGATTAATTGCTGTAATTCAGGTTCCGTCGAGGCCGGGTCTATGGTGGCGACGTCCACATAAAGGAGCGGGTCGTCGGGATAAAAGCCCGAGGTGATCAAAATGAACTGCTCGTAGGATTGTTTGCTTCCATCGGGAAGCGTGGCATCCAGCCGCAGAGGGTAGACGCCCGGCTCGAGCAAGGCATGGACTCCCTGTAATGCGATCTGCAGGCCGTCCTGATCTGGAAAGAAATTCAATGGGTGGTCAACAAGCAAGCCGCCCAGGGTAACCTCCGGGAGGGTTTGTACCTTGATGACGCCGGTACCGCCCTGTTTGATGGGCAGGTCGCGTATCTCGGCGCTGATGAATGCCGAGGGCAGACCGGTTGTGTTCGCGCTGCTGTTTTCACCAGGGGCAAAAAGCGTATCACCCGGCAGGCCGTCCCATGAGCCTTGCAGGTCGTTGATATCTGCCAGAGTCCACACGTCTGTATTGTTTTTTACAGCGACCTCAAGCATGGATTCACCCGCGTTCGGCGAAATGCGTGTGTTGTTGCGGTTTTCCGTCTGTACCGGGACGATCATGCTCACGCCCACATAGAATTCGCCCGGGCTGACGATGCGGTTAAGTTTCCTGAACAGGTCCTTGGGGATCTGAGTCTGCCGCATAAGACTGCGATAGGAATCTCCGAAGTTGATGACTTCGGTGCGCAGCGTTCCTGTTACACCCTCAAGCCCCGGTATGACAAGCTGCTGCCCCGCTGCGAGCTGGTTTGGGTCTGTAATCCCATTTGCAGACATGAGTTCATTCATGCTCACATTGAAGCGCGCGGCAATGGACGACAGGCTGTCCCCGGGCTGGATAATATATACGGGTCCTGTTCCATCCTGTGCATGGACTGGGTGGAAGGACACCGCCATCGCTAGCAGCAGAAAGGAAATGAGTGTGTGGTTACGCATCCTTGAATTCAACCTTGTCGCCGACCTCGTAATCCCCCCAGCGGACGGGGTGTATTTCCAGGGTGTAGCGCGCATCCGCTTTGGGAATGTAGGCTGGACGCCACGCTTTTGCGATGATCTTGTCCACCACGGTCATGTCGGAGTTGATCCAGAAGACAGCCAGGTCGAACTGCACGAAGATCATGTGGATGGACGTTTCGAGGCGTGAATCACGCGTTTCGACGAGGAGCAGGCCATCGTCAGGTGCGAGGCGCGTTCGGAACATGAGTCCGCGCAACTTGCAGAGGAATGAGTCGCAGAATCCCACACGCGCAGGCTGTTCGAGTGTTTTGTTCAGGTTGTTTACATAGATGGGACGCTGCATGGCGGTATCACAAAACAGGGCGGCTTGTTCGCCGCCCTGCGGAAAGGAATATGGTTTCAGGCTGATGATTTCTGCTGGAGAACTTTTTCCACACTGTTCATTAACTCTTGCGGACTAAAGGGCTTGGCAATATAGTCATCCACTTTTGCGACGTGCAATCCGAGTACCTTGTCAATGTTCTGTGCTTTTGCGGTAACGACGATGACGGGAATATCGCGCGTGGCTGGTTCGGTTTTCATTTGTTGGTATACTTCCCAGCCGTCCATATCGGGCATCATCAGGTCGAGCAGTACCAGGTCCGGGAGGATTTCACGAATTAATTTGATTCCTTCCATGCCGCCCGCCGCGCCATGCACCTCGAACCCGCGGCGTCCCAGGATGAGCCGGATCAAATCGATCATGCCCGGTTCATCTTCGATGCAAAGAATCCGTTTGACAGTTGTGTTATCCATGGTTCTCCTGCCTTCAAAAAGCAAGTGTACCATAAAACGACCACAGGCTTAATCATGAAGATCATCACTTGGAACGTGAACGGCCTTCGGGCCGTGCTGGGCCGGCGGGCATTGGATTGGGCGTTTGCCCAAGGGGCGGACGCACTGTGCCTGCAGGAGGTGAAGGCGCGCGAAGAGCAATTGAATGAAGAACAGCGTGCCATGTTGAAACTCCCGTTTGTGTGGAATTCGGCGCAGCGCCCCGGTTACAGCGGGGTGACAACTTTCTTTAGGGAACAGCCTGACGAGATCGTGGCAGGCATGGGCGAACCGAAATTTGATATGGAGGGACGCGTCATTCAGACCGTTTGGGCTGGTCTGCGTCTCTTCAACATCTACTTCCCGAACGGCCAGCGCGGTCATGACCGCGTGGAGTATAAACTTGAGTTCTACGCCTGCCTGCTTGAGTTATGCAATGCGCTTCATAAGAAAGGGGAGAATATTATCATCTGCGGTGATTTAAACACCGCCCACATGCCCATTGATTTGAAGAATCCGAAGGCGAATGAAAAGACTTCGGGCTTCCTGCTGGAGGAACGCGAATGGGTGCAAAAATTTCTGGGTCATGGGTTTGTGGATGCGTACCGTCATTTGTATCCTGAGCGGGTCCAATACACCTGGTGGACGTACCGCCTAAATGCACGGGAGCGGGGCATCGGCTGGCGCCTGGATTATTTTCTGGTCTCGGAGAATCTCCTGCCGCGCGTGAAGGACGTGATCATCCACGATGGAGTGATGGGTTCAGATCATTGCCCCGTGGAATTGGTGTTGGAGTAGCCTGCCCTCGTTATGGCGGCGGATCGGTGCGGTCCAGGTCTGTGTCATCCCAGGATGCGGGATCGTTGAGCGACTCTAAATGGGTGAACACGGTCACGCTGGGCAGTGCGCGGCGGATGTCCGCCTCGATGCTTTCCAGCATCTGGTGGCCGCGCTGGACCGTCCAACGGCCGGGGACGAGCACATGCAGCGAAACGAACTGTCTGGCTCCTGACTGGCGGGTGCGCAATGCATGATACTGCACTCCGTTTTTTATATGCGGCTCCAGTGCGTTTTTTACGCGGTTTTGCTCCTCGGCGGATAAGGCGGTGTCCATTAATCCCAACGCGGATGTTCGCACGATGCGAATCCCCGACCAGATGATATTGACCGCAACAATGAATGCCACAATCGGATCCAACCGCTGCCACCCGGTCAGTGCGACTGCGCCAACCCCGATCAACACACCCACCGAGGTCCATACATCCGTAAGCAGGTGGTGCGCATTGGCCTCCAGCGTAACCGAATTGTATCGTTTAGCGGCCTGCAACAGGATAAGTGCGACGATCAGGTTAATCAGCGAAGCGGCGACCGAGACCCCCAGCCCCAGGCCGATTTGTTCGAGCGGTCTGGGTGTAATTAATCTGGGGACTGCCGCAACAATAATACTGACCGCTGCGATCAGGATCAACGTCCCTTCGACGCCGCTGGAAAAGTATTCGGCTTTGCCATGCCCATACGCGTGGTCTTCATCCGCCGGGCGGGCGGCGATGGTCAGCATGGCCAGTGCCATGAGCGCACCCATTAGATTGACCACGGATTCAAGCGCATCTGAAAGCAGGCCCACCGAACCCGTCAAAAGATAGGCTATGGTCTTCAGGGTTATTGTGAGAACTGCTGCGCCGATCGAAAGCCAGGCAAAGCGTGTAAGGAATGAGCGATCTGTCGAGGTAGTCGTCATGGTTTGGTCTTTTATTATACAAAAGCTCCCTGTGCAGGTAGTGATATTTGTCCTTGTTATGCCGCTCTTTTGTCTTGAATATAGGCTGGTTGTTTTTGCGGGCAGGTTTCGGGTGAAAGAGAGCCGTGTTAGAGAATCGTATAATAAAATGCCGTGTCACCGCGTCTAAGCGGCGGACTTGGTATAATCCAGTCGCAAGTCAAATTTGGAGGATTCCGTGAATTCCCGTAGTCAATCGTTTTTTGTGTATTTCCTTCTGCTCATTGCCATAGGCACCATGCTGTATATGGGCTTTCGTGACAATTCAAAGGCCGCAGAACCGCTTACCATTAGCAAGGTGGCGCAGCAGGTGCAGAATGGCGAAATTGCCCGGATTATCGTTCAGAGCAATGATACCATCCGCGTGGTGAGACAAAACGGCACTGAAGAAACTGCCGCTGAATCCCGTAAGGAGTCGGATACCACCCTGGTGGACCAACTCCGCAGTTTTGGCGTGACCACTGAACAGCTTGCCCAGCTGGATGTCGAAGTCAGTGCGCCTTCCGCCTGGGGCGGCGTGTTAAGCGGTGCGTTGTATCTTCTGCCGATTATCTTTATGGGTGGTCTGTTGTGGTTCATCTTCCGCCAGGCGCAGGGCAGCAACAATGCCGCCATGTCGTTTGGGAAGAGCCGCGCGCGCATGTTCAGCGGCGAGCATCCCACGGTGACCTTTGCCGATGTGGCCGGTGCGGAGGAATCAAAGCAGGAACTTGCCGAAGTGGTGGAGTTCCTGAAGGAACCGCAGAAGTTCATTCAACTCGGCGCACGCATCCCGAAGGGTGTGCTGCTGGTGGGTCCTCCGGGAACAGGCAAGACGCTTCTGGCGAAAGCCGTTTCGGGCGAAGCGGGTGTGCCGTTCTTCTCGATCTCAGGTTCCGAGTTCGTTGAAATGTTCGTGGGCGTGGGTGCAAGCCGTGTGCGTGACCTATTCGAACAGGCCAAACGACACTCGCCCTGCATCATCTTTGTGGATGAAATTGATGCCGTCGGCCGTCAGCGTGGCGCAGGGCTCGGCGGTTCGCATGACGAACGCGAACAGACCCTAAATCAAATGCTCGTTGAAATGGACGGCTTTGACACGGATACCAACGTCATCATCATTGCCGCAACCAACCGTCCCGACATTCTTGACCCGGCTCTGATGCGTCCCGGCCGCTTTGATCGCCGAGTCACCCTGGACCGTCCCGATGTGAAGGGGCGCGAAGCCATCCTCAGGGTCCATGCCAAGGGAAAGCCCTTGGATCCGCAGGCTGACCTCGCCACCATTGCGCGTGGTACACCCGGTTTTGCCGGCGCCGACCTTGAAAACCTCGTTAATGAAGCTGCAATTCTTTCCGCCCGTCGCAACAAGAAAGCCATTGGTCAGCCTGAACTGGAAGAGGCGATTGAACGTGTGGTCATGGGACCTGAACGCAAGTCCCGTTTGATCTCCGAGGAGGAAAAACGCATCATTGCCTACCATGAAGCTGGTCATGCCATTGTGGCGAACGCCATCGCTGAAGCAGACCCCGTGCAAAAAGTGACCATCGTGGGACGCGGGCAGGCCGGCGGCGTAACCTGGTTCCGCCCCGATGAAGACCGCATTCTCATGTCCCGCAAGAAAATGTTCGCCACGCTTGCCATGGCTCTGGGCGGGCGCGCCGCCGAGGAGTTGATCTTCGATGACATCACGTCGGGCGCATCCAACGACATCGAGCAGGTCACTCGCATGGCGCGCGCCATGGTTACCCGTTTGGGGATGAGCGCAGAACTCGGTACCATGACCTACGGGCAAAAGGAGGAGATGATCTTCCTTGGACGTGAGATCTCCGAACAGCGCGATTACTCCGAAGCCGTTGCCGAACAGATAGACCGCGAAGTCCGCAAGATCGTGGAGGATGCATACAAACGGGCCAAGTCCCTGGTCAAGAAATATCGCAAACAATTGGATCTGATTGCCAAAAAGCTGCTCGAAGTTGAATCTCTCAACCGCGAGGAATTCGAGAAGCTCTTCCCGTCCCCTTTGGGCAAGAAGAGCGGGACGCCGCAAGTGATTTAGTCCGCCATGATGTAGAACGGAAAAAGAGCCTCCCGGTCAACCGGGAGGCTCTTTTTAGTACCAGCGATTACGGGTCTCGATACGCCCCTTCCTTGTGGTTCAGGCTACCTGATCGCCAGTTATGAGGGATTTGTTTCCTTATGCTGCCGTACCAGTTCGCGGCGCAGGATCTTGCCGACGGTGGTCTTCGGCAGTTCATCCCTGAACTCGTAATGAGTGGGGACTTTGTACGCGGCGAGTCTTTCCTTGCAGAAGGCTTTGAGTTCCTCCTCCGTCAACGTTTCGCCTGGTTTGACCACCACCCAGGCTTTGACCGTCTCACCGCGATATGCATCGGGGATGCCTGCCACGCCCACGTCCATAACCTTGGGATGCGCGGCGACAACCTCCTCCACCTCGCGCGGCCAGACCTGGTAGCCGCCGGGTTTGATGAGTTCCTTCTTGCGGTCAACGATGTAGAAGTAGCCGTCCTCGTCCACGCGGGCAATGTCGCCGGTGAACAGCCAGACTTTGCCATCGCTCAAGGTTCTGAGTGTGTTGGCTGTTTCGGTGGGCATATTGTGATAGCCCTTCATCACCTGCGGACCGTGAATGACGATCTCGCCGATCTCGCCCTGCGGCATTTCGGTTTCGCCGTCATCGAGGCTGATGATCTTTACTTCAACGTCGGGCAAGGGGATGCCGATGGAACCGGTCTTGTTCTCGCCTTCCAGGGGATTGCAGTGCGTGGCGGTCGGGGTTTCGGAGAGTCCATACCCTTCGACTAATTTGCCGCCCGTTAATTTTTCGAATCGTTCCTTGGTCTCGCGCAGAAGCGGGGCAGAGCCTGAGATGCAGGCTTTGATGGACGAAAGGTCATACTTGCCCGCCTTCACCGCTGGGAAGTTATTGATGCCATTGTACAGGGCTGGCACACCGGGGAAAATGGTTGCTTTGAATTTGGAGAGATTATCCAATACATCCTTTAAATCGCGCGGATTGGGAACCATCACCATGCTGGAACCCGTCGCCATCGCAAAGTTCATGCCTGCCACCATGCCATAGACATGGAAGAGCGGAATGGCCATCAGCACCACCTCGTTGCCAATCTCAAGGTTCGGCATAAATGATTTGATCTGGAGCGTATTTGCCACTACATTGCGGTGCATGGCAACGGCGCCCTTCGAGATGCCCGTGGTGCCGCCCGAATATTGGAACAATGCCGTATCCTCAGGACCCACCTCCACGTTGGGTTTTGAAGCGTCCTTGTATTTTGCAAGCAGATCCTGGAACCAGATGTCGCCGTCGCGCAGGCCGCCCTCGATCCTGAATCCGCCTTTCTTTTCACGCGCCAGTGTGAATAGGAGGCGCAGAACAGGCGGCAGGGTCTCTTTCAGGTTGGTCACGATCAGTTTTTTGATCTTGGTCTTCGGTTGGGCTTTTTTGATGGTCTCGTAGAAATTCGTCATCACGAACATGTACTCGATGCCTGCGTCACTGGCCTGATGCTCGATCTCGGGCGGCGTATACAGCGGATTGGTGGCGACCACTGCGCCGCCGGCCTTGAGGATGCCGTAATACACCATCACGAATTGCGGCGTGTTCGGCATGAAGATGCCCACGCGGTCGCCCTTCTTCAAACCCATATCCACCAGCGCAGCAGCGACACGATCGGAAATTTCATTCATTTCCTTATAAGTAACGACCGCGCCCTTAAAGATCGTGCAGGCGCGGTCGGGATACTTGCGCGCGGCTTCCTCCAAAAAGTAGAAGAGCGGCGCTTTCGGATATTCGATTGTGAATGGAACCCCCCTGTCGTAATTCTTTTGCCATACCTTGCTGTCCATGCTTCCTCCTCCGTTGGTTGTTGAGTGAAGATGTTTCTGGTGCAAGTATATACGTGAAAATATTAAAAGTCAATTACAACACCCGAATTCACAGCGAGTTACGAATGCAAACCTCGATGGTCTTGCGTACATGTTCACTTGCTGGATGAAACCATTGCACTTGCGGATCGGACTCCTTGAACCAATTCGCCTGTCTGCGGACAAAGACCCTGGTCATGCGCTTCATCTCCGCCTTTGCCTGCTCGATGGTCAATTCACCTTTAATAACTCTGACGCATTCGCGATACCCGATTGCAGACATGCTTGGCAAAGTGGAAGGGTAGCCTTTATCAAGCAGACCTTTTACTTCATCGAGCAATCCATGCCCAAACATTTTCTCGATCCGTTCATCCACGCGCTGATAAAGTTCCACGCGCGGACGGTGCAGCCCAATCATGATCAAGTGATATGGCGAGTCGCTCTGTCCGCGCTGCTCGGAGAATTTTCTCCCCGTGGTAAAAATAACCTCCAACGCGCGGATCGTGCGGCGGACATTTCGCAAGTCAATATCGTTGGCGGCTTCATGGTCGAGAAGGGTAAGTTTTTCGTGTAACCACTCTTTGCCTCTCTCCACTGTTATCTGTTCAAGAGCATTTCTTAATCCATCGTTTGGCACAACCTCGGGCGGGCTCCATCCCTCCGTTACCGCACGGATGTATTGTCCGGTTCCGCCGACCAAAAACGGCAGTTTGCCGCGCGCGTGAATGTCGGCGATAGCGGCCCGTGCTTTTTGCTGAAAGACCGCCAGGCTCAAGGTCTCGTCCGGATTGACGATGTCGATCAAATGGTGCGGCATGCGCGCCATCTCCGCGGGGGACGGTTTGGCGGTGCCAAGGTCCATGCCGCGGTAAAAGAGGCGCGAATCCGCGGAGACGATCTCCCCATTTAAGGATTCCGCCAACTGAATGGCAAGTTCCGTTTTACCGACGGCGGTTGGCCCGACGATGAGAATGAGCGGCGGTTTTTGGGGCAACTATCTCTCCAGCGCGGACTCGGCAGGGTTGTCGGGATTGTAATAAACCGTGACTGTCGCCCCGATCGGATAACGGTTGACGGTCTCCTGTGCCTGTCCCGCCAAGCGAATATTCAGGTATTGCTCGCCCGCCTTGATGATCTGGCTTTGATGGGGTTTTCCGTTCACTTCGTATTGATAAACGACCACTGGATGGACCGATCCTCTGTACCCCATTTGCACGCTTGACATCAGCACCGTTCCCCTCGTGCTGGGCCATGTCTGCGCCGCCTCACGGAACGCCTTGCCCTGCTGATTGCGCTTATGGATGAGGTATCCGACCCCGCCGAGAATCAAGAGAGGCAGGGCGATACTGCATATCGTGCCCGCTATTCCCATGAGGATACCCAACCCGGTCATGATCCATCCAAATTCATCCATGTCATCTCTCCTTGTTTCAAAACGATTTCCGAATGTTTTGCCGACGGTCTTTCTGGTAAACTCTAAAAAATTATACCCACCTTTTATTTCAGCACTGAGGGAGTTTTCATGATTGACTGGCAGGAATTGACGATTGACAGGTTTGTCGAGCAATTGAAGACGGCATATCAACGAACGTATGGGGATATCAACCCCGATTTCGGACGTCTCGTTGCCTGGTGTGGACGCTTGTCCCTGGAAAATATTTCGAACTCCGATGCTCTGTATCACGACATTGATCATACGATCATGGTCTCCCTGGCCGGGTTGTCCATTATAGAGGGCCGGCACCTGCGTGAAGGCGGCGTGACGCCGCATGATTGGATGCACTTTATGATCGCAGTCCTGTGCCATGATATCGGTTATGTCAAGGGTGTGTGCAGGAACGACACAGGGGAAATGTTTGCCACCGGCCTGGGGGACGAGTTGATAAACATCCCGCCGGACGGCACGGACGTCTCGCTCACTCCCTATCATGTCGACCGCAGCAAGTTATTCGTCCGTGAGCGTTTTGGAGCCGGCCTGCTCGATGATATGACCAAACAACTGGATGCGGAGTTGATCGCATCGTATATCGAGTTTACCCGCTTCCCCTCGCCGAAGGACGAAATGTATCAGAATACGCGGGGATACGGCGGGTTGGTGCGTGCGGCGGACTTTATTGGACAATTAGGCGACCCCGATTATTTTCGAAAATCCCCGGCCCTGTTCTACGAATTTCAGGAATTGGGGTTGAATGAAAAACTTGGCTATCGATCCCCAAATGATATGAGAAGGAATTACGCCAGCTTTTATTGGGAGCAGGTCAACCCATATATCCAGGATGCCCTCGGATATTTGCGCCTGACGGAGGACGGCAAACGCTGGATTGCCAACATGCACTCGCATGTCTTTGATTCGGAACATTCAGCAGGCTGAAGAATCGCTTGGAAGAACCTTTACTGGAACGTGAGACTCTTCAGGGCCGCTTCTTTGAATATTCGCGGATGTCGTCGGTGGCTTCGTCCAGTTTTGCCACCTGCTCCTCGGTCAGCTGCCAGCCTGCACCGCCTGCATTCATCTCCGCCTGTTTCAGATTTTTCGCGCCGGGGATGGGAAGCGCACCCTTGCAGATCACCCAATTCAGCGCAACTTGTGAAACGGTCTTATCTCCGTGATTCAAACCGATCTCCTGTAGAAGTTTAAGGACAGGCGGAAGTTTTTTGAGCAGCTCGGCATACTGGGAGGCGCGCATGCCGGGAGGGGGATTCTCGGTGGAGTATTTTCCGGTCAACAGGCCTTTTTCGAGCGGGGAGTAGGCGATCAAACGGATGCCAAGTTCCTTGCAGCGCGCCAGTGTGCCGTTCTTTTCCACTTCGCGGCTCAAGAGACTGTAATGAACCTGGTTGGATGCCAGTGGAATGCCATGCTGCGCCAGCGTGGAATACGCCCGTAACATCCGCTGTTGTCCGAAATTCGAGACACCCACCGTGCGCGCCAGCCCCCGCTCGACACATTCCACCATGCCCTCCATCATGGTCTCAGGGGTCATGATGGGCGAGGGCCAATGGATTTGATACAAGTCGACCGACTCCAAACCCAGCCTCTCCAAACTTCCCTTCAATGCACGCGGCAGGAAGCCCTTTGCCAGCCTCCAGGGCCAGGGGAAAAATTTCGTCGCCACCAGGATCGGTTGGTCCGTTTCCTTTAAAAAGCCGCCGAGCAGCCTCTCCGACAGACCGGAGCCGTAGATCTCCGCCGTGTCCACAAAGCGGATGCCGTTGCTCAGCGAAACGTCAAACGCCTCTCGGATGTCCTTGTCAGTGTGCGTTTGCCCATATCCCCAAACAACACGGTCTCCCCATTGCCATGCCCCCAGCCCCAATTGGACGGCGTGTAAAAAACGCGTCTCGCTGCTCACTTCGGTCATGATGACTCCTTGGATCAATTCCCCGATTCTATCTTAAAAAATCGCCTTCCCAAAAAATTCAGGTTACAATTCAGCCCGCTCAAATATTAGTGGAACTACTGGACCGATATTCCCCAACTACAGGTGGGGGCATATCGCTCCCGGAGTTCCGGGAGGTTCCCGTGATATCCAATCCATCAAAGCGGGATATGGAGCCCGCCTCCAGCCTTGACGAAAGGCTGGGTCTGTCCTTTTCAGACATCCCCCTGCTGACGCGTGCCCTCACACACCGTTCCTATGCCAACGAACATTCCGATGCGGTGGAGGATAACGAACGCCTTGAATTCCTCGGCGACGCCGTGCTCGATTTCATTGTAGGGGAGTGGGCATTCAACCGCTTTCCCGAGATGCAGGAGGGCGACCTGACCAAGATCCGTTCCTCCCTCGTGCGGAACGAACGACTGGCAGTCTTTGCGCGCCGCCTGGATTTGGGCGGCGCCCTTCGCCTGGGACGCGGGGAGAAATCCTCGGGCGGCCATCTTCGCGACAGTTTGCTGGGTTCCGCCTTCGAGGCGCTGACCGGCGCCCTGTACATGGACTCGGGTATCGGGAGCGTGAAGCGATTTGTCTACCCCCTGCTCGAGTGGATGAAGGATACCGTCCTCGACGAGATCCATGATCCCAAAAGCGAGCTGCAGGAGATCACGCAATCGCTGAAACTGGGAATGCCGCATTACCGCGTCATAGCCACCAGCGGACCGGACCACGCCCGCATCTTTGAAGTGGAGGTGGAGGTAGCCGGCGAAGTCAAGGGACGCGGCACGGGTTCGAGCAAGAACGCCGCCGAACAGGCCGCCGCCAGGGATGCGCTGAAACATTTCAAAAGTTAACCTCGAAAACTGGGAATATGCCTCTTCGTCTGAAATCACTTGAACTGCAAGGATATAAAACCTTCGCTTCGCGCACGCTGTTTGAGTTCGCGGGCGGAATTACAGCCATTGTCGGTCCCAACGGTTCGGGCAAATCGAATATCGCTGATTCCCTGCGCTGGGTGTTGGGCGAGCAATCCTACCTGCTCCTGCGCGGCAAGAAGACCGAAGACATGATCTTCTCCGGTTCCGAACAGCGCGCGCGGGCAGGCATGGCGCATGCCACCATCACCTTTGACAATACCGAGCAATGGCTGCCGCTCGACTTTTCGGAAGTTGCCATGGCGCGTTACGCACATCGTGACGGGCGCAACGAGTACCTGATCAATGGACAGCACGTCCGCCTGCGTGAGATGAACGAACTGCTCGCGCAGGCAGGCTTGAGCGAGCGCACCTACACCATCCTCGGGCAGGGACTCGTGGACGCCTCGCTGGCGCTGAAAGCCGATGACCGCCGCCGCCTATTTGAAGAAGCCGCAGGCGTCGGCTTGTACCGCGCCCGCCGTGACGACGCCTTGAAACGCCTCGATAACACCAGGCGGAATCTTGAGCGCGTGCTGGATATCATGGCGGAACTCGAACCGCGCATCAAGAGCCTGGAACGCCAGGCAAAACGTGCGATCGATTTCTCCCGCGCCCAGGCCGATATGAAGATGGTCCTGCGCGAATGGTATGGATTTCATTGGCACCGCGCCCAGCGCGATCTGACCGATATCCGTGAAACGGTGCGCACGCAGGAAAAGCGCGTGCACGAGGCGCGTGAGGCTCACGAGAAGGCGCAGGCGGCATATGCATCCTTCCGCGAACGCCTGTCTGATCTGCGCGCGCGGTTAAATGGATGGCATCGCCAGTCCGCCGAACTGCATACCCGGCGTGAATCCATCAGCCGCGAACTGGCTGTGCTCGAGGAACGCCGCCGCGCACTGACCGCCGCGCAGGCTTCCATCCTTTCCGACCAGGAACTGGTCATGGATGAACTGCACCTCGCCAATGAACGCTACGACGAGGCCGGGCAGGAACTCGCCCGCATACAAGCCGGGTATGAAGAGGCAAAGACACACTATGAAAATGCGCAAAACGCCCTGCAGGCGCGCGTGGGTGAACGCACCAGCCTCGAAGAAGAACTGGCTGCCGCCAGGGACCAGATCGAATCGCTCAGCCGGCAGCGCGCCGAAAACAATGCGCGTCTGGACGAGTTGAAATCGCGCATTGAATCACAGACCCAGAAGATCGAACAAACCAAACATTCCATCGCCAATGCGGAGAATCTCACGGAAAAGGCAAAGGCGCAGTATGAATCCGCGGGCAGGGCGCGCGAGCAGGCGGTGCTTGCCCTGCAGGATGCCGAAGAAAAAGTTTCTGCCAAAAGAAATGAAGCAGATTCCATGGAAGGCGCCCGCCGGGATGCGTTGGAACGCCGCGCACATGAGGAAGCCAGTCATTCGCGCCTGAAAGCCCAGATCGAGGTGCTCGAACAATCCGAGCAATCGCTGGCGGGTTATGCGGAAGGTGCGCGTTACTTGTTGGATGCCGCCCGCCAGTCCAAACTATCCGGCGCGCGCGGAGCGCTGAGCGCCGCGCTGGATGTGCCGGCCGAGCTTGAAGTTGCCATCGCCGCCGCTCTGGGCGATACCCTCGATGCGGTGCTGCTGGATGCGGATCAACTTGAGGAGGCGTTAAGCCTGCTTGAGTCCGATGACGCGGGCCGCGCGGCGTTGCTGCCGCTGGACGAACGAAATTCCATGCTGCTACACAAGCCGGACGATGAAAACTGCCTCGGCGTGGCCTCCGAACTTGTCAGGGTGCCTGACGAGGTGCGCGGCGCAGTGAAGTTGATGCTGGGCCAGACCCTGATTGTGCGGGATCGTTCGACAGCCCGCAGGCTCGTCAGGGATCTGCCGGCTCACGCGCGCGCGGTGACCCTGCGCGGGGAGGTCTTCCGCGGCGACGGCCTGGTCATCGCCGGCAAGACCGCCTCCTCCTCGACCCTGGGCAGGTCGCGCCAAAAACGGGAATTTGAATCCACGCTGAGCGGACTGCTTGCCCGCCTTGCCGATTCCAATGATTCTGTCGAACGGTTATCCAATCAACTGGCGGCGGCGCAGCGTGGACTGGCGCAAGCCGAGATGGATGCGCGCGAAGCCCGCGTCAGGTTGGGTGAAGTTCAGGAGACCGAACAGCAGGCCGGGCTTGAGTATGAATCGATGGCGCGTCAGTTGGAGTGGCAGAAAAACCAGTTGATACAGCTGGAAGCCGAGGCGTCTGAATCTGCCTCCATCCAGAATAAATTGAATGAATCACAAATGGAAGTGGAAGCGCGTTCCTCCGTGGCGCAGGACCGCTTGAAGGAGGTCAGCGCGAGGTTGAAGCAGGTTTCCGCGGACGAATTGCAGGAACAGGCTTCGTATTGGAGCACGCGCGCGGCGGTGGCGGAGCAGAGCGTGGGCGCGGCACTGGCGAAGAAGGAGGAACGCGGGAAGGAGATCACGCGTTTGGACGTGCGCCGCGTGGAACTGGCTTCGCGTTTGCAGGAAGCCGAGGGATCCCTGACCCAGCTGGACCGGGAAAAAGCGGATTTGCGCGGGCGTGAATCCGGCCTGCATGCGCAGATCGAAGCCATGCGGGTTCAGATCGAACCGGCCGAAAAAGACCTCGAAATGGCAGAGCAGGAGGAGTTGCGTTTACAGGAGGCGGAAAATAACGTGCAAAGGATCTTTGCCAATACCGAGCGCTCGCATGGACAGTTGCAGCTGGAGCAGACGCGCAAGCACGAAGCATTGGATAACCTGCGCCAGAAGATCACCGATGACTTTGGTCTGGTGATGTTCGACTACGCGGCGGAGGTTTCGGGTCCTGTGCCCCTGCCATTGGACGGCATGGTGGAGCAGCTGCCCGTTGTGACCGAACTTGCGCCTGAGATCGAAGAGCAATTGACCCATTTCCGCGCACAATTGCGCCGCATGGGTCCGATCAACCCGGATGCAAAACAGGAATACGACCAGGAAAAGGAACGCTACGAGTTCATGAAGACCCAGGTGGATGACCTGCACAAAGCCGAAGCGGACTTGAAGCAGGTGGTCGCCGAGCTGGATGAGGTGACCAAACGGGAATTCGTGCGCACCTTCGATGCCGTGGACAAACAGTTCCGCGAGACCTTCGTGCGGCTGTTTGGCGGCGGCTCGGCGCGCCTGGCATTGACCGACCCCGAGAACCTTGTGGAGACGGGCATCGAGATCGAAGCGCGCCTGCCCGGCCGCCGCGAGCAGGGACTGGCCCTGCTCTCCGGCGGGGAACGGAGCCTGACTGCGATTGCATTGGTGTTTGCCTTGCTAAAAGTTTCACCAACGCCTGTGTGTGTGATGGACGAAGTGGATGCAATGTTGGATGAAGCCAATGTAGGTCGTTTTAGAGATTTGCTTGTGGATTTAAGCAAGGATACGCAGTTCATCATCATCACCCACAACCGCAATACCGTGCAGGCCGCGGACGTGATCTACGGCGTGACGATGGGACGCGACTCGGTCAGCCAGATCATCAGCCTGCGCCTCGACCAGGTGACCGACGATATGTTGAAGCGCGGGTAAAACCTGCGGAATTCCCAACCTTAAAAAATCGTATCCTACTTGAATTGCCGTGGTCTTGTCTGTACAATGGAACCAACAGGTGCGGCATGCTGCGGTTCAGGAAAAGCCATCTTCTTGTCATACTGATCATTCTATTACTTGGATTTTCCACGCCTGTCCTCGCGGACTACCTGGGACCGGATAGAACCGTCACCACCGCTGTGGAGGAGTGCAAGGTGGTCTTGTGGGAATGCATGTATGTGGCGGCCAAGGGGGATTACCGCTACCACCGCGTGGACGACTGGTCATGCAGTAACGAGAGCAAGCCCTGGCAGGCGTATGCAAACTACCCGGGAGATTGCGAGTCATGGAATGACGGCCGCACCCAATGGGGACAGGAATACAGCGTACGCTACACGACCCTCACGCATCCCGAAGCGACGATTACCGGCACATTACAAAACTGCACCCTGCAAAACGGCTGGTGCGTGACAGCTCCTCAACTTGAACTAACAGCCAACGAGCCGCTATCAGGGCATCAGATTTTATTGATCGAAGGCGCACGCAATACCGAAATCTTTGCTTGCCCAGAATTTCAAACCAGTTGTCAAGTTCCACTGCTGGAAGGCGAAAACAACTTTGAATATTGGGCGCTCTCCTCCTGGGGCGACAGCTCGCGGATGGGAAGCCTCAGCGCCCAAGTGGACACGATATCTCCGGATATCGATCTGCAAATCAACGGCTCGAGCGGGACGAATGGCTGGCACACGACCCGAACCAGCCTCACCGCTGCGGCCACGGATGCGACCTCCGGGCTGGCATCCTTTGAAGTGAGCGCCGACGGCGGCGCATGGACGACATACAGCGCGCCGTTATCCTTCACCGACGGCGTGTATAGGTATCAATTCAAAGCCGTGGACAACGCCGGCAATATCAATGAAACACCAGTGCTGGCGCTGAAGGTGGACAGCATTCCGCCGGCCATTGCGCTGACGGATGAACTGGACCTGGGCGAACCGTTCAACTACAGCCTGCAGGATGACGGCAGCGGGTTGTACCTGGTGCGCATCGTGATCGAGGACGAGAAGGAACGCTTCCCGAAGGTGGTCTGGGAGGAGCGCGTTACAGGGAACAAGTTCAAGGAGGAATTCATATGGGATGGCAGGTGGAAGGACGGCAGTTCTGCGCCGGTAGGCGAGTACCTGATCACGGTCAAGGCGGGAGACGCGGCGGGCAACGAAAGCATCCGCAGCGGGATCGTAACGGTCAACCCGCTGAGTTATTTTCAACCCATCCCCGCGTTTACTCCTCCCCTTTCTCAGGGGGAAGGGCTGGAGGGGAGCGCTGGAGAAGAGGGCAATTCCGAGCCGTCCGTTGGCGGGGGTGTCGCTTCAAGTACCAGCACCCAAAGCCTTAGTTTCGCCGGCCATGCGGGGGCTGGCGCTGTCGCGGCCGCGGCCAGCACAAACGTCCTGTGGGGCGCGATGGCGGCGGCGGTGATCGGTTATGCAACCGCATTGGCATTGGAACAGCAGAAGAAACGCAAGGATGAAGAAGCGGCACAGATCGCGCAGGTGAGGGCGGAAGTAGAGGCCAAGAACGCAGCCATTGAAGCCAACCGCATTGCGATGCGCGAGCAGTGGAAGATCCGCAGCTGGCTGGAGGGACAGGCGATCTTGAAGGCGCAGCTGGAAGCCTTGAAGGAAGAAGGCGCACAGGACGACGACCTGCGTATCCAAGCGCTTAAGGAGAAAGCCGCGGCGCAAGGGTTTGGAGCGGTGCAAGAGGATGTGGAAACCCTGTATAACACACTCGTGATGGAGAAGGCAGAGCAGGCAGTGAAAGAGCAGGTCATGCAGGACTTCCTGTCCAAGGAACGGGACACGTCTGCGGCGGATGTGTGGCTGGCGCAGCAGCAGGCGCAGGAACTGCAGACCGGTCTGATGGCGCTGGGGATGAAGGCGGGCGAGGAGGTAAGCGTACTCCCACAAGATGAGACTTGGTCAACAAATGCCTGGAATTGGGCATTCAACTACCAGCGCGAATTATCCCTGGGTACCGGAATTATAGCTGGACTTGCGGCAGTTGCAATTGTGGCGACAGCAACAGTCACTGCTCCGGCATGGCTGATTGTTGGTGGTGCAATCCTGGCAACCGCTGTAATTGTCACCGCAGGTACGTTGGCAATAAACAGTCACTTTGGTTTGGATTTGGGTAATAACCTGATTGCCAACCTGGTAGTTGGCACGGCCGCGACCCTCATCACAGCGGGAATAGGCTTGTTGGTGACCAGTCTTGCACCCGTAATAAGCACAACCATAGCAAGTACATGCACCCACTATGCGACAGCATGCAGCCAGATCGGGACGATAATCGACGTGGGAGAGGAGGCGCTGCTCAGCGCTCAAATCGCCTACTACACGTGGACGGGGAATCAGGATGGCGCAGCGCAGGCGGCCATCGAGTTGCAGTTGGAGAAAATGGATGGAGGCGCGCCGGGTAATACGGTGGTAGCCGAGTTGAGCGAGCAGCTTGCAAGATTGGGACCGGATGCTGTCGAATTGATCGGCAAACACGGAAGTGATATCGTTCCGCTTTTGCTTAGATATGGTGACGATGCAGTGGATATTATCCGAGCTTATGGGGATGAGGGCATCTCCCTGCTTGTACTGTATGGCGATGATGCGGTGAAGCTGATTGACGATTATGGTACGCCTGCGGTTAACCTGATGCTGTCGCATGGTGGTGATGCAATCGATCTCGTTGGTCAATATGATGATGATGTATTTCGCGCACTGGATGGAAGAGTTGTCAGTGTCGGTGCAAAAAATGTGAATGAATTCGCCAACGCCCTGGAAGATGCGACTGGGTATAAGGTATGGTCGTCACCCACTACCGGCATGGTGTATGTGTCGAAATCCACCGATGAGGCGTTGGATGCCAGTAAAATGTTGAAGGATGCGCTTGCCAGAGGCGACAAGGACGAAGTCGCGGCGTTGATCCAGATGATTGCAGCAGGTTCGACCAGAGGCTCCGGCAATCGCGTAGTTTTGGGCACCTTTGCGGAAGGCGGTGGATATATTGGAAATGCTGTTGACAATGGCGGTATCTTCTTCGATACAGGTGATGATGTTTGGGATCAGTTGAAAGCCAGCGGGATCGATCCGTGGCTGGTCAATGAGCAATTCCTGCAAAGCCAGTTAGGAGCGGGAATGGAGCGAATTGATTTTGTGGGGGAAGATGTGTCTAGCGAATTGGCAAAATACGATGGAGTCGCTCTACCGCCCTATCGCGTAAGAGAAATTAACTGGCTTTTGGAAAACGCTAAAGATTATGACTATGTTAGAGTGGGCAATAGTTGGGTAAAAAATATTCCTTAATACGTATTATCAAAAGGAGCGATTTAATGTCCATTCAAGAATATTTATTGAAGATAAAAGAAAAATTCCCTTATTTATTTGATGTTTATGGCTTTAGAATAGCTTATACTAAAGAATTTCGTTTTGATCATTATTCCATTGGACTTGAATCCGATATGCTAAGACTTTTGTTTGAGCAGGAGCGGGGGGGATGGGGTATATTTGTTGGTAAATTAGACGCATCATTTGATCATAAAAAAAATAACTGGGTGAATATATACAGTTTGTTGCCCTATCTTCTAAAAAGAGAAGTGGATTGGAGTACACTGAGTAAATACCCATATTTAGAACAAGTCGATGTAATGTTATCTTTAACAGCAAGAGAATTAGCGCCTCTTTTTTCGCAGATTGTTGAAATGTTTCGTTCACCCGATACTATAGCCCAATGGAAGCCGGCATACGACCAATATGTAAAAGATAAAATAGAAAACCGCATTGGTAAAAAACGGTAATTCCCAGACAGCCTATGTTTTAAAGCTTGGTAAAGATGGTGGGTATGATATGCTTGTTCCGATTGAGCTATTTACACCTTAGGATGATACTCTATGGATAAGACATTTGTAGAAATGGTTAAAGTGTATTTTGAGTTCCTGATGAGGGATTATGGTTTTGAAATACTGAGTGTGGTCGAGTCTCCTAGGAATTATTTATGGGAGGGCAGGGTGGTTTATGCTACAAAAGCGACATATGTGTTTATTGAATGTACACGAGGCGAGTTTCCGTCATTTGACATTGGGCGAACAAAAGATGTTGGTGTTGTTGTAAACAGTAAAAGAAAATATTTATTACCCTTCCATTTGGTTTATGAATACATGGTGACTACGGATGATGAAAAAAAAGGAATTATGTCTTTCGTTGACCGCGAACATACAAAAAAAATATTTACCTAGAAAAAAATATAAGTCGTGAAATTCCGTTTGTTGATAATCCTGAAAAGAAAAGAGAGCTGATGTTGGAGACTTACGCTAGGTTAATCCGAAAATATGCAGAGCCACTCTTGCTGGGAGATTTTTCCCAATGGATGGCAATATGGGAATATTCTGTAAATAGAAGTGTATCAGATTGGATTCAACCAGGTCGTTCAGAATTTCCCAGGTTTTCTGTTGCTGACAAAAATGGAAAGCATAAAATATATGGCAAAGAACAATTTGATGAAGATCCATCAGATTATATTAAGCAATTAAGGGATGCTGTTTTTAAGGACAGATTAGAATATATTAAATTATTAAAAATGGGAAGGTAATATATTTATAAATTTGTCATTGAGAAGTTTCTATTTCAAGTGCTCAGCAAGAAGGAACATAACCTGACGGCGGCAGCATTGGAACAGCAGAAGAAACGCAAGGATGAGGAAGCCGCGCAGATCGCGCAGTGAGGGCGGAGGTGGCCACCAAGAACGAAGCGGTTGAAGCCAACCGCATTGTGATGATGGAGCAGTGGAAGATCCGCAGCTGGCTGGAGGGACAGGCGATCTTGAAGGCGCAGCTGGAAGCCTTGAAGGAAGAAGGCGCACAGGACGACGACCTGCGTATCCAAGCGCTTAAGGAGAAAGCCGCGGCGCAAGGGTTTGGAGCGGTGCAAGAGGATGTGGAAACCCTGTATAACACACTCGTGATGGAGAAGGCAGAGCAGGCAGTGAAAGAGCAGGTCATGCAGGACTTCCTGTCCAAGGAACGGGACACGTCTGCGGCGGATGCGTGGCTGGCGCAGCAGCAGGCGCAGGAACTGCAGACCGGTCTGATGGCGTATTATCTGGGCAGGAAGGCGGGCGAGGAGGTAAGCGTACTCCCACAAGATGAGACTTGGTCAACAAATGCCTGGAATTGGGCATTCAACTACCAGCGCGAATTATCCCTGGGTACCGGAATTATAGCTGGGCTTGCGGCAGTTGCAATTGTGGCGACAGCAACAGTCACTGCTCCGGCATGGCTGATTGTTGGTGGTGCAATCCTGGCAACCGCTGTAATTGTCACCGCAGGTACGTTGGCAATAAACAGTCACTTTGGTTTGGATTTGGGTAATAACCTGATTGCCAACCTGGTAGTTGGCACGGCCGCGACCCTCATCACAGCGGGAATAGGCTTGTTGGTGACCAGTCTTGCACCCGTAATAAGCACAACCATAGCAAGTACATGCACCCACTATGCGACAGCATGCAGCCAGATCGGGACGATAATCGACGTGGGAGAGGAGGCGCTGCTCAGCGCTCAAATCGCCTATTACACGTGGACGGGGAATCAGGATGGCGCAGCGCAGGCGGCCATCGAGTTGCAGTTGGAGAAAATGGATGGAGGCGCGCCGGGCAACACGGTGACTGTGGAGTTAGGTGAACAGATTGTTAAATTGGGATCCGATACAGCTAAATTAATTACTATTCAGGTTTACTTAGATTGATTTACAATAGTCGGTATGACATGGAAACCATCATACCTAACCCGAGAACAAATGGAAGAAAGACGGCTTGAAGGTGGACGGCTGTTGAAAGCTGGAAAAATGTCAAAAGCCGAAATCTCAAGACACCTCGGAGTAAGCCGGGCCACGGTCGGCCAATGGGCCAGAATCATAGAAACAAAAGGTATGCGCGGACTCCAAAAAAGAAAAGCGGCTGGTAGCGAGCCGAAGTTGAGTAATCCACAAAAGCAAAGCTTAAAGAGGAAGCTGGAACGAGGGGCTTTGGCGAATGGATATCCAACTGATCGCTGGACATTGGACCGTGTCCAAAAATTGATCAAAAGAGAATTTGATGTCACTTATCATCCGAATTACCTCAATCGATTGTTGCGCAAACTAGGTTTCAGTCCACAAAAGCCAATGCCACAGGCTATTGAACAGGAAAAAGAGTTAGTGGAAGCTTGGTTGCTAGGAGATTGGCCAAGGATAAAAAAAGTCACATCGTCTCAAAGCAAAAATCGTATTTTGGGATGAATTTGGGTTCTCCTTTCAAGAAATATTGGCTACGACGTGGGCTCGGACTGGCAAGAGACCCGTTTTTCGACGGGTAACCAAAGATCGTCGAGCGCTATCGACAGCCGTAGCGCTGACACTTACAGGCAAGATCTACAAGAAATGTTTTGAAGGTTCGATAAAAAGCGATAACTTGATTGAGGCACTTGAACACCTCCGTAGGCAGGTACCTGGAAAAATCATCTTGATCTGGGATCGAGCCCGTATTCATCTTAGCAAGCTCACCAAAGCTTATCTCTGCCAGCATCCTGAGATCATGATTGAAGAGTTACCTGCTTACGCTCCACAGCTCAATCCGGAAGAGTATTGTCACGGAAATGTTAAACAACATCTCAGAAATGCTCGTCCAACTTCTAAAGAGGAGATTCGCTCAATGCTTGATCGTGGTTTTGCTCGCTTGCGTCGTCGACCAGACTTACTTCTTGGCTTCTTTCATGCCGCCGGTCTTTCTGTTAGGCAACTTCAGTTAACCTGAATAATGAAATTTAGATTAGAACTTCGTAAATTTGCATCAAGGTTGCAAGATATTAATAAGCCTGAAAATTAACTAGCGACCTGACACTTTAACAAAAGAATAGTTGATCGGCAAACATGGAAGCGATATCCTCCCGCTTTTACTTGAATACGGTGACGATGCAGTGGATATTATCCGAGCTTATGGGGATGAGGGCATCTCCCTGCTTGTACTGTATGGCGATGATGCGGTGAAGCTGATTGACGATTATGGTACGCCTGCGGTTAACCTGATGCTGTCGCATGGTGGTGATGCAATCGATCTCGTTGGTCAATATGATGATGATGTATTTCGCGCACTGGATGGAAGAGTTGTCAGTGTCGGTGCAAAAAATGTGAATGAATTCGCCAACGCCCTGGAAGATGCGACTGGGTATAAGGTATGGTCGTCACCCACTACCGGCATGGTGTATGTGTCGAAATCCACCGATGAGGCGTTGGATGCCAGTAAAATGTTGAAGGATGCGCTTGCCAGAGGCGACCAAGACGAAGTCACAGCGTTGATCCAGATGATTGCAGCAGGTCCGACCAGAGGCTCCGGCAATCGCGTAATTTTGGGCACCTTCGCGGAAGGCGGTGGATATATTGGAAATGCTGTTGACAATGGCGGTATCTTTTTCGATACCGGCGATGATGTTTGGGGCTAGGTGAAAGCCAGCGGGACCGATCCGTGGCTGGTCAATGAGCAATTCTTAAAAAACCAATTAGACTCAGGCGTAGAAAGGATTGATTTCGTGGGAGAGGATATATTTGGTGTGATAAATAATCTGGACAAGAAAGTTTCCGAATCTTTCCGGGCTCAGGAAATCAACTGGCTGCTTGAACACGCGAAGGATGTGGTGGATAAGAGTCTTTAGAGTTGAAAAAGGGGTAGTTTAAGGTGGTGCTATTTGTTAAGGTTAATATATCACAGGTTGGAGCAGGTTTTGCAGACTGGCGCTGCAGCACCAGTCTGCAAAACGATGGGCGCCATGACCGCTATACCATTGGTTACGAATCGTCAACATGCAGGTTAGGATTTTTTTATGAGTTTGGAGGAGGGGTTGGCGTGCAACTTGGTCCAATTCCTGCCGACACAACGTCTTGGGAAACAATGACATGGATTGGTATAGACTATATTGAGGCATACTTGCTTAATAAACCCATAGCAAAAGGGCACAGGAAAGCCTCCTTTTCTCGTACGGAAAATATCGAAATAGATATATCTGCGGCGGCTACAAGTTTCGTGTCGATAGGTACACAAGCAATAGCCATGTTCAAGGATGATGAAACGATTGCTCTATGGAAACCGAAACTTGAAGAATACATTAAAGAGGATACGCGACGCAGATATGGTTTGGAGTAAGCGAGTTACGGTAGTTGCTTTTCTTGTCTGAACCCCTTGTGGGGCTCCCGCAGCGGGTTGACCTTCGCCATAGCGCATGGGCGTTTCTTATAATACAGTTGTTTCCATTGCACGTTGTACTTCGGCAACCAAATCTTTTACTTTGTCGAGCGCCTCACCATCAATTTCGTCGTTGGAGAATGTAGCGTTGAATTTGGTTGTGAGCAATAGCGCAGGCTTTCCTTTTTTGTTGGTCGTGATCTCAATCGACTTAATATGGCCGACGTGAATTCTCCCGCTGGCGCTTGTACTCGTCCTGACGTTTGTCACCGAGAAATAATTGACCACATTCGCATCGAATGTGACGATTATCTTTTCCTGGCTATTCTTGGAAAGTTGAACTTCAATCATTGGTTTCTCCTTCTATGGTCACGAAATGGACTCTTGCTTGGGCTGGCTCCTCTCCAAATTCAGCGCGGACAACTCCTCCCCCGTAGTGGACTGTACCTCCCGCAGCGCCACCAGCCGACCGCAAAGCGGGCGACGGGGGATTTTCAGTCCACAACAATCGTATATTCCTTTTCAGCACTCTGCCCGATGACCATGGTTGAGAAACATGATACAGAGACTGTGAACGTGAATGTCCCTGTTTCCTTTGGGATACCGCTGATTTTTGCGCCATCGACATGATCCACGAAAACAAGTTCAAGCCCCGCAGGAAGAGTTCCACTTGAAATGGACACATTATTCACAGGTGTGACGTTCTCACTGACGCGGATCTCAACCTCGTACCCCACGCCTGTTTGCCCATTAGGGAGGGACGCAGGCTCGATCTTGAGCGGAGTGGTTACAGGCGTAAAAATATAGTTAGGCGTGGGCGTCTCTTCCGCACGGGTGAACAGGGAACAGGCAAAAGATACCATCGAGACCAGTAACACCACCACCAAAAGGGTTGATTTATTGGCTTTATTACTTTTCATAACTCTCCCTTAAACGCCCCTCCCGATGGTCGCAGCATGGATGGCATCCTCTTTGGGGACGGCAACAACACATCCAATTCGCTTCCATTTTGTCATCCCCTTGTGGGACAACAGCCGCGCCTGCCGAAGGCCGGCACAAGTCGGTGAACAGATGCTCGTGCGGCAGGATCAGCCCGAGGGAATCGACTTCGAACACTCCCCGTATGGTTGGTATGTATTTCGAGGACATGACATGATGTTCCTATGGAAGGAGGCTGGGCGGGATGGGGGCAAGGTTTGTGGGCCGATCCGGGACCCGCGTTCTGATCACCGGGGGAAGGACCGAGGTCGGTTTGGGTTGCTCGGTGGCGGAAGGCGGAGCGGAGGTTGCCTCAGGTCGCGAGGTGGACGTTGCCTGCATGGGGGTAGGGGTTGGGCTAAGCGTAGGCCCGGCGGTGAAGGAGGCCACGGCGATCTGCGTCTGCAATTGCGCCAGTGTGGCCTGCGCATTCGGGCCGCCGGCAGCCATGGCCGTCTGCGCCTCCGCGAACTGCATGACCAGCGCCTGCACGGCGGTAGCCGTGCCGGCAGCGGAGGCGCGCGAATCTCCCGAGCCGCGCACGACTGCCGGGAGCGTAACCGCCAGGATGACCATCAGCAGCCCGGCCACCGCCCACGGTGCGAGCGCCAGCAGGCGCCGACGCCGGCTGGCCCCCTGCATGCGCTTCAATGCACGGCGGATTTCAGGCGTGATCTCGTCCGGGCTCTTGGCCTCGGCCACTTTGGCTGCGAGTTCGATCAGATGCAGCGTCGAACCCTGCGGCACGAGGGTGACCTGCTCAAATCGGTCGGCGACATGTTCGCCAGGGGCCGCGGTATGCGGCATCCCGTCCACAACCTCGGCCAGCGCGCGGGCCATCTCGCCGGCTGTCGCGAACCGGCCGACGGGATCCTTAAGCATGGCGCGCACAATGACCGCTTCGACGGCGGGCGGGAGCGTTGGGTTGACCTGCCGCGGCGGACGCATTTCCTCATGCAAATGCATCATCACCACTGCCATGGGAGAATCGGAGACGTAGGGCAGCACGCCGGTGACCATCTCGTACAGCATGACGCCGAGGGAGTAGACGTCGGTGCGCGGCGAGACTGTCCCGCCGGTTGCGTGTTCCGGGGCCATATAGGCCGGGGTGCCTATTGTCGCTCCGGAACGGGTGAGGTCGAGGCTCTCGCCCAGCACCTTGGCCAGGCCAAAATCGGTGAGATTGGCGCGCCCTCCGGCGTCCACCAGGATGTTATTCGGTTTGACGTCCCGATGGATGACGCCCCGCTCGTGAGCGTAGTCCAGCGCGGCGGCCACGTCGCTCAGGATGCTGGCCGCGTCGCGTGGAGTGAGCGGTCCGCGCTTCAGCAGGTCGTTGACCGTGCCGGCACGCATGTAGCGCATGACCAGATACAGCAACCCGCCCTCGCGGCCAAAATCGTACACGGGCACGATATTTGTATGTTCGAGGGCGGTGATCACCCGGGCTTCGCGCTCGAAGCGATCGACGATCTGCGGGTCTTCGGCGCGGTGATCGAGCAGCACCTTGACCGCCACTAGGCGGTCAGTGGAGGGCTGATGGGCCTTGTAGATCGCCGCCATTCCCCCGCGGCCGATCAATTCGAGGATGCGATACGGGCCAAGATTGGAACCGATCAACTCGGACATGATTCGCGCCGGTAATGGGCCTCACCCGGAATCTTATCATATCGGCCGGGGAGTGAACGGACCGGTCCGACAGGCCTGCCGTCTGCGCAGACCCAACCGGTCGAACGACGTATACATCCATGAAAATCGACGATCATCATCCATTCGAAAATTCGTGGTTTTCTTCGTGGACGGTTTCTCTCCATCACAACTCTCCCTTGAACGCCCCTCCCGATAATCGCAGCACGGATAGCATCATCTTTGGGGACGGCAACAACTTCCGCCTCGGCTCGCTTCCGCTTGCTGACAAATCCTGCGGGGTGAGGGGCATTGGCTTGTCCCTTTTATTGATTTTACTATACACCCCGCCTGCGTCCCTGCCTGTTGGGGGCTGGTTTTTGAGGGAAAAGCCCTGCTCGAAGGAATTAAAACCCCCTTTTCCGCCCCAAAAAAACTTCCAAATCTTTTTCCCAAAACTTCTAAATGTCTTTGGAAAAACTTCTAAATGTTTTCCGGAAAACTTCTAAATGTTTTTTAAAAGACTTCTATATGTTTTTCCGAGGGGCTTTCCGAGCATTTTTCGCATAGTCAATGAGGGTTTTGAATAAAGCGCTTGCCCTGGAACAAGCGCGACCACTTCATCCGCCGCATATCCCCATATCCTGCCCTGTCACTCGAAAGACAACAGTACCATGTGAGCTGAAGTTCTCAACGGGATAAAGGCACATACAAATCAAAGCGCCCGCTGTAAAAGCGGGCGCTTTGATTTAATGGTTGGTCCTTACGGTGTCGCCGTGGCTTTCAGGCCTTCCAGCACTTCCGCCTGGGCGGTCAACTGGGCGCCGGCCGCCTCGGTGGCTTGTGTGATGAAGTTCGGCTCGCTGG
The DNA here is from genome assembly GCA_030583885.1 of Anaerolineales bacterium. NCBI lineage: Bacteria > Bacillati > Chloroflexota > Anaerolineae > Anaerolineales > Anaerolineales bacterium. Next base: position 3,613,320 of record CP129480.1, on the reverse strand, counting down.
GCACGCGCTGTTTCCACACGTCATAGGTCTCCACGCCGTAGGCTTCCTTTGCATCCGCCAGCCAGCCGGCAAAGGCGAGCTCCCTTTCGGAGGCATACTGCTCTGCGCTCAGCGGGCGGTCCTGTTTGGCGATCAACTGGATGATGTGAAAGCCGAAATTGCTTTGCACGGGTTCCGTGGTGAAGTCACCGGAATTTTCCAATGCGAAGGCGGCGGCTTCGAACTCAGGCACCATCACACCGCTTCCGAACCAGCCGAGGTCGCCGCCGTTAACAGCCGAACCCGTGTCGGAGGAAAGTTCCAGCGCGAGCGCGGCGAAATCCTCGCCGTTCTGCAGACGCTCGATCACGGTCTGCGCAGTCGCCGCGTCGCTGACGAGGATGTGGCGCGCCCAGACCTGCGGACTCGTGCGCGGCACGTCGAGGGCGAGCTCGTCCCTCAGTTTTCGTTCGAGGATCTGCACTTCGAACAGCCTGCGGTACACGTCATGGGTGAAGCCCAGTTTGGCGAGGTCTTCATTCACCTCCTGGTAGTTCTGTTGGAAACTTTCGAAGGTATAGGGCGTGGCGGTCGGCGCCGGAGTGGAGGTCGGTCCTTCCGTCGGGGTGGCGCTCGGCTCGCTGGTTGCAGTGGGCGTGAGGGATGGTTCCGCGGTGACTTCCGCCTCGGGGGTTGTTTCGCCCTCGGCAGGTGTGGTCTCCGCCTCCGCGGCTGCGGGGGTGGAGGTCATTTCAGGCGTGGCGCTCGGCACGGGCGTGACCGTCACCACGTTGAACGCTTCCGCCGGGATCTCGGGCATGTCCACCGCAGTGGGGGTTGCCGACGGCGTGGGCGTGCCGTTCGGGAAGAAACCAAAGGCGCTCTGAAGCGCTTCATCCAACTCGGCTTCACTGACGGTAATGCCGAGTTTGGCCGCCTCCTGGCGGATGACCTCTTCATTGACCATCTGGTCGAGCACGGTCTGGCCGATGAGCTGGGGCGAGTCTAAATTGGAGGCGATCTGTTGCAGCTGCGCCTCCACGTCCAGGCCGAAAACCTGCGCGTACTGTGCGTACTGGCTGTATTGGGACAATAACTGCTGGCGCTGCAGGCGCACACGCGGCTCAAAATCCCGCACAAGGATCTTCGTCTCTCCGACCTTTGCCACCGGGCGCTGGAGTTTGAAATATCTTTCGTCCAGCAGCCCGTATATCAGCAGCAGCACGACCGCGGCAAGGATGCCGAAGAACGTGTATAGGATCAGGCGTGCCTGTTGTCGTTCGCGCTGCTGGCGGGCAACATGTTTCTTGTATGCAACAGCCTTCTTCTCCTGCTCATTGGGCATGGGGATACTCCTTCAAGTGGTACAGGGTGCGTTAATATAGAATGCCCGCGGGCAACCATTGTGCATTCCTGCTTCCAAAAAGGCACACGTTGTGACCGCGCCGGGCATAAATTCGGGGCATGGAATTGGTTTCCCATGCCCCGCGTACATCGTTTCGATCAGGAACGGGTGTCGTCCAGCGACCTGCCGCTGAACGGCAGAAGCGCCACATGGCGGGACTGTTTGACCGCCGCCGCCACCACGCGCTGATGTTTGGCGCAGGCCCCGGTCTGGCGGCGCGGACGGATTTTGCCGTCCTCGGTGATGTATTTGCGCAGCAGGTCGACCTTTTTATAATCAATGGTCAATGTCTTGTCGGCGCAAAACTGGCAGAATTTCGGCTTGGCAAAGAACCTGCGGTCCCCGCCGCCTTCCCCACCGCCTGAAAAATTGCGTTCGCCTGAGAAATTGCGTTCGTCACTCATGGTTTACTCCAAAACTGTTTGTGTCACAGCTGCCTGCCCGGCAAGCTGTGACGATTAGAACGGGAATTCGTCATCCGCCGCGCCGTTGGCCGGCTCGCTGGATGCATTATCCGCTTCCTGGGATTGGTTATTTGCCTCGCGCCGCTCGCCCAGCATCATCATCTCACCCGCAACGATCTCCACGCTGGTGTGCTTTACGCCTTCCTTGTCGTCCCAGCGGCGGGTCTGCAGGCGTCCTTCAATATAGACCTGCTGTCCCTTGACGAGATACTGCTTGCAGATTTCAGCCAGGTTTCCCCAGGCAACCACGTTGAACCACTCGGTCTCACTGTGGCGCTCGCCGTCCGCGCTGTTCCACGAACGGCTGACCGCCACCGAAAAGGTGGTGACCGGTTTGCCCGAAGGGGTGTAACGCATCTCGGGGTCCTTCCCAAGATGCCCAATGATCTGTACTTTATTAAGGCCTCGGCTCATGTCAATCTCCTTGGTAGGCAGCGGGCGGGTACGAATAAAAAATTAACCGACAACGGAAAGCATATGACGCATGATCGCTTCCTGATAGCGCAGGTTGCGTTCAAGTTCAGAGGTGGCAGTGGGCGCCATGGTCACGTTCAAAAGAACATATTGACCTTCGCGCTGTTTGTTGATGAGATAAGCCAGCTTGCGGCGTCCCCACACCTCGGCCTTATCCACACTGCCGCCGGATTCGCTGACCCAGCCCTTGACCTTGTCGAGCACGCCGTTAAAAGCGGTCTCATCCAGGTCGGGTTGGATGATGCAAACCAATTCATATTTTCGCATTGGGAAAACCTCCTTTCCATGGGTTTGCTCCTGTTCAAGCCGTGGGCCTGCCGGGAGCGGAAAGGCACGTAGACTAGACGCACCTATTTGATTAGCGGGCGAAGTGTACCACAGAATCCCCGCTTCGGATGAAGAATAACGCCTCGTTCTTAACGGATGCCTGATCCCCTGTGAAGGGCCTTTCCTACTCCCTGACGTAGATCGGGTTGCTGTAGATCCATCCGCGCCGCCTGCCCAAATAGCGCCGGTAGGCTTCGATGCGGTACACACCCGGCTCGGTGGTGATATGCGTGCAGGAGAGTTGGTTCTTCCAGGTCTGGATGACCTGTCCATCTTTCAGCAAACAGATTTCCGCCTGGGAGGGTAGTTTTGCCTGTAACGTCACGCCGAATTTTGAGGGGATCTCATCGCCCATCGAAACCGAAACATCCCGTCCCTGGGCCGTGAAGCGGAATCCGCGGGTGGGGGCGGGCAGGTCATAGCCGACGAAGCAATGTCCCCCGCGCAGGGCTTTGTAGATGAGGGCTTTGTCCCGGTTCACCTCGCCACTCAACGGTGCGGAGAGAAGCGTGTGTGTGTTCACCGTCCGAAAGTGGAATTCATAGGGAAAGATCACGCGATGGATGGGTCCCATGCTCATGTGCAGGGCATGCGCGTCCGATCCTCCGATGGCGACCACACGGCGTCCTTGCGAAAGCAGTTCATCCCATCTTGCCAGCGTGTCCGGAATGGGCTGGCGCGCGACGAAGGCGGGCAGGAAGGCATAAAAGGCGCCGTGCAATTTTGTGGGGACGACGGTCTTCAACTCGCTGAGGGCATTCCATAATTCGATCCCCGTATAATTTTGGACAGACCAATCCACCCAGGAGATGTCGGTTTCATGGAAGGCTTTTGCCTCGGGGTCGTGCGGGTGGGCAAGAAAGCAAAGCCCGCCCGCATCGCGCACCTGGTTGATCAGGTTCTGGGGATTCTCCGCGAATGTCGCCAGTTCGCGGTTCACGCCGAAAACAAGCAGGTGATTCTTTTGCGGGTCGCGCGCCTGGTCATGCACTTCCTCGCCGATCAGCATGAGGATCCTTTTGTTCTTGTCCTTGTAATACCCCTCGAACCCCTGCACCAGCACGTTATGGTCGGTGACGATGACCACATCCACAGCGGCGTTGATCGCGGCGGCCGCAACATCCCTGTGGAGTCCGCTTCCATCCGAGTATCTTGTGTGCATGTGCAGGTTGATGACGACTTCGTGCATGAATTCCTCGTGTCACAGTCTGCCTCCCTTCGAGAACCCCGGGGGTTCGCTTTCTTCCTGAAATTTGCGAAGCGGGAATACGCGCAGGATTTCCGCCCGCCATAATCCCTTGTTGACGATTCACTTCTTGAACAGGTATAATTTGTCCGCTAATTTCAAGGAGGCATATTGTATGGTTAGGTTTCTGGATATTGCGCTGATTATAACCTCGCTTGGTTTGATCCTCAGTGTCATCCTGCAAAGCAAGGGAGCGGGCCTGGGTGGTTTGACCGGCGCGGATACCGGCGGCGTTTTCACCGCCCGCCGCGGTATTGAACGCATCCTCTTCTGGGTGACGATTATTCTGTGTGTGATTTTTTTCGGCCTTGTGATCACCATTATCATCCTCGGACGCTAAGAATCCCAAGGTTGCGGAGTGCCGCCGGGCCATTGCCCTGAAACGGGGTGGCGGCGGCATTTCTTTATTTACTCACCCTATGAAAAAACTACGATGGCAGATCCTGGTTGTGTCGGTCACGGTTGTGATCGTTGCCCTGCTGCTGCTCAGCCAGCAGCCGGTGTCGATTCCCATATTGCCGGAAGCCGCGGCGGGCGGGGTGTACACGGAGGCGCTGGTCGGCTCGCTGGGGCGGCTCAACCCCATGCTGGATTGGAACAACCCGGCCGACCGCGACATCAACCGCCTTCTTTTCAGCGGTTTGATCAAATTTGATTCGCACGGTTTGCCGCAGCCCGACCTGGTCGATTCCTGGGCAGCTTCCGCCGACGGCATGGTCTATAACTTCTCGCTCAGACCCAATGCGGTCTGGCATGATGGGGAACCCGTGACAAGCGATGATGTGATCTACACCATCGAATTGATCAAGAGCAGCGGCTCGCTTTTCCCGCAGGATATCAAGGACCTGTGGTCCCAAATCGACGTCAGGCGCCTCGATGACAAGACCTTTCAATTCAAATTACCCGAACCCTTTGCCCCATTTTTGGATTACGCCACCTTTGGCGTTTTACCAAAACACCTGCTCGAAAGCGTGCCTGCCGACCAGCTTTCCAATGCAGAATTCAACCTGAGCCCCGTCGGCTCCGGTCCATATAAGTTTGACCGCCTGTTGGCCGGTGGCGGACAGATCACAGGCGTTGTGCTTTCTGCGAATGCGGACTATTACCTGCAGCCCCCGTTCATCGAGCAGGTTGTCTTTCGCTTTTATCCAACCTCCGCCTCTGCGCTCGACGCGTATGAGCAGGGCGAAGTGCTTGGCGTAAGCCAGTTGACGAACGATGTTCTTCAGCAGGCGCTTATGGAACCGAATCTATCCGTTTATACCAGCCGCCTGCCGCAGATGGGGCTGGTCTTCCTTAATAACAATGATCCTGCGGTTCCATTTCTGCAAAGCGACAAGGTCCGCCGCGCACTTCTGCTCGGCCTGAACCGCAATGTGATCGTCTCGCACATCTTGAACGGACAGGCCATCCTTGCGAATGGGCCCATCCTGACCGGCTCGTGGGCATATTATGAAGACATCGAAAAATTTGAGTATGACCCTGAAGCCGCCGCGAGGTTGCTCAAGGACGAGGGATATGTGATTCCCGCCGGCGGCGGGGATGTGCGTGCAAAGGACGGTCAATTTCTGACCTTTACCCTGCTTCATCCCGATGACATTATCCACACCCAGATTGCCCAGGCCATCCAATCGGACTGGACATTGATCGGTGTGCGCATTGACCTGCAGGCTGTGCCGTACGACTCGCTCCTGAACGATTATCTTGTCCCGCGCAATTACCAGGCCGCCCTGGCGGACTTGAACACCTCGCGCACCCCGGACCCGGACCCGTACCTGTTCTGGCATCAATCCGAAGCCACCGGCGGACAGAACTACTCCCAATGGGATAACCGCACGGCAAGCGAATTCCTTGAATCAGCACGCACCGCCGCAGATTTTGCCGAGCGCGCGCGCTTGTATCGCAATTTCCAGGTGATCTTCACCAAGGATATGCCCTCGCTGCCCTTGTATTATCCCGTCTATTCCTATGGTGTGGACGCACAGGTGCAGGGTGTGCAGGTTGCCCCGATGTATGATGTCAATGACCGCCTTGCGTTGATCACGCAGTGGTATCTCATAACCCGCCGCACGCTTGAGCAAACCCCCGAGCCGACGGCTGCGCCATAGTGAATTCTTAAGAAGGAGAAACAGCCATGTCTGACGCGCAACAAGCATTGAATTACGTCCGCGGAAACAGCGAACGTTACTTAAGTGAGTTAAAGGAGTTCCTTGTCATCCCGTCCATTTCGACGCTCGATGAAAACAAGGGCGATGTCCAGCGTGCGGCGGAGTGGGTTGCCGCACAATTGCGTTCCATTAATATGGATCATGTGCAGACCATGCCAACCGGTGGACATCCCGTCGTTTATGGCGAGTGGTTGGGCGCGGGGAAATCCGCTCCGACGATCATGATCTATGGGCATTATGATGTCCAGCCAGTTGACCCGCTGGAGTTGTGGACATCGGATCCATTCACCGCAGTCGTGCGCGGTGATTATCTTTTTGCGCGCGGTTCCTCGGACATGAAGGGCCAGGTGATGGCATCTCTCAAAGCGGTCGAAGCAATCGTCCGCACGACAGGCTCGCCGGTCAACATCAAATGGCTGATCGAAGGGGAGGAGGAGATCGGTTCCGAGCATCTCGGCGAATTCATCAAAAAGAACAAGGAGCTGCTTGCCTGCGATTTTTGTTTGAACCCGGATGCAGGCATGATGGGACCGGACAAGCCGACCATCACCACGGGTTTGCGCGGCCTGGCCTATTTCGAATTGCGAGTGCATGGCCCCGATAAAGACCTGCACTCCGGTTTGTTTGGCGGGACGATACACAACCCTGCCCAGGCATTGATCGAGCTGGTTGCGGGCATGCACGACAAAAATGGAAAGGTCACCCTGCCCGGTTATTATGACAAGGTCCGCAAGTTGAGCAAGAAGGAGCGCGAAGACTTCAAGCGACTGCCGGTCAGTAACAGGGAATTGATCGCAATGACGGGTGTGCCTGCCTTGTGGGGCGAGCCGCAATTTATCCCATCCGAACGTGTGGGCGCGCGACCCACGTTGGAGGTAAACGGTTTGCTTTCGGGGTTTACGGGGCAGGGCTCCAAGACCGTCCTGCCCGCATGGGCGATGGCGAAAATATCCTGCCGTCTTGTGCCGGACCAGACTCCCGAGGAAGTCACCAAACAGATGAAGGCATATCTAAAGAAGAATGCGCCCCAGGGACCATCAAATGGGAATTGATTAATCTGCACAACGCCGGCGCGGCATTGGTCCGAAACGGACTCCGCCGGCGTGCAGGCCCTTGCGCAGGCACTCGAAACGGTTTGGGGCAAACGTCCCTACTTCAAGCGCGAAGGCGGGCTCGATTGGCTCCGTGGTTCTGTTGCAGCAATATGTCGGCGCCGATTCTTTGCTGACAGGTTTCGGCCTGCCGGATGACAATGTCCCACTCGCCGAATGAACGCATGCATTTGCCGACATGGTATAAAGGCATCGAAGCGCTCACACCCACTTTTTCTATAATTTCAAATAAAGGATGTAAGGCCTGACAGGTCGAAGATCCGTCAGGTTTATAAAATAATATGGATGATCGAATAATAACTTATGGCGGGCAGGCCGTCATCGAAGGCGTCATGATGCGCGGCCAAAAAGCCTTTGCTGTTGCGATGCGTGCGCCGGATGGAAACATCGTTGTCCACACCGAAAAGCTGGCGAACCTCTATCGCTCGGGGATTACAAAAGTCCCTTTTTTGCGCGGCGGCATTTTGCTGTGGGATGCGCTTGGGTTGGGGATGCGGGCGCTCACGCTTTCAGCGAATACCCAAACCGGCGAGGACGAAAAACTGGAGGGCCCGGCTCTTTATCTGACCATGGGCCTGTCTCTCGCCTTCAGCATTGCGCTCTTCTTTTTGCTTCCGGCCGGGATCGGCGGCTGGGTGGAGCATTTGCTTTCCCAGACCACGGCTGCCTTGTGGGCGGGGAATTTGTTGGAAGGCCTGCTTCGTCTGCTGCTCCTGATCGGCTACATATGGGGGATCGGCTTCATGCCCGATGTCAAGCGCGTGTTCATGTATCACGGTGCGGAGCATAAGACCATTAATGCCTACGAGGCGGGCGCGGAATTGACCCCTGAAACCGTGGCGAAATACCCCATCGAACATCCGCGCTGTGGGACGGCTTTTCTGCTTACGCTGGTTTTATTGTCCATCCTGATCTTCACCGCCCTGGGTCCCATGCCGATTTTATGGCGCTTTGCCACCCGTATTTTTTTCATCCCCATCCTGGCTGGGATCGCCGTCGAATACATCCGCTGGACAGCCAACAACTTGAGTAATCCCATCGTCCAATTCTTGATCAAACCCAACCTGGCTTTACAGCACCTCACGACCCGCACGCCTGATTTATCCATGCTGGAGGTGGCGATTGAATCGTTTCAGTCCATGCGCAAGGCGGAAGCGGAAACCGCGTAACCGTTTGGTGATCGTATCGGAGGAGACAGGCTAGCGGCTGTCTCTTTTTATTTTCCGCTCATATTGTTTTGTTACCCTCCGCACCATGGAAAAGAGACGGGTTGTTCGTTGGTTATGGTTTGTCCTTGCGGGCTTTTTGACCGGTATCGGCGTGTATTTTGTGTTTACCATCGGGCGCCCCGCGCCTGTACCGTTGAAACAGGAAATCCACGATGGCGTTACCTATCGCCGTATCGTCCGCTACCTGCCTCATGCGATGATCGCGCATGTGCTGGTGATTGATACGAAAACAAAAGGGATGAGTTTCCTTGTCACCCCGCCCAGTGAAGTGGAGGGGGGAGCCATGACCGCGCGGACGACCTCCGAATTTCTGGAAGAGTTTGGCGTGCAGATTGCCATCAATGGGGATGGCTTCTTTCCGTGGTGGTCGCGCAGTCCTGTGGATTATTATCCGCATAGCGGGGATGTTGTCACACCGAACGGCTTAGCTGCCTATCAGGGCACTCTCTATGCGGACGGTCTGCAGAACGATACACCCGAACCAACGATGTACATCAGCCGCAGAAATGATATGACCTTTAACAGGCAGCCGGGCAGGGTATTCCATGCGATTTCCGGAGACCGCATGTTGATATTGGGCGGCGAGATCGTTCCAGAGTTGGATGCTGTGGTGATTCATCCGCGCACGGCGATTGGAATCAATAAAAATGGACGCTGGCTGTACCTGGTCGTGGTGGATGGTCGCCAGCCGTTTTACAGCAGCGGTGCAACCTTTTTGGAGCTGGCGGAATTGCTTAAGGATTTGGGCGCACACTTTGCCCTGGCTTTGGATGGCGGCGGTTCGTCCACGATGGTGATCGAGGGGGGGAACGGCGGTGCTGTAGTTCTGAATTCGCCGATTGACAGCTATATCCCCGGGCGGGAGCGACCGGTCGCGAATCATTTTGGAATTTTTGTAAAATAAAAGAGTCCTGTGTGTGAAGCGGGGATCGGGATGATTGCGGGTTGATAAGTCCGAGATCTGGCGCTTGCATCGAATCCCCGGCCTTTTATTATTTTTTTCCTGTCCACAGCCAATACCGCAATATTTCTGTAACATCGCCGCAATTGAGCTGTAACGCGTTTTTGTCCGTCATGAATATACAATATAGGGGCATTACAGATATGCAAACCTGCAATTTTGCCGAAACTCGGCCGTTGCAGGAATTGTCGGCCTGAAAACAAAATGACCGTTCATCATAACTGCCAACTATTTTTCCCAATCTTTTCACCCCATCGGGTCTCATCAAGGAGCATGTTCAATGAAAACTAATATTTTGGTTCGCATCACTCTTTTTCTTGTAATGCTGGCTGGTGTTTTCGGTAACGGCACGCAGGCTCAGGCGCAGGGTGAGGCGGTCCCTTACCTCCCTGCACAGATCATCATTCGCAATACAACCTTCTGGGATGCCACCTTCAGCGGAACGGTGAATTCAGACCGCTTCGAACGGTGGTCGCTCCAACTTGATGAAACCAGCAGTTTCTCGGTAACTGTCACCACGTTGACCGGCGACTTGATCCCCTCAATTTATTTGCTGGATGCAAGTGAGAATGAAATTTCCAGCATTGTCGGCACTCAGACTGAGGTCATTCTGACGACGGATCAGCCGGCAGGGGCATATTTTATTCAGGTCCAGCCCGTCTCTGGCGGCGGCACCTATAGCATGGTGATTCGCAGAACGGACGCACCGGACGAAGATTCTGATGCGGTCATTGTGTTCGACCCGCCAAGCGTTTTTGTGGATGACTCGTCCACAGCCACTGTCAGTTTGGATAATGTGCCGCCTACAGGATATGCCAGCGCGGAATTCACGTGCACGTTTGACCCGGCTTTTGTCGAGATCAGCAACATTGCGGGGGCAGGCCTCTTTGGCACAGACCCTGCAACGGTCGTTAATGAACCTGAAAACGGGAGTTTCATTTTTGCCATTGCCGGCAGTAACGGCCAGCGGGCTGCCACCAGTGGCGCGGTCTTTACCTTTTCCGTAAAAGGGTTACAAGAGGGAGAAGCCACAATCTCATGCGAGGTGCGTGTCTCCACGGGAAATGCTCTTTCAACCCTGCCTGCCACCTCGGAGACCCTGACGATTGTCGAACCCCTGGGAACGCTGACAGGAACTGTCATTGCGGACAAGCCGGTAACGGTCACGCTCTACAATCTGGATTCAACTGTAGCTGCGACAACGACCACGGATGAAAGTGGAAGTTTCAGCATGACCGTGTTGCGGGGGGACTATACGGTTGTTGCTTCTGCGGCAGGGTATCTTAATGCCCAGGGATCCCCAACCATTGTTGGAGGCGCCACGACCACCATGCAAACCATCACCCTGCCCGCAGGTGACATTGACGGCAACGGCGTGGTCGATCAATTTGATGCATTGACCATTGGTATTAACTACAACCTAACCGTCCCCAGTGTGGCGGACTTGAACAATGACGGCATAATTAACATTCTTGACCTGGAGCTCCTGGCGGCGTACTATCGTCAATCTGGCGCGCTTAACTGGCAGGTTAACTGATAATCACACAAACATTGCAGGGACGCGCTGACCATGCTCAGCGCGTCCTCCTTCGGAGTTGTCAATTAATGAAAAAGGTTGTCCCGCTTTTCATCGTGATCTTCAGTTTATTTATTATTGTACCTGTAAGGGCGCAATCCCCTGAGACCATCTGGATCACTGCCAGCACCGACAGCTTCAAAACGGGGGAAACGCTTGTTGTAACGGTTCACGCTGTTTCCGCCACGCCGATTCAGGGATTTACGGTACAACTCAGTTATGATCCGGCCTGTCTCAAGCCTCTCAATGCGGCAAGTTCGATCCCCACGATGAATGGATTACTCCTTCCCCAGACGGCGGGGCTGGCGGATGCAACCTTTGCCAGCTCAACGCCCCAAATGGCAAATGGTGTTTTGGGGGAGGTCCGCTTTGTCACTCTGGGGGCCTGCCAGACAAATGTCACGCTTGCGAGTGCGGCGCTCGCCATTAAGAACGAAGCAGGCATTGCCGCGCCTCTTGGAGGAATGACAGTTGAAGCGAAAGAGATTCCACTTTCAATAAGCGGCGAACAGGCCAATCCGCAGGATTTACCTTTATTGGGGACCCCACTTCCTCTGGACGTGGCGTCTGCTTCACCTGCATTCTTCTCGCTCTCAAGGGAAATGGTCATTGTGCTGGTCATTCTTGGCGTTTTTATCTTCATCGGGCTTTTCATATTCATTCGAATACTGAGAGGTAGCCATAAGTAAAGTCGAAGTGTATGTTGATGACTGTTTCCGCTGTGCGTTCCAAGGATAGGTGGTAGCCATGCATCTTAAATCGCCTGTGCGAATTTTTGTTTTCCTTTTCATATTGTTTTCAGCGATACCCGTGGGTGCACTGGCGCTTGCCGCTGCCCCGCCGGATGACATGTTTCAGCTTCCCTGGGAGCAGGGGCGTGCATGGGTGGCCTATGATGGTTTGGATAACGGCACCAAAAGACCGAAGACCAGCCCGCATTATTACGGTCTGGGTGGAGCAATTGATTTTGCTCCGCGGGTTACGATGCGGGTCGGGGAGGACACATCGAACGACTGGGTGACCGCGGCGGCGGCGGGAACGGTTTCACAGGCGGGTTATTGCTGGGTCAAGATCGATCATGGCAACGGCTGGACGACCGAGTACTGGCATCTGGGCAATATTCAGGTAACGCAGGGAGACAAGGTCAGCAGGAACCAGCGTTTGGCAGTCATTCACAATAATTCCGGTGAACAGGTGTGTTTGGGAAATGAGCACCCCGGCCCGCATCTGCATTTTGTCGTCCGCCCCAGTGTCATGGGTACGCTTTTTGCAGGGTGGAAGGTTAATTTCAATTCGTTTACAAACATCACCACCTATTCAAAGGGCGGCCAGACAGTGGGGCGTCTCCAACCACTTATGAATATCCCAAATTTGCAAATCGCTTTCCGCGGTCCCATCACCTGGGATACCCAGTATTCCGGCAGTGTGGATGCCTATCGCCATGAACGATGGTCGCTGATACTAAACGAGCAAACAACGTTCACCATCACGGTAGCTCCTGCGGGTGCCGGGCTTGTCCCGGTGATCCTATTACTCAACGGAGATGGTGCCGAGATTTCTCGTGGACATGGAACGCTCCATTCAACCCGGCCGGCAGGCTCATATTTCGTCCAAGTCCAATCGGAATTAGGAACAGGATACTACAATCTGATCGCTACAAGAGAGAGTGCTCCGGGGGCAACCCCCACACCCGGTATGACGGAGACTCCTGTAATAACTGCCCCACCAAGCATTACTTCCACGTCAATTGTCACCCCCACAGATGGAACCGAAACGCCGCTTGTTTCCGAGACGCCCTCCGGCAGTGAGACGCCTGTCGTAACCGTTTCGCCCGGCACGCCGGATGGAACCGAAACGCCGCTTGTTTCCGAGACGCCCTCCGGCAGCGAGACGCCCGTCGTGACCGTTTCGCCTGGCACACCGGATGGAACCGAAACGCCGCTTGTTTCCGAGACGCCCTCCGGCAGCGAGACGCCCATCGTGACCGTTTCGCCCGGCACGCCGGATGGAACCGAAACGCCGCTTGTTTCCGAGACGCCTTCCGGCAGCGAGACGCCAATCGTGACTCTTACTCCGACAGGTACGATAATTGCAACCTCAACATCCGTAACCGCCATTGTGACAGAAACCTCTGTGGCCACGGGAACGCCCGTGATAACCGATACGCTTGAATTGACCAGCACGGTAACTGCTACTCCCATATTCACCCCGACTGCAATCACGACCCCCAGCGGTCCTTACGTGTGGACGGATGTCCTTCAATCAATCCTTTCGATCGGCGAATCCAGTTCTGTCACTGTTGGTTTGTTCAATGTGCCAGCGGAAGGTTACACAAGTGCGGAATTCATATGCACATACGACCCGGCCGTGGTTGAAGTCAGCAATATCCTGGTTACAAGCCTTTTTGGGACGGATCCGGTGTCCGCGTTGAACGGTCCCCAGTTTGGTCAGTTTATCCTTGCGGTTGCGGGAAGTGACGGCAAAAGGGCGACCACCAGCGGCACGGTCTTTACCTTCATGGTCCAGGGCCTGCAGGCGGGGCAGACTCCCGTTCAATGTACGGCGCGCGTGTCTGAAGGCCAGGGTACTCTGGAATCCATCGAGTACATTCCAGATAACGTAACCGTTATTGGAGTTGGGGCTTCGCCGACCGGCGTCGTCCCCACCACCGCCATCGTCAATGGACAGGTGTTTGCAAGCAAGCCCATCACCATTGAACTATTTGACTCGGGTAATCAGCTTGTCCTGTCAGAAACCGCCAATCTTGATGGCACTTTCAGCCTGCCTGTTTCCGCCGGGACATATGCCATCATTGCCTCCGCACCGGGTTTTCTCAACGCCCAAGGCTCCATTACCCTCATGAATGGAGTTGTCACCACCATGCCAACGGTGAGTCTGCCCGCTGGTGATATTGACGGCAACGGCGTCATTGACCAGTTCGATGCCCTTACCATTGGGATGAGTTACAACGCCTCCCTCCCCGCCGAGGCGGATTTGAACAACGACGGCGTGATCGACTTCCTCGACCTTGAACTGCTTGCCTTCAACTATAATGCGTCAGGCGCGCTTGCATGGCAGTAAACATATAGCCAGGATCATCAAAACGAAAAGAGAGCCGCAATCTTGTGTGGCTCTCTTTTTATCGAGGTATTTAACACCGGACCACAAAGGTAAAATATTTTTAGAACTCGATCTCCCCGATCTGCTCGAAGTTGATATCGAACAATTCCTCCGCCTCGGTTTCGAGTTCAGCATCGAGCGCCTCCCCGGCGCGGATGCCGCGATTGCAGTACGACCTGTAGGGGCAGTAACTGCACTTCGTGACATCGTCCGTTTTCGGGAAGCTCGAAGCGGATGCGATTTCGCCGGCAAGTTTTTCGAGGGCATCCCAATCCCGTTTAAATTGATCCGCTTGGTAGGGGAACATCGCAGGCTCGTTCGGGAAATCCGCGAACCAGTAGACCATTTCGATCTGGCCGGGTTGGATGGGTCTGCCGCCGTTAAGCTGTGCCCCGGCCTGTACGAGCAGGGCGCGATAGACCCGCGTTTGCCAGCGGATGCCGAGCCATTCATTCTTTGGACGCTTGCGGTAGGTCTTCCAGTCATAGATGCTGATTTTTTCGTTGTCCACTGCAATGAGGTCGTATTTTGCGACGAGACGGAATCTTCCCAACGGCGCGGACAGGGTGATTTCCGATTTCAGGCCATGTAGTCCTGTAAGACCAGTCAGACCCTCCGACTGGATAAAATTCTGCCACCATCTTTGCAGGTTGTCCGTGTTGGCCAGTTTTGAAATTTGTTCCGCGGTAATGCCGACGAAATATTGCTGCACGAGGCGGTGAAAATATTCACCCTCTGTTTGATGTTTTTCATTTTCCAGTGCAGGCTCGGTTTCGATGGCGGGATAGGAAAGCTCCTGGAGATAGCGAAGTTCGAACCTGCGCGGGCAGTCGTTGTAATCCTGCAGGGAGGACTGGCTGAGGGTGGTCAGTGGAAAGGCCATGGCTCTATTTTGCCACAGAATTTTGCGCCCATGAGACGGGCATTAAACACGAAGGAAAAGCTCTGGATCTCATCATTTTGTGTTTGAGGACTTTTTTTGTAGAGTCGTGCTATACTTTGGAAAAATTTGGAGTTCCGCATGGGACAGGATACACAGGTAGCCGTTTTCATTGATTATGACAACATCGAAATAAGTGTGGAGGAAGCCTTTGGCAAGGCCGCCGATGTGGATTGGAGCCGCATTTTCCAATATGCGGGTCAAATGGGTCGCGTGGTTTTGCGCCGTGCCTATGCGGATTGGGCGGAAGCCGCCAGCAAACAACGCCAGCTGCTCAGCCTTGGCGTGGAGTTGATCCATGTCAACAGCAAACGCGGCAAGAACGCGGCGGACATCCGCATTGTGATCGATGCGCTGGAATTATTTTACGGCGAGAAGACTGCATTTACGCATGTCCTGCTTGTCTCCGGAGACGGCGATTTCACCGAATTGGTGCACCGCCTGCGTGCGCACGGCAAGACCGTGGTCGGCATGGGCATCAGCGGTACAAGCGCCGATTATCTTGTCAATGCCTGCGATAAATTCGTCTTTTACGACAAGTGGCAGGGCGTCAATAAATTCAGGAAGACGTATCAGAATAACGGTGGTACGAACCAATCTGCGCAGAGACAGAATAACAACCCGCCTGCGTCAAAACTAAATAATAACCAGCCTGCGCGTTCCAGCGCGCCTATTTCGCCCGGAAAGAAACTTGAACGTTACTTGAACATCCTTGCGTCGAATAAGATCCGCATGGTTCCCACTGTGCATCGTCCGTTGATCATTTATAAGATCTACGAGATTGTCAAGGCAAATCCCGATTTCACCTTCAATCAATTAAAGGAATTTGCCGAGGCTTTCTTTTTGAACGCAACACCAAAGATCGAGCCGCAGCTCGTGCTGGATACCGCACATGAACTCTTCCACACCTTTTGTTTCGAGTTCGATACCGACACGGGCGAGCGTATTTGGAACCGCAGGATGTGGCTGCCCGAGGATGTGACCAGTGCCGCGGACCTGCTTAACAAGTGTGACCAGAACCTTCTGCGGATGATCGTCAACGACCTCGGCGCGAGCGAAAAACTCGATGCGGAGATCGCGGCGCAAATTTTGTATGGCGGTGTTCGCAACCCCAAAGTGCTCGACCATATTCAAGATCTACTCACAACGGAAAGTCAGGTATAATCGCGGCCATGATCTATAAATTCCAGGCAGGCAGGTCGGCGCTCATCATTGGTGTCCGCGGCTTTATCAACAACGAGCCTCCTCGAATCGCGCCTGTACGCTGAACGTCGTATTAACTTTCACATGCCGCAGGTTGCCTGCGGCATTTTTGTTTAAAAGGTATTTATCATGATCCAAATTCAACTCTCCAATATCACCCTCGTCCTCGGTGCAAAACGAATCTTCGAGAATCTCGACTGGGAGATCCAGCGCGGACAGAGAATCGGTCTGATCGGCGCGAACGGCGCGGGGAAGTCCTCCCTGTTCAAGATGATCGAAGGCGAATATTCCCCCGAACTGGGCGGGAGCATCACCCGCGCCCGCCTCGTTACCACGGGATACCTGCCTCAACAACCCGAGCTCGACCTTACGCTGACGGCGCTCGACTCCGCGATGGATGGCAACCCGCGCGTGGCGGAAGTCCATGCAGAATTGGAGCGCGTCGAGCAAAGCTTGGGCGATCCTGAAGTCTATGGCGATGAAAAGAAATTGCAGCGTGTGCTCGAACGTCAGCACGAACTTATTGAGGAGTATCACTCCCTCGGCGGTGACTCGTATCCCGCGCGCGTGCGCGACCTCCTGCTCGGGCTGGGACTCGCTGAAAGTGAACTGACCAAGCCCCTGTCCGTGTTGAGCGGCGGGCAGAAGAAACTGGTCGGGTTGGCGCGCCTGCTGCTGGTCAAGCCCGATGTCCTGCTATTGGACGAGCCTGACAATCACCTCGACCTGCCAGGCAAAGTCTATCTCGAAAAACTCATCCGTGAATACGAAGGGACGGTGGTCATCGTCTCGCATGACCGCTACCTGCTGGATGCAATTGTCACGCACATCGCCGAATTGGAAGACGGCAGGATGACCGTCTTTGAAGGCGATTATTCATCTTACATTGCGGATAAAGAGATGCGGTTGGCGCGGCAGGAGGAGTTGTTTCGCACCCAGCAGCACGAGATCACGCGTATGGAAATCGCCATCAAACGTTTTGCGGTCTGGGCCAAGGTTTATGACAGCGAAAAATTTGCCATTAAAGCCAGATCTATGCAAAAACGGCTGGACAAGATGGAGAAGGTCGAGAAGCCCGTTACCGAACGCCGCCGCATGGAACTGCAACTCAACGGCTGGCGCGGCTCGAACAAGGTGCTGGAACTGGCGAATATCTCAAAAGCGTTTGGCAAAAAAGTGGTGTTCTCGAATCTCAACGAGACCATCTGGCAGGGCGAGCGAGTCGGCTTGATCGGCGCGAACGGCTCAGGGAAGTCCGTGCTGCTGCGAATGATCCTCGGACAGGAAACGCCTGACGCGGGCGAAATAAAGATCGGTCCCAGCGTCTCCATTGGACATTACGCGCAGGAGCATGAGACACTCGATTTCAATCAAACCTTGCTGGACGCAGTCCGCTATGCAGGTGAGATGAGCGAATCCAGAGCGACGGCGTTTTTGCTGCGCTATCTTTTCACATACAAGCAAGTCTCGCAGAAAATCGGTGAACTCTCAGGCGGCGAACGGAGCAGGCTCCAACTCGCGCTGGTCGTGCTCTCTGGCGCGAACTTCCTTCTCTTGGACGAACCCACCAACAACCTCGACATCGCCTCTGCCGAAGTGCTCGAAAACGCGCTCGAGGACTTCCTTGGCACTGCCCTGATCATCTCTCACGACCGCTATTTTCTGGATCGGACGGTGGAACGTTTGCTGGTGATCGAAGATAAAGGTTTAAAGGAGTATCAGGGCGCGTATAGCGATTATTTGGAGAAGGTGGGGAATGGGTAAAAAGCAGAAAATAAAGTGGGGAAACCCCACCGTGTTTGTGGGTTATGAAAACGTGACAAATGTCAGGTGAAATCAAAACATGAAATTCATAAAATATAGATGTCAACTGGTCTAGCCTGATGTTTGACTGCCTAATATCCCAATAAAATTCGGCGATTGTACAAAACTGTTCGTCCATAGGCAGTTATATGGAATTGGTTGCCTGAATCATAGTTAGGCACTTAAACATAACACAAGGAGACAAAATGGAAAACCAAATCTGTGCTTTTTGTGGAAAAGAAAGTGCTAATACTATACTGGCATATTATTTTAAAGCCGAATATGGATGGAATACAGGAACCAGAATGGGGAAAATGGACCGATCTAAGAATCTCGATATCCCCCTCTGCAATACATGTTTGACCCAAAGAAAAAAACGGGAGAAAAGAAATTTCATCATATGGGGAATAAGTTTTGTTGTTGGAATTGCCCTATGCATACTCTTGGGGCCGCGTAACGATGTTCCTAGTTGGGCCGTAACACTCTTTATCCTAATTTTGGTATTTTTAGTGTTTGGAATTCCCCTTATTCTATTTCGAACAAAATCGGAAGAGAAAAAAATCCTGCACTGGCTAGAAAAAAATGATAATGAAACTTGGCGGCATATCACATTTCAAGATATAAAAGGAAATTAAAATCGCCAGAACCACAGCAAAGCGAAGGAGACAATATGTATACTTTTGGTTGTTTCTTTCTATTTGGGCTTGGATCTACCATTGGAGCAGTCAGGGCACTTGCAAAAGCCAAGCAAGGTTTGTGGAAGGCATTAATTCCATTGCCACTTGGGACATTCGTCTATCTTGTGTTGCTTATGGATTCAACGTCAATGCCATATACGCTTACCAGCCCTGAAGGACTTCCCTGCTTAGCCACAGGGATAGGATTGGCTATTCCCGTGGCTCTTTAGAAACGCCACAAAAAATGCACCCGCCCAAAAAGAATGAATAATCATCCGACGTGCCAATATTGATTATTGCAATTCAGCAAAGGAAATGTCTCACCTGAATTGTTCATATCCAAGAATCTGGATGGCGGACGGTTATAAAGAATAGGAGATTTTCTCATGGCAAAGCAAATTGTATTTATGGGATTAGTCTTCCTGGTTATCCTGAGCGTGTCAGCATGCAGTTCCAACCCTACACCTGAAGGTTGGTGGTGGGTAGAAATGGCATTCCAGTGTGGAAATGGTTCGTCTATCAACGCCAGCGTCCCATTTGAAATTACCCAGGATGGAACTCTGACTGGCAGAGGAACCATACAAGGTACAGTGAAACTGCGTCCACCCCTACCATGTCCCGAACTTGAAACTGTCAGCATTGAGGGTGCTCTAAACTTAGTAGGATTTTACACGGATTCGGGAGAAGGCGGGTTTATCTTTGATCAGGTTGACTTCGAGACTTCCACTAAACAAATCCCTGCGACAACCTGCTCGGAAAAAGACCTGAGTGCGATTGATATAAGCATGATAGTTATGGATGTTTCAATGTTTATAACGTCTTTGGAGACCAGTTGGGATAAAAAGATAAATTTCAGTGTAACTGGAGAACGCAGTCGAAATGATGCGCCTGACGTCGTCGCCCAGGATGGTTCAGAAGCAATTATGCAAGTGGGATTTTGCAACTTAAATATCGTTCTGCATCAAGGTGAGTTTCAGGGCGCTAGCAGCCCATAAACAGTCGTTCAACAGAACTGCCCCAAATGTCCCAAAAAGCGGAATCTGTGCTCAGAATTTTCCTGCCACTACTCCACCTTCTGCTAACACCTGTCATTACTTCGCAAATAAAGTCTCTTGCTCTTATTCATACCGAAACCGCATCACCCCCACCCCAAAGAACACCGCCGCGAAACCGAGCAACACGCCTGCCTCGGGTAGAATCTCCACCAAGCCGCCGTTGCGGAGAACCAAGTCCAATAATCCCTGCATCGCCCAGGTAGTGGGGAGGATCTTTACGATGTTCTGCACTGCCGCAGGGAACAACTCCAGCGGATACCAACAGCCGCCTAAGAGTGCCATCACCATGCCCGCCATGATGCTCAATCCGCTGGCTTGACCTTCGGTCTTGACGAAGGTTCCCATCGCCGTGCCAATCGCTCCCGCCGCTAGTGCTGCGCATAGCAAAATGACGAATAACGCAAGCAGGTCACGCCCCCAGCCAAGCCCCATCACGAAAACGCCAAATAAAACCAACAGCGACATCTGCACCAGTGCCATGAACACCTGACCTGCAATCGTGCCGAGCAGGTAGGTGGCTTTGCTGGTCGGCGTGGTCAGGATGCGGCGTAGGGTTCCCTGCTGGCGTTCGTACGCAAACAGCGCGGAGATGCCAAACAGCGGAATGAACACCCAGGTGATGAGTTGTCCCGCCGATGAATTGGCGCGCGGGTCATACTCCACTTGGTCGGGCGTGCTGCCTTCGATCACGGTCACGCGCTCGGGCGCATCCGCCTGTAATGTTTGCGCCAGTTCGAGCGACTCGTTGAAATAGGCTTGCTCTGCCTCCGCAGATTCGAATGTGCCCTGCGCCTTCGCTTCTTCCAACGCTATGGTTGCCGCGCCCATCGAACTACTCACACGCCGAATGGCGGTCTCCACAGCACGTTCTGCGACTGTGGCATTGAGGTTATTCGGCTGCTTGCGGAATTCCAATGCCGCGCTGCCATTCTGGATGGATTCCATGTCCAAGCCTGCAGGGATGATCAACAGCGACGAGGCGCGGCGGGCTTCGAACATCTCTTCCGCTTCTTCCAACGGGAAGTATTCGGGTCGCACCGCAGTGGATTTTTCCAACTCTGTGAAGATCTCGCGCGAAATGGACGTATCCGCCAGATCGACAACGACCAATCGAATGCGGTTATCTTCCTCTCCCGAAGGTGTCCCGCCTGCAAGCAGGAAGGTGAAAAATATCGGCAGGATGATGAAGAACAGCAACTCCGACGAACTCGCAAATCGGACAATCGCGTCCTTCCATGCAATGGCAAATAATTTTTTCATAATAACTCCGTGCATGTCATTGCGAGAAGGAGCGGAGCGACGACGAAGCAATCTCCAAATAAGTGGGGGTTGCTTCGTTGGGCTATCGCCCTCCTCGCAACGACATTAATTCTGCACCAAATTCTTCTTCCCGAACAAAATCACTGCTGCCACAAACAGGACCATGCCCATCGTCAGCAGGGCAGTGATCGGCGTGGAAAGATGCGGCAGCGTCCCGCCGAGAGCGAGAGTCGTAAATCCATCCAACGCCCAGGCATTTGGCGTGATCTTGCTGACCATCTGCACGGCGGGCGGCATCATTTCAAGGCTGATGAAACTTCCGCCGAGAATGCCGAAGATCAACATGATCGCCGAGCCGACACTTGCAACCTGTGCGGGTGTGCGCGCCAGCGCGGTGATGAACATGCCCCAACCCGATGCGCCGAATACGGCGGCGAGCACCAGCACCAGCACGCCGAGCGGGTCGCCCCATTTCAATTGAAAGAGCAGGGTGGTCGCGCCGATCAGGATGAGCATTTGCGCCACGCCCGTCAGGTAAATGCCGAAGACCTTGCCGCCCAAAATTTGCGCAGACACTGTCGGCGAAACGAGCAGGCGCGGCAGGGTGCCTTGTGCTTTTTCGGCAAGGATCGAACGCCCGCCATAGCTCACTGTGAACATCAGGAACATCAGCGCCATGCCAGGCGCGAGATACGCCAGCACATCGAACTGCACCGCTTCGACTTCGTTCGTGTCGGTGTTGAGTTTGATCGCCAGTGCCTCATCGAGCGGCTCGTTTTCCAAGCGTTGCGCCATGTCCATGCCCGCCTGCTCGCCTTGCTGCGGCGTGATGCGCCCGCTGATGATCATCTGAAAGATCGAGGTCTGCCCGCTGATGCGCCCCTCTTCGATGCGGCTGATGAATTCATCCACGATGGATTTGACAATGCCTGCGCCTGTTGGCCTCGCGGGGTTGGCATACACTTCGATTTGCAGCGCTTCGGGTTCTTCGTCGAATGTCCCCTGCTGCGGGATGACGCTGCGCGTGAAGCCTGCCGGGATGATGATCGCCGCCGCGGCGGTATCTTCGTCAATCGCTTGGCGCGCCGCCTCTGGACTTTTGCCCAAAGTTGGCTCGACCAACCCAGCCAGTTCCTCGCCCGTGAAGGCTTCCTCGAGCGCGTTCCCCAATTGTTCCTGATCCAGGTTGACAATGATGACGGGGATGTCGGATATCCCTGTGGAACTTCCGCTGAACCGCCCTGTGACCAGTCCCATGCCGAGCGTGAGCAGGAACGGCGCCAGCAGCATCATGATCAATGCCGCGCGGTCACGGAAGATGATTTTCAAGTCTTTGATGCCGATGAGAATGAGTTTAATCATCTATTACTCTTTTTGTGGAAAGTGGCGAGTGGAAAGTCGATTGCTTTCTGCTTTCCACTTTCTAATCTCTCAGTGCCCTTCCCGTTAAGTGAAGGAACACCGCTTCCAAATTCGGCTCGCGGATGTCAATGGAGTGGATTTTTATCCCGCGCTCATTGGCTGTGGAGACGACAGGCGCAAGCACGTCCTTTGCAGATGGCGTGATGACCGAAATCTCGTGGTTGATGGCGTTGGCTTCCAGAATGCCGTCCACGCTTTTCAGGGACGACACCAAGACGTCAGGATCTTCGTTCTTGCCGATGTGTAGAACCAGCGTTTCGGTCTGCCCGACCTGCCTGGTGAGTTCCTTCTGTGTGCCGAGCGCGATCAACTCGCCGTGGTCAATGATGCCCACGCGGTCGGAGAGTTCTTCGGCTTCTTCCATGTAATGCGTGGTGTAGAGGACGGTCATGCCCTGCTTGTTGAGGTCTTTGACCGTGTCCAAAATCGCGCGGCGGGATTGCGGGTCGATGCCGACGGTGGGTTCGTCCATGAAGAGCAGTTTGGGTTTGTGGAGCAAGCCCACCCCAATGTTGACGCGGCGCTTCATCCCGCCTGAGTAGGTCTTCACGCGGTCTTTGGCTTTGTCCACCAAGCCGATCTGTTCCAGCACTTCATCCACGCGCGCAGTGAGCGACTTGCCGCTCAAGCCGTACATCTGCCCCCAAAAGATGAGATTTTCCTTCGCGGTCAGGTCTTCGTAGAGCGCAATATCCTGTGGCACAACGCCAATGGCATTGCGCACCGCCATCGGATTTTTGGTGACGGAATGTCCTGAAATCATCGCATCACCCAACGTGGGCGCATACAGCGTGGAGAGCATCGAGATGGTGGTCGTCTTCCCCGCACCATTCGGACCCAGCAGGCTGAAGATCTCGCCTTCCTGGATGTCAAATGAAATGCCTTTTACAGCGGTAACATCCCCGTATTTTTTCACAAGCTCTTTAACTTCGAGAATATTGGACATGAAAACTCCTTGATCGGTCTAGAAAAATCTACGCACGTGGGCTGATGTGGTTGCTGAAAATCACACTCTTTTATATTTTCTCAACAAGTTCACCAACTCCTCGTGCGGCAATGCCTTGATGCTGACGCCCTGATGCCCGTCCATGTCCTCTGCCGCGATCATGGCATTGATGATCGCCTCTTCTGTGGTGTACGCCGCTGAGGAAAAGATCGGGTCAATATGGTCATTGGACAAAGTTTGAATGTTCGATAATCCCATCTTATCGCCATGCGCCGTTTGCGGATTGGCAGTGGAGAACGCGAGGAAAATATCCCCGGAGCCGTTGCCGCCCATGCTCCCAGTCCTCGCCATGCCGATCGTGGCGCGTTTTGCCACCCGTTTAAGTTGATGGGGCAGCAGGGGCGCGTCAGTGGCGATGATGACGATCAATGAACCGTCATCCTGCCTGAACGGATTTTCTCCGCTTGTGAACGGCGCATCATGTTTAAAATGTCGACCCAGCGGCGCGCCTGCGATCGTCAATTGATACCGTCTGCCGAAATTGGCTTGTACCAGCGCGCCCACTGTCCAGCCGCCGAGTTTTTTCGGCAGCTTGCGCGAAGCCGTTCCTGTGCCGCCCTTGAATTCATAACACAACATCCCCGTCCCGCCGCCGATATTGCCCTCCTTGATCGCGCCGCTCTTCGCAGATTCCAACGCCTGCAACACATGTTGTTCGTTGACGTGAAATCCGTTCATGTCATTCAGCCAGGCGTCAGCGGTTTCGGCCACCACAGGGCAGGACCATCTTTGATATACCGCATCATTTTTTACCTGCCAGGCAATGATCGCATCACGCACAATGCCGACGCTGTGCGTGTTCGTAATCCCGATCGGACCTTCCAACAGGCCGCCCTCCTCGACCCATGCAGCACCTGTCATTTCACCATTGCCATTAAATGAATGTACGCCCGCATAAACTGGCGTATGGTTTTTGTTTCCCCGCGGATGGAGGATTGTCACGCCTGTCCGTGCCGACTTGCCCTGGATCACAGTGGCATACCCAACCGTTACCCCCTTGACATCCGTAATTGCATTATATGATCCTGTATCTCCCTCGAATGGAATTCCCAGATCCCGTGCGCGTGATTTCTTCATACCTGTTCCTTTGCGATCTTCACCAACTGCCTTGCGATATTTTCCATGATCTCGTCAGGTACACCGTCCATGGCCTGGCTTTGCACGCGCGTATCGATCTCATCGTTGACATAATCCACGGCGACGAATTCGTCAGCGAGGGCGATCTCCGTGGAAAACCAATCCAGTTTGCAGATGGAGGCGATGCGCATCGTAACGTTCCGTAAACCGCCCAGCCCGGCCCGGGCCTCTTCCGCCGCTGTGACCGTTGCGTAGATGTGTGTATCAGGGTTCCACCAGCACGGATATGCATTACCGTTCGCATAAAAGACGCGGAACCAGGCAGGCTCATCGTCAATGACTTGCGGCGTGACGTGTGCCTGGATCAGATATTTCTGTTCGGGGAATTGCATGCGTGCCTGCAGGATTTCTTCGATGGAATTCGCTCCGAGAATGACCCCCTCGCCCCCGCCGCCATTTGACGGCTTGATGACAAAATTTTCGCCGAGCGGGGCAAGGTCCATGTGCGGGATGACAGGCTGTTCGAGAAAAGGGGCAAGCAAAATGGTGTGCGGCGTGTGCAGTCCCGCGTTGATCAGTTCGAGATGCATGGTCGCTTTATCTTCCGACCAGGCCGAAACCTCGGCAGGATTGATGCGCCGCGCACCGAATTCCTTTGCCCAGCGTTGAATCGGGTCGAAGGTCGCTTCGCCCTGTCCGCGATGCAGAAGCGTTTTGAAAGTGGTCACTCCCTTGTACAGGACCGTTATGGATTCGAGCAGGGTATCCGGCTTGATCTGCCAGAGGGAGATTCCCTCTTCAAGGCAGGAACGTTCCACCATGCCTGCGAAGACATCGTCATATTCCCAGTACCAGGGCAGGCATAGATCGTAGCGCATGGGGCGATTATATAATACCCACGGTCACAAATCGCACTTTTCCCCTTTTGATGAAGTGTAATTTGTGGCCAGCGCTGGGCATACCGTAGGGAGGAGGCTGGTACAATGGACGCAATTAATTTGAGAAAGGACAAAACAATGAATAAGGATACAGTGCAGGACGGCCTGGTTGTTTCGATGGACTATACATTAACCGTGGATGGAGAAGTACTTGATACATCGGACGAAGCAGGTCCTTTGCAGTTCCTGGCAGGTTATGGGAACATCATTCCCGGCCTGGAAAATGAAATGATGGGCATGAAGATCGGCGACAGCAAGGCTGTGGTCGTCAAACCCGAGGACGGCTACGGCGAATTCGACGATGAAGCCTTCATGGATGTGCCGCGCAGTGAATTCCCCATAGATATGAAACTGGAAGAAGGCTTGGAGTTACACGTCACCGATGAGGACGGCGAGCATCAGGCTGCCTACGTTGCCAGCTTTGACGACAAAACAGTCCAACTTGATTTCAACCATCCCCTGGCAGGCGCGGAATTGCATTTCTCGGTCAAAGTGATTGCCCTGCGTGAACCGACCGAGGAGGAACTTGACCACGGTCATGTTCATGAGGATGGGCATCACCATTAAGAATTTCCTTTGTTGACTCTCCCTGCTGCGGGGATGGAACAGGGAGAAAAGGATGAGACAACTCTCAATTCGAGAGTTGATGTCTTTTTAATTGCCAGCTCCAGGCTTGTTTTATGCCGATGACAAAAATGAGCACACCCAACACGACACCGCCAAAATTGCCCAGGAATTCGCTGACCAGTTCCCATTGACTGCCGAAGAGATAGCCCAGCCCGCCGTAGCCGAGAATCCACACGATCTCACCCGCGGCATCATAGGTTAGCCATTTTTTAAATGGAAACCGTGTCGTGCCAGACATCAGGTTGACCGGCAGGGCGATGGCTGTGACCAAAAAGCGCGAGAAGAAGATGGAGAGCGGTCCCCATTTGCGGAAGGATTCCCCCGCTTCCCTCCAGCGCGGTGTTTTGCTAAAACGGGTTAACACCTTTTCACGGGCATAATATCCAAACGAATAACTGATGGCATCGCCAGTGACCACGCTAATGATGCTGATGAGGGCGGTGGTGTGCCAGGGCAGGATCCCCTGACGGGCGAATGCGCCAGCCGCAATGACCAGCACTGTGCATGGCAAAGGGACGCCAAGTCCGCCGATAAAGACGATGACCCAAAGCAGAGGCGCGCCGTAGTTTATGACCTGGGTCAGAAGATACTCAGACATGAGCGCGATTTATGGCCTTGCAGGGACAGGCGTCAGCGGCGGAATAGGAGTCGGCGGAGATTGATGCGCGAGGACAGCCGCTTTGACGATCTGCATAACAAGTCCATCCGCTTGCGGAAAAAATCTATCATTCAATTCTTCGAGGCTTTTGCTGCGGTTGCCCTGCCCAGGGATCTCCAGCGCGTCAAAGAGAATTTCCTCGGAAATCCCGTACATACGCGAAACGAAAGGAACAGTCATCCAGTCGCGGATGCGTTCCGCGTCGGTTTCGATTTGCCCGGGCGCGGGAGGCGGATGGCGGTTGAATTTTTTAAAGGCGTGAAAGGCACGCAAACCAAAGAAAAGAATCAATAGACATCCGAAGATGGTCAGGATGATGATCAGGACGCGTTGTTTTGAATTGGTGTGCATGGACATGGGTTATTCCTGCCATTCCAATTCAAAGTCACCGACGAAAACGGTATGACCATCCTGTACGCCCGCCTCGCGCAGGGCCTTATCCAGGCCGAGTTTGATCATTAACTTTTGGAACCTGCGGACGGAGCCATCATGTTCCCAGTAGGTCATTTTTGCGGCGCGTTCGATGGCTATGCCGGTCACGCGCCATTTATCACCGTCTTCGCGTTTTATTTCGAATTGTTTCGGGTCCACATCAGGCTTGTAGACGGGGAGCGCCTCTTCTTCCAATTCCCCGGCGGGGATTTCCTGCAATAGTTTGTAGGCGGAGACCAGGATGTCGCGTGTGTTCGTGCGTGTCATCGCAGAGGCGGTGATCAGGTCCATTTTTTTCTTTTTAAAGCTGGCTTTGATCTCCTTGAGCCGTTCCTGCACGTCGGGCTGGTCTATTTTGTTGAGTACAACGATTTGCGGCTTTTTGCCTAGCTTGGGATCGAATAAGGACAACTCCGTATTGATCTGACTGAAATCGGCGAGCGGGTCTTCGGAGAGGCCGTCGATCATATGGATGATGACCCGCGTGCGCTGGATGTGACGCAAAAAGTCATGACCCAGGCCTGCGCCTTCATTTGCGCCTTCGATCAATCCGGGGATGTCGGCAAGGACGACGGTCGTGTCATCGTCAACATGAGCTACGCCGAGATTCGGCTCCAGGGTGGTGAACGGGTAGTCGCCGATCTTGGGCTTGGCATTCGTCAGCGCGGTGAGCAGCGTGGATTTCCCAGCGTTGGGCAAGCCGATGATGCCGATATCCGCTATCAGCTTAAGTTCGAGGCGCAGTAATTTTTCCTGATGCGGTTCGCCTCGTTCCGCCATGCGTGGAGCCTGGTTACGGGATGTGGCATAGTGCTGGTTGCCTTTTCCGCCGCGCCCGCCCTTGCAGACCATCAATTGTTGACCGGGTTCGGTGAGATCGCCGAGCAGGTCGCCCGTTTCTGAATCGTAAATGACCGTGCCGGGCGGGACATAAATGATAATGTCCTTGCCCCCGCGGCCGGTCATTTGCGCGCCGCCGCCGCCTTTCCCGGGTTGTGCCGCGAATTTCTCATTTTGTCGGAATGCAGAAAGCGTATTGAGCGTGGCTTTTACCTCGAAAATGACATCGCCGCCCTTGCCGCCATCGCCGCCATCCGGTCCGCCGCGCGGTTCGTATTTTTCTCGGCGGAAATGCACCATGCCGTCGCCGCCTTTACCTGATTTTACATGGATGTTAACCTGATCTATGAACATAGGAGCCTTATTCTACTTTACTTCATTCTGTCCGTCCGGACGGGTTTTGAGACGAAAGATGGGGGGAAGTACTTATTGTCATTAAAGGATGATGATATAGAATTATATTGTTTGTACAGGAATGTTTATTTAATACTTGCATTCAAGTGTCGAAATTTTGAGGTGATATGAACAAAATCGATTCCTTTGAAAATGGGGCTGACTCCCAGCAGGGTGTTTTCCTGATCGTTCACCGCCAGATGATCCCTTTGGTAAAGCCGGTTACCACGCTCGGAAGACACCTGGGGAATGATATTGTTTTTCATGAGGATTTTCTATCCCGTTATCATGCGCAACTGGTTAATGAAGACGGGAAATATGTGCTGTGTGACAGGAATTCGACAAGCGGCACGTTTGTGAACGGCAAAAAGATCGAACGCTGTGTGTTAAACTCGGGGGATTTGATCTCCCTTGCAAATATTAATATCATGTTCGTGAACAATAATCACAGGATTGCTGTGAAGTCCAGCGGAACCACGCAGAGCTTGCAAAAGCCTTAAGGTGATCCATGGTCGAGCCCCGCATACCGCTAATCCTTGTCATCGATGATGAACCCGCCATCCGCCTGGGACTGGTTTCTGCGATTAAGCGGCATGGCTACACTGTGGTTGCGGCGGAGGATGGGCGCGATGGACTCGAGAAGGCCGGGGAGTTTCTGCCTGATCTGATCATATCCGATGTCATGATGCCGCCCCCGGATGGTTTTGAGATGAAACGCATCATGAGCGCCGACCCGAGGCTGGCTTCCATTCCGTTCATTTTTCTGACGGCGCGCTCTGATGTGAATGAGAAGGTTTCCGCAATTCAAAACGGGGCGGATGATTATGTTTCAAAACCATTTTCCATTGAAGAACTGCTCGCTCGTGTGGATGGGCTGTTAAGGCGGGTCCGGGATTCGCATGAACGCGGGCGCGACGAGATGAAGGAAATTGCGCAGCAGGATATGGAGATACTAAAGACCGAGATCCTTCAGAATTTCCACCACGAATTACGCACCCCATTGACAAATATCATGATGCCATTGCAGCTGGCGTTCAGTAACAAATTTGAGGACCCCGTAGAGCAAAGTAAATTCATCCACATTGCGCTTTCCAATGCCGACAGGCTGGATTCCCTGGTCTCCGATATTGTGATCCTTTCAAATATTGATCATGGCAACCTGAATGCGGTCAGGCAGCCGATCGATTTGAAGTTTCACATTCTTGATCAGATATCCAAGCGGCTGGAGAGATACCGCTCCAAGGAATTGAAATTTGTTCATTCCGTCGAAAACCGCGGCGAGATCAAGGCTCCGCGGCGGGAGTTTACGCAGGCCGTGATGCATCTGGTGGACAACGCCTTCAAGTTCAGCCCATCTCACGGAGATGTGATTTTGGAAATACATGCAGGACCCAATGGCGCGGCGCAGATTGCGGTTTCGGATGATGGTGCGGGCATCCCTGCGGACCAGCGCGATAAAGTATTTGACAGGTTCTATCAAATAAGCCGTGGAGACGATCGCGAATATGAAGGACTTGGCGTAGGGCTTACGATAGCACGAGCGATTTTCCAAAGCCTGGGCGGATCCGTCAAGATTGCGGACGTTGACAAGGGCTGTCTGGTAGTGGCATCCCTGCCCGAGGTGCGCGCGGATGACGTTGTGTATGGATGAAAAGACCGTCCCGATCAAGAAGGCCTTGATCAAAAAAGGCTTGCAGCTTGAGAAAAAGAAAAAAAGATGGCGGGGGGATCTTTTTGGGCACGCCTTATATGAGCAGATGGGGGAATGTGTTTTTATCATTGGTTTGGACCTGCAGTACCTTGCGGCAAACCGGCAGGCGCTGGACCTGCTGGGATATACAGAGGATGAGATCCTGACCCTTTCTGTCAGTGATGTCATGTCCTTGGGGGATGCGCTCGATCAGAAGGACCAGACCAATATTTACGAACGCACCTTCAAGAGGAAGGATGGCACATTAATTCCGGTGGAGCTTAGCACAGCCATCGTTGCGGATGAGGATGGCAGCCCAGCCTACATCCAGAGCATTGTCCGTGATATTTCGGAAAGAAAACGGTCCGAAAAGGCTTTGAAGCGGAGCGCCCGCATCCTCTCGGTCATTAGCGAGGCGAGCGCTCGTTTGTTTCGTTCCCCGGATATCGAATTGGGAATATCCGAGATGCTGGAATTACTGGGAATTGCGCTGGATACGTTCGCCTGTGTGATCTTCGAACTGGATAATTTTCAGGGAACCCGCGGTCTCAACGTCCGTTACAGTTGGGTAGATGGTGATGCAGCCGGCTTTGACATCCCGTCCGCCATTCAACCGCATTTCCAATCCCTCCTTTCCGCGCAGGGAAATGTGGTGGTTGAGATCAAAGCCAGCGCGAATGAAGTCGTTCCTGAATTCTCCTTTCTTGCGGTTCCTGTGCAGGGGACGGGCGGTTTGGGAGGATTTCTCGGCTTGTTTGACCGGGAGAACAAACTTTCCTGGCTTGCCTCCGATTTTGATGCCGTGCAAACCTCAGCCAATGTGATCAGCGCCGCCTTGCAGCGCATCCACTACGAGGAGACGATCCGTCTCAATCAGGCGCGCAACCGTGCCATCGTGGATGCATTGCCCGACCTTGTGATTCGCATCAACGCCGAAACAATCATTCTGGATTACAGCTGTAACCCGGACCACCCCCTGTACATCCATCGCGATCTGATCGCGGGCAAGAAATTCAATGAGACCTGGCCTGAGGAGATTGTTGCCAGTATTGTCGGCGCTGAAAACGGGGAGACCTACAAGGTCTCAAACTGGGTGGAGGGCTTCAACCTGCCGTTTAGCAGCAGCTTGTATGAAGCGCGCCTGAACCCGATCAATGATCATGAAGCGTTGATCATTATCCGTGATATTGGCGACAAGATGCGTCTCAACGATATGAAAACCGATTTTATCAATCGCGCCTCCCATGAATTGCGCACGCCTCTCACCTCTGCCATCCTGATGGCAGACCTCATCGATCAGGGCGGCACAGCGGAGGAATTGGATGAATACTGGCAGACTCTCAGGAAGGAATTGGATCGCCAGAAGAATTTGATAGACCGTCTGCTCATGGCCGGGCGCCTGGAAAGCGGCATGATGAAACTGGAGAAGGCTTCCCTTGAACTTTTCTCCGTGCTGGAGGAATCTGTTCAGGCTGCCAGGCCGCTTGCAAACAAAAAGAGGGTGAGCTTTGTGCTGGATACGTCGCTAAAACCAGTGCAGGTGCTGGCGGACCGCGGCGCCCTCGAGCAGGTATTCATTAACTTGATCAGCAATGCAGTGAAGTTCTCGCCTGAAAACTCAAGTGTCGAAATTGTGGCCAATGATGTGGGTGAGCATGCCGAAGTGCGAATTCAGGATCATGGGATGGGCATCTCAAAGGATGCCATTCCACACCTCTTCCAAAAATTCTATCGCGCCAAAAACGTGACCATTGCGGAGATCCCCGGCAGCGGCATTGGCTTGTATATCGTCAAAACCATTGTGGAGGAATTGGGCGGCACGATTCGTGTGGAAAGCGAATTGAATAAAGGGACCGTGTTCATTGTCTCCCTGCAAAAAAGTGAATAAAAAACAGACCGCATCATGCGGTCTGTTTTTTATGATTTACCTGACAAACTTCCAGGCCGCAGGCAGTACCAGCGCAGCCGCAATTAATTTGATAAGGTCGCCAGCTAAAAACGGGAGCAAGCCCAACTGGGCAGCTTTTCCCACACTTCCCAATACGTTGGACAGCCACACGACGCCGAAGAAGTAAATGATAAGCGTGCCGGTCAAAAACGGCAGGATGGACGTACGCACGCTTCGCTCCAGGCCGCGTTCTGCCAGCCAGCCCACGACATACGCCGCCCCGACGAATCCCAGCAGATAGCCCGCCGATGCCCCAGTGAGGATTCCAATTCCGGATGCGCCGCCTGCGAAGAAGGGTAGTCCCACCACGCCTTGGGTGATGTAGGCAGTCATTGCTGCCGCCCCGCGTTTGGAGCCGAGCAATGCCCCGACGAGTAAAACAGCAAATGTTTGGCCGGTAATCGGCACAGGTTGAAGCGGAATTTCGATCTGCGCGAACAGGGCGACCAGCCATGAGCCTGCAAGGACAAGAAGTATATCGCGTAGCCAAATGGATGTGTTCGGAAAGTAACGGGTGGACAAAGTGGGTGCAAGTGCGGTCATGTTAAGAAAATTTCCTTTGTATGTTTTTTTGATACAACCCAAAATAGTCGAAAGAGTTAGCCTGCTATAATCCCGTCATAATGAACTGGCAAAAAACCACACTCGAAACTTCCACCTCTGGCAAGGGACTTCTCGACATTACCGCATCCATCCGTGCGCAGTTGAAGGAGTGGGGCGTGCGCGAAGGCATGTGCTTCCTCTTTTTACAGCACACCAGTGCATCCCTAGTCATTAGCGAGAACTGGGACCCAACCGCCCGCGCGGACTTGGAGACCTTCATGGAACGCCTCGTCCCCGAACGGGACAGTTGGTACACGCACGATCTCGAAGGACCCGACGACGCCACCTCCCACATCCGCGCAATGTTGACCGATACCAGCCTCATCATCCCCATTGATGACGGTGATCTATCACTCGGCACCTGGCAGGGAATTTACATCTTTGAGCACCGCACCCGCGGCAAAGCCGGTCACAGACGAAAGGTGTTGATGCGGGTATTGTCGGTGGAATAAGTGATCAGGGTTCGAGGATTTGGCATCCCTCTACATAGCAGCGGGGATTTTCACCGTAAGTGAAGATAAGAATTCTTTCTAGATTGTAATCGTAATCATCATAAAGCCTAATTTCATTGGAAATTTTATCTGCCTCCAACACTAATATGTCAGCAGAAGTATCTGTATAAGAAATAAGTAACGGATCGCAAGATTTGTATTCAAGGGTACATTCATGCAACGTGTAAGTTTCTAAGTCACAGGTATTAATTCCCCATTCATCACATTGCCATGCTAAAAAGTATCTGTTCTGCCCTAACTGTGTGCCAGCCCAATCATAGTATGAAACTTTTTTCATCCCATGTGAATAAGTCAAGACGCCGTTTATGGTTCGGATAATATTTGCAGCACCTCTTTCGTCATCACAAATAATTTCAAATGGATCTTGTAAATAACCAAAAAACTGAGACTCGTACTGTAAGCCATCCCATACTGTTAATGGATCAAATGTCCATTGATAATCACCCAATGGATGCATCCACGTGATGTAATAAGTTCTTCCGTCACATATGACGCGATTCTCAATTTTGGGAAAGAAAGCGACAATATGCCAAATATTGATAAGACTTAACAAAGCTATCAAAGTCAAGGTTGCGAATTTCAAGGAAAGATCCTTTACGCACCGATAAATTGCTATAAATATGAGAAGGGCAATAAATAGAACAATTCCCACCAAAAAACCTGCGTTTGGATCGTTGTAATATTTGAAGACCAATGGCGTTAGCCAGAACCATCGCAGATAAATGAGGACAGTAAATGCGATGATTAATAAGAGTAAGTTTTTATGAATCCATGCATAAATTTTTCTTGCCGATCCCATGTTTTCTACCTTATTACATTACATAAAGAAATCGGATGAATTTTATCATCCGATTTCTATTACTAGTCTCTAATCTCCTACTTCTTCTTCCCAAACTTCTTCATCAACACATCCGTCAACGTCGGCTGACCGATCTCCTGCAACTCGTAGCGCACACGTTGGGTCGGCTTGTTGATCTTCATCACGCGCGAAAGGTCGATCGGCGTGCCGATGATGACCATGTCCACATCTGCCTTGTTGATCGTCTCTTCGAGTTCCCTGGTCTGCTTGTCGCCGTAGCCCATGGCGGGCAAAATCGCGCCCGTGGTCGGGTACTTCTCGAAGGTCTTGGCAATGGAACCCACCGCGAACGGACGCGGGTCCACGATCTCTTTTGCGCCGAAGCGGCGGGCGGCGACGTATCCAGCGCCGTATGCCATCTCACCGTGCGTGAGCGTCGGACCATCTTCCACCACCAGCACGCGCTTGCCGAAGATGGCATCGGGGTCATCCACGAAGAGCGGAGAAGCGCCTTCGATCTGCACGGCATTCGGATTCAACTTGCGCAGGTTCTCGCGCAGTTTGATGACATTTTCCGCATCCGCCGTATCCACTTTGTTGATGACGAAACAATCCGCCATGCGCACGTTGGTCTCGCCGGGGTAATACGTGGATTCATGTCCGGTGCGGTGCGGGTCTGCAACCACGATCTGATAGTCGGGCACATAGAACGGGAAGTCGTTGTTGCCGCCATCCCACAGAATAATATCCGCTTCGGCTTCGGCTTTGCGGATGATCTTTTCGTAATCCACGCCAGCATAGATGATCACGCCGTTGTCGATGTGTGGTTCATATTCCTCGCGCTCTTCGATGGTGCATTCATATTCATCGAGATCGTCATAGCTTGCGTAACGCTGCACTTCCTGCGCGACGAGATTTCCATACGGCATCGGGTGACGTATGGCAGCGACTTTATATCCCATCTCCTGCAGGATCAGGGACACGCGTCTCGTTGTCTGACTTTTGCCTGAGCCCGTCCGAACGGCACTGATCCCAACCACTGGCTTGTTTGACTTGATCTGGGTATTCTTTGTGCCCATGATGCGGAAGTCTGCGCCGGCGGCGTTGACCATGCTGGCTTTGTGCATCACATATTCATGCGGCACGTCGCTGTAGGAAAAGACGACCTGTTCTGCATTGTATTTCTTGATCAGGTCGAGCAGTTCCTCTTCTGCGCGGATGGGAATCCCTTTCGGGTACTGCGCCCCAGCCAGTTCGGTCGGGTAGACGCGGCCCTCAATGTCGGGGATCTGGGTGGCTGTGAAAGCGACGACTTCGTAATCCTTGTTGCCGCGGAAGAAGGTATTGAAGTTGTGAAAATCGCGCCCTGCGGCGCCCATGATGATGG
Source organism: Anaerolineales bacterium (assembly GCA_030583885.1). Classification (NCBI taxonomy): domain Bacteria; kingdom Bacillati; phylum Chloroflexota; class Anaerolineae; order Anaerolineales; species Anaerolineales bacterium. The sequence goes on along the minus strand of CP129480.1, from coordinate 3,577,989 downwards.
TTTTGATCGGCATAGGAAACTCCTGTGCATGTCACAATGAGGACAGTGTCCGGAGATGCTCGGGGTGGGATTTGAGACCTCCGTTTTTACCCACAGTGACATTTTCGATAGTTATTGTCTAATCTAATGGAAATCGATACGAACGTATAGTAACGTTTAGCCTGTTTTTGATGTGACTGATTTCAAAGTCCGCCTGACCGGTGCCGTTAAACAATGCACCGCCCCATAGCCATTGACCAGTTTGTTCAACTCCGCGCTGAGTACGCGGAAGCCGCGTTTCTGCAATTCCTGAATTACTCGTTGGTTTGTGGAGAGTGCCATGATGACGGTTTTGTTTCCAAGGTTGAGCAGGTTGGTGGCAAAATTCTTCTGCTCGGCTTCATCCACTTCCAAAATTTCGATTCCTTTTGCTGACAGGAATTCCCGAAAGCCGCCAAGTTCCTCGATGATGAAACTATGCATGTTGCGCGAAATGCGGATGACCTCACGCCGGTCGAGTTCGTGGCCGTATGCCATGACCAGATTCGGCGCCAGCGGGATCCAGAACATGTCCAAATGCATGATGCGCATGTGTTCCTCGGTGGGGGCACCGTAAAGGGCGGCTTCTTCCACATGCCGCTTGTTGATCACTGCCACGATTTGAATTCCCTGGCGCTCCATGTCCGTGCCGATCTTTTTGGATAGGTTCTTGACCGCACTCAAAGTTGTCCGTGCACCGATGCCGATGTAGCAGGTGTCGCCGAGAATGGCAATGTCCCCACCCTCGATGGTTCCGTGATTCACTTCGACAAAACCATTCTCGTATCCAAGTTCGCGCAAGGCGTGCTTAAAAACTTCCACTTCGGGCTTACGGATGTCCCACTTTAACGCGGAAAGCACGATGCGGTCCGTCAATGACTGTGACTGATCCCTGCCGTAGAAAATATTGGCAAGCGGAAGCTCATGCGAAAGGCTGAGCATATGATTGAGACGGATCGCTCCCGCCTCCCCATAGGCTTGAACATCCTCCCTCAATATTTGTTTGATTTCCTGTTGTACCTGAAAATAAACTTCATCAATATCCCCATGAATGCCCTCGTTTGAAAAGTCCGCAATTTTGTGCTCGCGGTACGTCTCGTAATATTCCCCCGCCCGTTGAAGCAGTTTTTGTTCCGCTTCCGCAAGGCTTTTCGGTTCGCCTGGAATTTCCGTTGTGGAGAGTGTCTTTACCAGTGCATCCTTTGCGCGCGTGACCTTGATTTCCTCTCCCTCGATCAATTCCTGCATGTGGCGGAATTCCCGCCGCGCCTCCTGTACATCGTAATAACTGAAAAAGAGGCTTTTTGACTTGGGAAGCAATTGCCCCAGCAAAACCTCGATGCCCGGCTCGCCCCAGACCAAAACTTCCTCCAATGGATGTATCTCGTCAAATAGTTGTATCTTCATTTTCACCGATAAAATAACAGGCCCAATACCCTGTGCATCCAGCCTGTTTGCGTGTCCGCGTTTTGGTTGTATGCCTCACTACATCACATCAGGTGCTTGAATATCAAGCAGACGAAGTGCATTGGCGATGGTTTGCTTCGCGGCCGCCACCAGTCGCAGACGGGCCTTCTTGATTTTTTCGTCCTCGGTTTGCAGAACGGGTACGGCATGATAGAACGAGTGGAAGGCGTTCGCCAGGTCATAGGCGTAGGTAGCCATCACGAGCGGACGATACTCTTCTGCCACCTGCTGCACCTTCTGCGGGAACTGTGACATTTGCTCAATGAGTTCGATTTCCTGCTTGGTCAGTTCGTAGTCAAACGTCGCGTCTGTTACTTTGCCGGCTTTCTTCAAAATCGAATTTGCCCGCACATGCGCATTCTGAATATACGGACCCGTGCGCCCATCGAAGGATAGCGCTTCGTTGATATCGAAGACGATGTCTTTGTTGTTATCCACGGAAAGCATGGAGTACACCAGCGCGCCCAATCCGATCTGTGAAGCGATCTTCTGACGCTCTTCGGCGGGGATGTCCACGCTCTTTTCGGCTTCCACCGAAAGCACGCGCTTGATGGCTTCATCGTAGACTTCCTTGAAAATTGCCACGCGTCCCTTTCGGGAGGACATGGCGCCTTCGGGCAGGCTCACAAAACCATATCCCAGGTGAAAACATTTCTCAGCCTGTGGGAAGCCCCACAATTTCAAGATCGCAAAAGCCTGCTGTAAGTGAAGTGACTGGCGCACATCCACCACGTAGATCGAGCGGTCCACATGATATTGCTCGAATTTGACTTTTGCCAGCGCCAGGTCTTTTGTCAGATACAACGTTGTGCCGTCGCTGCGCAGGATCACATTTGTGCGGTATTTTTCCTTCTTGAGTCCCAGCTTTTCGTCGATTTTCACGATCACTGCGCCGCCCTGCGGACGTTCGTCATCAGCGATGTTCTTTGCGATCAATTCTTCGACGATTGCCTTTGAAGGCTCGTCCACATCACTTTCATAGAACCATACGTCTATCTTCACATCAAGCATGTGGAGGATTTCGCGCAGTTCCTCCAGACTCCATTCGCGGGTCACGCGCCATAACTCGCGTACATATTCATCGCCCACGTCCCATTTGCGATACATTTTACGGCGCTCGGCTTCATAGGCTTCGCGTTGTGCGGTCTGTTCGGGTGTTTCATTTTCCTTCTTTTCCAACAACAGATTGGCTTCCACGTACAATTTCAAAAGCCACTGTCCGCGCTCATGCACGCCTGCGGGTTCCTGTCCTTTGTAGAACTTGTCATACATCCACATCACGGTGATGACGCTGAGCCCTAGGTCGCCGGGATAGGATGCGCGGATGGTCTTGTATCCTGCAAATTCCACCAGCCTAGCCAGCACCTCACCCAAAATCGTGTTGCGCGCATGTCCAATATGGAACGAGTGATGTGTGTTCGGCTGGGCATATTCGACCATGACCGTTTCGGACTTCTTTTCGCCTCGTCCAAATTCCATCCCTGAACTGAGAACTTCATCCACCACGCGGCGGGCATAACCGGAAGTCTTGAAATAGATATTGAGATAGCCCTTCACCGCCTCGATGTGACTGATGCCTTCCACGCTTCCCAACTGACCTTTGACTTGTTCGGCGATCTCCTGGGCTTTTTGCGGCACCGGGGCTTTGTTCCCCCTGCCAAGTTTCGCTTCATTGGCAGCGGTCTGGAAAAAGGATGTGGAGAATCCCCACTCCCCGGCAAAGGGGATGGATTGCCATTTGAGCTCGGCCAGCGCAATGTCATTGGCTTTGCAGAACTTTTTAATTTTTTCTTCGATGAGCTGTTGTTCTTTTTGAAACATGGTTTTCGGATTATACCCCTTCGGGCATGATATATCAGCGTAATAGTTTGAAGGCCACAGGCGGCGTCTTTGATCGTTCGATCACTTTTTCAGCGCAATTTTCAGGGTTTAATAAGGATGTATCCACTTCAAGGTCATATTTCACGAATTTGTGGATGGCGTCGAATTGCAAACGCGCCTGACCGAGTGTGCGGTCTTTTCGACCTTTTTCACGCTGCTCCAGCACGTCCAGCGGACAGAATAAACCGATGAGATAGGCATTCATCTTCGCAAAGAGCCGCCGCACTCGTCCACCCAAACTTTTTCCACGAAGACATGGTCTGCGAGGATGTTGTTTCCGCGCAGGGCAGTGGCGGCGATAGCGTGGTGCATGCCTGAAAAAAGAGTCAGCCCCAAAGGTCCGGGATGATGCGCTTTTCCGAGCACATCATCCCAAAGCGGCCGGTCAAGATGCCGGCTGGGTAACATCCAGATGAACCTATCGATTCCCATGTCCAAATACGGCGCCTGCAACCGGTTTTGCAGGGCTTTGAGCAGGGTGGATTTGCCCGAGGAGGATGTGCCGTTCAGAAAAATGATCGTGGACAAATAATGAAAGCGGGAGCCTTCCGACTCCCGCTTTTGTATTCGATGAATGATTATTCTTTTTCCGCAGGCTTCTTCGGCGCGGCTTTCTTTGTCGCGGTCTTCTTTGCCGCTGTCTTCCTCGTCTTTTTCTCTTCAGCGGGTTTGTCGCTGGGCGTGAACGAAGCAAGGCGCTTCATCAGACGGCCTTTGCGGCGCGCGGCATTGTTCTTATGAATCACGCCTTTTTCAGCCGCTTTATCCAACTGGCTGATTGCCTTCAAAACTGCTTCCCTGGTTTCAGGGCTGCCTTCTGTAAAGGCTTTGCGTGCGGTGTTAATAGCGGTGCGGGCGGCGCCGCGGACGTTTCGGTTGCGCAGGCGGCGCTTTTCGTTCTGACGATTGCGTTTGATTTGTGACTGAATATTAGCCAAGGTCTTCCTCCAAAAATACTTACCTTTCTTTACGACAGCGCTGTATTTTACATGAGGCGGGTATATTTGTCCAGTGGAAATGCGAAAATTCCGCAGACATTTCTGCCTGCGGAATTTGGTGTACGCGGGTTAATTGATTGGTGTGAATGTGACGGTGGGCAGCACGGTGCCGGGTCCCGGCGTGATGGGTGTGCTCGTGGGCGGGCGCGTCGGCGTCACGGTGACGAGGTTTGCCGGAATAATGAGCAGCTGCCCGACCTGGATGGCATTGGGGTCGGTTATATTGTTTTCGGCAATAATGGCGTCTATGGTGCTGTTGAAGAGTGCGGCAATGCCAGCCAGCGAATCGCCGGCCAGGATGGTATATTGGAGTTTCGTGCCTCGCGGCAGGTCGGCTGGAATGGAGGTGGCGGTGGGCAGTTGCATGCCCGGGTTGGGGAGCAGGATGATCTGGCCGGGGATGATGTATTGTGTGGCCGGGTTAATGCCGATCCCATTTTCTGCGTTATAGGGATTTAGCAGCAGGATCAGGCCGATGCCGTCATCTCCGAGATTATATTTTTCGACAATCAGCGCAAGATAATCCCCGTCCTGCACTGTGTAATTAAAGGGTGTCGAGAAAGTTGGAGTGGGGGTGATTGTAGCGGTCGGGGTTTCCGTCGGTGTTGAGCTTGGCGGGGGTGGGGGGGTCGGTGTGAACGTCAGGGTTGGGGTGGGGGTTTCCGTGGCAAAGAGCGCGCCGAGCGGCTTGCTGGGACCCGTCAGCCAGTAGACCAGCAAACCGATACCACCCAACACGAAAGCGCCGGCAAGAATGGTGATCACATTGAAGCCGCCGCGATTTCGGCGTTTGCGGTACGAACTGATCACATCGGACGAGATGGGTGAAATGGGCGGTCTATTATTCATGGAAGGTTCCTTTTCACAAAGCGCTTCTTGGGATGCGGTTTCCCATCCAACGCTATGTAAAATAATTCTACCTGAAAAATGAATGTGTGTGTTGTCGGGAAACGGAACATGATACAGGACCAAGCCGGCTTGGTCCTGTGCAGCTATTTACTTGCCCGCCTCATGTGCGCCTTTAAGTATTTGCCTGTATAAGACTCTTTCACTTTCATGACCTGCTCAGGCGTGCCTTCTGCGATCAACTCTCCGCCCCGATCGCCGCCTTCGGGGCCGAGGTCGATCACCCAGTCTGCGATCTTGATAATATCGAGATTGTGCTCGATGATCAAAACCGAATTGCCCGAATCGACTAGCCTCTGCAGCACTTCAATCAATTTGTGCACATCCGCCGCATGCAATCCGACGCTTGGTTCATCCAACACATACATTGTCCTCCCCGTTGCGCGGCGTGATAATTCCTTCGAGAGCTTCACGCGCTGGGCTTCACCGCCGGAGAGGGTCGTCGCCGCCTGACCGATCCGCACATAGCCAAGTCCAACCTCCTGCAGCAGTTTCAGCTTATTTTGCATTTGAGGATAGTTCTGGAACTCGCTCAGTGCATGGTCAACGGTCATGTCTAAAATGTCAGAGATGGAATATTTTTCCCTGAAAAGAACCTGCAAGGTCTCACGGTTAAAGCGTTTGCCGTGGCACACGTCACATGGTACGTACACGTCAGGCAGGAACTGCATTTCGATTCGCAGCTCGCCCTGTCCCTGGCAGGCTTCGCAGCGCCCGCCATGCACGTTGAATGAGAAGCGTCCGGGCTTGTATCCGCGAATTTTGCTTTCGGGCAGCTCCGCGTATAATTTTCTGATCTCATCGAACAGGCCCGTATACGTTCCAGGGTTCGAGCGCGGCGTGCGTCCAATCGGCGACTGGTCAATGTTGATGATCTTATCAAGATGCTGGATGCCCTCGATCTTTTCATGCTCGCCGGCAGACGTGCGCGCACCCATCAACTTTGCCGCAAGCGCGTTATACATAACGTCGCTCATTAATGTGGATTTGCCCGATCCTGAAACGCCGGTGATGCAAACCAGTTTTCCAAGCGGGATCGCGACATGAATACCCTTCAAGTTGTTTGCGGAAGCCCCGATTATTTTTAATGCCCTGCCGTTTCCTTCCCGCCTCTTTTTGGGGACATCAACCTGTTTGCGCCCCGAAAGATATTGTCCCGTCAACGACTTTGGGTGTGCCAGGATCTGTCTCGGGGTGCCCTCCGCGATGACCTGCCCGCCATGCTCGCCTGCGGCGGGACCGAGATCGATCACCCAATCCGCCTCGCGGATGGTCTCATCGTCATGTTCAACGACCAGGACTGTATTGCCAAGGTCGCGCAACCCTTTCAACGTTTCCAGCAGCCTCGCATTGTCGCGTGGATGCAGCCCAATGGATGGCTCGTCCAATACATACAGCACGCCAACAAGACGGGAGCCAACCTGCGTTGCCAAACGGATCCGCTGTGCCTCTCCGCCGGAAAGCGTCACGGCGGAACGGTTCAAGGTTAAATAATCCAGACCGACATTGACCAGAAAGGATAATCTCTCGCTGATTTCCTTGATCACTCTTTCTGCAATTGTCCTTTGCTTGGAGGTGAGCGGGGAGTTTTTTCCTGCGATCTTCCTGACCCAGTCCAACGTCTGCAGAACGGGCCATGAGTTGGCTTCCACGATGTTCACGTCATCCACTGTGACTGCCAGCGCGGCGGGATTCAGCCTTTTCCCCCCGCAGCTTGGGCAGGGACGGTCTGACATGAACTCGGAGATCTTCTCGCGGATGTATTCCGAGTTTGTCTCGCGGTAGCGGCGTTCCATGTTGGTAATCACACCTTCAAACGCGCGCGTGAACTTGAACTCGTTTCCGTTCGCGCCCTGATAGGTCATCTGGATTTGTTTGTCGCCTGTGCCGTACAGGACGATTTTCATTGCATCCTTGGTCAGCTCTTTTACAGGTTTATCCAGATCGATCTTAAATGCTTTCGCGGCGTTGATGAGACTCTGCCAGTAGTAACCGCCTTCGACCTTCGGTCCACTCCACTCCATGCTGATGATCGCTCCATCGTTCAGGGACAAGCTGTCGTCAGGGATGATGCGTTGCGGGTCAATTTCCAGTTTTGAGCCAAGTCCCTGACAGTCCGGGCAGGCGCCTTGCGGTGTGTTGAACGAGAAGGTGCGCGGTTCCACTTCCTGAATGCTGACGCCATGCTCCGGGCAGGCGAGGTGCTCGGAGAATTGCATATCCTCCTTTTTGTCCACCAGGTTGATGGTGACGTAGCCTTCGCCAAACTTGAGCGAGGTCTCAACCGAATCGGTCAGCCGTGTACGCGCGGCTTTCTTTTCCTCCCTATCCCCGTTTTTGGAAATGACGAGACGGTCCACGACCGCTTCAATCGTATGCTGCTTGTAACGATCCAATTCAATTTCATCGTCCAGGGAGGATACGGTTCCATCCACACGGACGCGGGTGAAGCCAGCCTTGCGGATTTCCTCGAAGACAGCTTGATATGTACCCTTGCGGGCGCGCACGAGGGGAGACAGGATCAGCACGCGTGAGCCGTCGGGCAGTTTTTCGATCTTGTCCACGATCTCCTGCGCCGACTGCTTGACCACCTCACGTCCACACACGGGGCAATGCGGAATACCTGCACGCGCAAACAGCAAACGCATGTAATCATAGATCTCCGTTACCGTACCAACCGTCGAACGGGGATTGTGCGAGGTGGATTTCTGATCGATCGAAACAGCGGGGGAGAGACCGTCAATGTAGTCCACATCCGGCTTGTCCATCTGCCCGATGAACTGGCGCGCATACGCGGAAAGCGATTCAACATAACGCCTCTGACCTTCGGCGAAGATGGTATCGAACGCCAGCGACGACTTGCCTGACCCCGATAAGCCTGTAATGACCACGAACTTGTCACGGGGAATTTCAACCGTAATATTTTTCAAATTATGGACGCGCGCGCCCACCACACGGATTTTATTGGATGACATGAATATAGCCTTCTTTGAGGAATGGAAAAGCCAATCAATTATAGCACAAGTGTTCTGAAAACGCCTGTGCTCTTCAAACAGCAAACCAACCTTTAATTATACCAATCCGCTTTTGCGCCTCAAATTTATGACCCGCAATTGGCCATGTTATACTGGGTGCAACTTCTCAAATCCGGCGGTGTTATTTAATCAAGGTCCGCCGGTAAGGTTTTCATTTGTCGGAACAGGAATACAACGAAGAGGAAGTTCTTGCGCTTGCTTCAAAAGGCGACCGTGATGCCTTCGGTCAACTTTATGAGCGTTATGTGGAACGCATCTTCAATTATGTATACTACCGCACCGGAAATCCTCATGATGCGGAGGATCTCACTGCCCGTGTCTTTCAGCGGGCGATGAATCACATCAGGAATTACACCGACCGCGGCGTTCCGTTTTCGGCATGGTTGTATCGCATAGCCCATAACCTAGTTGCGAACTGGCATCGTGACCGCAGCCGCAAGCAGGAAATTCCGCTGGATGACCTGCCCATTTTGCCGACCAAGGGCGATCATCCTGAAAAGAACCTGGTCCGTTCCCAAGAGCAGGAGGCGTTGTTGCGAATGATCCGCAAACTGCCCCCCGAGCGGCAGAATCTTTTGATCTTGAAATTTGTGGAAAACCTGTCAAACGCTGAGATCGGCGCGATCATGAGAAGAAGTGAGGGAGCCGTGAAAAGCCTGTACCATCGTACGTTACTGGCTCTTCGCGATCAATTGGAAGACCAAAACTTTAACCTTGAAGGAGAGTAAACCATGTTGAGAATTGTGACCGACGGCGCAGCCGACCTCCTCCCCCAATGGGAGAAGGAATACGGCATTGATACGATCCCGGTAAATATTTTGTTCGGGGAAAAGTCGTATCTTCAGGGGGTGGAATTGGATAATGAGGGTTTTTACAAACTGGTGGACGAGAGCAAGCGCGTTCCCAAAACCTCCCAACCCTCCCCGCATCAATTTGTTGAGTTCTACCGCAAGATCGCTCAAAAGGGCGATACGATCCTTTCCATTCATATCACCGCCAAACTTTCGGGCACCTACGCCTCCGCGGTTACCGCTGCCGAGGAATTAAAGGGCGAGTTCAATGTCATTCCGATCGACTCGGCGTGTGGTTCGCTGGGTATTGGGATGATGTGCCGTGAAGCCCGCAAGATGGAGCGCGCCGGTAAAAGTGTCGATGAGATCGTCAAGTATGTGGAGGACATCAAATCCAAGGTGCGCGTTATCTTAACGCTGGATACACTTGAATATGCAAAAATGTCCGGACGCGTGGGTACGCTTCAAGCCGCACTCGCATCTGTACTTAATGTAAAGCCAATCGCGGTCCTGCGCGACGGCGTATTGAACATGACGGAAAAAGTCCGCACACGCAAAGCAGCCCTGGATCGTGTCATTGAAATGGCGAAGGAGGAGTACGGTAAACAATCTGTATATCTTGCGGTGGTGCATGCGCGTGATTTAAAATCAGGCCAGGCGCTGTTGGATGAGGCGAAGACTCATTTCACCTGCAAGGAAACCATGATCAACGACCTGTCCATTTCAATCGCGGCAAACCTCGGCCCCGGTACGGTTGGGTTGATCCTCTACCCTGCGGATTAAATGATGAATAGGGAATAGCATGGCGAAGCGTACGACAGACCTGACCCGTAAAGAAAATCTGGATGCAATCGAGGCACATCTTGCCGGGGCCTTGAAGCTTGTACCGCCTCCGAAGGATATTGTCCAACGCCTGCAGGACCGCATCCGGGTACCCAACCGTCAGGAAATTAAGGTACGCCTGGGGGATTGGCGCAGATTGTTTTTCGTCTTTGGCGGTGTCATGTCTGGGATGCTTCTGATTGTTACGCTTGCGCGCACTTTCTATTATCTGGTTGGGCGTAAAAGCGGATTGTAAGCCTTTTTTGGCAGTAGACCCTACTGATCCTGAAGATCAGTAGGGTCTACTGTTTTATTTAACCAATCGCACAATACACGCGCTTCTGCAACAAGATCCGCTTCAACGGGCAGTTTGAATTCCTCGGTGACGCGCAAGGTCAAATGGTCAGCGACCAGTTTCAGGTCGGGGGGGAGAAGCGGTTCATCCTTGATGAGATGTAGGAGATCGTACGAACTCGTGCTTGGGGGACGAATCCCTTTGCGGGTGAGGTAGTCCCGAATGGCGATACCCGCCGCGCGCCGAGCGCAGACCCGCGCCTGCCCCTCATTGCCGCGTGCACGGGCCTTCTCCGCATTATCAAATTCGTTTTGGAGTTTCTGTTTCCATTCCATATTCTAAATTATACATGGATGTTATCGACCAGAAATGAGGATGACAACATCCATGGGCAAGCGGGGGGCCGCTTTTTTTGATTAATCCACAAACCTGTATTTGAGCAATGTCCAAACCGCTGCAAAGGCGTCGTGTAATTTTATCTTCTTGCCTTGTGTATAATCGCGGGGATTGAAGGTGATCGGCACTTCGAAAATCCGATACCTGCGCTTAAGCATTTTTGCCGTGAATTCAGGCTCAAAGTCAAAGCTGTTGGCACGGAAGGTAACCCCCTCAATGACCTCGCGTTTAAATACCTTGTACCCTGTTTCCATGTCGGTCAGAATGGTATCGTACAGGACGTTGGTCATCAGGGTCAGGGATTTATTGGCAATCATGTGCCAGAACATCGTTACCCGATGGGCGCGCCCCAGAAAGCGAGAACCGTAGACCACTTCCGCAAGTCCTTCCTCAATGGGTTTCAATAGTTCGGGATAGTCGCGCGGATCGTACTCCAAGTCAGCATCCTGGATTAGAAGCACGTCGCCCTTTGCCGCAGACATGCCGGTCCGCACTGCCGCACCTTTGCCTTTGTTTTGCTCATGCAGGATGACGCGCACTCGCTTTTTCTTTCCCAATTTTTTCAGGATGTCGCGCGTGCCGTCTTGCGAACCGTCGTCAACGACAATGATTTCATGGACGAGTTTTGTGGCCTGTACGCGCTTTAAAATGGTTTCAATGCTTTCAACTTCGTTGTAAACCGGGATTATGACGGATAGTTTCATATGAACTGGATTATAAACGAAAAGAAGTATAATCAACCTGATATTTTAAATTTTCCGTTTTGGATTGGTGACCATTATGACGAGACAAACAGGACAACTCTCCGTCCCTGCAGGTGGGTTTTCGCCTCCGCAGATCAACAGCCTGGAAGACACGGGTCTTTCGCCCCTCTGGCTTCAAGACCTGATCCTTAAAGTACTCTATTTTCGCGGTTATTTGACAGGTTTCAAAATTGCCGAAGAGATCACCCTGCCTCTTGCAGGGGTGACAGACCATTTACTCACCATATTGAAGCAGGAAAAGTTTATTGAAGTGAAGTCTTCCCAGGGCGGTCTGGGCGAAGGCGCGTATACCTATGGCATTACAAGCCAGGGCGTGCTGCGTGCGCGCGAAGCCATGGAACGCAGTCAATATGCGGGTCCGGCACCTGTGCCGTTTGAAGTGTATAACGAGGCCATCCGCCGCCAGAAAAGCGGACGGTTAACTGTTACCACGCGCACCATGCGGCAGATCCTCTCCCAGTTGGTGATTTCTGAATCAACCTTCCAGAGGCTGGGACCCGCCCTTAATTCAGGTTCATCCATTTTTATGTATGGTCCGCCCGGCAATGGGAAAACCAGTATTGCGCGTGCATTTGGCAATCTTGTCCTCAGCCAGAATATGTACATTCCCTACGCCTTGTATCTGGATGGACAGGTAATCAAGGTGTATGACGCGGTCAGCCACAGCATTGCGCCCGATGCCGAAGCAGGCGTTGCGGCAAGCTCCACAGGTGGCCTGCGGACCAGCCCACGCCGCGATCCGCGCTGGGTAAAAATCCGCAGGCCGTTCATCGTCGTCGGCGGCGAACTGACCCTTGAAGGCCTCGACCTTGTATTTGACGACACGACCAAATTCTATGAAGCGCCGTTTCAGGTGAAAGCCAACGGAGGCATCCTCTTGATCGACGACTTCGGACGCCAGCAGGTACGGCCGCGCGATTTGCTCAACCGCTGGATCGTGCCGCTTGAGAACCGGGTTGATTACCTGCGCCTGCATACCGGGCGCAAGGTGGAAGTCCCCTTCGATGTCTTGATTGTCTTCTCAACCAACCTCCCGCCAAAAGACCTGGTGGACGAAGCCTTCCTGCGCCGCCTGCGTCACAAGATTGAAATTGGCGACCCATCCTTTGAGGAGTACCGCGAGATCTTCAAACGCGTGGCACAGGATCGGCATATCGAATATAACGATCAAGGCCTGGCATATCTTTTACAGGAATGGTATATCAAACGCAACCGTAAACTGCGCGCCTCGCATCCGCGCGATTTGTGCGACCAGCTGATCGATATTGCATCCTACCTCGCTGTTACGCCCGTCATGAGTCGCGAAATGATCGACCATGCCGCCAAGGCGTACTTTGTGGATATTTAAAAACCGCCTCGCACTTGACCCGAGCCCGAATTATCATGTTTGAAAATTTTCCCCATCCCATCCTTCTCGCCCACCGGGGTGACCTGGCGCACGCGCCGGAGAATACCCTGCCGTCATTTTCGCAGGCCATCCGGAAAGGCGCGGACGGTGTCGAGTTGGATGCGAAGCTAACCGCCGACGGTCAGGTTGTCGTCATTCATGACGCCGCCGTGGACCGCACAACAGACGGCAGCGGAAAGGTTTCGTCATTATCCCTTCAAGAGATCCGCACATTGGATGCCGGTGCGTGGTTCAATGAAAAATTTGCGGGCACTAGGGTTCCTTTGCTTGAAGAGGTGTTTGAAACGGTCGGCAGGGAGAAATTGATCAACATCGAATTGACCAATTACAATTCCCCGCGCGATGGATTGACCCAAAGAGTCTGTGAACTGATCAAGCGTCACAACAATCAAAAACAGATCATCTTTTCATCCTTCTTCGCGTCCAATTTGAAAATTGCCGTACAAACCCTGCCCGAAATCCCGCGCGGTTTGCTTGCCATGCCGGGGTTGCTTGGTTTGTGGGCGCGCTCTTTTGGGTTCATGTTTGGCGATTACCAGGCTTTGCACCCGCATATTTCAAGCGTGAGCAGGGAGCAGGTTCAGCGCGCACACCGCATCAGGCGGCGCGTACATGTGTGGACGGCGAACACGCCCGAGGAAGTGACGCGGCTCAAAGAGTGGGGTGTGGATGGTATCTTCAGCGATGATCCCGAGATTGCCCTGCAGTCGCTTGGGAGGAGCATGTGAGTCTGTCCGAATGCCGGAAGCAGGCTCGGGCGGGGAGTGAAGCGAGTATTCTCATGACGCCGTTCCTCGAGCGGCGTCCGTTTTGTCTTAAAGCCAGATCGTGTTATAAGAGCAGTCCATGCGGTTAACTCGAATTATTTTCCTGCTTGTTTTCCTTGTGACGCTTGCACCTGTTTCGGCGCATGCGCAAACTTCCACGCCGCCTCCCAGGGTTCGATCCATTTTGAATTCGATGACCCCGGAGGAACGGATTGGGCAATTGTTCCTGGTCTCGATCAATGGAATGGATGCCACGACCGCCTCGCAAATTCATACCCTGATCACCCGCTATCATGTGGGCGGTGTGGTTTTGCAGGCAGGGAATGATAATTTTTCAGCGACGGATACACTTGTGCAAACCCATGCGCTGGTTGATGAGTTGCAACGCCTGGAATGGGATACCTCCATTAATGCAGAAGCAAATCCCGTGACCGGGGAGAAAAATTCCCTGGCCTATGTTCCGCTCTTTATTGGGATTGCGCAGGAGGGCGATGGCCCGCCGACCGATCAAATCTTGAACGGTTTGACACCCCTGCCGAGCGAGATGGCGATTGGTGCAACCTGGAATGCGGACCTTGCTCAAGAGGTGGGCGAAGTGCGCGGGCGCGAACTCGCCGCGCTGGGCTTTAACGTTTTCTTCGGTCCCTCCCTGGATGTGCTGGAAACCCCATCAAGTTCAGGCAGCGACTTGGGCACGCGTGTTTTTGGTGGAGATCCATTTTGGGTGGGTGAAATGGGCCGTGCGTTTGTCAACGGCTTGCACAAGGGCAGTGACAAACAATTGCTTGTGATCGCGAAGCATTTCCCGGGTGTGGGCGGCGCGGACAGGCTTCCCGAAGATGAAGTTTCCACGGTCCGAAAATCGCTGGAGCAGTTAAAGCAGATCGAACTCGCGCCGTTCTTTGCGGTGACCGGCAATGCGGTTTCACAGGATACCACCGTGGACGGACTGCTTGTTTCGCACATCCGTTATCAGGGATTTCAGGGAAACATCCGCGCAACCACTAAGCCGATCAGTTTTGACCCGCAGGCACTAAGCCAGATCATGGCGCTGCCTCAATTTTCGGATTGGTATTCCGCTGGCGGTTTATTGATCAGCGATAATCTCGGCACGAGTTCAGTGCGGGAATTCTATGCGTCTGGCGGCGGACAATTTTTTGCGCGGGTTGTCGCGCGGGATGCCTTTCTGGCCGGGAACGATATTTTATATCTTGGAAATATAAAGTCCAATGACGCACCGGACACATACACCACCACCATTCGCATTCTCGATTTCTTTGCCCAAAAATACCGCGAGGATCCCGCCTTTGCACAGCGTGTCGACGCATCCGTGGCGCGTATTCTTGCAGCAAAACTCGATCTGTACGGAAATTTCACCCTCTCCAATGTGCTGGTGCCGGATGCTGGATTGGACGAAATCGGCACAGGTACCGACATCACTTTTGCCGTGGGGCGCAACTCTGCGACGCTCATCAGCCCGGACCTGCAGGACCTTGCCTCCGTGCTTCCGCTTCCACCTCAGCCGAACGAGAGACTGGTATTTATTACCGATGTGTTCACAATACGACAATGCACAGACTGTGCTTCTCAAACCCTGTTGGCCATGGATGCGCTGGAAAATGCCGTCCTTCAGCTTTACGGACCTCAAAGTGGAAATCAAGTGGAAGGATTCAGGCTGACATCCTACTCGTTCCAGAATTTACAATCCCTGCTGGATACCCCCGCTGACACCACGCTCATGGATGAAGACCTCGACCGCACCCAGTGGATTGTCATCTCGCTGACCGACTCGTCGCAGGGACAACCTGCACTCATCAGCCGCTTTTTACGCGAACGCCCCGACCTTTTTCGCGATGTGCGTCTGGTCTTGTTTTCCTTCGGTGCGCCCTATTATTTTGATACGACCACTATTTCCAAGTTCAGCGCCTATTATGCGCTGTATAGCAAACAGCCGCAATTTGTGGATGTCGCCGCGCGTTTGCTCTTTCAGGAGTTGACGCCCATCGGCGCCTCGCCGGTATCTGTCTCGGCAGTTGGATATGACCTCATCTCTGTGATGGCGCCGGACGCCGGGCAGATCATTCCGCTCTTTATAGACCTGCCGCCTGTTCCGATACCCCCCGGCTCTTTGCTTACACCTGAGCCGACCCCAATCCCGCTCTTCCGCATTGGGGATACCATCGCCATCCGCACCGGCCAGATCAAGGACAGCAATGGGCACCCTGTCCCGGATGGGACCGTGGTGCAATTCTCCATGCTGCTGACCGGGGAGGGGGGCGGCATCCTGCAGCAAGTGGATGCGGTTACCATACAGGGGATTGCGCGTGCGTCTTTCGGTTTGGATAAGCCCGGCCTGCTCGAGATCCGTGTTGCCAGCGAACCTGCCACCATCTCGGAGGTCCTGCAGTTGGACGTTTCACAATCCGGTGCAGTCGCGGTGACAGTGGTCGTCCCTGAGCTGACCCAGTCCATCGTGCAGACTCCCGAACCGCAAATTGTCGCAGAAGTGAATCCCTATATTTCCGAAGATGGGTATCCGCACTTCCCGGCCTGGGTTGTTGCCATGCTTGTCATCCTTGCCAGCGCAGGGCTTTCCTACTTTGTCGCCATCCGTGTCACGAACCGCCGCTCTGCCTATCGGTGGACACTGGGAATCCTGCTGGGCGGCTTGTTTTCATATAACCTGCTTGTATTTGGTTTGTTTGGAATAACGAACTGGCTGATGAATGCGGGACTTTCGGGAGTGATCGCCTTTGTGTTCCTGGGGGAATTACTCGGCTTTGTGGGCGGCTGGCTGTGGTCGCACAGGTAGATGGAACTTTCGTACAATCATGATTTTTGAAAATGGTGTTACCATCCGGCCTATCTTAAGGTTAGGAGATTAATGCATGGCAAAAAACAACAAGAATAATGATCACGGGGAAAAACAACCCCCCATCCTGTTCGCGAAGACACAGGCCATTATCAAACAGGCCAACAAAATGTTGGGCGGCACTCTGGTGACATATTTCAATAATCCGCGCGGAAGCGTCTGTCACGATGACGTGCTGGCTTTATTTGAATTGCTTGAAAAGATCGGGCATCAGGAAAAGATTTATCTCTTCATCAAATCCAGCGGCGGCAACGGACAGGCATCCCTGCGGATCGTGAATCTCCTGCGTCAGTATTGCAAGGAGGTCGTGGCGGTTATTCCGCTGGAATGTGCTTCCGCCGCGACCATGATCACGCTCGGTGCGAACGAAATCCATATGGGACCGATGGCCTACCTGACCTCGGTGGATACGTCCCTGACCCATGCGCTCTCCCCGATCGACCGCGACAATGACCGTGTGAGTGTCAGCCTGGATGAATTGAACCGCGTCGTGAAATTGTGGCAGGCTCAAGGGTCCGATACGAGCGAGAATCCATATCAGCAATTGTTCGCGCATGTGCATCCGTTGGTCATCGGCGCAGTGGACCGCGCTGAATCCCTATCCATCATGCTTTGCAAGGAATTGCTGGCCTATCATATCAAGGAGGAGCAGGTCGCCGAGAAGATCGCCGCCACGCTAAATTCGAAATACCCTTCGCACGGATACCCGATCCTGTTCGAGGAAGCCAGGCGCATCGGGCTCAAGGTCAGCCATCTTTCTCCTGAGATCAATACACGCTTACTGGAATTGAATGAGTTGTACAGCGAGATGGGCCAGAGGGCTACAACGGACTTCGACGACACCCATGCGCACGGAAATGAAATCCTGAATATTTGGGAATCCACGGGCGTGCTGGTGTATTACCAGCAGGACAAGGATTGGTTCTATCGCACTGAGGAGCGCCGCTGGATCTCACTTAATGATAACAGCAGCTGGCGGCGCATGGCAAAGATGGGGAATAAGGTGGAGAAATCCATCCTGCACATCGCGTAGTTTTTTATGGAGCATACACGATTTGTATGCTCCATGTTTTTTGTTTGGGATATACAAATAATTACCCTTTGCAAAACATTGACAAAACATGAACAATCTGATATAGTCAATCTATTCGATTTTGAAGAATCCGTGTTTTGCAGTGCGGATTTTATTTTGTGAGATGAAGGAAGATATGGCAGTAAAAATCCAACTAAAATTCAATGACCCTGCGCCAGACGTGGAATTGCTCGACGCAGAAGGCAAACCTGTGCAGCTTTCCTCCTTGTGGAAGAAGGAAGTATTGGTACTTGCCTTCACGCGCCATTATGGTTGTCCGCAATGCAAGGAGATGGTGGATCAGCTATTTGACGCGCACCAAGCCCTGACTGAGAGGGGATTGCGCCTTGTGGTCATTTCCCATGCCTCGGCAGAATCGGCCAAGGCATTCTGCGAAGAGCGTGCGCCAAATGCGGTCTGCCTTGCAGACCCAAACCGGGCTGCATACCGCGCCTATGGTCTGTATCGCGGCAATATATGGCAGACCCTGCTTTCTCCGCGCATCTGGCTTTCCAACCGCAAGCTGGCGCGCCGCAAAGGCTACAAACCTGAATTTCCTCAACAGGGACAGGACGCCTATCAAAGGTCCGGTACGTTCATCATCGGCAGGGACGGACGCATCCGCCTGCCCTACTATTATGAAGATATCGCCGATCATCCACCCGTTGACCTGATCCTGCACGGCATCATGGGCGCGGATTGGAAGAAACCGTTTGATGCGAAGCCGGTGGTGTAAACCATGAAAAACTTGTTTCTTGCAAACTATCTTGCCGTCAAGGAAATCATCCGGAACCGCGGACGTTTCCTGCTTGTGGCTTTTGTGATCGCGCTCATTACCCTGCTGGTGTTGTTCATTGCCGCGCTGGGTGAAGGGCTTGCCAATGGCAACCGTCAATATGTGTCAAATCTGGACGCTCAGTTGATCGTCTTTTTGGATAAATCGGATTACATCATTTCCGCCAGCCGGCTGGACACGAAAACGATCAAATCTGTCCGCCGTGTGGAGGGGGTGGCGGATGCAGGCGCAATCTACACGTCCAGTACGGAGATCGTCTCCCTGGAGGAGCCTTTGAAGGTATCCATGCTGGGCGCTGAGCCCGGCAGGCCGGGCATGCCGCCCATCATCCAGGGACGTGAGTTCCGCATTGGAGAAGCCCGCGAAGCGGTCATTGACCGCAACGTGGCCTTGCGCTCTGATATTCAGGTTGGGGATGTGATCGAGATCCGTTCCACGCAGGGGACGGAGGATACATTCTTCGAGTTGACAGTCGTCGGTCTGGTGGATGGACAATCGTATTTCTTCCAGCCCACCATATTTGTCCCGCCTGCCACATGGGAAAAGATCCGCCCACAATCCGAATCGGAGTTGACCAGCGACACCCCGTATCCGAACATCATCGCAGTGAAGCTGGTTGATCCTTCACAGGCGGATGACATGTCGTCGCACCTGGTTGACAAAGTTTCAAATATCGAAGTTGCGGATATTCCGACAACCATTAATAACATTCCCGGTTATTCCGCACAACAGGGTACTGTCCAAACACAGGGCGTATTCACGCTGTTGATCGGCATCCTGGTTATCGGCGGTTTTTTTCAAATCCAGATCCTTCAAAAAGTCCCGCAGATCGGCGTGTTGAAAGCGATCGGCTCGTCCAATGGAGTGGTCGGGCTGTCAGCGGTGATCCAGATCATTGTAGTGACCGCCCTCGGGGTTGGGATTGGAGGCGGATTGACATTTTTATTTTCACTTGGATTCCCTCCGACGATCCCGCTGGTTTTTAACGGGGCACGTTCATTGATTGCGGTCCTCCTGCTTTTGGCAATTGGTCCGCTTGGCGGGATGGTGTCCATTATTTATGCAGTACGCATCGAGCCGTTGAAAGCGCTCAGATTGGGATAATCGCATGTCAAATATCGCACTTGAAGTTTGTGATTTGGTTAAATCGTTTTCGCTGGATGGCGCAACCATCAACGCGGTGGATGGCGTTTCGTTTCAGGTAAGGTCGGGCGAATTTGTAGCTCTGGTGGGACCCAGTGGTTCCGGCAAGACCACCATGCTGTCCATGCTTGCGGCTTTGCTCACACCCACCAGCGGACGGGTTTTGATTGATGGGCAGGACCTCGCCTCAATGGACGAGAAGAAGCGTGTAAAACTGCGCCGCGAGAAGATCGGTTTTACATTCCAGTCTAATAACCTAATCCCGTTCTTGTCCGCGCGTGAGAATGTGGAATTCATGCTCCGTTTGAACGGCAGGCTGGATCATGCAAGCCGTTTGCGTTCGGATGAATTGCTGGCGCGTCTGGGATTGGCGGAGAGGCTGCATAACCTGCCTGCGCAAATGTCCGGCGGACAGCAACAGCGTGTGGCGATTGCGCGTGCGCTGATCCATAGTCCGGCCGTGGTGCTGGCAGATGAGCCGACCGCATCCCTCGATACCGAACGTGCCTTTCAGGTGGTGGAAACCTTTGCCAACCTTATCCACGAGAATGGGCGCGCAGGCATTGTTGTGACGCATGACCTGCGGATGTGCCAGTTCGTGGACCGCGTCCTGCAAATGCAGGACGGAAAACTGGTACGTGTGTACGAGGATAAGGATGAGATCATGGAGCTTGCACGCGGCACGATCCATTGAGCACAAGTGATAAAAAGGCTCCCGAGTGATCATTCGGAAGCCTTTTTATATTCCTCCAACAGCTTTTTTGTATTCAGCATGTCATATTGTGCCCGCGACGATGTGAACAAGTCAAGCGCTTTTTGCAGGTATTCCCTGCGGATTTCGCCCTCAGAGTGTTTGCCGATCTCGCGCAGGGCATTGGCTTCGTCCCAGGGCATGGAAAGACGACGCGCGGCTTCTGCACTGGAATGCCAGTGTTTGAAGGCTATGGTATGTCTCTTATCCATCCATGCCTGCGCGCCCTGGTAGTAGAGCAGCGCGGGTTCTCCAATCAGGAAGGCGGGTCTGTATTTCTTAAGTAGTTTGATGATCGTTTTGAATGACTTCCTGATTTCACTGTTTGTGCGCAAACCGCGAACATCAAATGTCTTTCCCTGCTCGTGGATTTCAGACACCACCTGCGCCATGGTGCGGTACGCCATCAACAGCGAATAGACCTGTGGAGGCAGGGACTGCCCGATCTGCCAGGCATTTGAAAAATGACTGATCGCTTCAGCCTCCCTGCCCAGCCGCCAGTTGGCAATCCCTCGGATACAGTTCAAATGGACAAGGTTGATCGGGGTGGGATCGAGACTCTCGCCGTCCTTGACGTTCTCAAGGGCCTGCTCGAATTCCCCGCGGACGATGTGCAGGAAGGAAAACCCGTACGTTAACCAGGTCAGGTGCAGATGATTTCCAGATTGTTTTGTTTGGACCAGCAGGTTGTCGTAATACCTCTGGCTTAGTTCAAAATCGCCGCCGCGATAATATTCCATGCCTGCCAGCACGACTTCGGCATTGCCCTCGATCTGTCTGTCGGATGTGCTTAACGCAAGTTCCTTCGCTTTTAGCAGGGACGTACGTGATGCTTCCCACTCCGCCACACCGAGTTTGTATGTGCCCACTGCAAGATGTGTCCACATTTGCGAGCGTGGATTGTCGACCTGCGCCGAAGCATGTAATGCCTTCTCGGCATACTGCTTAGCCAGCGAATGGTAGGGGATAAACCCCAGGATCGCGCTTGTGGTCCCCAATGCCCATACCCTCGCAGGAGACATGCTGCCACCATCCTCGGAAATGTTTAAACTCCGCAGCACGTGATACAGCATTGGCAGAGTTTCCAGTTTGATGTAATTAACATAGCCGAGATGGGTAAAGGTCTGCGCGGCCTCCTGGAGTTCCTTGTCCTTCCTTTTCAACCGCCCGATAAAAAATCCGGGGAAACGGCGGTGCAGGCTTTGGATGAGCCACTGCCACAGTACGCCAAAGATGATCCCGGTGGTTGTCGTTGGACCGGGATGGTTGAGAAGCAGGGTGGCTTTGCGGAAGGAGCCGCGTGCGGAGTCCATCTCGCCGAGGCCCATCTGCGCTTCACCTATGGACCTCAACCAGTATGCCTGTTTAACGAGAGACAGATTGGCATCTCCGGCAGTCTTCGCTTTTTCCAATGCCTGCGAGAAGAATTGGATGGCTTCACGATATGCGCCGTTTCGAAAAGCCATCTCACCCGCTTTTTCAAGATACTCGATTGCTTTTTGAGGCACATCCGCCTGTTTCCAATGATGGGCAAGCACAGGATAGTAGGTGACGATATCGCGCACGAATGAACCCTCGTACCATTCTGCGATGGCGCGGTGCAGGGAGCGTCTCTGCGAGAAGAGCAGCAGGTTGTATGCCACTTCCTGGGTGATGATGTGCTTGAATAAATAGGAGGTTTGAGGGTCGGGAGTGTCCAGGATGGTCAGCTCCTGTCTCTCGAGATGGGAGAGATATTCAGGCAGGTGGGTCACTTCCGATTTAATCGGATAGATCGCAGATAATTCCTGGAGGGCAAACACGCGACCGATGACAGATGCAACTTTCAGCGTGAGTTGATGCGGGGGCGGCATCCTGTCTATGCGGCTGGTGATGACCCCCTCCAGCGAGCCGGGCAGGTTCAGATCATCCAATTTCCCGGCCCTGGGCGTGATAGTGCATTGGTTGTTTTTTATTTCGATAAAACCGCTGTCCCGTAATGCGTAGGCGAGTTCTTCGCTGTAAAAGGGATGACCCTCCGCCTTGTCGCGGATGAAGGATACGAGTTCATCGGGCAACATCTTTACTTCCAGGCGCTGGCATAACAGTGTTTCAATGTGTATATTACCGAGCGGTGCCAGCGGAAGGAGGCGCGTGGATGGCATTTCGCGTATTTGCACAAATTCAATCGGCGCGGCATTTCCCAACGGGCGCATCGTAATGATGATGAGTAACGGATGGACGCGTCGTGCTGCAAGACTCAACAATGCCCATGAACCCGAATCCAGCCAGTGCACATCCTCGATCACCAAAACAATGGGAGATGTGCCGGCAACCTTCTCAAGCCTCTCTATGATCAGCTTGTGCATTGCGCTGGCGCGTGCATCGCCGATCACATTCCTGGTGCTTTCATTGTCAGGGATCATAAAGGGCAAAACCGCACTGAGCAGGGGAGCGCGTTCCTTTAGGTCTTCATCGTCCTCGATCATTTTCTCGAAGAAGAGCTTTTGTTCCGTCACGCTTTCCTTTTCATCGAGGTTGAATATTTTTCCAGCAATATTATTCCATACATGGTAGGGCGTGCTTTGTTCGATGGCTTCGGCAAGCCCCAGCAGGACGTTTACATTCATCGCATCCGCCTGGCGAAGCAGTTCCTCCACCAGCCGTGACTTTCCAAGCCCCGCCTCGCCTTCAATGACGACAAGCCTGCTTTCTTTTGTGACTAGCGCGCGCAGGGCCTCCGCCAGCGCAAAGCGTTCGTTCTCCCGCCCGATCATATCCGTCAATGCGATCTGGCCCATGTCTTTTGCGTGGCGCGCCTGCGGTACAAAAACAGGTACGGGGTGTGATTTTCCGCGCACGCTGATCGGTGGCAGGGTAATGAAGTCCACACGATTTTTTGTACTTTCGTGTGTGCTTGAGTCGCATAAAATAGGCACTTCACTTCCATCCGGCGCATTCATCCCCGCGGTAAGCGCGTGCATTAGCCGCGCCGCCAAATTTACCGAATCGCCGTTGATCGTATATTCCCTGCGGGTCGTGTTTCCGATCACGCCGCAAAAGATTCGTCCGCTGGTGACGCCGATGTAGGAACTCAAGCCGAGTTCCATGATCGCGGTGTGGATGTCCTGTGCGGCGAGCACGCCGCGCAACGGGTCGTCTTCGTGGGAAAAGGGGGGCAGGCCGAATGCCGCCAAAAGGGATACGCCCTTTTCGTCCACTGCGATCTTGTTCACGCTGCCTTCGTACCGGTAAATGACACTTTGTAATATTTCCGATATTCTTTGCGCGGTATCTGTATCCGTCCCGTGGGTCATTTCGGGAATGTTGATAAAAAGGCTGGTGACACGCCGTAGTTCTGCCAGCCAGTCGGACTGTCCCGCGTCAATGCGTTTTGCGATCGCGCCGGGGATGTAGGATCTTAATGCCGGGATGCTGTTTTCCTGCAGGTCAAAGACGCGTTCCGCCTCCCCTGCGACCTTTGTGCTGATCCCGTCCAGCAAGACATGCCCATCCTGGACATGACCTCCCCATGCATGCTCCTTGAGCTTTTCCCATGCCTGCGGAGAGGTAATGATCTGCCCGGGTTCAAGCGATAGTTGCGCCCTGGCCACTTGGTCAATGGCATCCCCCGTGATGACAACCTCCCAGCGGTTGAACACCCCGCCAAGCCCCGTCAAATCGACCTGCCCGGCGCAGATCGCGATTCTTGTGGAGAGGGTACGGTCTCCGGCGCGGAAATTCTCCAGCTTTTTGCGTGCTTCCAGCGCGGTTTGGGCCGCGTGTAGGGTGGCTTCTTCCAGATTGTCGTTTTGCCAGATAACCAGCAGCCCGTCCCCGGCAAACTTGATGATATCCCCGCCATAGGCCTTGATGATCTTGATCCACTGCCCGTAAAAATCATTCAATACCGCGGAAATATCCTCCGCGCCGGAGGGTCCCTTTGCCGCGAATTGTTCTGTCAGCGCGGTGAAGCCTGAAATATCCACGAATAGAACTGCCGTTGAATAATTTTCCGCAAAAGGTTTATTGGGCGGAGTTGGGTTGCTTAAAATACGGCTCTGTAAAATGTCGGGGATATAACTCTTCAGGGTGTCAATCAGGGATGCGGAGGTCATTCACTTGGTACCTTGTTCAAATTATATCGCAGGATGTCGGTGCAGCCTCCCCCCGCAACAAACGAAGAGAAGCATCCAGAGCCATTGACTCTGGATGCTTCTCCTACTTGCTTATCGCTAAAAGCTAATCGTTGTTATGCTGTTTCCAAGTAACGTTCGATCTCATAATCCGACACGCGCAGGCGGTACTCATCCCATTCCTCCAATTTCGCGCGCATATACGCTTCGTACGTGGTGGGCTCCATCGCCGCCTTCAAGACTTCGTCCTTTTCCAACTCCGCCAACGCCTGTCCCAGTGAGCCGGGCAGTTCGGTCACGCCGAGTTTGGCGCGCTCCTCCTTGTCCAGATGGTACAGGTTGATGTTGTTAAGCGCTTTTGGAGCGATGAGATTGCGGTCAATGCCGTCAAGCGCAGCGGCGAGCATCACGGTGAATGCCAGATACGGGTTTGATGATGGATCGGGGAAGCGCAGTTCGGCCCGGACGGATTTGTCACGTCCCTCTGTGTAGCGCGGAATGCGGATCAATGCCGAACGGTTCTGCTGTGCCCAGCCGATATACACAGGTGCTTCATAGCCGGGCACCAGGCGCTTGTATGAGTTTACGGTTGGAGCGACCACCGCAGCGAGCGCACGGGCATGTTCCAGCTGTCCTGCAATGAAGGAGTACGCCAGTTTGGAAAGCTTGGCTTCGTCCTTTGCATCGAAGAAAAGATTTTCGCCCGACTTTATGTCAAAGAGAGACTGGTGACAGTGCATACCGGAACCATTGATGCCGTACACAGGCTTCGGCATAAAAGAGGCGACCAATCCATGCTGGGCGGCGATGGCCTTCACGGTGTACTTAAGGGTCAACACATTGTCGGCAGCTTTGAGCGCGTCCGCGTAGCGGAAGTCAATTTCATGCTGTCCCAATGCAACTTCATGGTGACCCACTTCCACGTCCAGTCCCATGCTGTCAAGCGCATCCATCAGCGCGGTGCGGACGACAACCGCTTCATCGAAGGATGAAAAATCAAAGTAGCCGCCCGTATCGTGGGGGACAGGATGAATGCCGTGTCCGTTCGCTCCCTTGAATAGGAAGAACTCGGGCTCAGGACCAATGTTGAACTTCCAGCCGCGGTCGGCGATCTTTTTCAACATGCGTTTTAGCGTGCCGCGCGGGTCGCCCTCGAAAGGTTTCCCATCTGGCATAAAGATGTCGCAAAACACGCGCGCGCGGCGGGATTCAGGCGAAGACCACGGCAGTACTGCATAGGTATCAACGTCGATCTTCAAGCGCATGTCGCTTTCCTGAATGCGCGCAAACCCTTCCACGGATGAACCGTCGAACCACGCGCCGTCCTCCAGCACACCTTCAAGGTGGCGGATCGGCATGTCCACGCTTTTTACCGAGCCCATCACATCCGTAAATTGCAGTGATAGGAACTTGACATTGTCTTCCTTCACCCGCTTGATTAATTCTTTACCGTCCATCGTTTTTTCTCCTTTTGGATTATTGTTTTCGACGATTTATCTGACAATTAATTGCTGGTCACTCTCCATGGACAACCTCCTCCGCCTCTTTTCGGACCCGAGGCTTGCTTCTGCTATTAATGAACATGACCGACCCGATGATGATCGCTGTCGCCAGCCAGATGCGCGGCTCGAGCGGTTCATTTCCAAACCAATTGCCGAGCAGTACCGCCACGATCGGGTTGACATAGGCGTATGTTGCCACCAGCGAGATCGGTGCATTCTGCAACAGCCAGCCGTATGAAACGAAACCGATCAACGAACCGATGAAGATCAGGTATAGCACCCCGTAGATCGAGCGTGCCGACACGGCAGTTACATCCCAACCGCTCAATTCGCCCGTCAAACCTGAAACGATGAACAAGCCAACACTGCCCATCAGCATCTGCGCGCCCGTGGACATTAAGACGGACTTTGGCAGGTCGGCGTTTTTGCTGTAAATGGAGCCAAATGTCCATAACACGCAGGCGGAGAGCAGGGCGACCACGCCAAAGACGTTAAGTACCATGCCGTCCGTGTCCTTTGACGGACCGACCAGCACGTAGATGCCTGCAAAGCCGATCAGGATGCCCAGAATGGCTTGCCAGTTCGGCTTCACACCGCCCGGGCGAAGGGCTTCCCCGATCACGAGGAATATCGGTACAGAACTAATGACCAGTGCCGCAATTCCGGAGGGGATGAATTGTTCTGCCCAGGAGACCAACCCATTGCCGCCAAGCAGGAGCAGATTGCCGATGATGGCAGTGGAAATCCACTGGCTGCGTGTAGGCATTTGAATACCTGAAGAACGCTGCCAAATCACCAAAATCATGCCCGAGATGAGAAACCGAATCCCCGCATGAAAGAACGGCGGGATGGTTTCAATGGCAACCTTGATTCCCAGGTAGGTCGAACCCCAAACAATGTAGAGCGCCAGTAGTGCAATCCAGATTTTAGTTTTCATTCATTTCCTTTTTCTTTTGCCGGTTACGCTGCGGCCGTGACCGGCATTTTTATCTCACACACCAAGTTCCCTGGCCAGAATCGCCTTCTTCCGTGCTGACCCATATAGATAATTTCCGAAGTCGCCGTTCTTTCGTATCACGCGGTGACATGGGATCAGATAGGCGATCGGGTTGTGTCCAACAGCGGTGCCGACGGCGCGCACTGCCAGCGGTTTTCCGATTTGCGCAGCGATTTGCTCGTAGGTGGTCACTGCGCCCGTGGGGATGTTGAGCAACGCCTCCCAGACCTTGATCTGGAAATTCGTCCCGCGTAGATGAAGGCTGAGCGCTGAATCAGGCCTGGGGTCCGAAAAGATGCGGGTGACGAGCGGGGCGGTGGATTTGTAATCTTCGACCATGTTCGCCTGTTCCCAATCCGCAACCAGATTGTCGATGGCTTTGCCTTCGCTCCTGTCCACGAAACCCAGGTGATTGATGCCCCGTTCAGTGGTGGCGATCAGGCATTTGCCGAAAGGGGTGGGATGCACGCCATACCGGATGGTCAGCCCGGCGCCGCGGGATTTGTACTCACCCGGTGTCACTGCCTCCGTGTTGACGAATAGATCGTGCAGGCGTCCCAGGCTCGAAAGTCCGACTTGATGCGTGGTCTCGAGCAGGTTTTCAGAATGGTTGAGCAGTTCCTTTGCGTGTTCCTTGGTCAGGAATTGCAGGAAGCGCTTGGGGCTGATACCTGCCCATTGTGTGAACATGCGCTGGAAGTGATATCCGCTCACACCGACCGCGGAGGCGATCTCTTCCAGTTCCGGCTGGCGCTGTGCATTGGCTTCGATGTACTGAATGGCCTGTTCGATCAATCTATAATGTTGTGAGGGTTCTAGTTTGTTTTCCATATCAATCTCCTTTTGGTTGCGGAGATTGTATTTTGTGATTTGTCCACGCGCGACCCGTTTCTTGCTCATTTTCGTTCCTTTTGATTCTGGAAGGGGAAATAAAAAACAGATATGCCTGGGCATACCTGTTTCAATGCACGCTGGTATGAAAAAGAAACGCCCTTCCAAACGCTGCAGGCAATCGGCTCATGCGATTGATTCAATCGGCCTGTTCACTGCGGCCACCTTGTCCCACACGTCGCCGCATGGTTTTCGGTGCCGGGCAATAGAGTTTTTTTAAACTCCTTTGCCCAAATCCGCTTGCTTTGGAAGGGAGAAGGAAGCCAGTGAATCTGGCTCCAGAGGCATCCGCTGATCTATCCGATTTTTTCCGCTTCACCCCTCTCCCTTTGGGGGAGGATGGGTGAGGGATTAGCGTCCCGTTCGCACGGGAGAACCTCCACCTCGTGATCTTTCTGTCATTGCAAGGGCGCAAGCCCAAAGCAATTCTCCTGTTATACGGGGACTGCTTCGCAACGTTCGCTCGCAGTGACATCAAAGACCCAGCCGCTATATCTCCGTTATTTAATTGTCATGTCGCCCCGTCTATACAATGGCGGCGATTTTACCCGCTGGCGGCAAGTACGTCAAGTGCCAAATTGGTGATTGCAATTTATGTGGCTTGTTGCTAAGATGAGCGCAAATATTTATTGGAGGCGGCATGAAATCAGAACATACCTTAAAAGAATATGTTGACGTTGTCAGGCGCGGGATAGCAAAGAGCTATAAATCTGAAAAGCCGAAAAAAGTGGTGATTGTTGGCGCCGGGCTGGCCGGCCTCTCCGCGGGCTATGAGCTGTTACAGGCCGGGCATGAAGTGCACATCCTCGAGGCGCAGCACCGCATTGGAGGCAGGATCTACACCCTGCGCGAACCCTTTGCACAGGGGTTATACGGGGAGGCCGGTGCCATGCGGATTCCCCGCTCGCACGAATTGGCGATGGCGTATATCGAAAAATTCGGATTGAAGACCATCGATTTCGTGATGGGAAATCCCCAGGCTTATGTGTTCATAGGCGGGATCAAACGCCGCATGGCGGAAGTACAGGCGAACCCGGAAGCGCTTGGATTTGATACATCCGCCACGGAAAAGGGGAAGATCTCAGGCGACTATTGGGAGCAGGCCATCCGACCGTTGGTGGAAAAGGTGGAGAAGGAGGGCGAGGCGGGCTGGGAACAGATCTATGCGGAATACGACCAGTATTCCGTGCGCGAATTCCTCGAACTGAATCGCTGGTCTGAAGGAATGATCGAGATGTTCGGGCTGTTGAACAATCAGGAGGCGGTCATGAACTCGTCCTTCCTTGAATTGTTCCGCGAGGACGGCGGCAATTATTACACGAACATGTGCCAGATTGCCGGCGGGATGGATAACCTGTCCCATGCGTTTTTGCCCGCGCTATCCCCGCATATCCGATACGGCGCAAGGATGGTTGCCATCGATCAGACTCCCGAGGAGGCTGTCATCCATTACCGGACCGCCTCCGGCCGCTTTGAGATGCGCGCGGATTATGCGATCATCACGGTGCCGTTCCCGGTCCTGCGCCATATTGAAGTGCTCAAACCGTTCTCGCGCGCCAAACAGCGCGCCATCCGCCAGCTGCATTATGATGCCTCCGCCAAAATATTCTTCCAGACGCGCCGCCGATTCTGGGAGACGGACGAAGGCATTTTCGGCGGCGGCACGGTCACAGACCTTGCCATCCGCAACCTGTTTTATACGAATTATGGTCAGGAAACCGGCCGTGGAATTCTGCTTGCCAGCTACACCTGGTCTGAGGACGCCCAGCGCTGGGGCTCGCTTCCGCCGCACGAGCGGATCGAACAGGCGCTGGAAAATGTCGCAGAGATCCATCCCCAGATCGTCGCGGAGTTTGAAGCGGGCGCCTCGCATATGTGGCACGATGATCCATTTGCGGGGGGCGCGTTCGCCCTTTTCGACCCGGGCCAGCAGACGCTGCTCCACGATGAAATTGTCAGGCCGGAGGGGCGCATCCATTTTGCAGGTGAGCATGCCTCGCTTTCTCACGCCTGGATCCAGGGCGCATTTGAATCCGGGTTGTGCGCCGCGATCGCGGTACACCAGAGTTAATGGAAGGACGGAATGTTCATGGAACATTCCGTCCGTGTTGGCGAGACCCCGCTTATGCCGTGTACTGCTGGGTTTTGAACCTGCTTGCGCAGGTGGTCTCGTATTGGGAAACGCCGCCTTGGCTCGGGCCTATCGCGTTATTTCTTCAAAATAAGAGACCTTTTAAAAGGTGTTGGCTCAAAACGTGAAGGCAATATCACGCGCACAGCAGGGATGCATTTTTTATACCATAAAGGTTGGTGCAATGGTAGACAAAAATTAAATATCACTATTAATAAAGCCATTGATTTTCTGAAAGATTTATGCTACCCTTGCTTGGTTGTCGTTTTCAGAAAATCACCCTGATGAAAAAAACCGCGACGGATTTCCGTCGCGGTTTTTTTACGCCTCTTTCTGTACTGGTGCCTGATCCTGTTTCCTGTTATGGATACACCCTCTTGATCGTCCTTGGAAAGGGAATTGCCTCGCGGATGTGCTCGATGCCGCACAGCCACGCCGTGACCCGTTCCACGCCCATGCCGAACCCCGAGTGAGGGACCGAGCCGAATTTCCGCAGTTCCAAATACCATTTGAAGGCTTCCTCTGGCAGACCCTCTTTTTTGATTCTCGCCAGCAGGGCATCATGGTCGGAAATGCGCTCGGAGCCGCCGCAGATCTCGCCGTAGCCTTCCGGCGCAAGCAGATCCACAGACTTGCAGACTTCGGGGCGATCCGGCCAGGGCTCCATGTAGAAAGCCTTCACCGCAGATGGATAGCCGTACACGAAAACAGGCTTGTCGTGCAGTTTCGTCAGCTCGGCCTCGTGCGGAGCGCCGAAGTCCATGCCCCATTCGAATTTGAGCAGTTCCTTGCGTTCGGGGTCGGCCTCTTTTTCGTAGAGTTCGATCAGGTGTTTTACCGCATCGTCATACGACATGCGCGGGAAGGGGCCGGCGACATTCTCCAATTTGGTCACATCGCGCTCGAGGAATTTCAACTCGGTGGCACAGTCCTTCAGCACGGTTTGGACGATGTAGGTGATGAGTCCTTCTTCCACTTCCATCAGCCCGTCCAGGTCGCAGAAAGCAATTTCGGGTTCGAGCATCCAGAACTCGGTCAGGTGGCGGCGCGTCTTGGACTTCTCCGCGCGGAAGGTGGGACCGAAACAGTAGACTTTTCCAAACGCGAAGATATTGGCTTCGTTGTAAAGTTGACCCGTCTGCGCGAGGAAAGCAGAACCTTCGTCGAAATATTCGGTTTCGAAGAGGGTGGTTGTCCCTTCGGCGGCGGCGGGGGTCAGGATGGGGGTGTCGAGGTTGAAGAAGCCGTGACCGTCCAAATACTCGCGCACCGCGGACATGACGCGCACGCGTACTTTCAAAATCGCCCATTGGCTTTGCATCCGAATCCACAGGTGACGATGGTCGAGCGCAAAATCGGGACCGTGGTCTTTGAGCGCCATCGGATAATCAATATCCGCGGCTTGGACAACCTGCAAATCCTTGATGCCGACTTCGTAGCCGCCGGGGATGCCGGGCGCGCGCTTATCTTCACGCACCGCGCCCGTGATAATCACGGACGATTCTTGCGGCAGTTTGGAGATGGTCTCGAAGAGTTCGGACTCCAGGTCACCTTTGAAGGCGACGCACTGCACAAAGCCCGAACCGTCGCGGACGAGCAAAAAGCACAGCTTGCCTTTGTCCGTGCGGTTGTAGACCCAGCCCTTGAGGATGACGTCCTGCCCGATATGGTTTGAAATTTTTGAAACGCTGACGTGTTCAGCCATGAGAGAAAGTTCCTTTAATAGATAATTTTTTTAATTATAGCAGATGACAATCCCTTAGTTTTGTATAGAATTGTTGTACAAGTATAGTGTAAAATTATTTTCCTATGGGCATATTTCCAAGTTCGCCTGAATTAATACTTATAGCCTTCACGGCGCTACTATCTTTTGTCTCTTCTTTTTTTCTATTAAAGATTAAGAATCCTACCGAAAAGGCGGTTAAAAAACTAGAAGAAGACCGAAAGATATTGATTGCCGGACAAGAAGAAGTCAAGAAATTACTTCATGGCAAACTTATTTCTTCAGAAGAAACTCAAGATGCTAAAAAGTTCATGGAGAAGGAAGCTGTTCTTTACCTTGCAGAAACTCGTAAAAAAATTACAGAATTTGGTAACCGAGATAATAAGCCTTTGTATTTCGGGATAGGACTAATAGGATTTGTTGTTGGTTCTGCTGCTGTACTATGCTACGCTATTATTAGTGATAGTGCGAAAATCAATACTGGATATATTGTAGTAGGTAGTGGTATTATTTTTTCTCTAATTTATTTTTGGTTAATTCGTAAATCTATAAAAAAATACAGATATGAAATATTGGAAATTGAAAATCGATTGGATTATTTTGACCGTGAAATAAATAGGGCTTCTGATATCTTGAAACAAAATAGATAATTTGCATAAGACCCTTATTTCCTTATGATAAAAATAAATCTTTAGATTTGTTTGAAAAAACACTTCTTCTGCTCTTCCTATCCTTTATCCATCAACTCCTTCGCCACGTTTGTGTTGGCTTACAAAAGGTGACAGTCATCTCCAAGATGACTGTCACCTAATCTTTCCCTACTTCAAATACTTATCCATCCACCTCAAAATATGATTCAACCTCGCAATGCGTCGGTCCGTTCTCCCGATGCGCGAGAGTCCATGCGGTTCTTCGGGGCTTTGGCTCAGGGTGACATGAATTGAGCGGTTACTTCTTCCTCTCCTCCAACCCTTTCACCATCAACTCCTTCGCCACGTTCGGGTCGGCTTTGCCTTTCGTTGCTCGTGCAACCTGCCCCATAAGCCACTGGAACAAGGTCTCTTTGCCTGCGTTGTACTCGTCCACTTCTTTGGGGTTGTCGTTCAAGATCTTCGTCACGATCTCTTGAATGGCGTTGACGTCGGTCAACTGCAATAGATTTTTTTCCTTGACGATCTGCGCCGGGTCGCCGCCGCGCTTCGCGTTGAAGAGTTCGGTCAGCACGGTCTTGCCTGCGCTGGCGCCGATGGTCTTGTCGGTCACCATGTCGATCAGTTTGGCGAGCGTTTCGGGGGCGAGGGTCACATCGTCAATGCTCAAACCTGAGTCGTTCAGGTAACGCATGAACTCACCCGCGATCCACGAGTGGATTGTTTTCGCAGGGCTTTTCGATTTCGCAACCACGCTCTCGAAGTAGTCCGCGAGAGCAAGGTCAGAGGTGAGAAAACGTGCCTCGGACGGAGTCAAGCCAAATTCTGAAATGAAGCGGGCGGTCTTTGCTTCGGGCAGTTCAGGCAGTCGAGTCCGAATCGACTCGATCCATGCATCCGATAATTGAAGGGGAGGAAGGTCGGGCTCGGGGAAGTAGCGATAATCGTGCGCCTCTTCCTTCGACCGTTGGCTGGTCGTCACGCCCCGAACATCGTCCCAGCCGAGAGTTTCCTGCACGACCGTGCCGCCCGATTCGTAAATTTGAATCTGGCGTTCGATCTCATATTGCGAAGCGCGGACGAGCGCGCGGAAACTGTTGAGATTTTTTATTTCGGTTCTCGTTCTAAATTCATCACTGCCAATGGGGCGCACAGAAATGTTCGCCTCGAAACGCAGCACGCCTTTTTCCATGTCGCCCGAGTTCACGCCGAGGTAACGCAAAATGGCGCGGACCTTCGTGGCGTAATCGAGCGCGGCTTCGACTGCCCGCATATCAGGCTCGGAAACGATCTCAAGCAGGGGGACGCCTGCGCGATTGAAATCGACCAACGCATAATTTTTTTCGTGGCTCAATTTCGCTGTATCTTCTTCGATGTGAACCCGCCTCACTCTCACTTTGAGTTGACTCTCACCATCGGCATTGACTTCGAGCCAGCCTTTTTCTGCAATCGGCAATTCGTATTGCGAGATTTGATAGCCCTTGGGCAGGTCGGGGTAATAATAATTTTTGCGCGCAAAGGTGTTGTGCTTGTTGATGGAACAGTTCAACGCGAGGCCGACCAGCGCGGCAAGTTCCGTCGCCTTCTTGTTGACGACGGGCATGGCACCCGGCAACCCCGTGCAGGTTGGGCAGATGTTGGTGTTCGGTTCCGGCGCGGAGCCATAATCTGCGGAACAGCCGCAGAACATTTTGGAGTTCGTGAGCAGTTCGCCGTGAATTTCAAGTCCGATGACGGGTTCGTAGGTTAGTTTCATAGTTGAATAGTCTCGTAGTTGATTAGTTTGAAATAATGGCAGGGTTCATAAAATCGTTGTTGTCGATGACAATATCTGCTTTTTCTTGCGGATGTTCTGCTTCCAAGTATATCTTTTGCCCAGGGATGTAGCGTTCGTTATAGCGTTTTTCGATCTCTCCCTTGCTCCCGAATAGATACTGGTCACGTTCAAGGGCGCGGTTGAGACTGGTTTCAAAGCCGATCTCGACGAAAAATTTCACATCCCAATAACGAATGAGTTCAGGGCGGAATAAGAACACGCCTTCAAAAATAAGGATGTGATCGTTTGTGGCGGTCTGTTCTTCTGCGGCGGTTTCCTGCTCGGTCTTGAAGTCGAAGGCGCTCAGGCGAATTCGGCGATTCCCTTGCGGTTCAAGCGGCTGAAGCAGGTGTGTGGTCAGCAAGTTGTAATTGAACGAGTCATAATAATAGCCTTCAGGCGAGAGGCTTCCACGTTGGCGGCGGATTTCCTTTGGGTTATGGAATCCATCAATAGATGCGCGTAGAACGGGGTGTCCAAGATTTTTGAGTTCATCCGCAAGTTCATTTGCCAGTGAGGTCTTGCCTGCCGCGTCGATGCCGTCAATGCCGACGCGTAGAGGTACAGTTCTTTTGGAAGAAATGATGGTTTGGGTCAGTTCGTGAATGGTTTGCTGGCAAGTCATGTTTTTGTAGAACGTCTGTGCTATAATGTTCCAAGTTCAGCCAAAGGAGTGCTTACCATGAATGCAGAAGCCTTTCGTCATTTTTATAACTATCACTTCGCCGAGAACCGCAAGGTCTTAGATCATATTACATCATTGACCTTTGAGCAGTTCACCCAGAAAGCGGATTACTCGCGCGGGTCAATTCGGGAGCAACTTATCCACCTCATCGATGCGGAGGATGTGTGGATCAGCGAGTTGCGCGGCGCTCAACCTGGCGATCCATTGCCTGAGATTGTCACTGCTGATGACCGCGATGCCATCCGCGCTCACTGGGATAAGGTGGAGGACAAAGTCCGCGCTTATCTTGCTGCCTTAAAGGACGAACAATTATTTTCCAAGCCGATCACCGATCCCGAAGAGGACAAGGACTTGATCGTTTGGCAGGTTCTTCTACATGTTGCCAATCATGCCACCGATCATCGCGCTCAACTTTTGCGTGCCTTGCACGATCTGGGTGTGGACACGAAGTATCAGGATTACATTTTTTACGTGTACGAAAATCCAATGTAATCTGGCAATTTAGAAGCCTGTAATGACGATACCAGCGACTGCTGTTGCAATTCCAAGTCCTTGTGGCTTGGTGATTTTATCTTTAAGAAAAATGATCGCCAATACAATGGTCACAATCGACAAAGCGGAGGCGATGGGGGTGATCAGTATCGCATCTCCGATCGTCAATCCATAATTGACAACGGCAACCGCACCTGCCTCAATCATACCCATGATGAAGATGGCGGATCTGGTTTTTGTAGTGGTGCCTGCCAGCCCCATCCCGCGTTTGGAAAAGATGGAAAAGAGGAGCATAAAAACAACGATACCAAGTTTGATCAATACTGTGCTGACCAGCCATCCGACCTCTTCGACGATGAGCTCGCTGACATTCCAGTAAATGCCGAAGAAAAAGGCTCCCATCATGGCTTCCCTGACCCCTGAAGAAAGTTGAAACCTGCGCTGTTGGATCTCACTCCAGTTCAGGGATGCGAGCGTCACCCCTGCAAGGATCATCAGGACGCCGATGGTTTGGCTGGGGGAGAGGCGCTGTCCCATGAAGGTGAAGGCGAACAGCATGGTGAACACTGCCCACAGGTTCATGGTGGCGGCAACGATGGACATGTTGCCAATCTCAAAGCCTTTGAAGAAGAACAAATAACCAGCCGAGTAAAGAAGTGCCGCAACGGAAAACAAGAACATCACACCTGAAGGGACATCCATACTGGGGATCATTAGAATGGCGAGTAAAAGCATCGATGCCAACCCAGCCAACTGTGACCAAAAAAACGATTTGTAAGGTCCGATCTGTTTGGCGAAGACGCCGCCCAGAAAATCATACAGTCCCCACCCGAACATGCCTGTTATTCCCGACAAGATACTGATGATCGTGACGCTCATAAATTTGGTTGCTGCTTATGCCAATCGGTCACTTGCTGGTAGGCATGCGCGACTTGGAATAGGGTTGACTCATCCAAATGCTTGCCGATGAGTTGCATCCCGACGGGCATGTTGTTGGAGAAGCCAGCGGGGAGTGCAATGGCAGGGACGCCCGCAGGATTTGTCGCAACAACGTAAATATCGGAGAGGTACATTTCGAGCGGATCACTGGTCTTTTCGCCGAGTTTGAAGGCGGTGGTGGGACAGGTTGGGGCGAGGAGAAGGTCCACGGAGGCAAAAGCAGTTTCAAAGTCCCGACGAAGAAGCGTGCGCACTTTTTGCGCCTTCAAATAATACGCGTCATAGTATCCCGCTGAGAGGGCGTACGCGCCAAGCATGATCCTGCGCTTGACCTCATCGCCGAATCCTTCCTGGCGGGTCTTGAGATAGATGTCGATGACATCCTTCGCGCCATCCGAAACAGAGAGACCGAAACGCGTGCCGTCCATGCGGGCGAGGTTGGCGCTGGCTTCAGCAAAAAGCAAAAGATAATAAACGGGCAGACCGTACTTGGTGTGGGGGAGCGAGACTTCGTGAATCTCCATGCCGAGTTTTTCAAACTGACAAATCGATTCTTGCAGCGCGGACTCAACACCTGCTTCCATACCTGCGACGAAATATTCTTTCGGGATGCCGAGCTTCATCCCTTTGACGGGCTTGTTGATGTTCGCGGTGTAATTCGGGACGGGCGAGTTGTAGGTGGTGCTGTCGTGTGGGTCGTGACCTGCGATGTGTTCAAGGACAGTCGCGCAGTCGTAGGCATCGCGGGACATGGGTCCGATGGAGTCAAAAGAAGAAACGAGAGCAATAAGACCATAGCGTGAGACACGTCCATAAGTTGGCTTGATGCCTGTGACGTTGCAAAAACCCGCGGGCATGCGGACGGAGCCGCCTGTGTCTTCACCGATGGTGAACGTGGCGAGACTCGCCGACATCGCCGCGGCAGAACCTCCGCTCGAACCGCCAGGGACGTGATCCAAATCCCACGGGTTGTGGGTGTTGAAGAACGCTGAGTTTTCACAGGAGGAGCCCATGCCGAACTCGTCCATGTTGGTCTTGCCGACGAGAACAGCGCCCGCGTCCGCGAGTTTTTTTGTGACGGTGGCGTTGTACTGCGGAACGTAGTTCTCAAGGATTTTCGATGAACACGTAGTGCGGACATCCCGCGTGGAGATGCAATCCTTCATCGAGAAGGGGATGCCTGTCAGCGGGGTGACGTTCTCGTCTTTGGCGATGCGCTCATCGGCTTGCTTTGCTTGTTCCAGCGCAAGGTCGTCCGTGACCGTGACATAAGACTTGACCTTTTTATCCACTTCGTGGATGCGGTCGAGTATGGCTTGCGTCAGCTCGACGGATGAAATTTTTTTGGTGGTGAGAAGTTCGTGGGCTTCTCGGATGGTGAGGTTGGTTAGTTGCATAGTTTTTTTTTTACCGCAGAGGCGTGGAGTTCGCGGAGAGGAGCAAACAAAAAACTCTGCGCTCTCTGCGTCTCCGCGGTGAGATTTATTCGTCGCCTAGAACAGTAGGCACTTTGACATATCCGCGCTCAGATTGCGGCGCGTTCTTGAGAAATTCTTCGCGGCTCATGGATGGTTTGACCACGTCCTCGCGCAGCACGTTCTCGGCGTTGGCAATGTCCGACGCAGGCGGGACGTTCTCCGTGTCCACTTCGTTGAGCATGTTGAAGTAGTCAATGATGGAGGAGAACTGTCCGCTGAATTTTTGTGCTTCCTCTTCGGAGATTCCGAGACGGACGAGGTAAGCGATGTGTTGAACTGTTTTGGTGTCGATGATATTTGTCATTTTATAAACACTCCGTTGGTCGAGTAGGGCGGGTGCTTGTCCCGCCCGTATCGAGACCAACAATGGAAGGCAAGTATAAAATTACAGGTTTCCTTGAAATTTGTGGTTTCGATTCGTGGCGCTCACGCTTCGACTTCGCTGTCTCTCCGTTCAGCGTGGCGCCACTACTCAACCACCGATGGCACTTGTTATTCAAACTTAATATGCAATTCTTTTAACTGCTTCGGTTCAACTTCCGACGGCGCATCCGCCATCACATCGCGCCCGTTCTGGTTCTTGGGGAAGGCGATCACTTCGCGGATGTTGGGCTCGTCCGCCAACAGCATGACCAAACGGTCAATGCCAGGCGCCATGCCGCCGTGCGGGGGAGCGCCGTACTCGAACGCCTCGAGCATGTGACCGAACTTCGCCTGAATTTCCTCGTCGCTCAAACCGAGCATTTGGAACATCTTCATCTGAATGTCGCGGCGGTGAATACGGATCGAGCCTGAAGCGGTTTCGTATCCGTTACAAACCATGTCGTACGCATCGGACATCACCGCGCCCGGGTCCGTTTCGAACTTGGGCAGGTCGTCCATTTTCGGCATGGTGAAGGGGTGATGTTCCGATTCCCATTTCTGTTCCTCCTCGTTCCACGCAAAGAACGGGAAGTCCACAACCCATGCAAACGCCATCATGTCCTTATCCGCCAGATCCAATGTATCGCGGAACCAAAGACGTAATCCGCCGAGAACTTTGTTGGCAACCGCGCGCGCGTCGGATGCGAAGACGATCAGATCGCCGACTCCTGCTCCCGTTTTGGATTTCAACGCTTCGGCTTCTTCCGGCGTCACAAACTTTGCCGCGCTTCCTTTCACACCCTCGGCTGTGAAGCCCAACGTGGGCATTCCCTTCGCCCCGAAAGACTTCGCCACTTCCGTGAGCGCATCGATTTCTTTGCGAGACATGTCCGCAGATTTCGGCGCGACGATGCACTTGATGACTCCGCCAGCCGCTAAAGCAGACTGGAACACTTTGAACTCACTTTTGGCGAAAACTTCGCTGACGTCGACCAACTCCATGCCGAAGCGCAGATCGGGTTTGTCGGTGCCATAATTTTCCATAACTTCTTTGTAGGAGAACTTGGGCCATGGTGTCGAATACAACTTCTTGTGCGGTGCAACGGCGGGGATCATTTTGGTGAAGAGGTCTTCCACCAGCCCCAAGACATCATCGCGATGAACATAGGACATTTCAAGGTCGAGCTGCGTGAACTCAGGCTGACGGTCGCCGCGCAGGTCTTCGTCGCGGAAACAGCGTGCGATCTGGAAGTACTTATCCATGCCTGCCACCATGAGCAACTGCTTCAATTGCTGGGGTGATTGGGGCAGGGCGTAGAACTGTCCCGGATAGATACGGGAAGGCACAAGGTAGTCGCGTGCACCTTCGGGAGTCGCCTTGAACATGATCGGTGTCTCGATTTCGATGAAGCCTTGTTCATCAAGATAGTCGCGCATGAACTTGATGACCTTGTGGCGCAGCACCATGTTCTTCGTCAGGCGTTCGCGGCGCAGGTCGATGTAACGGTATTTGAGGCGCATGTTCTCGTCGGGCAGATCGTTGTCCGTGTTGACCATGAACGGCGGAGTCTTCGAAGCGTTGAGAACCGTCACATTTTTAGCAATGACCTCGATTTCGCCTGTCGTCATTTTGGGATTTGCCATCCCTTCCGGGCGCTTTTGCACCACGCCTTCGATCTGTAACACCCATTCATTGCGGATATCTGCAACAAGGTCAAGCATTTCTTTGGGAAGGTCGGGATTGATGGTAATTTGGACGATGCCTGCACGGTCACGCAGGTCAAAGAAAGCCACCCCGCCGTGATCGCGGCGTCGATTCACCCAGCCCGAGAGCGTGATGGTCTGTCCCGCGTGGCCGGCTCGTAATTCTCCGCATAAATGAGTTCTATACATAACTTGCGCCTCCGAATTCTATTTACCACGAAGGGCACGAAGGGACACGAAGAAAATCATCGGAGAATCTTCACTACGAGCGCTCGTCCCACCTTTGTGTCCTTTGTGGTTAAGAATGTAGATAAAATAAATCGCCCTTCGCATTCGCGTCGGGCGATTTGGTTTGACTTCAATTTTTGTCAACCAGCAAGGCTTCGCCCAACGATACAGGGATCGTCATTATCGTTATTATTGTTGTTGGCGAAATGGATTTGCTTTAACATCATGGCGCGGATTATAGCACAAAGTTGGTTAATTGGGTCGTTCACGGTCTCTTTATTCCCAGTGCCAGCCCCAAGCCGCCACCCAGGGCGATGACCGCCGCCCAAAGGACCGCATCCTGCCAGAAGCGGATGGGGAAGAGACGGATGAGGGTGTCCGAATAATAGAAGAGCCAGGAGTCGCCTTCGAAGAAGAGGGTGTGGAAGGCGGTAAAGAAGGACCAGAAAATATCGGGATTAAGCAGGATGCCCGTGCCCGCAATCGCGGCAAGCGCGAGTGCCAGCCCGATCATCCACCAGCCGCCGCGGCGCAGACCGTTGCGATATTCGGGAAGCCAGTTCCCCTTCCATGCCAGAGCGGCGAACAGGGCAAGAAGCGCAAGAGTGACATACCAGATGTGCAATGCGCCCCGCGCCACGTCCTTGACATCCTCCATGTGCCTGAGTTCGCGTTCGTTGTACAGCGGACTGCCGTCCTCGAATTGCAGGCTGCCAAGGTAGGAAATTTCTTCGTCATTGACCAGATATTCCACGGCGTAGGGTGCCCATTGAAGGCGGTCTTCCTTTGTGAAGCCGTATTCGTCTGCGGGGAAGTAGGGCATGCTGTATTCCACGGTGTAATACAGCGGTGTGAGCAGGATACGCAGGGCAAGTCCGGTCAATGCGAGGGGAGTGAGCAGGGAGGTGAGGTGGGAAAGGGTGGGTTTCATAATTTCTTAATTTCTTATCAATATGTCGTTGCGAGTCTTCAAGAGGCAATCTCAAAATATGTGAGGATTGCTTACCACTTCGTGGCACACGTCGCCGTAAAATGCAAACGCGCGGCTCGCAATGACATGTGCCGTTACTGTAAAAACTCCAGGCCGCCCTCGAGGACGAAGTTGACAACCATGTTATTGACGATCCATTCGATGGGGGCGAGGTCGTCGGTGAAGACGGTGGTGGTTTCGTAGCCGGGTTGGAGATGGGTAAAGGTGGACGCCATCGTTATCACCAGCACGGGGTCGAGGCTGGAATCCTGCGCGAGGCGGATCATGTTATCCGAGAAGGCTTCGCGTGTGGTGGGCTGTTTGGTGGCGAAGATCATGGTGTTGAGCGTGGCGGGGATGTCCATGATGTGGATGGTGGGGAAGAGCTGGGCCATGGTGGTGGCGAGACCATCGATGAGGCGGCGGTCGCCGGGGGTGGAGCCAACGTTGAGGGTCAGCACCCCGTCGTCGGCGAGGTGCGAGGCGCAGATCTCGAAGAATTCGAGGGTGGTCATGTGCGGGGGGATGTACGGCGGACGATACGCATCGATGGCGATGATATCATATGTGACCGGACTGCGATCCAGGCCCAGCCTGCCGTCGCCGACAATGACATTCAGGTTTGGCAGGTTCATATCGAAATATGTTCGCCCAACTTCGATAATTTTGCCGTCGATCTCGAACCCGTCAATTTGGATGTCATCGCCATAAACAGCGGTCGCCTGACGCGCCGCCGTACCCGCAGCGAGACCGACGATTGCCATGCTGGTTATTTCATCCGGTGAGCGGTCTGCGTAGAAATAGGGTCCGACCAAAAATTGCTCCCACGGACCGTTGAAATACAAAACGTCGGGATGATAAATGGAATGCACGCCCTGCCCATCGTTGAGGCGCAGAAGCGTATAGCCGTTGACCTCCTGCACTTGAATGTAGTTGTAGGCCGACTCGGCTTCGTAGACCTGCCCGGTATTTTGCTTAAGCGCGGAACTGGAAAACAGGACCGCGATCAGCGCGAGCAGGATGGGCATCCAGATGAGTTTGAGCATTTCACGCCGGCTTGCAA
This sequence comes from Anaerolineales bacterium, assembly GCA_030583885.1. NCBI lineage: Bacteria > Bacillati > Chloroflexota > Anaerolineae > Anaerolineales > Anaerolineales bacterium. The sequence goes on along the minus strand of CP129480.1, from coordinate 3,536,060 downwards.
AACGGGCAAGCCCGACCAGTGCAACGATCAAGAGAGTCATGCCGAGCAATACGAAGGTCAGGCGCGTGCCGATGGTGGGGATAAAGATGAGCGTGGGCAGGAAGGTGCCGATGAACGAGCCGAGCGTGGAGATGGCGTAGATCTGCCCGGAGATCTGCCCCGACCTGGCGGTGTCGTCCATGGAGAGGCGGATGGCGTAGGGAGAGATGGTGCCAAGCAGGGTGATGGGAACGATGAAGAGCACGAGCACGGCGACGAAGGAGCCGGCCATGATGCCGACACTCAAGGCCTCGAACGCATCCGCAGCGGACCTGAGGACTGGTACGGCGGCATACGGCACGAGCCCGATGGTAAAGGCTGCCCAGGCGAGGATACGGTACATGGCGAGCGGAGTCGGGTCTTTATCCGCCCATTTGCCGCCGAGGAAGTAGCCGAAGGCCAGGTAGATGAGGATGAGGCCGATAATGCTGGCCCAGACGAGGTTGCTGGTGCCGAAGACGTTGCCAATCAGGCGACCTGCGGTGAGTTCCGCGCCGAGGGTGGTCATGCCGGAGATGAAGACGGTAAAAAGAAGGTATTTTTTCATTGTTATTCCTGAAGTAGAATGGTGGGATTATACCCGTAGAGGTCGATTGATTTTTGTACTAACCACCATGGAGAATTGATTTATGTACATCCCCAAACTTTATCGCGAAGAAAATCATGCGAAAATTGTCGATTTCCTGAAAGGGAACGGTTTCCCCGTGCTCGTTTCACATGACGGGGAGAAATTGATCGGGACGCACCTGCCGACGGAAGTGATTGAAAATGCGGACGGGTCGCTGACGATATTGGGGCATATGTCCCGTGCGAACCCGCAGTGGAAGAGTTTTGGCGAGCAGGAAGTACTGCTTATTTTTCAAGGCGCGCATACGTATATTTCGCCGAGGTGGTACAACCACGTCAACGTACCGACCTGGAATTACATGAACGTCCATGTCTACGGCAAGGTTCGCATGCTGGAGGGGGATGATCTCAGAGCCCTGCTCAGCAAACTGGTCAAGAAACACGAAGTTGGCACGGGCTACAGTATGGAAGCTCTGCCCACGGATTTCGTGGAGAAGGAGATGCACGGCGTGGCGGGATTTGCCATCGACGTGACAGGCCTCGAGGCCGCTTCGAAACTGAGTCAAAACCGCGACGATGAGTCCTACGCGGGCATTGTCCACGAGTTGGAGATGCGCGGCGATGACGCTTCGGTGGAGGTGGCACGGGAGATGAAGAGAAAGCGGATGTTAAAATCTTGACACACATTATCAGGCATGATAATCTTGCGCCCAGCGTGCCCGATTCGCCTTTGAAAGCGTGAAGGTGGACGGGCATAAATTTTTTTCAGCAGGAGAAATATAATATGTCAGAACGTTTAGTTGGAACCGTCAAGTGGTTTAATGCGACCAAGGGGTACGGGTTTATCGGACGCGAGAGCGGCGAGGATGTGTTCGTGCATTTCAGCGCCATTCAGTCCGACGGCTACCGCAAGCTGGAAGCCGAACAGAGGGTGGAGTTTTCCGTGGAGGAAGGTCCCAAAGGGCTGCAGGCTGCCAACGTGGTGCCGATCTCGTAGGACGGGTTCGTTTTACGAAATGGACAGGGTTGTCGTGAGATAACCCTGTTTTCTTATTTTTTCCTGGGTGTCTCTGGCAGATCCTCGCGTGGTGCGAGCATGCCCCAGCGGCTGGCGCCGAGATAAAGGATCTCCAGCACCAAATCCTCATAGCGTATGCCTTCGGCGGCGGCTTGCAGGCACAGGTCGCTGTAATCGGGGGTCAGCCCTGGCAGGGTGTTGATTTCGATCAGGCGCGGATTGCCTTCATCATCCAGGCGGATATCTGTGCGGGAGACATCCAGCGCGTTGAGAATCAGGTGCGCCCGCAAGGCGAGGTGTTTCAGTTTCTTTTCCAGTTCGGGTTCGATCTCGGCGGGACAGAAGTAGCCGGGAGAGCCGTCTGCGCCGACCTCCTTGGATTTGGCTTCATTGGTATAGACCCAGGGCTCATCGGTACGGGTGGTGTCCAGTTCAAGAATGGGGAAGCGGTGAAAGCCGTCCTTTTCATACCATTCGGGATGACGGGAGAATTTCTTTGCATCGGCGCGCCCCAGTATGCCGACGGTGAATTCTCGCCCCGGCAGGAAGGTCTCCACGAGGGCGGGCTGCTGGTAAATATCGATGATGTATTGAGCGCGTTCGCGCAATTCCTTCTCGTCCTTGACGATGGCTTTCATGTCCACGCCCATGCCGGTGCCTTCACGGGCCGGCTTGACAAAGAGCGGGAATTTCAATTCGGGGCGCAGGGAGTCGTCTGCGGCGCTGAATTCCTGGAACGGCGCAACGGGCAGGCGCCGGTCGCGCCAGATGCGTTTGGTCAGGGTTTTATCGAGAGAAATGCCGTTTGTTAAAACACGCGAACCGGTATAGGGAATGCGGAGCATTTCCAACAGGGCAGGCACCTGCGCCTCGCGCGCATCCCCGCCGAGGCCCTCGGCAATGTTGAAACAAATATCCGGTTTTGCCGTGCGGAGCGCATAGGGCAGGTCTCTGTCAGCCTGGATGAAAGTTGTTTTATGGCCATCCGTTTCGAGCGCGGCGCGAAGCGAGTCTACGGTTTCGATGTGGTCGAAATCGGCATAGGCGTCCGGCGGGACGCCTTCCGGCTTGGGCTGGGTATCGTCCTTTATATTGGCGAGCACCGCGATCTTCCAATATCGCTTAATACGGCTTTTTTCTTCAGGCATTTTTCTCCTCTTTGGCGAAGGATGGCCGCTTGCACATGCAATCATAGCGCAGATGGGGCGGAAGACATGATTTCTTAAGGTAAAAAATGTTCATAACTAGACAATCATTCGCCTTTCAGGTATCATTGGCTCGCTTGTACCCCTGCTCACGAAGGTATACTTTGAGATGGTTGCACGCGAAAAATAACACATATACCCGGATAAGCCCCTTATCCGGGTTCTTGTACGTAAAAAGAATTTTGGCGGAGGCTACTGAATGTCAGACCTGATCAAGCAGATCACCGGTGATCTGCAGAAACAAATCGAAGGCTTTAAGCCCGAACCAAGCGTCAGCGATTTTGGCGCAGTGACGGAAGCGGGGGATGGGATCGCCCGCGTGGAAGGACTTGCCAATGTAAGTTCGCAGGAACTTGTGCAGTTTTCCAATGGCGTGATGGGCACCGCCTTCAATCTTGAAAAAGAGAGCGTCGGTGTGATCGTGATGGGCGAGTACGACGGTATTGTGGAAGGCATGACCGTGCGCGGTACCGGACGCATAGCCTCCGTGCCTGTGGGGGATGCAATGATCGGACGCGTGGTCAATGCGTTGGGCGAGCCGATCGACGGAAAGGGCCCCATTGCGACAACCGGTTTCCGTCCGCTCGAGCGCATTGCCCCGGGCGTGGTGGAGCGTCAGGATGTGGATACGCCGGTGCAGACCGGCATCAAGTCGATCGACTCGATGATTCCTGTTGGGCGCGGTCAGCGTCAGTTGATCATCGGCGACCGCCAGACCGGCAAGACCGCCATTGCGATCGATACGATCATCAATCAAAAGGGCAAGGATTTGATCTGTATTTACGTGGCCATCGGCCAGAAGAAGGCCGCCGTTGCCCGCACGGTGGGTATTCTCGAAAAGAGCGGTGCGATGGATCACACCATCATCGTGGTTGCCGCTGCGGATGAATCTGCAACCCTGCAGTATATTGCTCCATACGCGGGATGCGCCATCGGCGAGGAATTCATGGAGACCGGGCGCGATGCGTTGATCATCTATGATGACCTTTCCAAGCATGCGTGGGCGTACCGTCAGGTTTCGCTCCTGCTCCGCCGTCCGCCCGGACGTGAGGCCTACCCTGGTGATGTGTTTTATCTGCACTCCCGCCTGCTCGAACGTGCCGCCCGCCTTGCAAACAGCTATGTGATCACGAAGAGTGATTTCAAAGGCGAACTTGCGGATGTGAAAGATGCCGTGAATGGTACAGTGTATGAAGGGCCGCTTTCCACGCATGAAGCCGAAGAAGCCGCCAAGGCGCTCGGAGAGGGCCACAGGGCGGTCAAGGTGAAAGGCACGGGCGGTTCACTGACTTCATTACCGATCATTGAAACCCTGCTCAGCGACGTTTCCGCCTATATTCCCACGAACGTGATCTCAATTACAGACGGTCAGATCTACCTGGAAGGCAGCCTGTTCAATGCGGGCATCCGCCCGGCGGTGAATGTGGGTATCTCGGTCTCGCGTGTGGGCGGTGATGCCCAGACCAAGGCGATGAAGCAGGTGGCGGGGCGTCTGCGCCTTGACATGGCAGCATACCGCGAGTTGGCGGCGTTCGCGTTGATGGCATCCGACCTGGATAAGTCCACGCAGCAGCAATTGGGCCGCGGTCAGCGCATGCAGGAAATCCTCAAACAGCCGCAATACCAGCCCATGGAAATGGAGGAGCAGGTCATTGTCATTTATGCCGGCACGAACGGGTATGCGGATGCGGTGCCGCTTGAAAAAATGGCGCAATGGCAGGCGGACCTGGTGCGCTATATGTCAACTTCCCATCCCGAGATCGGTAAGGATATTCTGACCCGCAAAGCCATCACCGATGATAATCGCGCCGCTTTGACGAAAGCCCTGGATGGCTTCCGCGCGGGCTGGACAGCTTAGGGTTGATCAAGGAATAGAGGAAAAATCTTATGGCTTCCGCTCGTGAAATGCGGCTCCGAATCAAGAGCGTAAAGAATATTTCGCAGGTCACGCGCGCCCTGGAGACGGTCAGCGCCAGCAAGGTCCGCAAGGCAATCAATGCGGTTACGGCGACCCGCGCGTATGCGACAAAAGCGTGGCAGGTTTTGAAACACGTTGCCGAACAACCCGGACGGGATGCGCTGCATCCACTGCTTGCAACGCGCGATTCGGTGAACAACACCCTCGTGGTGGTGGTTACCGGTGACCGTGGACTGGCAGGCGCATACAATTCCAATGCGATCCGTTTTACGGCCCAGCGCTTTGACCCGAACCCTGCTCCGGTTAACTATATTGCCGTTGGCAGAAAAGGCAGGGACCTGCTTATCCGCCGCCGTAAACGTGTGATCGCAGATTTTAGCAATCTGCCCCCCGCACCCACCTTCGTGGACGTTTCCGCAATTGGCCGCCTCGCCGTGGATGAATTTCTCAAAGGCAATGTGGATGAGGTCTATCTCGTTTACACCGACTTCATCAACATGGGACGTCAGGTTGCCACGGTGAAGAAACTTCTGCCGCTCGAACTTGGCGGGGAGGGGCGTGTGGAGGAATATGAACACAAATCCGCAAATGGACCCGCTGCCGCGTATGAATATGAACCCGACCAGCGCGAGATTCTGGATGAGATCATCCCGCGTTTCACCGCCCTGCAGGTCTATCAGGCGATTCTCGAATCACAAGCCAGCGAACATGCCGCGCGCATGATCGCCATGCGTAATGCCACCGACAATGCCAAGGAACTTGTCGGCGCCTTGCAGCTGGCATATAACAAGGTTCGCCAGCAGGCGATCACAAACGATATTTTGGATATTGTCGGCGGCGCGGAAGCGCTTGCCGCAAAATAACTGGAGGAAATCATGGCAAATGCAAACGGCCGTGTCGTACAAGTTCTTGGCGGTGTGGTGGATGTTGAATTCCCCGCAGGCGGCATCCCTGGAATTTATGAAGCCATCGAGGTGGAGCGCGCAGATAAAGAGCCGCTTATCCTGGAAGTACAGAAACACCTTGGACATGGATGGGTCCGTACTGTTTCAATGGATTCAACCGATGGTCTGCAGCGCGGTGTTCCCGCCAGGGCAACAGGCGCCCCTATTTCGGTTCCTGTCGGGCTCGCAACTCTGGGACGTATTTTCAACGTGCTCGGCAAACCGATCGATAAAAAGGGTGAGGTCAATGCCGCCACCCGTTATCCGATCCACCGCCCGGCGCCTCCGTTCTCCGAGCAATCCACCCGGGTGGAAGTGTTCGAGACGGGTGTAAAGGTGGTTGACTTGATCGCCCCGTTCACCAAAGGCGGCAAGACGGGCATCTTCGGCGGCGCCGGCACAGGCAAGACCGTGATTATTATGGAATTGATCCGTTCCGTGGCGACCGAGCACGAAGGCAACTCCGTGTTTGCCGGTGTGGGTGAGCGTACCCGCGAAGGTACCCAGCTCTATCGCGAAATGATCGAGTCGGGCGTTATGAAAGACACCGTCATGGTCTACGGACAGATGAATGAACCCTCGGGCGTGCGCCTGCGTGTGGCGCTTTCAGCGCTCTCGATGGCGGAATACTTCCGCGATCAGGGCAAGGACGTTCTGCTCTTCGTGGATAACATCTTCCGCTTCTCGATGTCCGGTTCGGAGGTGTCCGCTCTGCTCGGGCGTATGCCCTCTGCAGTGGGCTACCAGCCGACCCTTGCCACCGAAATGGGCGAGTTGCAGGAGCGCATCACCTCCACCCGTACCGGTTCCATCACCTCCATGCAGGCAGTGTACGTCCCTGCGGATGACTACTCCGATCCCGCGCCTGTTGCGACCTTTACCCACCTCGATGCGACCATTGCCCTCGAGCGCTCCATCGTGGAAAAGGGCATTTACCCCGCCGTGGACCCGCTTGGTTCGACCTCCCGAATTCTTGATCCCAACATCGTTGGAGAGGAACACTACCGAACCGCGCGCGAAGTTCAGCGCGTTCTTCAGCGTTATAAGGACTTGCAGGATATCATTGCCATCCTCGGTATCGACGAACTTTCCGAAGACGATAAATTGATCGTTTCCCGCGCCCGCAAGATCGAGCGTTTCTTTTCCCAGCCCTTCTATGTTGCCGAGCGCTTCACCGGCATCCCCGGCAGGTATGTTCCGCTTAAGGATACCGTCCGAGGTTTCCGCGAGGTCCTTGACGGAAAATGTGACGATCTGCCGGAACAGGCATTTATGATGGCTGGCACCATTGAAGACGTCCGCGAACGCGCGGAAAAACTGGCGAAGTCTTAAAATTGTCGTTACAAGGGCGAAGCCCGAAATGACGACATGGAATGAACTCATGACCATTCGATGTGAAATTGTTTCCCAGGACCGCACTGTATTCGCAGGGGATGTGGATATGGTTGTCCTGCCCGGCGCGGATGGCGAGATGGGCATCCTGCCCAAACATGCGCCCATCCTTACCACCTTGAAGTACGGAATCATCAAAGTCCGTACGGGCGGCATGGAGGAACTCTATACCGTTGCCGGCGGCATTGCGGAAGTACAACCTGATACCATTACCGTCCTTGCCGATGCAGCCGAGAATGTGCAGGAGATCGACGAATCCCGGGCAGAAGCCGCCCGCAAGCGTGCGGAGGATGTGTTGGCAAAAGGACTGCCTGCGGATACCGATGCCTATCTGGCGATGGAAGCTGCTTTACGCAAATCCAACCTGCGTCTGGATGCTGTCCGTCGTTATCGCAACAAGGGTGGCATGCGCATGCCACCTTCGGAGAATTAGACCCGCGTGGCATTCTTTTCGAAAGACCTCGGTGTAGACCTCGGAACCATGTTCACCCGTCTCGCTGACAGCGCCCAGGTGCTGTTGGAGGAACCGACCATTGTCGCCATCGAAGTGGAAGATCAGAAGATGGTGGCGGCTGGCGCGGAAGCGCGTGACATGTACGGGAAAGTCCCGGACACAATTGAAGTGGCGCGTCCGCTCCGGCATGGGGTCATCGCTGATTACGAGATTACCGAAACCCTGCTGGCATATTTGCTGCAGCGTGTCAGTGGTTCGATGCGTATTTTTCGTCCGCGTGTAATGATCACGGTCCCCTTTGGGGTGACCAGTGTGGAGCGTCGGGCGGTGTATGAGGCCATTATGGAGGCGGGAAGCCGCGAGGCGTACCTCATCCAACAACCGCTGGCTGCCGCAATCGGCATTGACCTTCCGATCAATTCCCCGTCTGGGAATATGATCATTTGTCTGGGCGGCGGATGCACGGAAGCCGCTGTGATTGCCATGTATGGTATTGTTGCCGCGGACACACTGCGCGCGGGCGGCCTGGATTTGGATGAAGCCATTGTTAACTATGTACGCCGTAAATATGGTGTGATCATCGGGCAGTTGACCGCGGAGCAATTGAAGATCCGTATTGGCGCGGCTGTCCCGCAGGACATTGAAAACAGCATGGAAGTGCAGGGGCAGGACCAGGTCACTGGTTTACCGCGTCCGGTCACGTTGACCACCGGCGAAATCGTGGAGGCCCTTCAAGAGCCGTTGCGACAGATCGTTGAAACGGGGCGAAAGGTGCTGGAAAAGACCCCGCCTGAACTGGTCTCCGATATTATCGACCGCGGTGTGGCCTTATGCGGCGGCGGTGCATTGCTGCGCGGCATCGATAAACTGCTGACGAAATCACTGGGCATCCCCGCATATCTTGTGGATAACCCGCTGACCTGTGTGGTGCAGGGCTCCGTCAAAAGCTTTGGCATGTTGAATGTGATCCGCAGGAATTTGCCGCAGGTATAAATAACAAGCGGTATGGGAACAGACGGCCATCCTTAAATGGGCCGTCTGTTTTTATTAAACTGAGGCAGCGTCTCGATGTGTTCTTATTTCCAATCCCTTTTCAGCAGGGACAGGATATAGTGGCTGTGGAAACTTCCATTTGAGTGGTGATAGTCACGCAGCAAGCCTTCCTTTTGAAAACCCAGTTTGTGTAACAGGTGCAGGGAACCTTGATTCTGCGGATGGACCATCGCTTCGATCCGATTTAATCCCATTCCCTCCAACCCATTTTGAAGTGCCGCACGAAGCGCTTCCGTCATAATTCCCTTTCCCCAAAACTCAGGACCCAAATCGTAGCCGATCTCCGCGCGGAGATCGCGTTTGTTCCATTTGTGGTATCCGCATGTGCCGATGATCTGATGATTGTTTTTCAGTACGATACCCCAACGGTTCCAGGATTTGGTTTCAGACTCCTGATAAGACTCGATCATCTCCCGTGCCTGGGCGATATCCGAAATGGGCGCTTCGTCCAACAGGAATTCCGTGACGAGAGGTTCGCTGAAATGCCTGAAAACGAAATCAAGATCGTTCATTGTTAAGGGACGAAGCAGGAGACGCTCAGTTTCAAGTTTTGGAAAGAATTGGAGTGGGGTCATCATTGGATTGGAGCACCGGAAACCGGCTCAGATTTTTTCCTGTTCGTTGAAAAAAGAACAGGCATCGGCGGGGAAGCGAAGCGGTTTTTTCCAAATAAAAAACTCGCCGCGAATGGCTTCGGGCGAGTCGCGTTCGGTCTGCGGTTACAAATAATACGTCATCCTTTGCAGGTGGGTGGACGGGTCGATATATTGTACTTTTACGTTATTGGGAACATTTAAACTGATGGGGGCATAGTTGAGAATTGCCTTCACGCCCGCCTGAACAAGTTTCTCGGCAATGCTTTGTGCCGCGGCGGCTGGGGCGGTGATCATGGCGATTTTTATGCCCCCGGCTTTGATCCTTTCGATCATCTTGTCGGCATCTTCGATGCTGAAATCACCGATCTTTTGACCGACCTTTTCCTTGTTGTTATCAAAGATGGTCACAATGCGAAAGCCGCGATCTTTGAAGCCCTGATAATTGGCAAGCGCATGACCCATGTCGCCGGCGCCGACCAGCGCCACATCCCAGATACGGTCCACTTTCAAAATTTCGCGCAGTTTATCGAGCAGGTAGGCGATTGAGTATCCGGTGCCTTGTTTGCCAAACTCGCCAAACTGCGAGATGTCCTTGCGGATCTGTGCGGCCGAGATGCCCACATGCTCGCCCAATTCCTGTGAAGAAGTGGTTTTCAGCCCGCTGTCTGCCATGCGCTGCAATGCGCGCAGATAAACGGGAAGACGCCCGATGATAATATCCGGTATTTTTTCAGCGTTCATGTGCCCTCGCCTCGGTAAAATATATGCATAAATGTATCATAAAACCTGATTTTGTACAATTCCACACAAGTACTTCACAATCAAAAAAGGCGGCAAATCATTGGATGACCTGCCGCCTCACTTCCAGGCTCGAGCCTGCTAGCTATGCCAGGGCTTGATCTGCTCTGACTCTGGTGCGCCCTTCCGCCCGATGAGCTTGTATACGTTAACGGCCTGGGTCTTGCCTTTGACTGCTACGGTGTCGACAAGTTCCACGTCAAATTCATCCTTAACCTGTTGATAGGTGCTCTCGCTGATCAGAATGGGCCAGGCATACGTCTTGGTCAAGTCCTGCAGGCGGGAGGCAAGGTTGGCATTATCGCCTATGACGGTATAGTTGATGCGCTGTTCCGAGCCAAGCAGCCCCACGAACACCTCGCCTGAGTTGATGCCTATGCCCATGTCGATCTCGTTCGGGCGCCCCTCTTTTTTCCATTGCCCGCGGAGCTCCTCAAGGGCACTTCGCATATCCAGGGATGCGTGCAACGCGCGTGCGGCATGGTCCTTATATGGGACGGGCTCGCCGAAAAATGCAATAATCGCATCGCCTTCGTATTTGTCCACCGTGCCGCCGTGTTTGTAGATCACCTTGGACATGGCTTCCAGATAGGGGTTGAGAAAGGCAACCACGTCCTCCGGGGCAAGCCTTTCGGACAGGGTGGTGAAACCGCGAATATCAGAAAAGATGATACTCAGGTCGGCACGCTTGTTCAGGGAATTCAAATCCTGCGTGGATATAATCTGGTCGACCATTTCAGGCGAGATGAAGCGGCTGAACAGACTGCGGACACGCCGCTTTTCGATTTCCTGCGAAACCGCCTGCTCCAGCGTCGGGAGGATCACTCCCAAAAAGAGCATGATCTGCGGTGAAACAATTGGCAGGACGTATCGCTGGCGGATGTAAAACATAAAGGCCGCGCTCAAATAACCGGCCATGCTGATGAGCAGCAGTGTGACGGTCAGTGTCGGGCGTTTTGAGTAAGAAATCAAATACGCGATAACCGCCGCCGCCAGCGTGATCAGGAGCATCATCCAGGGCGGGGCGAGGGCAATGTATTTTCCCTGCAGGATCGTGTCTATGGTGTTGGCAACGATCTCCACGCCGGCTGTCGGAATGGAGGCCGAGAAGGGGGTGGGGTAGATATCCTGAAGGGTGATCGTGGTTGCGCCGATCAGGACGATCTTGCCGCGAAATGCATCCGGATTTCGTTCCAGTGCAATACCGTCATGAACATCCGATGCCGAATAGGTGGGGTAGGTGCCGCCGGGTCCCGCAAAATTAACAAGAAGCCTGCCCTTGGACAGGGGAACGGTTTCGCCATTGAAGGTCAACCTGTTCCTTGTGCTACTGGACGGTGGCTGGGTTTCCAGATGGATATTGGCGATCTCGAACGCCCAATGATAATAGGGCAGGTTGTTGAACGTTTCCATTACCTGCACGCTGCGCACAATGGCATCCTCATCGCGTTTGACATTTGTGATGCCGATCCCGTCGAGGACTTCACGGTAGACGGGTATGGGTTGTTTGAAGCTCGGGTAGCTGATCCCGTCCACCGTGGTTTCAAAGACCTGGACAATGGAAACGGCATGCGGTGACCGGGCAAGCGCAGCCGCTAAGGCCTCATCATTGGCAGGATCTGCATCCTGTTCGAAGAACAGGATGTCCACGCCGACGATCTTGCCGCCGCCTTTGTTGATCTGCTCCACAATTTCCGCAAAATAGGAACGCGGCCAGGGCCATTGAGTCCCTGTCCACTGGAATGAAAAATCATCAATGGCCACGATGACAATATCATCGGATGGTTCTTCAACCCCGCGCAGGCGCATGAATGAGTCCCGCGCAGAGTATTCGAAGAGCTCGAGCGGCGTTGTGATTCTCGCAGACAGCCCGGCAAGCTGAAGGAGAAGCAGGAGAATTGCCGTGCCTGCCACCAGGGTTAGGCGCAGGTTAAGCTGGCTTTTATTGTTTTCTGCCATTATTCACCTTGTTCAGGGAAACATTCATAATATAGTTCCTCATCATAGCAACTGGCTTCTACATCGCAAGGATCGCAGGTGGGCACAGGCTCAGGCTCCGGATCTTGTTCCACGGCCGGTTTCGGCGTGGGCTCGCCCTGCGGTTTGGTAAAGGTGGAAGATGTGGTCGAGCAGATCTCGCTGCCATCCGCGCCAAAGGAGGTCACAAACCAGCTGAACTCCCCGCCGGCCGGGAAGATTTCAATGTACCATGTGGCGTTTGTGCCCGTAGTCGGGATGGTGACCCGGTACCCATTTTTATCGATGAAGGTTACAACATATTGCTGCGCGCCGGGCTGGGCCTCCCATTCAAAGTTGACCGCTCCCTGTTTTGGCAGACCCGCTCCTCCCGCCGGTTGAATGATCCCAAAACAGCCGTTACTGGAGTCAGCCGGAGGGGCTGCCTGCTGCAGGGTGGCTGTCGGCTCGGGAGTTTGGGTTGGGATGGAGGTTGCCGTCGGCTGCGCCAGAGCGGTCACGGTTGCCATGGCCTGTTCGAAGAGTTCCTTCGCTTCTGGGTTTTCGTCCAGCCATTCCTGAAATTCCTCGGGTGTCATGGGCTCCACGTTGGGCACAGTCCAATTGCCAGTGACCGGGTCGCGATGGAAGAGGATGACTTTTTGTCCGTCCGTGAAATTCACTGCGCCGGCCGGGTTGTTTGCCGAGCAATTGCCCTCCAAACAGGTAACGTAAATGTCCAGGGTCTCAGGGTCAACCTCGACCTTCATGTAGGAGCCGCGCACGGACGCCACGCCGGAAGGCGTTTCCACATCCGCGCTGCCGCCGTCGAGGATGATGAATAATTTGCCAATATCCAATTTAAGTCTCGTGGCGAGTCCGCCCTCCACTTCATCGTTGGCAATCAGGGTGAACAGAGAGGAGGGCGCCACTCGGATGATCGTTCCGGAAGACAGGTCAAGACGCACACGTCCATCGTCGCCGGTTTGGACCTGCCCATTCACCTCGAGCACGGTATCCCCACTTGCAGGACTAAAGGTTTCCTCGCCCGCTTTTTTTGTGTCCACCGTGCCCGATAGTTCGCTGAGCGCGGCAGAGAGCGGCGATGCCGGACCAGCCTTGGGTTTGCAGCTTGCAATAACCAGGATGGTCATTATAAAGATAAACAAAAACAGTGATTTCCTTTTCATGTGTTCCTCCAGTTTTCAATTAATAATGCTTTCCAAATCAGACGGCGGAATGGATTGACCTATCAGCGCAGTGTGGTTTTGTTCAACGGAGAGCCTCCACGCTCAGAACATACTTTGTGTAAAATGCCTCGTTTGAGCCCGGGGCGAATACACGCAAATGATAACTGATATTTTGGGATAGTTTCAACAATTGCCTGCCTCCACATGCCAGGGAAAAATTGTCAACAGGCGTTCCATTATTCCATAATTCCACCCGCAGAGCAACGCCTGTGCAGGACACCTGAATTGCGATGGATCCGTTTTCGGAAGTGAACTCGACCCAATCTTCGGCATCACCCTCTGGTGCAGAGACCTCGCCGCTTATTTGAAAGGCACGCGCACCGGACGGCGAGAGCAGTACCTTTGCCAGGGGGGATCCCATTGAATCTCCATCCTGCGCGGCTGTCAACGGCGCCCCGCTTTGGGGTTCAGGGTCCGTCTGTGTTTCGGTTTGTGCTGCATCTTCGATTACCGGGATGGAATCAAGGTTGTCGACCTGTAAAAATTCCAAAGCCGCCCAGCCCTTTCCATCCGCTGCAGCGGCAAACTCGATCTGTATCCATGCGCCGCCGGGATCTCTGCCTGTGATGAATACCACGTCATTTTGATTCAAAATGCCGAGTGTCTCATAGCTCGCACCGGGACCACTGCGGATATTTATTCTTTGGACGACTAGCCCGCTCCAGCCGGTCCCGTCTCCTGCGGCTGCGCCGATGACAGGAATCTGTGCCGACTCATCCACCCGCACATATTCTGCGCGTACCCAGCCAATTCCCGTGGATGAGGTTGGATAAACGATCTGAATCCAACTTCCGCTGGCGTCCTGTGCGCTGACCTGTACTTTTTCGAACGGCGCGAGCGTGCCCAGATTCTCGCTCGCAGTGGATGGTTCGGCGCGCACATTCAGCTGTGTGGTGGTGATCCCCTCGACGGGCGGGATGGTTGGCATGGGGGTTGGCGGAATGGGCGTTTGTGTGGCTGCGGGAATGGATGTGGGCGGCAGGGTGGCGGTGATGAAATTCGGGGTTGCTGTTATACGTTCCATATCCACATCACAGGCGCTGAGCGTGATGGTCAGGAGGATCAAGATGGCAAGGTTTTTTTGATGCACAGACACAATTGTATCCAAGAATTAAGTTGTGCGTAATGAAACAAAAGGGTCGAAACAAAAAACCGCCATGAAAGCGGTTCAGGGGAAGGTACCCCCGCGCAGACTCGAACTGCGCTCTTCAGCTCCGGAGGCTGACGCTCTGTCCACTGAGCTACGGGGGCGTGCGGACGGAATTTTACCATAGGCGAGGATGAGGTTGGTGAAAGTGTCACCAGCCTCCAGACCAGGGAAGAAGCTGCGTTATTTTGCCTGCGGCGCGAGAGCTGCCAGTTCCCGCCGGAGCGATTCGATGATGGCGGAATTCCCCTTTTCATCACCGTGTCGGTTGAACTGTTCCTTCTTGTGAGCCAGTTCGCCCAGTGCATGATAAAAACGGGAGGTTGCCCTGCCGCTCAGCCCCGCGGTGGTCAACGTCCACGGCGACAACGCTTTTTGGTACTGCGCCTGCGAGATCAGCCCTGTGGAGACCTCCCCGGCCAGCTGCCTTTTGACAACATTACGTTCGTGGAAGATCATCCAGATGATGAAGCCGAACATCAGTATATAACCAATACTGTCGACAAAGACGGTTGCCGCAAGGCCCTCGAGATCGCCGAAGAAATTGCCAAGGGTGTTGTGGAAGGCGTGCGTGAAGATCGCCACCCCCAGGCCGGCGACCGGCGCGATAATCTTAATACTTATGTTTTTGTTCAGACGTGCAACGGCAAAACCGATGCCGGTGAATGCGGTGAAGAAGGCGTGCATCCAGCCGACCAGGATCACGCGGATGATGGCCAGTACGAACAAACCCTCCCAGCCGCCTTCAAGGTAGCCGTTGCGGTAAATGTAGAGGGTATTTTCAGTGGCGGCGAAACCAAGCCCGGCGATACCGCCGTAAATGATCCCATCCAGAATGGAATCAAATTCCCTGCGGAACATGAAAAACACAATTGCCACCGCAAGACCCTTGAGGATCTCCTCGACGACAGGCGCGACCAGGGAGGTGGTGCCGAGGTTCGTCAGCGCTTCCGAGCCGGTGAAAATATAAATGCCAATGCCGAAGACCGTATTGATGATGAAGGCCCCGCCTGCGGCGATGACCACACCCCACATGAACGCGGCGCCGAGCAGGGCCTTGGGTTCCTTTTCGTAGCGATCCAGCCAGTAAATGAAAGCGGCGTAGATGAACATGGGAACGAAGCCCAAAAAGACCGAAACGAGCAGTGCCATAACTCTTTCCTCCAAAGGAAAAAAAATTTGTCCGGGGCAGCGGACTTTATTGTTGAACGGTGTAGTCCTGAAAAATCAAGCGAGTTCTTTCAATGCGCGTACACTCCGGCGCAATATCGAGCGCATTCAACACCTCTTCAGGACGCCCGGTTGCACCGTCACGCGCGGCAAGCATCATCTTCAGCCATACTTTCCCATTTGCCTCGGTTATCACACTGAGCATTTCGATCAGCGGACGCAGGTCGTAGGATTTTCCGCGCCGTTCGCGGAGGATGGATTCGGAGGCCATCAGCGCCTGTACGTTGCGCGTCAGTTCCGCGCTGTCAACTGCTTCCGTCAAATGGACATCATAGGCCGCCGACAATACCTGCGTTTGCAGGGCGGGCGCGCGCTCGTCCACGTTTTCGATGTGGATGACCTGGATGTCCGGGGGCAGGCTGTCCTTGAGCCGTTTGGAAATGTCTGCAAGGCTCATTTCCTCCTTCAGGCGGACATCCAGGACTTCACCGCGTGATGAGAATCCCAGCGGCAGGGCGGCGGCAAGGCTTATTTTCGGCTGGGGATGGAATCCCTGTGAGTAGGCGATGGGCAGTTCCGCGCGGCGCATGGCGCGTTCCCATAATCTGTGCAGATCGAGGTGGCCGGTGTATCGCAGCGCACCTTGTTTTGTGAAGGTGATCCTGGCTCGCATGACTATTTCGACTCTGCAATCCTTTTGAGCCAGTGATGGATCAGCGCACGGGTGCGGCGGCAGGGTTTATAGGTATGCTCGGCAATGCGCTGGAAAAGATCATGGTCGAGACATTGGCTGTAGGTCAGTTTTTGAAATGCTGACACGATATTGGCAAACGCCGCAAGTTCCTGTTCGACAATATCGTCCAGGGCGATGTTCTTATATTTATCCACAACCAGATAGGAGTGCGTTTCCTTTTCCATTAACGGAGATTCGTAGTCCGGATACCCGTACCTGGCCTGGAAATTTACCAATGCAGTGTGGGATGTGCATGGAGAGTACGATTCGCCATGTACGATCTCGGTCAAGCGGTCCGAGATGAATTGCTCGCGTGAAAGAACATCTGCCAGTAGGTCCTTGACGGAGAGGTGCTCCGAAACGCCTTTCATCGTCAACTGGCGCGCAAACCCGATACGGTTTAGCAGGTTTTCAAATTGATCGCGCTCATTTTGCAGACGCTCGAGGAGAAGGGTTTTATCCATCGTCTATTAATCGCCGACCACGGGCAATTCAACATCAATTTTGCGTGCGGGGGTTTTCACGTCCGGGCATTTCCAACCCTCACCCGGGTTGTCGCGCCGCAGATTTGCAAAGGTCGGCAGGATGCCGCAGGCAAAGCAGTTCAAGCGACAGTCCACGCGAATCTGCCCTTCGAGAGACATGCGGAAATCCTGGAAGAGAAAGTTCTTGCGGACAGCGGCAGTAATGTGTTCCCACGGGAAGACCTCGTCGGTACGGCGCTGGCGGTGGGTGTAGAAGGCGGGGTCAAGACCATGCTCTTCAAATGCGGGCAGCCAGGCATCCTGTTTTTTGCCTTCATCCCATGCATCGAACTTGGCGCCATTTTTCCAGGCACTATAAATGACCTCTGCCATTTTACGGTCGCCGCGTGAAAGCCAGGCCTCCAGCAGCGTATCCTCGGGTTTGGTCCAACTTAGCTTAATATTTTTGTCCTTTAAAAGCTGGCGTTTTAAGAGAGCCTGCTTTTCAAGAACACTGTCTCTTGTATCGCATGCGACCCATTGGAAGGGGGTCTGTGGTTTTGGTACAAAGGTGCTCACGCCCGCGTGTAATTTCACCTTCCAGCCCGCCACTTTTCGCCCCTCTTCGATCACGCGTTTGCATAGATCCACAATGGCCTGCACATCTTCGAGCGTTTCACTGGGATGCCCGATCATGAAATACAGTTTTACGGTTGTCCAACCGTGGCTGTAAATATCACGGGTGGTGTTGAGGATGTCTTCATCGGGAATGAACTTGTTGATGATGCGGCGCATGCGTTCGCTGGCTGCTTCGGGTGCCAGGGTGAAACCGCCGGAGCGGTGTTGTTTGAGCTTTTCCATCAAATCCACGGAAACCGATTCAATCCGCAGGGAGGGCAGCGAGACGGTGAGTTTGCGGCCCTCAAAACGTCTGCTGATCGCGTCCACCAGATCGTTGATATAGGTGTAATCGGAGGATGACAGGGACATCAAGGCCAGTTCTTCAAACCCCGTGGCGCGGACTGCCTCATCGGCGGCGTCCACCACCTCCTGCACGCTTCGTTCCCGCACGGGACGCGTGATCATGCCCGCCTGACAGAATCTACATCCACGGGTGCATCCGCGCATGATCTCCACCGAAACACGGTTGTGGACAATTTCAATGTTTGGGACGATAAACCTCGTCGGCGGGGGAGGCAGTTTTGCGACAATACGCTTATTGACTGTTTTGGGTACATCGGGGATGACCGGTTCGGTATAGGCAATCGTCCCATCCTCCATGTAGGTTGTTTCATAAAAGCGGGGGACATATACGCCGGGGATCCTGGCAAGGTCGCGCAGGGTTTCTTCGCGCTTCGCGCCTTTTGTTTTCTGAATTACATTAATTATGTCGTGAATGATTTCTTCGCCCTCGCCGATTGCAAAGGCGTCAATGAAGGCGTGCATGGGTTCAGGGTTGGTGGTGGCGTGCCCCCCGGCGATGATAAGGGGATGCGTCTCATCCCGGTCTGCCGAGCGGACAGGGATGCCTGCGAGGTCAAGAATGTTGAGAGTGTTGGTATAGAGGGTCTCGTAGGGCAGGCTAAAGCCGATCAAGTCGAAGCAGGCCAGAGGGTGTTTCGATTCGAGCGAGTAGAGCGGGATCCCGTGCTCACGCATGAGTTCTTCCATGTCCAGCCACGGGGCGTAGGCGCGTTCGGCAAGCGAGTCGTCTCGCTGATTGATCTGGTCGTACAGGATTTTCAAACCCACGTTTGAAACGCCGATATCGTAAATATCGGGAAATACGAATGCCACCCGGGTTTGCGCCTTATCCCAATCTTTGCGGATGGAGTAAAGTTCCCCGCCCACATAGCGGCCCGGTTTTTGTACCTTTAAGAGAATGCGGTCAAGCTTAAATTCGATTTGCCCAGGGGTTAACATGGCGGACATTATACCTGATAAGAATTATCTAAATAGATTAGAGTTTGCAAGCGGTAAATCCGGTTAATCTTTACAGATATGAAAAGAATGCCGCAATAAATAGCCCGAACGGGGCAACGGTTGTTACATGGGTTTGACGTAGAATCTCAAGCAAATACAAAAGGAGTATGATATGAAAAAAGTCTTATTGATTTCGCTGGCTTTGGTGCTCACGGCTTGCGGAGTGGTTCAGCCCGTTCAGCAGGAGCAGCCAACGCCCGTCATTGCAACCGTTCTGGTGACGGTTGTCCCGCCAACTGAAGCACTCCCGCCAACTGCGATCCAATTGCCGACGCAGGAGCCTACCGCACTCCCGACAGAGGCGCTGGCACCGACCGATGTTCCCCAGCCGACCGAGGTGGCTGGAATTCAACCTGCCTCCTTAGCAAACCTGAACCCGGTGGCAGTGGACTTTGCGCTGGGTAAGGGTGTGTTTGGGGATATTAATTTTTCCAGTGATACACTTTCGCTGCGATGTTTCCCCCGCGAGATGGAGATCAGCATGACTGCCATTTTGCCGGATATTGTCCGTGCAGAAATGTTCTACCGCATTGTGGACCCCATGCAGCGTACATCGGAGTGGTTTCTTGTGGGCAGTATGACGCCGGACATCAAAGGCAATTTTTCCATCACCTTCAAGGCAACCGACATTAACCCGGATTATCGTGTCTTGCAGACGGCCTGGATCGATTTCCAGTTTGCCGGTGTCAACAGGGGTGGCGGTGTGGTGGACCGAACCCAGAAGATCGAGAAATTGGTCACCTACTACAAGGAATGCCCGTAGGTTGAATTGAAAAAGTGCGGGACGGAAACGTTCCGCACTTTTTCTTTTACTGTTTTATGCTCAACAAGCGCTATCTTCCTCTCCATTGTTCTGTTACCCCATCACCTGCATGTTTCCCTTTCCGTTCCAATACAAATTCAGCAATTCAATGAACCAGCCGCAGAATTTTTGGTTCTCGTTCTGTACCATCTTCTTTAGTTCGTCCATGCTTAAATAAGATATTGCTTCAATCTCACCGGGGTCAAATCGTACCTGTCCGGGGTCAACCATGCCCTGGAATAATTCGCTGATCTCGTTATCGTTCCAACCGTACTTCATGCGGAATTTTGTCAGCCGTTCAAGCTGGATTCCCTCCAAACCCAATTCCTCCCTCATTCCCCGCAGCGCAGCTTTGAGGTATTCCTCCCCCGCCAGCACATGCTCCGAGACCGAGCAATCAAGCAGGGATGGGGATGAGGCGCGGTCTGCGCTGCGTTTTTGCACGAGCATTTTTCCGTCCGCCGTGAATAAAAACACATGCACGCCGCGGTGCTGGCAGCCAAGTCGATGGATGGCTGAGCGCTTTTCGCGCCCGATGACATTATCCTCGTCATTCACAATATCCAATACTTCGTCAGCCATTTTACAATTCTACCTCACATGTAAAAAGGACGCGGATCACTCCACGTCCTTCGTCTCTATTTTCAACCTGCAAATTGCAGGTTCCTACCCAAACAACTCGATCAATTGCCGGGCGTGGACAACCCCGTCGAAATTCTGGAGGCCGCCTTTGTGCATGATCGCTTTTTCTCCGTCGGGGTCGCCGAGGCAGGAGACGATGACATCCCCCGCTTCAAGATCTTCCTTCTCAGTATATCCATTCGTGGTGACGATGGTTTTCAATCCCGCTGCTTTGGATGCCGTCAATCCGTTCCTGGAATCCTCCACGACAAAAGCTTCATCGGGCTGCAACCCCAATTTGGAAAGGGCGAGGTTGTAAATTTCAGGATCGGGTTTCTTGTTCTTGACCACATCACCCGCGAGAACGATCTCGAATTTGATATCCGCAAGGACCTTCCCGGTGATGGCTTTCGCAGCTTTTTCATTGGATGTGGTGCATACGCCGATCTTGATGCCCGCTTCCATGAGTTCCTTCATGAAGCGCTGAATGCCAGGACGCAGGGGGAGTTTGCCGGATTCGATCAATTCCACGAAGAGGGCGGTCTTGCGCTTGTGCATTTCCTTGACGAGCTCGTCGATCTCCTGCTCGCTCATCGGTTTGGAAAACCCTTGGGCCTTCCAGTGATGCTTCATGCGCTCCTTGCCGCCTGCGATCTGAAGCAGTTCGTGGTAATACTCCACGCTCCACTCATCGGTGAAACCGAATTCCTTAAAGGTCATATTGAACGATACGCGGTGTCCATCACGCTCGGTGTCGATGATGACACCGTCCTGGTCAAACAAGACTGCCTTGATTTTAGACATGTGTTCCTCTTTTCAACCACAAAGGTTCACAAAGGTTTTTCCTTCGTGAGCCTTTGTGTTCTTCGTGGTTAATTCATTTTTTTATCCCAAAGAATTCCAACACGGTATTCACGAACAACTCGTTCTCTTCCTTCGTGCCGACGGTCACGCGGAACCAGCCCTCGCTGCCGTACTTCTTGCTCTCGCCGCGCAGGATGATGCCCTTGGTCTCGGCGAAGGCAAGCACTTCCTTGCCGGTTTTGCCGGTTTCACCGCAATCAAAGAGAATATAATTTGCCTTCGACGGCATCACATAAAAGCCGGGAATGACGCTCAGGGACTCGGTGATGAAATCGACCGCGTTGTTGTTGAATTTGACGCGTTCCGCGAGACCTTCCATATCTTCGAAAGCTGCCAGCGCCGCCCACATGGGGATTGTCCCCACATTCCATGGCAGAAGCGAGCCGGCAATCTGGTCGATCACCTCCTTATCTGCGATGGTATACCCGAAGCGCATCCCCGCGAGTCCGTAGGCCTTTGAAAGAGTGCGTGTAATTAATACATTCTTGTATTTCCTGGTCAACTGCACCTGGGACATGCCGAGCCCTGCGTATTCCACATAGGCTTCATCGATCACGAACGGAATGCCTGTCTCCGCAATGGTAATAAAGTGCTTCGCATCCATGAAGTTGCCCGTCGGGTTGTTCGGATTTGCGACCACGATGATCTTGGTCTTGTCGGTAATCGCCTTGATGATCGCGTCGGGATCGTAGTGCATGAGATGATCCTTGTAGATCATCGGAACGGAGACCATTTTTGCACCGAGCAATGTCCCGCGCAGGCCGTAAATTCCGAAGCAGGGGGTGTGCTGAATGACTTCATCTCCGGGGACAATGAACATGCGGAAGATGTTATCGTACACTTCGCTGGACCCGTTGCCGATCATCACATTCCCCGGGCCATCCACATTGTTCATTTCTGCGATCTTGCCCCGGACGACCAATCCCTGATCCGGATAGCGGTTTGCCAGCTTCGCATATTTGACCATCGCTTCCAGCACCTTATCGGATGGGGGAAGCGGATTTTCATTCGACATCATGCGGTGCAGGGACGGGTCCCGCCAGGCCTTTTCAATATGCTCCGAGATATACATCGGGATGCCTTTTACCCATGGGGCGTAGTATTCTTCAACCTTCTTCATTATGCTGTCTCCTATTTTTGGGGGTTGCTCTTAAGCCTTGCCGGCAGAACCTAATTTGTCGATCCAGTGCATGACCGCCTTGCGGGTTGCATCGCGGACAAAAACATCCAGTTTACCGGGATCGTATTCGTCGCGATGGGCATTGATATATTCCCATTTTGCGTCGATTAACGTATGCTTCAATTCGGTGGACACGTTGAACTTTGCACCGCCAGCTTGCAGCAATTTGACGATGTAATCATCTGGCAGCCCGGTTCCGCCGTGAACAACCACCGGAGTTTTGATCCCATTGCCATTCAACATCTTGTTGATGATCGCCATGCGCTCAAAGTCGATCTTCGGATTCTTCGTCTTGTACACGCCATGCGCCGTGCCGATGGCAGGAGCGAAGATGTCCACACCTGTGCGCTCGACGAATTCAATGGATTGTTCGGGATTTGCCAGCTGTGCCTCATCTTCTGCGACCTTGATCTGGTCCTCCACGCCGCCGACCGTTCCCAACTCGCCCTCGACCGAGATGTTGCCGACGCTGTGGCAGTAATCCACCACTTCCTTCGTCTGGCGGATGTTCTCCTCGAAGGATTGTTTGGATGCGTCGATCATAATGTTGGTATAGCCCGCATCCGCGCACTTTTTGCAGTAGTCGATGGCGGTGCAATGATCAAGGTGCAGGCAGATCGGCACGGGAGCTGCTTCCGCAATGGTGCGATACACCGCCACCATCACATCAGGGCCAAAAAACTGGGAGGGCTTGACGGAAGTCTGAATAATGAGAGGCGCCTTCTTTTCGACAGCCGCCTCCACCACGCCCTTGAATTGATTGAAATCCGTTATGTTGAACGCCCCGACTGCATATCCGTTCTTTGCCGCTTCCACCATGATCTCTTTTGCATTTACGATAGACATTTTTTTGCTCCTTATATTTATGTTCTTTTTCAATTTTTGTTTGTCACTTGTTACTTTTCTTCGCTACATCCTTCAACCATTGCTCCCAATGGAAATCAGTCACATGCTGGCGGAAGCGCCCAAACCACAGGTCCGCATATCCCTGGAAATCCTCCTCCAGTTTCGAGATACCCGTTTGGGTTGTGCCCCACATGGCTTCGTGCAACTCGGACATGGGCCACATCAGCCTCAAGCGGGCATACTGCTTCGGGGTCACCTCACCAAAATATTCGTTAAGGACGAAGCGCACCTGTTCATCGTTCAAGCGGTGATGATGCGAAAAATTGGCAAGATCAAAAAAGATATCACCCATGCCCGCATATTCCCAATCCATCAGGCGAATCTCACCGATGTCACCGGGTACATCCTCTTCAAGCCAGTTCAAATTCAACAGATCGTCATGGCAGGGTGTTGGCGTGTACGGATCTTTTTCGAGTGCCTTTTTTGTCTCGTTCATCTTTTGCATGATCCAGTCCCAGTCGGATGGGAACTTTGAACCGTTGCTCTTTGAAATCTTCGTCAACATTTTCACGCGATCAAAGACATTGAACTCACCGTTTAGTTTTGGACCGCGCCGATGAAAGAGACGGATTTTTTTCATCACACGCGCAAGGTAATCCGGTTGCTTGATGACATCGGGTGGAATCGTTTTGCCGTTGATGAAGCGCGTCACAATATACCCTTCGGGTTCGATGAAGTACATGATCTCGGGCGCAATCCCCAGTTCGCCGGCAGCTTTGTTTGCCATGTGTTCCACGTCCCGTTTGATTCCCAGTTGATCGGTGCCCTCGCCCGCAAGGCGGATCACGTACGACCTGCCATCCGCCTCAATCTTAAAATTCAAATTGGTAATCCCGCCGCTCAGCGGGGTCCGTTTGATGTTCTTTGAGTCCGCGAGAAACGGTACTTTTGCGATGGCTTTATCAATGGCAAGTGTGGACATGGATTCCTTCCAAAATAAAATTGACGGCTCGCTTCCTTCCGGAGGTGAACCTGCTCGTGTTTACTGTTTGATCCTCTTGCCCTTCGGGTCCCACAATATGGCCTGCGCCACCTCCGCGCTGACCTGTTCGCCGAAACATTCCACGCTCAATTTTGTTCCAGCTTTCGCATGTTTCAGCGGCAGATAGGCATACGCGATGGACTTCCCGACCGAATATCCGAATCCGCCGGAAGCCACCCAGCCCACGAGGTCATCGCCCGCACGGATCGGTTCCTTGCCAATGACAATCGTTCGGTCATCGTCGAGGGTGATCGTACAAAGTTTATGGGCGGGTCCTTCCGCTTTCTGTTTGGCCAGGGCATCCCTGCCGATGAAATCCGCCTTGTCCAGTTTGACTGCGAAACCGAGACCCGCCTCGTACGGAGTGTAATCGGGCGAAATCTCACCGCTCCAATAGCGGTAGCCTTTTTCAAGACGCAAGGTGTCGATGGCTTTATATCCGCCTGCGACCATGCCCTCGGGTTGACCGGCCTCCCAGAGCGTATCCCATAAGCGCAGACCATATTCAGAGGGACAGTAAAACTCCCAGCCGAGCTCGCCCACATAGGTCACGCGTGAAGCCAGAACGGGCACATCGCCCACATTAATCCGTTTCGCAGTCATGTACGGGAAGCCTGCATTGGAGGCATCGTCGGAAGTAACTTTTTCCAAAATCGTGCGCGCTTTTGGTCCCCACAGGCCGATGCAAACCAGTGACGAGCTGACATCTTCAATGGTCACACTGCCATCTTCCGGCATTTGCAGCGAGAGCCACGACATATCGTGCTGGCCGAATGCCGTGCCGGTCACGATGAAAAAGAGCTCTTCCGCAAGGCGCGTAACGGTGAAATCACATTCGATGCCGCCGCGTTTATTCAGGCATTGCGTATAGACCATGCTGCCGATTGGCACATCAATTTGATTGGCGCAAACGTAATTCAGGAATTTCAACGCACCGCTTCCGCTCACTTCAAACTTATTGAACGACGTTTCATCGAAGAGGCCGGCATTCTCGCGCGTCATCAAGTGCTCATGACCGATCGCGCGGGACCAGTTGTGGCGCATCCAGCCTTTTGGTTCGTGTCCATGCGTGGCTTTCTCTTCATAAATTCTGAACCAGTTCGGGCGCTCCCAGCCCATCTTCTCGCCAAAGTGACAGCCGAGATCGCGCAGTCTGAAGTACGTGGGGGAGGTGCGCAGATTGCGGCGCGAGATCCTTTCTTCGCCGGGATAATGAATATCATAGTACTGCGTATACGTCTCAAGCGTGCGCGCCGCAACATAATCGAGATTGTTATAGTTCGGACCAAAGCGGCGGACATCCAGGCGCCACATATCCCATTCGGGGTTTCCATCGATGATCCATTCCGCCATCACCTTGCCGATGCCGCCCGCGCCTGCGAGCCCGTGCGCGCAGAATGCACACGCAACCCAGAAACCCTTTACCGAAGTTGGGCCTAATAAAAACTCACCATCCGGTGTGAAACCCTCGGGTCCGTTCAAAAGTTTTATAACCTCCGCGTCTTCAATCGCGGGTACGCGCCGAATTGAATTTTCCATCAACGGCGTGAAGCGGTCCCAATCGGGCGGGAGCAGCTGGAATTTAAAATCATCCGGAATGCCATTCACGCCAAAGTATGCAGGCTGACGTTCGTATCCACCTGTGACCAGGCCGCCGACCTCTTCACGCCAATACACAAGCAGGTCAGGATCGCGCAGGTTGGGAAATGTATTCGTCACGCCTTCAATGGGTTTGGTCATGATGTAAAGATGCGCCATCGGGATGACGGGTAGATTCAGCCCGACCATTTTTCCGATCTCGCGTCCCCACATGCCGGAGGCGTTGACCACAACCTCGGTCTTGATCGTGCCTTTGGTCGTGACGACTTCATGCACGCGGCCATTCTTGACGTTGACCGCCGTCACGGCGGTGTCGGTGAAAATTTTTGCCCCGCGCTGCTTTGCGCCGATGGCAAGCGCGTTGGTTAGTCCTGTCGGGTCAATGCTGCCGTCGTTGGGCGTGTAGGCTGCGCCGACCACGCCTGTGATATCCATCAACGGGAACATATCCTGCGCCTCTTTTGCGCCGATCAATTCCATCGGCACGCCAAAGGAACGCGCCATGCCGACCAGGCGTTTGTTTTCCTCCATGCGTTCGGCGGAGGAGGCGAGACGAAGCCCGCCCACTTCACGCCAGGAGGTGTCCTGGCCCGTCTCGGCTTTGAGGCTGCGGTACAAGTCCGTGCTGTAGTGCATCATACGCGTCAGGTTTGCATCCGAACGCATTTGCCCGACCAATCCCGCCGAATGCCAGGTTGAACCTGATGTCAATTCATGCTTCTCAATCAGGAGCACATCCTTCCATCCCAATTTCGTGAGGTGGTAGGCGATACTTGCACCGCCCACGCCTCCGCCGATGATGACGACCTGTGCTTGTGTTGGAAATTTGGACATGAATGTTGTCTCCTTAAATTGCCACCTTCCCCGGCACGGGGGAAGGGTGGGGATGGAAGTTATTTTTGCCAGACGGAATCAGGCCTTGCCATTTCTGCCACAATGTCAAACGTGGAGATGGCACCGAGCGGAAACGCATCGGGATCCTCCTTGTCAATGACCACCAGCCTGTGATAATGGTTCTGGATCATCATATCCGCCGCTTCGCGCAGGCTGGCATGGATGTCAATGGTCAGTGCAGGGTGCATCACATCCCGGACGATCAGTGTTTCATCCACCCCGTCCTTGATCAAGCGCATCAAGTCATGTCCACTGACCACACCGAGGATCTTGCCTTTTGCATCCACGACCAATACTGAACGCCAGCCTGAGGATGTCATGGCGCGCGCCGCAGAGACCACCGGGGTCTTTCCGCGGCAGACCAGGATGGCATCCGACATGACATCGCCGACGGTGTCCCGCTTTGACTTCATTTCACCTGCAATGCTCGCAATGAAATCGGACAGGGAAATAATGCCGACGGATTTTCCGTTCTCGGTGACCAGCAGGCGGCTGACCATTTTCTCCATGATCATTTTCGCTGCGTCCGGCAGGGGAGTGTTTGCCTCGACAGTATCAACCGGCTGGGACATAAGATCCGCAGCGGTCAGCTTTCGCATCACTGCGAGGCTCTGCTCATCGGATGAGAGCCATTCACCCGCCATCAAGTCAAAATCAGAAATCAGACCCAGCGTACGCCCATCGCGATCTGTTACCACAAGGGCATGAACGTGATGTTGATTGAGCAGCACCGCCACCTGTCCGAGTGTGGCGGTTGGTTTGCAGGTGATCAATCCTGCGTGCATCAAGTCCTTGACAAGTTTTGCCATGGTGACTCCTTATACTTCATCCACTTCTTTATACCATTTGACACGATCGCCCACGCGGTCACGGATGCGCCAGGCGAGCGGTTTGGGTTCGTCGTTTAAGCGTGCAAGAATATTGTCCACCTGCGCGGCCACTTTTTCCTTTTCTTCAGCGGAGAGTTGTGTGTACTGCTGGGCAAGTTGTTTCACTTTTTCAAGATTCATGGTGGTCGTGCGCCAAAGCCCCCACTCATTCGCACATAACTGCGCGGCAAGTTTTATGTTGATGGTCTCCTTGTCCACGTCCCCCAAAGGATGTTCAAGTAATAACATGATGGTGTCAATAATGTCTTTTTCATTGATCTGTACGATCTGCATTTTTTCGAGCAGCAGCTCCGTTAGCGGGATGGTGGGAGAGTCCACTTCAAGGCGGTCTTTCCAGTAAATGGTGTGGCAGAAATCCAGTTTTTCGTAGAAGATATCGACATGCAGGCCTGTGCCGGGTTTATCAAAGATCGCGCGTTCGCCCTCGGACGCGATGTACACTTCGCGGTTTTCCATATAGCCCATTTTCGCCATCAGTTCACTGATTTGTTTGCTCTGTCGGCTGTACGCGGCAAAGTCAATGTCCGTGTATGCGCGTCCCAAGGCGGCTTGCAGATACCCAAACCGGGGACAATGCATTTGAAAAGCCAGCGAGCCGATCACCCTCAATAGGATGGTCGCTTCATCGCTGGCTTTCAGTATTACCTTTAACTCGTTCTCGAATTTCTCCCGTTCAGAACGATCCTGTTCACCCATTCCAATGAAACTGTTTGACATGCAATTCTCCGTATGCACATGGAAGTCCTGCTTTTCTTTGTTGTTGGAACTTTTCGTTATTATAATGAAAAAATCAAAAACTTGCAAATTTTATCATATTCTTATATAATGGCGCATCAAAAACAAGCAATTTCCTTCACCCTAATCCAAGACCAGTTGATGAGCAAACCACTCATTCCAGCACAAAGGCGAGAGAGAATTCAGGAGTATCTGTCGATTCACCAGATTGTCCGTACGGCCGATCTGTGTGAATTGTTGGAAACTTCCGAGGCGACTGTCCGCCGCGACTTGGAATGGCTGGAAGGCAGGGGGGTTCTCGAACGAACCCATGGGGGCGCGATCCTCAATCAGCGCATGATCCTTGAACAGGAATATCAACACCGTGCACAGCATCACCCCGACGAAAAACGTCAGATCGGCGAACTTGCCGCCTCGCTAATCGAAGCGGGTGATATTGTTTTCATCAACAGCGGTACCACCGTTACGCAGGTGTTGCAACACATCCGCCGCGACCCCAGCATCACCGTCATTACGAATAACGTCAGTGCGGTACTGGATCTCGGCGACCCGGGCTTTCATTACTTTATGACAGGCGGGGAGTTCCAGTCCCGTTCAAACTCCCTGGCTGGCCGCTTCGCGCTGGACAATTTAGGTCTGGTCTATGCAAATAAAACGATTCTCGGCGTGGACGGAATCTCCCTCAAACACGGCTGCACCGTCCCGACAAATGCCGAAGCGGAAGTCGTTCGGCGGATGATCGAACGCACCAAGGGGCAGGTCATTGTGGTTGCAGACCACAGCAAATGGGGCGTGGTTTCCAATTTTCAAGTGGCCAATATTGAGGAAATAGATAAGCTGGTATCAGACGAACGCCTTGATTCATCGGCAGTGGACTCGCTTGCGGCTCAAAAAATCTCATGTCTGCTTGCCAGTTCCGCGCCCATCCCCGCCTGACGCATTTACCCGCGTGCCGGATTTTGTTTGGAGGAACCAATGTCCTTCTTTTCGAGGAAGCCAAAGAAAGAACCAACCCGCCTTTTCTTCGCCACCGATATTCATGGCTCGGAGCGCACCTTCCGCAAGTTCATCAATGCGGGCAAGTTCTACGATGTGAATGTCATTGTCATGGGCGGAGATATTCAAGGGAAGTTGATGATCCCCATCATCAAGGAACGCAACGGGCATCACCGCGCCACCGTGCAGGGACGCACTGAACATCTCGGGACCGAAGAGGAATTGAAAGCCCTTTTGGGCAAACTCGATATCCTCGGCTTTTATCACAAGGTGATGGAGGAGGACGAATTCAAAAGCCTGCAAGCCGACCCGCACGCCGTGGAGGCGTTGTTCAACGAACTCGCCAAAAAGAAAATGTCCGATTGGGTCAACCTGGCCGAGGAGCGGCTGAACGGCACGGGCATCAAATGTTTCGTCACGGGCGGCAACGACGATGAATGGGAAGTGCTGAACGTAATGAAGCAGGAGCCAACCCAGTCCTTCTTTGCCTGCGAGAATGAAATGGTCCATGTGGACGACGACCACACGATGATCTCCGTCGGTATCAGCACGCCGACGCCGTGGAAGACGCCGCGCGAGGTTTCGGAGGAGGAACTCGGAAAAATGATCGAAGAGATGGCGGCGCTCGTCCCGGACATGGACAAAGCCATCTTCAACTTCCACGACCCGCCTAAGGACTCGACCCTCGATACCTGCCCCATGCTGGATTGGGACAAGGACCCGCCGGAGCAGATCGTCAGGGGTGGTCAGGTTGTGTTATTTGGAGCAGGCTCGAGCGCGGTCCGTGAGGCGATTGAAAAGTACAAGCCCATGCTTGGGTTGCATGGTCACATCCATGAATCCCAATCGGTTGCGCGGCTTGGGCGGACCACTTGTATCAATCCCGGCAGTGAATATGCCGAAGGCATCCTGCGCGGCTGCCTGGTGACCTTTGCGGACGGCGAAGTGCAGGGCTACCAGATGACCAGCGGATGATTTTTTTCAGGGGTAGTGAAAGGAGGCGATGGTTCAGATTGAAGGAACGGTTTCGTGTAAGGAGAATTGGAACGGCTTGAAATATTTCAACCAAAGGAGAAGAAATGGCTACAGCAACTGCAAAACCAGAAGTATTCACCCGAAAAGCCTCCGGGCTTGTGCGGGTGATGTCTCCGTTCTCCGCCTTCGTCTACAACATTTTGACGATGGGCTTAATTTTCCCGTGGACGTATCTTTGGGCGCCGGGTGCGCTGCCCGGCGGCAAACTGGTCTGGGGTATTTTGCTCGCAATGGTGATCGAGATCCCGATTGCCTTGGTGTATGTGTGGCTTTCCACTGCCTTGCCGCGCTCTGGCGGCGACTATGTGTTCCAGAGCCGCGTGTTTGGCGGCGGCTTGGCCTTTACTGTGGTCATGTCCGGTTATGTGATCTGGATCCTTCAATGGGTGGCGCTTTCGGGATGGCTGCTTTCCTATCTTGGGTTCGCGCCTTTGTTCCTTGGGCTTGGGGCAACCATGGGGAGCGCGGCATTGTCCAACGTGGGCATCTGGTTTACAGGCTCGACCGGGGTCATCATCACCAGCATCCTGAACGCATTTGTGTCCATGATGATTCTCATCAGCGGATTCAAAAATTATGTGCGTTTCCAGGCTGTCATGATCAGCGGCACATTGCTCGCTTTTACGACCATGCTGGTCGTTCTCTTCCTGGGCGACCCGGCTTCATCCATGACAAAGATTGACGCATTCGCTCTGGCTGTGGGCGGAACGCAGAATTTTGTCCAGACCGCCAAGGACGCTTCCATCGCCGCCGGCGTGAATTTGAATCCGTCTTTCAGTTTGCTGGCTACCATCCTGATCGCCCCGATTGCGTGGACATCGCTGCAATGGGCAACCTATAGCGCCCAGCAAAACGGCGAAATCAAGAATGCGCGTTCCTTCAATAGCCAGATGTTCATTATTATCGGCTCGTTGATTTTTACAGGCGTATTGCTTGCCGTTCTCGCTTTTGCGTTGGAAAAAGCGGTTGGCACGGAATTCCTGTATGTGGCCGGTGCAGGCTATTGGTCCGGCGTTGGCGAATCAACCATCGCCGGGTTCTGGCTCTGGCCCAACATCATTGCGGTTGCGCTGACAGCCAGCCCTCTGGTCGTCATCATCATAGGCCTGGGTTACATTCTCAACTCGCATCAGATCGTGCATAACTGCTATATCGGCATGACGCGCGTCATGGTCGCCATGTCGCTGGATCGTTTGCTGCCCGAGTGGCTCAGCAAAGTGGACGAGAAACGCCACACCCCGGTCAACGCCCATTTGGCGTATTTCCTCGCCAGCATTCCCGTCATTCTGCTGTATAACCTCCATGGCGGCTGGGTCGCGCTGACGCTTGGCGTGACGTTCGCCTGCGGTTATGTATTTGTAATCACTTGCCTGGCAGGCGCGTTATTGCCTTACCGCGCAAAAGAAGTGTACGAATCGTCGCCTGGCGCAAAATATAAAATCGGGAATATTCCGCTGGTAACCATCCTCGGCGTGCTTGGTTTCATCCTTGGCGGCGCGATGATCTTAATGTTCATGTTCTATGCGCAACTTGGGCTTACCAGCACGTTGGCTTACAGCGTTGTTTTTGGAGTGTTGATCTTCTCAGCCATTTGGTATTTCATTGCCAAGAATGCGCAAAAATCCAAGGGCATCAACGTGGATTACGCCTTTAAGGAAATCCCGCCCGAGTAGGATTATTTCTCCAGTATCATGTGGGTGGTCAGTGTTTGTTTTCAAACACTGACCACCGTTCGATTTATGTTTTCGGGAGGCTGACCACTTATGATACAAGAAGTTGTTTCCAAAGTCGCGGATTGGCGAGGAAGGGATATTGTCATCACCCCGCTTTCAGGCGGTTTGACCAATACCAATTACAGGGTGGATGTGGACGGAGTGCCGCACTTTGTCCGCGTTCCGGGCGCGAGTACCGAATTGCTTGCCATCGACCGGGAGAATGAACACCAAAATGCCAGGGCTGCCTCGTATGCAGGGGTTGCGCCAAAGGTTTTGCATCATGTCCCTGAGTACAGTTCGATGGTAATCGAATTCCTGGACGGCAGGACCATGTCCAAGGAATCATTGAATCAGGCGGGCATGCCGACTCGCATGGCGCAGACGATCAAAAAATTGAATCAAGGTCCGCGCTTCAAACTGGACTTCAACATGTTCCGTCTCACAGAGTATTATCTACGCCTGTGCAGCGAGCGTAATATCAAAACCCCCAAGGGATACACTGAACGCATGGATACGGTCAAACGCATCGAACAGGCGATGAATGCCAAACCGTTGCCGACCGTCCCGTGTAATAATGATTTGTTGGCTGAAAATTACATTGACGACGGCAGGCAATTGTGGTTGATCGATTACGAATACAGCGGGAATAACGACCCGACCTTTGAATTGGGCAATACCTGCCAGGAAATGGAATTCAATGACGGGCAGATTGCCGAAGTTTGCACCGCGTACTTTGGAGATGCACGGGAGGACATGATCGCACGCATGAAGCTGAATATGATCATGTCGGATGTGGGCTGGGGATTATGGGCGGCGATACAGGCGAACATCTCCAAGATTGACTTTGATTTCTGGGGCTGGGCCGAGGAACGCTGGGGCAGGGCGGTGGAGAAGATGGACTCGAACGAATTTGGGAAGTGGCTGGATGAAGTGAAAATGTAAACAACGGTGTGGGAAGGCGTGTATCCATTACGCGGCTCATTCTGTTTATATCATTTGGAGTGAAGAAGATGAAAAGTCAAGCAGAGATTGTTGTCATCGGCGGTGGGATTTTCGGGGCGCAGGTTGCCTATCACCTTGCAAAATATGGGCGCAAGGATGTCGTCATTATTGAAAAAGGCGAGATTGCCGGCGGCGAGTCGTCGCACGCGGCAGGGTTGGTGACGCAGTTCGCCACGTCGCAGGCCATGCTGAAATTCCGCATGTACAGCGTGGAATTGTACAGTGAGTTGGGGTTGTTCGATCATGTCGGCAGTTTGCGCGTGGCTTCGAGCAAGGAGCAACTGCTTGAGCTGGAGCGCAGTGTCAGCCGCGCAAAAGCGTTGGGCTTGGATTGCGAAGTAATTTCGCCTGATGAAGCCGCGAAGGTCATGCCGCAGATTTCCAAAAAGGATTTGTACGGCGGCATTTATCTTCCCCGCGACGGTCAACTGGACCCGTACACTGCCACCACATCCACGGTGAATTTTGCAAAAGAGATGGGCGTGGAAGTGTATACCAACACACGTGTCACGGGAATCAAATTGTCAGCGAAGGGAGAGGTTCAGGCGGTTGTAACAGACAAGGGCGAGATAAGATGCGAGATCATCGTCAATGCAGCGGGGATGTGGGCACCGCGCATCGCCGCCATGGCAGGACTTGACATCCCGACCACTCCCGTGGACCATCAGCACATTGCGCTTCACGCCGTGCCGGGGCATGAGTTTTCATCCGAGACACCTTGTTTGCGTGACCCTGATAACCTGGTTTACATGCGGCAGGAACAGGGCGGGTTGGTCATTGGTGGTTATGAGCCGAAGCCGCTGCCGCGCTGGATCGATGGTACGCCGTGGGAACATGGAAGTAAAAGTTTCCCAGGGGATTTTGACCAGTTTGAGATGTTGCTCGAAGGTGCGATCCGTCGTCTGCCGTTCTTGGATCAGGCGGGCATCATCACGCTGGTGCGCCATCCCGGCGCCTACACACCGGATTGCCAGCCATTGCTTGGACCCATGATGGGTGTGCGCGGATTCTGGATGATGGCGGGCATGTCGTTGAACGGATACGGCGGTGCGGGCGGCATGGGCAAGTTGATGGCGGAATGGATCATCGAAGGTGAAGCACCGATGGATGTGTATGGTTATCGCGCCACGCGTTTTGGAAATTATTATTCTGATTTCAAATACGCGGCAGAGCGCACAGTGGAAAGCGTGAAATATTATTATCGCCTGCGCTTTCCGCATGACGAGCATGAGACCGCGAGACCTCATCGCGTGAGTCCGCTGCATTATCGCATGTTGGAAAACGGTGCGGTTTTTGGCGAAAAGTTTGGCTGGGAGCGCGTCAATTATTTTGAACCAGGCAGGGAATCGCGCCGCATGGGCGAAGACCAGCGCCAGTGGGGCTGGTCTAAACCTCCGTTCTTCGAGCGCATGCGACAGGAGCATAGTGCCACCCGCGAGCGCGTCACTCTCTTCGATTTGACCTCCTTTGGGAAAATTGAGGTCAAAGGCAGGGGCGCGTTACCGCTCTTGCAAAGACTGACCTCCAGCAATATGGACAAGCCCGTTGGCAGCGCGATCTACACCCAATTCCTGAACACACGCGGCGGGATTGAATCGGACTTGACCGTTACACGTTTGGGTGAGGATTATTTCTGGGCCATCACAGGTTCCGGTTTCATCGCTAATGATTTGGCGCGCATCCAGATGCATGTGGATGAGAAGGATGGTGATGTCTCCATCCGGGATATTACGCAGGAATATGCCTGTCTTGCGTTGTGGGGGCCGAAGTCGCGCGATGTGTTGAGGAAGATCACGGGTGACGATGTTACCAACGAAGCGCATCCATATTTGATGACCAGGCCGATCACGGTCAACGGGGTGAAGGTTCTGGCGCAGCGCGTCAGTTATGCGGGTGAGTTGGGCTGGGAGTTGTACATCCCGAACAACCGTGCCACGATGGTCTGGGACATGCTCATCGAGGCAGGCAGGGAGTTTGGCATGGGACTCGGCGGGTACAAGGTGCTTGATCCGCTACGGCTGGAGAAGGGCTTCCGCTACTTCACAGTGGATATCACGCCGTCTGAAACGCCGTACGAAGCCGGGCTTGGATTCTGCGTACATCTCGATAAAGGTGACTTTATCGGGCGTGAGGCGCTGGTCAAGCAGAAGGCGGAGGGGGTGAAGCGCAAACTCTGCACGCTGGTATTGACCGATACAGACGAATTCACCCAAATCTATGGCGGCGAGGCGGTTTATCATGAAGGCAATGTATTGACCCGTGTCCGCAGCGGCGGCTATGGCTTCAGCGTGAAGAAAAATATTTTCTTTGCGTATTTACCGATTGAAGTAGCGAGGCAGGGAAATCGTTTCACTGTGGAATTGATCGAAGGCATGCGTGAAGCGGAAGTGACCGCATCTGTATTGTACGATCCAAAAAGCGAAAGGCTGCGTGCTTGAACATGTTCTCTGATCACGAAGGATACAAAGGCGACGACGGAAGTGCGGTTAAAGGGTTTCCCCTTTGCGCATTTTATGTCCTTTGTGTGTAACGATATGTCCCGAACCAAACTGGCACCTCCTGAGTACGTTGGCTTCGGCATGTTGACCCCTGTCTACATCATGGCCCTGGACAAACTGCCGAAGCATAATACCGGCGCGATTGTGCATGAAGTCAGCGAGTACGTCTATGATGACGCCGCAATCATTGCATGTAACCTGCGTCAGTGGAATGTGCCGACCGCGATGATAGGCACAGCCGTCGGCAATGACCTGCTCGGCCATCACGTGGCGGATACCTTGAAGGCGGCGGGCGTGCAGGGAGCAGTCCGCTTTACGAAAAAATATAAGACGCCGCTCGAGGTGAATATCTCTGACAAAAAGGGGGCGCGGACGTATTTCTGGCAAAGGTCGCCGGAAATATTAAGCACGCTGGATACGGCTGACCTGTCACTGATCAAAAAATCAAAATTATTATATGTGGATTGGTATGACGGCGACCATATTGTCCGTGCGATGGAGGCGGCAAAGCGCCACAACATCCCCGTCTTCCTGAACTTTGAGCATGGACATAAACACCCTGATTTGCTTCGGACATATTCGGGCCTTGTCACCATCTGCCAGGCAGTAACGGATGCCGCGCAGATCGGAAAAAAGCAGTCCATGCTTTCCGTGGCGCGCAAACTGTTCAATTCTGGTATAAAGGTCGCACTGATTACTATGGCAAGCCAGGGATGCATGGTTGTACACGGCGAGGAGATCATTCGTGTGCATGCGCCCAAGGTCAAGGTTGTGGACGGCTCCGGCGCGGGTGCAACGTTTTCATCGGGTTTTATTTATGGGTACCTGAATGAATTCAACCTAGAGGACTCCGTCCGCTTTGCGATTGCGGCAGCCTCCCTGAAGGTTACCCATTCAGGTTTGCGAATGTCACCTGTCAGGGAGATCAAAGCACTGGCAAAGACACTGCGGGTTGAGCGCATGATCTATCGCGGTGATCAGTTCCACACGATACGGAAGTTCCTTACGCTGCCGAAAAGCGGCCCGCTGGTTGACAACGTACTTGTCACCGAAGGACGCAAATTCGCCGAAAAGTTTCTGCCCAAGAAAAAGATGGACCGCAAGAAGATCAAAAAATCGCTGGTCGAATAATTTATTGATTAGGATGTGTCCCATGTCATTTGCCGCTTTACTCACGCAGGAACAGGTTGAACGTATCCATGACTCTTCGCTGGAAATTCTCGAGGATGTCGGCCTGAAAGTGCGTCATGCGCCTGCACGTGACGTCTTCAAACAGCACGGCTGCATGGTTGAGGATGAACGCGTTAAGTTTCCGCGCAGCGTGGTCGAAAAATATCGCAGGATGGTCCCGCCGTCCTTCACCTTTTACGGGCGTGATCCGAAATTCGATAAAACGATTCCGCGGGACAGCCCGGTCATTGTTACGGCCAGCTCGGCACCCGATATTATTGACCCGCTGACAGGCGAGGAGAGACGCGCTGAGTCCAGGGATATTGCCCAGATCGCACATCTCATCAATGAACTGCCCGGCTACGACATCTTCTCCATCTCAACCCTGGCGGAAGACGCGCCTGCAGATCAATTCACAATCTCGAGGCTGTATCCGTCCATCAAGTATTGTCTCAAACCGATCCGTGTCACCACCACCGATCACAAGGATACGCTCAGTATCATGGAAATGACATACACGGTGGCGGGCGGCAGGGAGGCGTATAAGGAGCATCCCTTTCTTACACATCATTATTGCCCTGTGGTCTCGCCGCTGACGATGGATAACCTTTCAACTGAAAATATAATCTACTTTGCGGGCGAGGGTCTGCCCGTTTACCCAACCATCGTTCCGAACGCAGGGCTGACTTCGCCCATGTCCATGGCTGGGACGCTGGCACAGGGCAATGCTGAATTTTTATCCGCTCTGGTCTTGATGCAAATGGTGAAGGAGGGAACGCCGACCATCTATGCCACGCTTGCCACGGTGGCTGATATGCGGACGGGCGCCTACACCTCCGGTGCGATGGAGTGCGGCATGCTGCACATGGCTTTTGCGCAGATGTCCCGTTATTATGATCTGCCCTGCGGTGGTTATATTGGTTTAACCAACTCCAAAGTCAATGATGCACAGGCGGGATATGAAACCGGCATGTCGGCAATCGGCGGCCTGCTGGCGGGCATGGACATGTTCAATATTGGCGGTTTGATCGATGCGTTGAAGACCTTTGACTTTGCAAAAGCTGTCATTGACGACGAAATCGCGCAGATGATGAAGCGCACCAAGCGCGGCATCAATTTCAGTGGCGATGAACTTGCGGTCGACTTGATCAAGGAAATTGGTCCCGGTGGCTCCTATATTGTGGCCAAGCACACGATCGGCCGCATGAAGACGGAGGCCGTGATGACAAAAATGGCGGACCGGGATCCGCGCACCATTTGGGAGAAGAGGGGTGCGACAGATATACAAACCCGCGCGATGAAGCGCGTCCGGGAAATCATGGCAAGTAATACCGCGCCGTTGATCCCGCCTGAGTTGGATGAAAAGCTTCACGCACAATTCCCGGGCATGGTGTCCGGGAATTTGGAACCGATGGAGTAGATTTTTGAGACGAATTTGGAGATGCTATGTTCAGATGGTTTAAGCGCCGAGAGGATGTTTTTCAAAAACTGATTGAGGAACAGGCTTCCGTTACCTACGAGGCATTGAGATTGCTCGTAAAATATCTTGAAACGCTGGATGCGGATGTTGCCGAACAGCTTTCCATTAAGGAAAAGGAGGCGGATGAAGTCCGCCGCATCCTGATCGATGAGTTGAACCGCACCTTTGTCACCCCGTTCGACCGTGAGGATATTTTTGCCTTATCCCGCTCGATCGATGATGTTGTGGATTATGCCGACAGCACAGTGATCGAAATGGTGATCCTCAATGTGGAGTCCACGCCATATATGCTCAGGATCGCATCCCTTTTGAAGGACGCAGCATATGAAATATGGCATGCCGTCCAGCGCCTGCCCAAGCATCCGAATGTTGCCATTGACCATGCGCAGCGCGCAAAGGCGTTGGAGAACCGCGTGGAGGCGGTTTATCGGGAGGCGGTTGCGGATCTGTTCAGCGGACCCGAGGATGTCCACCATGTTGTGGAAATGTTAAAGATGCGCGAGGTATATCGTCATCTGTCCAACGCGGCGGACCGCGGTGATGAAGCCGCGAATATCATAGCTGACATCGTGGTCAAGAAAACTTAACATGCTGTTAATCCCGAATGGGCTGATCCTTGTTATCATCCTGGCGCTTGTTTATGGCTTCCTAAACGGCATGCGGGATTCCAGTAATATTGTGGCGACGATGATCTCCTCACGGGCATTCCATCCGAGGACGGCGCTAGGGATGACGGCGGTTGCCGAATTCCTGGGGCCCTTCCTGTTTGGTGTGACCGTGGCAAAGACGGTTGGTAGTGATATTGTCAAATCCAGTCTATTATCTCTTGATGCCATCCTTGCCTGCCTGCTGGCGGCAATTCTTTGGAATTTGACCACCTGGTTCTTTGGGATCCCCAGTAGTTCATCCCATGCGTTGATCGGTGGATTGATCGGTGTGACAGTATTTGCCGCTGGCACAGGTGGTGTCAATGTTCAGGGAATTACAAAAGTCTTGTTGGGGCTGTTGCTTTCTCCGCTGGCCGGGTTTCTGGTCGGATTTGCAATGCTGAGGCTGATTTATTTTCTGGTACGCGCCGCCTCTCCGCGGATCAATGAATTTTTCAAACGCGCCCAGTTTTTTACAGCTGTCGGGCTGGCGCTCAGCCACGGGACGAACGATGCGCAAAAGACGATGGGTATGATCACGCTCAGTCTGTTGATCGCCGGTGTGTTGAACGAGTTTGTTGTCCCGTTTTGGGTGGTCGCCGCGAGTGCAGGGATGATGGCGTTGGGCGCTGCAGTGGGCGGCTGGAGGTTGATCCGCACCCTGGGGGGGAAGTTCTATAAGATCCGCCCGGTGCACAGCTTTGCCACACAGCTGACTTCCGCATTTGTCATCTTTGCAGCATCGTTCGGAGGCGCACCGATCAGCACCACCCAGATCGTCAGTTCCTCAATAGTCGGCGTGGGCTCCT
Source organism: Anaerolineales bacterium (assembly GCA_030583885.1). Classification (NCBI taxonomy): domain Bacteria; kingdom Bacillati; phylum Chloroflexota; class Anaerolineae; order Anaerolineales; species Anaerolineales bacterium. The sequence goes on along the minus strand of CP129480.1, from coordinate 3,496,548 downwards.
CGGAACGATTGAGCAAGGTGCGCTGGAATGTTGTCGGTGATATTCTGACAACATGGGTCATCACGATCCCGGTCAGCGGGTTGATTGCAGCAGGTATTTACTGGATATTGGTGAATGTGAAAGGGGTTTTGTAGGCGGATAATCATCTTTGTTCAATTTATTCAAAGTGCCCTTTGACTTTGAATATTGATAATGCTAAAATGTTAACAATTTGTTAATAGATCGGAGGTGATCGGAAGAGAAGCGTCGCATGTGTTCTAATCGTCCAATCAATCAAAAACCATATAGGAGATAGAGAGAAATGCGTACTAATAAGAATCTTGCTTACCATGTACTTGCCTTGTTCGTCATTGCTGCGACCATGTTGGCCGCCTGTGGTGGCGGCGGCGGCGCTGGTTCCTCCAGCGATTTTGACTGGAGCACTGCCACATCGGCCGCCGATGGCGGCGGGATGGATGCCCTGATTGCCGCGGCACAGGCGGAAGGCATGCTCACCACCATCGCCCTGCCGCACGACTGGTGCAATTACGGTGAGGTTATTGAAGCCTTCAAGGCCAAGTATGGACTTGAAGTCAACGAATTGAATCCGGATGCCGGTTCTGCCGATGAGATCGAAGCCGTCAAAGCCAACAAGGACAACAAGGGTCCGCAGGCTCCCGATGTGCTTGATGTTGGTTTCTCGTGGGGCGAATCATCCAAGGCTGAAGGTTTGCTTTCACCTTACAAGGTTTCAACTTGGGACACCATCCCCGCTGATGCCAAGGACGCCGAAGGCTTCTGGTATGGCGACTACTACGGCGTATTGGCGTTCCTTGTGAACACCGACGTCCAGCCCGATGTGCCGCAGGATTGGGCAGACTTGCTCGATCCGAAGTATGCGGGTCAGATCGCCCTTTCTGGTGACCCGCGTGTTTCCAACCAGGCGATTCAGTCTGTGTACGCGGCTGCGCTTGCCAATGGCGGTTCTTTGGATGATGCCCAAGCCGGTCTGGATTACTTTTCCGAATTGAACGCGACTGGCAACCTGATCCCCTTGATCGCCAACAACGGTTTGGTCGCCACCGGTGAGATCCCTGTCCGCATCACCTGGGACTATAACGCCCTCGCCGCGATCGACACCTTCGAAGGCAACCCGAACGCCACGGTTGTGATTCCCGCCACCGGTCGTTTCGCGGGTGTATACGTCCAGGCGATCAGCGCCTACTCCCCGCAGCCTGCCGCCGCCCGCCTGTGGCAGGAATTCCTGTACTCGGATGAAGGCCAACTCTTGTGGATGAAAGGTTACTGTCACCCGATCCGCGAACCCGACCTGCGCGCGCGCGGAGTCATCCCCCAGGAATTGCTCGACAAACTTCCTGACGTTACCGGCGCGGTCTTCCCCACGCTCGACCAGTTGACGGCTGCCAACGAGTTGATCACCAGGAATTGGGACACCGCGGTTGGTTCCGACATTAAGTAATTTCTGTTGTGCTTGAGATATGCGAGACCCTGCCGTTTGGCGGGGTCTCGCTACAGCAAGGCGACTTGCTAAGGAATTCATTATGGCGCGAGTTTCCCCTACAAACGGTTTCAAGCCATCCGCAAGCTGGAAGGTCTGGCTTGGTGTTGTTCCCTTTTTTTTGTTTGCGATCCTTTTTTTGCTACTGCCGTCGTTTCGGCTGCTCACAGCGAGCTTTTCGACGCCGGAGGGGGCATTTACCCTGGATAATATCCGCCAGTTGTTCACCGAGCCGTTGATCGTCAACTCCTATCGCTTGAGCATCCAGATCAGCGCGGTGACGGCGCTGGGCGGCGGTATTTTTGGTTTTCTGCTCGCCTACTCCGTAACGGTGGGCGGACTTCCGAAGCAGCTCCGTTCGGTCTTGATCACATTTTCCGGCGTGGCTTCCAATTTTGCAGGTGTTCCGCTTGCATTTGCTTTTGTTGCCACACTTGGCAGGCAGGGATTTATCACCGCGGTTTTGAAAAATATTTTTAATCTGGATGTATATGCATCAGGCTTTAATCTGTATAGTTTTGCAGGGTTGAGCCTGGTTTATATGTATTTTCAATTCCCCCTGATGGTCTTGATCATGGCGCCGGCGCTGGACGGATTGAAGAAGGAATGGCGTGAAGCTGCTGAAAACCTTGGCGCGAATACCACCCAATATTGGCTTAAAGTTGCCATGCCGGTCCTGCTGCCGTCCATTCTTGGCTCGATGATCCTGTTATTCGGGAACGCGTTTGGTGCATATGCCACCGCCTATGCCCTGACGGGCGGAAGAATTGGGCTAGTCACGATCCAGATCGGGGCGCAGATTCGAGGCGATGTGTTGTACAATCCCGGGCTGGGCTATGCCATGGCGGTCGGGATGGTCTTCATCATGGCGGTTTCATTGACTGGTTATTCCCTGCTCCAGGCAAAGACCGAAAGGTGGTTGAAATGAGTTTCCTTTCACGACTTCGCAGGTTTCCCTTTTGGGGCTGGTTTTGGTTCATTCTGGGCGTCTTGTATTTCGTCCTGCCGTTATACGCGACCGTTGCATTCTCATTAAGTTGGGACCCCGCCGACCCGTTCAAAGCCTACGAAAGGTCATTTGGCGACGGACGGTTTTGGGATAGTTTTCTTCTCTCGAACACACTGGCATTGACCACCATTTTCGCTTCCATTGCGCTGGTTGTGCCGACCGCCTATTGGATCCGTCTCAAACTGCCGCAGGCGCGCCGCATCGTGGAATTCCTGACCCTGATGCCGTTCGTGGTTCCCGCCATTATTTTGGTCTTTGGCATGATCCGCATCTACAGCCAGCCGTTCACAATCCCCTTCACTGATATTGTATTCATGCAGCCCCTGACGCAATTCAAGGCAGGCACAAATATCATGATCGTTGCGGGTTACATGGTGCTTTCCATGCCCTACATGTACCGCTCGGTGGATACCGGCATGAGGACGGTGGACATCCGCACCCTGACCGAGGCGGCTCAAAGCCTCGGCGCGAGCTGGTTCACCATCATCACCCACATCATCCTCCCGAACATCCGCTCGGCGCTTTTAAGCGGAGCCTTGCTGACCTTTGCCATCGTGGTGGGAGAAGTGGTGCTGGCTTCGTTCCTTGGCGTCCAGGCCTTTGGACCGTATCTCTTCCTGCTCGGACAGCACCGCGCTTATGAACCTGCCGCGCTTTCGTTTGTCAGTTTCCTGCTGACCTGGGTGGCAATGGGCTTGATTCAACTCGTCACTGGCGGTCAGGAACAGACTGTCGGCGCGCACTAAATCCTTGACGGAGAACCGATATGACACATCTTGCATTAACGAACATTTCAAAACACTTTGGGGATTTTGTTGCCGTCCACGATTTTAATCTCGACGTCAAAAAAGGCGAGTTCGTCTCATTTCTTGGACCGTCAGGCTGTGGAAAAACAACCACCCTGCGCATGATCGCCGGGTTTGAGATTCCTTCAACAGGCACGATCTCGCTCGAAGGCGTTGACATTACTGACAAAGCCCCGAACCAGCGTAATGTTGGCATGGTCTTCCAGTCGTATGCGCTTTTTCCCAATCTCACTGTTGCCCAGAATATCGGTTTTGGCTTGCAGGTGCGAAAAGAGCAGGAATCAGCCATAAAAGACCGTGTGGCGGAAATGCTCTCGATCATCCACATGGAGGAAAAGGCGAAAAGCTACCCCTACCAACTCTCCGGGGGACAGATGCAGCGCGTCGCCCTCGCCCGTGCCCTGGCGATCCGCCCCGAGGTTTTGCTTCTCGATGAGCCGCTCTCCGCGCTGGATGCAAAGATCCGCGTCGCCTTGCGCGCTGAGATTCGCAGCATCCAGCAGAAATTAGGCATCACGGCTATTTACGTCACCCACGATCAGGAAGAGGCGTTGTCACTTTCGGACCGCATTGTGGTGATGAATACCGGCGAGATGGAACAGGTCGGCACGCCGTTCGAGATATATAACTTCCCGACCACCGTCTTCACGGCAAATTTCGTTGGAACACTCAATACAGCCGATGGCGAAGTAGTGGACCCTGCCAGGGGGCTGGTTGCAATCGATGGCGTGCAATTCGATTCCGCATCGGATATCAAAGCCAGAAGGAAAGGCGACAAGGTCCGTGTTGCCATCCGCCCGGAGCGGTTCAGTTTTGTCGCGGAAGGCAAAAAGGCCAATGTCGTGGACTGCGCCATTGAAAACATCAACTTCCTCGGCTCCATTGTCCGTATCCAGGTGATGATCGGCAAATCCCTGTTTTATGTGGATACATTCAATAACCCGTTCCTAGACCTTCCAAACGTTGGTGATAAGGATCAAGTCACCTGCTCGCGCGAAGCGGTGTTGGTGTTGGACGAATGAAAATGGATTTCGGAAGTCTCCAAAAGACTTCCGAAATTTTTTATTATGAACAAAGTCATCCTCGTCCTTTCCGATGCCCTGCGGTATGATATTGCGAAAGCCAACATGGGCTTTCTTGGCCATCTGGTGGAAACGAAGCAGGCCAGTCTGTACAAGATTGTCGGTGAACTGCCGAGCATGTCCCGACCGATGTATGAGACCATCCACAGCGGCGTCCCCTCCAGCGAGAGCGGCATTGTGGCAAATTCCATGGTACGGCTTTCGAACAAACCGAATGTCTTTAGGGCAGTGAAAGATGCAGGCAAGGTTACAGCGGCGGCGGCCTATTACTGGTATTCCGAGTTGTATAATCGCGCACCTTTCAACCCCATCGATGACAGGGAGGTGGATGATGAAAGCCTTGTCATCCAGCACGGGCGTTTTTACACCCAGGATGAATATCCCGATATTGAACTCTTCCACAGCGCGGCGCACCTTGTCCGCAAATTTTTACCCGATTATCTTTTGCTCCACCCAATGGGCATGGATTATTACGGAGAGACCTTCGGTTCCGACTCAAAGGAATATCGCAACCACGCCATTTATCAGGATGCAAAACTCGCGCCGCTTCTCATGGAATGGCGCGAGTTGGGATACACGATTTTTGTCACAGGCGATCACGGCATCAATGCTGATGGGGGGCACGGCGGCACCACGCCGGAACAGAGGGAAGTGCCCTTTTACGTGATCCAGTCCAACGGTCGGGGAAGAGGCGAGGTGGATGCAATCGTCTCACATTTGCAGATCGCGCCGACTGTTTTGCGTTTGTTAAACATCCCGATTCCCGAGTCGATGAAAAAGAAACCTTTATCCTTCGACTAGTGCCTTGACCAGTTCGCGGTTGAAATCGGGGATATCCGCCACGACCCGCCCCCAAACCTGGTTGCGCTCACGAAAGGCGGGTTCATCCGCCCAGACGCCGCCGACATTGACAAGATCGTCCTTGATGCCCATGGAGCCCGTCACGCGCTGTCCCTGCTTGATAATGCCCGCGGAAATCGCAATCGAGCCGCCGTGGCAAATGATGCCGATGACTTTTCCAGCATCATCCATTTCCTTGACAAGGTTTTTGACGGCCTCATAGCGGCGCAGTTTATCTGGAGCCCAGCCGCCGGGGATGACGATCGAAAAAAGTTCATCGGCGTTGAGTGATTCGATCAATGTATCGGGCGTGATCGTCAACCCGTTTTTTCCTTTTACGGGTTTTAATTCCAACGCGGCAGTGAGCACCTGCGCGCCTTCCTCCTGCAATCGCATCATGGGCACAAAGTATTCATAATCTTCAACGCCTTCCGCAGCCAGCATGGCGATTTTTTTGCCCTGTAAACGCATAGTATTCTCTCCTATTCACCGATGATCTTTACCAGCACGCGTTTTCTTCTGCGTCCGTCGAACTCGCCGTAGAAGATCTGTTCCCATGTGCCGAAATCCAATTCGCCGTTCGTCACCGCCACCACCACTTCACGTCCCATGATCTGGCGTTTCATGTGCGCATCGGCGTTGTCCTCTCCCGTGTCGTTATGACGGTATTGATTTACAGGCTCGTGCGGAGCGAGTCTCTCCAGCCATTTGTCGTAATCATGGTGCAGCCCGCTTTCATCATCGTTAATGAAAACGGAGGCTGTAATGTGCATGGCGTTAACCAAAAGGAAGCCCTCTTTAGTTCCGCTTTCACGTAAACACTCCTCTATCTGCGGGGTGATGTTGACAAACGCGCGGCGGGTTGGGATGTTGAACCACAGTTCCTTACGGTAGGATTTCATGAGTATATTCTTTTTACTCTGATTTTTCGACGACCAATGTTGCTTCCGTTAATAACGCGGCAATCGCTCCGATGGCTGCCAGTTGGGGAGCCATCAGGACGCCCACCACGCCGAAGGTCATTGGGATTTCCATCAAAACCTTTCCATCCCTGTCCTTGATGATGATCCTGCGGATGTTGCCTTCGTGAATCAGTTCTTTGATCTTGGCAATCAATTTCTCCCCTTCCAGTTTAAACTCCTCAGTACGGGTTCGTTCTGACATTGCGTCTCCTTTATTCAAACCACTTGTCATCGAGCGGCGTCCACTCATCGCTTTGCTCGGCGCGCTCATCCCAGTTTTCCTTGCCGCTCCATTCTTCGACCTGGATCGTGTAAACGGATGTTGCGCGCAATTCCTTGTCCGTGATCTCGCGGTATTCCTTCCCGGCGGTCATGTCGGGAAAGTATTTGCCGATCAGCCCATACAATAACCTGCGGGCTTCATCGGGATCGCTTACAATGCTCGCCGTCCCAAAGACGAGCACACTGCGATACTGCAGCGAAAACTCAAGCGCCACATTGGATGGGAGCAATTTCCCCAATTCACTCGCCTCAAGGCTGACCTTTGGATTGATCTCGATATTCGAGCGGACTCGCCCTGCAATGTTCGAATGAAAGACAATTTGGTGATTTTCCTCGTCGTACCAAAAAGTGCTCGGGTTGATGAACGGCTGCCCATCCACGGAGGTGGCGATATGCCCTACCTTTGCTTCTTTTAAGAAAGCGCGGACCCAGGCATCGTCTCTGGTCAGATGTGGTCTGCGTTGGAAGGCTGTGGGGGGGTGGTTTTGATACTTGCGCGGCATGGGATGTGTCCTAGCGGTCGTCCACGAGCAGACGTTTGTACAATCTCCATTGGGCGATCCAGCCGAGCAGGAAACTTGCGCCGACGATCAACCAGCTGACCAGGCCGGTCTCACCGAGGGAAGACAGGAGAAAATAAACCGCCGCGCCGGTTGTTAGCGAACTGAGCATTGCAACTTCGATGGCGATCAGGTTTGCGATGCTGCGCGGTTTGTCCGTCGGCGGGATGGTGCTTCTTCGCCACTTGAAGGCGGGTTCGATCTCGCGGTTGTGTTTGATGTAAAAATCCTTGATCCTGTTCATGGCTTCCACTGATTCGTGCCACGCGGCGCGCAGCCTTGCAAGCTGGGAGATGGTCAGGGCGCCCATCAAGGTCAACACCGTGAACAGGATGAAGAATGCGATGGAGATGTTTTTTTGCTGCGGCTCGAACTGCGTGCCCAGGATTGCGGCCACAAAGGAGCCCACTGTGACGAAGTAAAAGGAGGTAAAGCGCGAGCGGTCTTCATTGGCCTGGAACGCGGTTTCTGCGATGTAATTGAATTCCGCCTTGAGAATTTCATCCTTGTTCGGTTTTGGTTTGGAGGGCATGCTGTTCTCCTTTCAAAAAAGGTCCTGCGTTCAGCAAGACCTTGATTTGTTTAGGCTTCAAACGCCCATTCGCCATGACGCATGACGGGTTCGCGGCTGCCGTCTTTGGTGATGCCGTCTATGTCCATTTGCGGGGAGCCGATCATGAAATCCACATGGTTGAGGCTGACGTTGCCTCCAGCGGCGGTGAATTCCTCGTCGTTCAACTCAGTTCCACCCGTAAGAGTGAAGCGGTAGGCGCGTCCGATGGCGATGTGGCAGGAGGCGTTCTCGTCGAAGAGCGTGTTGTAGAAGAGATGTCCGCGTTGACCGATGGGGGAGGAGGCAGGCACCAGCGCGACTTCGCCGAGGCGCTGCGAGCCTTCGTCGGTATCCACCAGTTTTTGCAGGGCGGCTTCGCCTTTCCTTGCGGTGACCCTAGTGATGCGCCCGTTTTCAAAATGGACCTGAAAATCTTCGATCAATGTGCCGCCATAACTCAATGGGAAGGTGGCGGAGATTACGCCGTCGGCGCGGTCCCGGTCGGGCAGGGTGAAGACTTCTTCGGTGGGCATGTTGGCGGTGAAGGCGATGCCGTTCTGCGCCAGGGACTGCGCGCTGATCCACAGATGACCGCTGGGCAAGCCGAGCGTGAAGTCGGTGCCAGATTCCTTGCCCGCAAGGGGTGCCGTGCGATAATGCAAGCCGGTATATTGTTTGGATTGCAAATAAAGAGCGCGTTTGCGCAGGTTGACGATGTGTGTCTCCCACGCGGCGATGGGATCGGGCTGGTCGATTCTCGTTGTTTCAAAGATGGCTTGCCAGAGTTTTTCCTGTGCTTTTTCGACGGGGAGATCGGGGAAGATTTTCTGCGCCCAGGCTTCGCCTGCGGCGGCGACCACACACCAGTTGACCGCGTTGGTGGTTACTTTCTCGCTGATGGGACTCCAATTTTTCAAATGTGTATTTTGCATCCTGCCGACGATTTCCGGGTCCAGACCACCGAGCAGGTCGGGGTTGGAACCTGCGATGGAGAGCAGGGCGTCGCCGTTCTCGATCATCTCGGTAATGGCCTGGATCTGCCATTTTGGATAAACGTCAAAGGAATCTGCAGGTGCGTTTTGCACACGAATGCGAAGCATTTCTTCGTCCGCGAAAATGGCATCCACATATTTCGCGCCGACGGCATACGCCGCTTTGGCGATCTCGCGCACCAGCGGCGCGAATTGATGCGGCACGCCGCGCGTGGCTCCCAGCGTGATGATAAGCCGCTGTCCGGCGCGGATATTCAAACCGACTTTGACGATGGCTTCGGCGTATTTTGCCAGCATTGCCTGATGCGTGTTCCCGGTCATGTTGTCCTCAATTGTTTGGAATGTGCCAAGTATAGCATGGATGCCGGTATGAATTGGCATCCTTCGGGCTGCTGTCCTCAAAGGTTAAGCGGCCATCGACAAAGACGGCCAGCTGTTGGCCGCTGCCAGGTTGGAAGCCCCGACTTTTATCAATGCTGATGCTGACATTGAATTTGATATCGTTGATTTCGTCAGGTTGCCACCAAGCGCTGCCCGTCCAATTGCCCAGCAGCGGTTCGAGATCTTCGCCATTACCAACTTCCATGAGTTCAGTTTCGGCCGGTTTGTAGAAGTAATCATAAGCCAGGCAGCCAATACCCTCCTGAAATTAAACATCGCGTTTGAAATTTAACAACCATCGCACAGAAAAGAAATCAACTCCATGCGCTCTTCCTTGGGAGCCCCACAGGGGTGCTGCGCGAAGGGGCAAACCGACATGCCGATCAATCGTCACCATCGGGGCGAGGTTCCATATAACGGTCGATGACGCCCGTCAGCGTCACAGGCAGGTGGAAGTGACCGCTTACATGCCCGCGTAAGAAACAAAACTCGGAGATTGTGAAGTCTCCAAGTTTTCAATATTCGTGGCTTTTTCTCATGCGGTGACCAATGCCCGCTCAACTTCGACAGGCAATTCTAAAACCCCCTTGCAGAATTTGGGAAGGGCGGGGGAAAGGTCGCATTCCCCATCCGATCCGAGACCGTTTATCGTTTTCCACTTATGCTATGCGGGGCGTTTTCCTTTTTTCACTACCGTCCCCGGGACGCTGTTCTTGCGGGCTTCCTGTTTCACCCTGCGATTGTGTTTTGCGATCCCTTTGGAGGGGCGCTTTGGTTTTTTCTTATCCGGTATTGCATTCATGGGTACTGCTCCTTTACCTGCTGTTATTGTTTTTTGATTCGTATTCCGCCCAGAGATTTCCGATCTCCTCCCTGGCTTTCTGGCGGGTGTATCCGTATTTGACCTGGAGCATGGTGACGAATTTATCGAACTTAACCTCGGCTTTGTCCACTTTGACAAGGTCGTACTCGACCATCAGGTCCCATCTGGCGTTGATCTCGCCGCGGAGCAAGCTCCATTTTTCCTCGAACATGGCTTTATTCATCATGTGGTTCTCCTTGGGACAGCGCTGTTTATGAAAGGGAGTTATCGTGATTTCGTTTTCAAGCGGCGCGGTCCGTTTCCCCGGGACATGCAAAACAAAATTTTCAAACTCAACGTCAGGTTTCATTGTACTACGTACTGCGGATAATGGTGGAGTTCGCCCCGACGATCTCGATTTTGGTGGGAAAACGGTCTCGCGGACCGTACGGCCTGAGACCGTTTGTCACACCTGCCCTGGCGGGTTTTGCCAGGGTTTGACCCCTCCCTAACCCTCCCCGAACGGGGAGGGAACAAAGCCTTCACGCAACAAGCCCCCTTCCCATCCCGAGACCGTTTGTCAGCGTGTCAAACTATGTTTACGCAGTGACCAATGCCCGCTCAACTTCGACAGGCAATTCTAAAAAGACGAAATGACTATTGTGATATAGATAATCTTCGCCGCTTTCGTCAACCACGCGCACAAAATCATCCTTTTCTGCGCGTTCATCGGGAATGATTTCATAGATTTTGCGCGGAATCAGAGAGGCTTCGTAATCCGTATTGTTTACGCAAAGTGCATATCTTTTTTTTGTGTTCATTGTCATTCATCCAGATATTGCTTGATCTTCATGTCTTTTCGACCAATTCCGTGTGCTTCATACCAGTGAAGCTCCACGCGGCGGATCTCTCCATTCGGGATTTTGACGCTGGCAATGCCTTTCAACTTACGCCATCTCCCGCGTCCATGGACTTTTTGCAAATAAGCAAGAACGCGGATACTCGAGCCAACAGCAATGGTTTCAATGGCTTCAATGTTCCCGATGATCTCGAAATCCATAGACACAGTTTAACACGATGAGAAATTGACCGCAATGCCGTTTTACATTTCAACAATTCATCGCACACCCCGCGCCGCCCACGCGCGTGCTGTCAGAGAAATCGAACCATCGGGATTGTGAGGCAGCCCCGCGCGGATTCGTTCGCGCAGTGCGACATGGCCTTCTTCGCTTAACGACATCGCATAACCTGGCGCCGGTCCCTGCCCCGCGAGAAACGGTGACCAGTAATCGTCAAAGTCGCGGAAAATCGTAGGGACTTCAATCGGGCGGACTTCCACATTGCGCAGTCCAGTCGATTCAAAGAGCCGCTTCAATGCGTCGGGATGGCAGATGGGAAAACGCGGACCTTCATCATGTTCAGTCGCCTTGGGATCCAATGCAATCGCCGCGTCGAAGAAGTGACGGATAAACTGCATCCCCTCTGCATAATCCCAAACATAGACCGCGGCAACGCCACCCACTCGTGTAACTCGAGTCATTTCAGCAAGTGCGCGCTCAGGGTGAGGAATGAAATTGAGAACGAGACCTGAGACAACAGCGTCGAACGTCCCGTCGCCATCCGTCAGCGCTTCGGCATCACCGACCTCAAACTGGACATAGTCATCCCGCACATGTTCCCTCGCAAAGTTGACAAAGCCCTCCGAGCGGTCGATTCCTTTGATCCGAGCAGGTTCAGTAAATTGAAGAACCGTTTGGCTGAGCGCGCCTGTGCCGCAGCCCACATCCAGCCATCCACCGCCCGCAGGGACAGCCAGCCACTTGATAAACTCACGCGCTACGCGGCGGCTCCAGCGCCCCATGTACTCTTCATACAAGTCCCCGTTCGCCCAGTTATCTTTTGGTTTCTTTGAATTCGCCTTGTCATCCATACGATACTCCTAAAGTAAAGGACTCAACGACACTTGAAATGATTTTACACCACCATAAAATAAAACGGTCTCGCGGACAGTACATCCCGAGACCGTTTTGTCATCTGAAGGGAAGAAGCCAAATTCATCGCGCAAGAAGCTCCCTGCCGAGACCGTTTTTCATTTATTCAAGAAAATCATTCATCACAATGACATCAATCACGTCCTCAAGTTTTGACAAACGCTTGTCATTTGTCAAAAACGCGTTTGCGCCATAAGAGATACTTGCCGCCACCTGTAACGCATCGGGCGGAGAGGCTTTGTATTTTGCCCGAAGTTGCGCCGCGGCACGCGCTACATTTCGATCCACATCCACAATGGACAGGTTTGGAAAATGAACGAGCACCGCTTCATATTCACGCGCCACCATTTCATTCTCTAACTGCCACGGGCGGACAGTGATTTCCATTAACGTGATCGTGGATGTCACGCCCTGCCATTTGCCTTTCTCAATTCCATTGATGGTGATTTGAGCAAGCGGAGCATAACGCGGATTGTTCTCAAGAAAATAAATGAAAACGGGCGTATCCAGCCCGATGACTTTTGCTTTGGTTAGCCGTTTGCTGAATTCGTCCATGCGTCACGCTCCCCGTCAAGATACTTCTGGAGGTCAACACCCTTCCAGATTTCACTGTGCAAACCTTGAAGGTAATTGGTGTAGCGTTTGGGTTCGGGAATCAAAACGATGACACCATCCTGCACATCCACAAGCAGACGGTCGCCTTTTTTGATGTTCAATTTTTTTCGCGCAATTTGCGGAACGGCGATCTGATACTTCGCACTAACTTTGACAGAGGTGGTAGCCATAAAATCTCCTTGCTAAGCAAATTTCTGTTTCTGCTAAGCATTTTACCACAACAAAAACGGTCTCGTGGACAGTACATCCCGAGACCGTTTTGTCATTTTCCAGAAAAATACCCCTCGCCAAGAAATCCCAAAAATCCCATAGTAATGCTATTCTTCGTCAAGCTTGTCCGAATATCTTTGAGCATCATCCTCTAAATCTTCATACATCTCCTTACTCATGGGGTGGACTGTTTTGATATTGGGTTTGGAAATGTGAGATACAACTATTTGATCATCTTGTTTTATTGGCAAGTAATATAGAATACCATACTTAATATTGGACGCTTGCATAAGCGCCTCAAGTTGAGATATGGCAACATCATGATCGCGAATTTCTAAATCAGGATATATGCTCACCCGCTTTAACTCAAGTATTATTTTATTTTTGTCTAATTCTAAAACGAGATCAGGCCTGACAATTGTTGAACCAATTGAAATTGATGGCTCGATTGTTATGTGAAAATTGGGCTCGACAGCTGATAGGAAGGCTGTTATAGACCCAGTCAACTCTGCCCCTGATGATGCATCAAACTTTTTGATATTGGATTGTATTTCTCTTGAATATTGTTGTAGGATTGAGATGAGTTTTTCAACAGGCTTAAGTTTGTCAAAGTCAACGATGGCACCTCGAATGTCCTTGACCTTATTTAACATCTTATGCTTTTCGATATCAAAAGTTAATTTCTCCACAATTTGATCAATTAATATACTAGACCTCTTGCAAAAGTCAAATTGAGTTGAGTTCAAGGTTGTAAATAGCAGCAATCAGGTTGAAGCGCAAAGCAAATCTCTTTCTACGATTGCGATACCTCTCGCTCAAAATGCGAAACACTTTCAACTTACGGAATATATGCTCAATCACAATCCGTTTCCGTGCCAAGCTTCGATTGCTCTGTTTCTCTCGTTTCGTCAGAGCATGGTATTTGGATTTCTTGAAGGGTGTTTGACTGTTCTGATGAAACTCCATCAATCCTTGATAGCCCGCATCTGCCAGAATACGCAGATGTTCAGAGAACTCACAGGCATCGTCTTTGAACAGTTGGAAGTCGTGTTTGCTTCCATGACTAAAGGCGGTGGTTATGATTTGGGTACTTTTTCGATCAGCCATCACCTGCGCTTTTTGGGTGTGACGCTTCTTTTTGCCACTGTAATGCCGTTTTTGGCTTTTTTTGGACGTTCCACTGGCTGTTCGCTGACATCAACCAGCACTACCTCGAACACCGTGTCACTGGCTTGGAGTGCCTTTTTGCCAGGCAAACGAAACTTTTTTGAACGGACTAAGGCCTCCTCTACCTTGCGAATGGTGCGGCAAACGGTTGCTTCACTGACACCATAGGATTGCGCAATATGAAATTCTGTGCGATATTCTCGCCAGTACATCAAGGTCATCAACAACTGATCGGCTCGGCTCAGTTTTGGCGGTCTCCCGAAGTCTCGCAGCCCTTTCTCAATGACTGTGAGCATCTGCTCGAAGGTTTCGCGCTGGACGCCAGTTAGCCGTTTGAAGTCACTACCTTTGAGATGTGCGATTGTCTTATAGTTCATGTGCCTATTATGGCACACTTATGCAAGAGGTCTACTTACAAAAGCAGAAACGGAGATAATGGCAAGGAATGCCTCCTGTTCAGTGAAAAATAAGTTGTAATCGTGCGTTGACGGGTTTCTCCAACTTGCTCGGTAGTTAGTAAAAAGCTCCATGACTCTTTCTTTAAATACCTTATTTTTTGATAGATATTCCTCAATCTCAAATGGGGTTAATTTTTCGGGGTTCTTATTTTCAAGTATTTTATAAGCTTCTTTGAGAATCCCCTCGAAAGCATGGTTTGTCCTATAAATCACGTCTGTAAAAAGAAAGGTGTCTTTTTCTAATTTACCACGCAACAAATGCTTTTCAGCAGTTTCAATATGAAAAATAACTGACATAATCCCATCTGGTATTAACTCTTTTGGTAAAGCTTTTACTTTTTCAATGATATTCTTTAATATGTCCATATTTCCTCAAATCATATTATTTATCATAAACATAAATTGCTTTACTTTTTTGATTCCCACCACCCCATCAACTCACTCAACGCTAAACTTGGCGTCGCGTCGCCCTTGCGGCCTGAATTCCAGGTCACGATCAAATCGCGCTTCGCGCGCGTGATGCCGACGTACAGCAGGCGCAGGCGTTCGCGCGAGTAGTCTTCGCGCGAGGCGTGTGTGGCGGCGCCTTCCTCGTACCAGTCAAATTCGCCCGTCGAGAGCGAGGCCTTCAACTGCGCCAGCGCCTCGGCTTCGAGATTTAACCCGCTGCGAATAAACCACTTCTCCGAGATGTAACGGTCATACGGCTGGAGCGACGGGAAGTCATAGTTGTTCACGCTCAGCATGTACACGCGGTCCCATTCCAGTCCCTTGGCTTTGTGCATCGTCGTCACCACCACCTTGCCCTTGTGCGCGCCGGGGTCGAAGCCCGAATCGTCCGACGAGAAGCCGATGAAGCGGCGTTCGTTGCGGGCGATGACGCCGAGTTCGGCGGTCAGCTCGGGCAGGCGCCAGTCGGGATGGTCGTCCGCGGCTTGACGCAGCACGAGCGCGAGTTTGTGCGCCAGCGCCAAATCCGCCGCGTCGGTGAACAGTTCCTGCGCGAGGGTCAGGATCAACTGGTCGATGGGAAGCGTGACCGCATTCAGCCAACGGTTGACGATTACGCGGAACTCGCTCAATTCGCTGACGACCGCTTGCGCGTCCGCTTCGGACTCACTCAGAGTTGCCAACCAGTCA
Source organism: Anaerolineales bacterium (assembly GCA_030583885.1). Lineage (NCBI taxonomy): Bacteria > Bacillati > Chloroflexota > Anaerolineae > Anaerolineales > Anaerolineales bacterium. The sequence goes on along the minus strand of CP129480.1, from coordinate 3,481,200 downwards.
TTATCTGGACTCGGCGCTACGAATTTTTCCGCTTCGCCGACCTTGCGCAACAAGGTGGATGCCGTGGCGAGGAGGGCTTTTCGTTCTGTCATTGCGAGACGATGCTCTTCCGTCGAAGCAATCTCTCCCTCGTCTGTTGGGGATTGCTTCGTCGGGTCTCGATACGCTTCGCTACTCGACCCTCCTCGCAACGACGTATCGTCACGCCAATCCCGTCTCCAGACCTGATAGGCGAGAGATAACTTCCTCGGCGAGGCGGGGTCTGCCAGATAGGCGATGACGTTGGCAATTGCACCCGCGGCGACGCGCGTCTTGTTGGTGCTGGCGAGGATGTCCACGTAGTCGATTTTGTGCTTCTTCAACGCCTCGATGACTTCAAATCCGCGTGTGTTGCGGGGGACCAGGATCGCAGCGGTGGCATTCTGATTATCTGGCAGCCACTTCTTCAACGAATTGACGACGGCTTCGATCTCCTCTTCGGGCGTGAACTTTTTGTCAATCAGGCGGATTCCCTCGGGGCCGGCGGGCGGATTTGGCTGGGGATCGTCGGGAGATGTCGGTTGGATGTGGGGAATGCTCAGGGCATCGCGGCAGGCGCGGGCGGGGTGGGAGGCGTTCGTCCAATCGATCAGATGATTCGCAAGATCGATGATCCCCTGTTGCGAGCGTCCGCTGACGGGCAGTTCATTGCGTGAATCCGCTTCGCTGGCGATGAAGTTCTTGAGCAGTTTTGGGTTGGCGGTGGTGAAGGTCTCGAAGATGGCCTGGTTGGGGTCGCCGACGCGCACCCAGTTTGTGGCAAGCAGGCGCAAAATGTTCTCCTGAATTTCGCTCGAGTCCTGCGCCTCATCTTCGAGGATGTAGGGGAAGCGGTATTGCAGGCGTGCGAGGTAATCGGGGTCCATTTGCAAAATTTTATACGCGAGCGCGATGAGGTCGTCGAAGTCCACTGCGCCGCGATAGCGCAATGCCTGCTGATATTTGTCGTAGATCCACGCGCCCATTTCCGCGAGGGGAAGAGGCGCGGGACTTGAATCGAGTTTGCGGCGCAGTTCTTCAGGTGTGAGCGTGAGATTTTTGCACGAACGAATGGACGCCAGCGCGAGGCTGTGGACGAGGTCGGGCAGCTGCTGGCGGCGCACCCAGTCGCGTTTCGAGTCGTCGAGGTCGGGGCTGAGATATTCGTCGAGTTGATTTTGGAAGGACGCCAGCCATGCATTCGCGGCTTCCCTGCGGATGAATTCGGATTCGCGTTCGTCCACGATCTGAAAGCGTTCCTCCAGCCCCGCCAAGGCGGGCTTCTCACGGACGATGTCATGCGCCAGCCCGTGCAGTGTGCGCACGCGATAGCCGAGGTGGGGGATCAGTCCGCGCTGTTCGACCATCCTGCCGATGCGCGCGGAGAAGTTGTCCACTGCCGAGTTGACGAGCGTGACGATCAGCACGTCCTGGTCGGGTTCGATCATGCCGCCGGTGATGATCTGCGCCGCCAGCGCGGAGAGGGTGAAGGTCTTCCCCGAACCCGGCACGGCGGAAATACCGAGTTTGCCCCCGCGATAGCGGAGGATGTCGGTTTGGGAGGGGCGGAGGGTGAAATTAGGTGTCATGTGTGGTGGTGTCAGGTTCCAACAAATTGATTGTACCTGTGAACCCGCACGGTGATTAACCACCGTGCTATTCGTACGAAGCCCGCTTCAGCGGGCTTTGTATGGGTAAGCGGGGACGTTTACGTCCGTGTGGGGGTGAGGCGCGGTGAATGTCCAGTGGACGGGATGTGTTCGGGCGGAGGTGTCGTGTGGTTTGACATTGTCCTGTTTCGATAGTCATCGCACGGTGATTAACCACCGTGCTATTCGTACGAAGCCCGTTTCAGCGGGCTAGGCGGCTTGAGCCGCCTTCGTAGGTGTAGCCCGACGGTTTATCGCCGGGCGGGCACACCATACCATGCAACTACGATTCATCCATCCACTCCATGGCTGCGATCAGCGTTCCGTCCGCGTGGTGCCCTTTCTGGTCATGGATATATCGTACCACCGCAGGCAGGTTTTTCTCTCCGAAAGACAGGACACCATATTCATCCTGCCAGTAAAACTCGAAATCAGGCTTGATGACATGGTTGACGAAGTGGGATGAATTCCCTTTTACGTCGCCGATGAATTTCGCAGGCGCGAGTTTCGGCGGAATGGACACGGCGAGATGCACATGGTCTTCGACACCGCCAAGGCCATGGACAAACCCGCCCATGTCCTTTGCTTTTGCGGCAATGGCGCGATACAACTCAGGCTCAAGAATGGGGGTGATCAAAGGCAGTCTGTTCTTGGTGCCCCAAACGAAGTGGTAGTAGAGCTTCCAATACGGCATACGCAATTATATAATACCCACGGTCACAAATTCCGCTTTCAAGCGGAATTTGTGACCGCGCTGGGTATAGCCCTGCGAAACCAAAACAGCCGCATTTTCCGCGGCTGTTTTGGTTTCGCATTATGTGTAGGGGCGACCCTTCAAAGAAGGTCAAGGCGTCTGGTTCCCGCTTGGCGGGTCGCCCTTGCTTAATTTCTTCACCACCATCTCGATTTCAAGCCCATAGTGCCGGCAAATTTCTTCGAGCGTGCAGAACTTGTTCATGGAACACCCGATGCAGTCCACCCGCAGGTCGAGCAGGGCGCGCGCTGTCAGCGGGGAGTAGGCTAACAGGTCAGCGACCAGCGTCGAGGGAGAAAGAGGCGGGCGTTCCATGGCGGGATTAGTGTCCACTGCCTTCGGTGATGGTGCCTTCGAAGATGTCCGGGTTGTCATCGCCTTCGACCATCAGGAAACCAGCCAGGCCGCGTTCGAGCCGTGAGAGGGCATGGTCAACCAGAATGTAGCGGCCGGGTACTTCGAGTTTGAATTCGACCATCGTCGCGCCTCCGGGCGGGACCAGTGTGGTCTGCACATCGGTCAACGGGTTGGAAGTCAGGGATGCCTGATCGTACACGCGGTCGAAAATTTCGCCGATGACGTGGAAGGACGATGTGAAGTTGGGTCCGCCGACGCCGAAGAAGATACGCACGGTCTCACCGACGTTGGCGTGCAGCATGTGCTCTTCGCTGGTCAGTCCCATGGACGCACCGTTGAAGATGAAGTATTCGGGGTTTTCATTGAGCAGTTTGTCAATGTCGTCGGTCAACATGCCGCTGGTGCCGAAGGGCTGGGCGGTGTACAGTTCGCCCTGCATCACGTAGAACTCGCGGTCAACGGGAGCGAGTCCGCCTTCGGGTTCGACCAGGATCAAGCCATACATGCCGTTGGCAATGTGGTGCGCGACCATCGGGGTGGCGCAGTGATAGACGTACAAGCCGGGGTTGAGCGCCTTGAAGGTGAACATGGTTTCCCCGCCGGGCATGGTCTGGGTGGCGACTGCGCCTCCGCCGGGACCCGTGGTTGCGTGGAAGTCAACCGAGTGCGCCATCATGCTGTCGGGCAGGTTCTTGAGGTGCACTTCCACCGTGTCGCCCACGCGCACGCGCAGGAACGGACCGGGGACCGTGCCGTTGAAGGTCCAGTAATTGAAGGTGGTGCCGTCCGCAAGGTTACCGACCACTTCCACGGTTTCCAGTTCGACGATCACTTTTTCAGGAGCGCGATTCCCGATGGGGGCGGGGATGTCGCTCGGGTCGCGGACGATGTCCACGGCATTTGCATCGGCTGGACCGGCGCTGACGGTTACCGTCTGCGGGCTGAGGCTGGCGTACCCACCACCGCTTGAGGGTTGTGCGATGGATATACCTGAACCGACGATGAATTTTCCAACCATGCCTGCCTGGATGTGGCCGGGAACGGCGCAGTAGTAATCGAATGTGCCTTCCTCGCTGGCGATAAATTCCACGGTGATGCTGTCGCCTCCCATGAAGTCCTTCGATTTGACGTTGAGTTCGTCAAGGTAGAAGTTGTGCATCGCGCCTTCGCCGCTGATCAGGTGGATTTTGACGGTATCGCCGAGACCGGCTTTCAAGTCGGGATTGACCTGTCCGTCAATTTCGCCGCCCTTGCCGACGAATACCATTTTGCCGTCCGCCAGATTGCTTTCAAGTGTGTATTCCGCGACCACACCCGTGGCTTGGACGTTGGCGGTTACAGACGCCGAAGCATCGCCCACCAGCAGGACGCCATTCATTCCAAGTTTCTTGTGGCGCGAGTCATGATATTCCAGCGCAACATCCTTTGCAGGGACGGTGAACGTGACAGAGGTGGTCTCGCCTTGCTTTGAGACCTTGCTGGAACTGACCCTCAAGTCAGGGAAGACGATGTCGTGGGTCCCCCAGCCGCTGTTGACCAGCATGATGGTGATGCGCTCGCCTTGTCTGGCACGCAGAACGGGGTTGACCACTCCGTTGATATCACCGTTCACGCCGACATAGACAAATTCACCGTCGCGCAGTTCCGTGGTCAGCACGTATTCGGTGTTTACGGGGACCTCCGATGACGGGATGCAGGCAGCCAGAACAGCGAGGATCAGGACTGCAATGGAAAGTGATTTTAAGGCTTTCATGGATATTCTCCTTGGTTTTTTATAAATACGGCTAAATTCGGATAAAGCGCCGCTGATTTATCCCAATAGTACACGGTATGCCCGCGGCTGTCTTTGCGCTGGCGCAAATAGAAAACGGCGGGATATTTCCCGCCGTTCAGATAATTGTCATACTCCCGAAGAACATCGGGACGATGTGAGTGACTGCAGGGAACGAGGAATCTCCTGCTATTTCGCCAGATCGTCCGCGATTTTCACCAGCCCATGCGGTTCACGGATGATGACCTGCTCCCGACCAATTTTGAGCAAGCCATTGCGTTCCCACTCGCTCATCGTGCGGCTGACCGTGAACAGCGTCGTCCCGCTCATCTCTGCCACATCCTGCCGCGTGAGCGGCATGTCGATCAAGACTCCCTCCTCGACCTTTTTTCCAGAGTCGGCTGCCAGCTTAAGCAGGATGCGTGCGATACGTTGCTCCACCCGCCCGGTCACCAGGGCCTGCTGGCGTTCCTGTAATTCGGTGATATATCCGTGCATCAATTGCATCGCATTCATGGCGATAGATGGTTCGGTCTTTGCCAGTTCGCGCAAATGTGCCGTGTCCCATGCCATTGCGGTGCTGTCCTCCTCTGCATGGGATGTGGCTGGGTAGCCCGCATGCGGTTTCAGGATCGCGATTCCCCCGAACGTCTGACCAGGGGGCATGATGCGCAATATGATCTGCTGTCCGTTGGGAGCGATCTGGACCATCTTGACGCGTCCGCTCACCAACACATAGGCATGGGCGGCTGGGTCGCCCTGCATGAAGAAGAACCCGCCTCCCTCCACCGAGCGCAGGATTCCGTTTTCCAATACTTGTTCAAACCCCTGTGGGCTGACATCCTGAAACAGAACCGATTCGCGGATGATTTTTTGTGTCTCTTGATCCATGTTGTGATTGTAATCCAAAGTGGACAAGATTCATCGGGAATAAAACCACGAGCTGTGAATGTTGTTGCTCAAAGACACTATCTCTGAATTCTGTTCTTGAAATTTTCGACCTGATCAGGGTTTGTTGGTATATTTTGCGGGACCGGCTTCACAAGGAAATAATATTCCAGCCGCGGGTGCAGGTCCCTGAGGATGGGCATTCCCTTTTCATCCTCTAGGATTTGCTCGCGGCTGCGCAGGAAGGTATCCAGGGTGGAATCAATGGACAGGGTGATCCCCCCGCCCGGACCGTAGAGTTCCCCGGTCAGCACCTTGTAGCTTTCCGCGGCCTGTTCCATATAGCCGGCGTGATAGACGATCGGGTTGTTGCCGGCGATCATGAACTCGGATCGGAACTGGTCCACAAATGGAAAGACCGTCGCCGTGGTGTGAGGGACGATATGCTTTTCCTGCATCCACGCGCACAGGATGCCGTTCGATGTCAGGTGGTTCTGGTAGATGCGCAGCGCCTCCTCGGAATACAAATTATTATGCCCCGCCGTGTGTTCGCGCAGGGGGTCTATCGAAATCAGGTCGAATTTTTCGTCCGGGTACGCATTCAAATAGCGGCGTCCATCGTCCACGATATAGGTGATGCGCGGGTCATCCAGCGTACGGCGCGCGGATTCAAGATTGCCGTACAGGAAGGGCTCGATATCCCCCAGCAGTTCCACGATGACGATCTCCTTTACGTCGGGAAGGGCGGTGTAGAACAGCGCGGAATATCCGCCGCCGAAACCGATGATCAGGATGCGCTCAGGTTTGGATGTGCCTGCGCAGGCAAGCGCCCTGCCTTCATAAATCCCCTTCGGCGGGAAGAAGCTGTTGACCTCGCCGCCGATCCAGAACAGACCTGTTTGCCGGCTGCTGCCAGGTTCATAGGTCAAGACGAGCACGCTGTCCCCGGATTCGGAGATCACGGTCTCCTGGCCGGTGCCGGAGAAGTACAGGCGAGTGTAAAATTCCCCGCTGCGCGGCAGGAGAAGCACTCCAACGAGGGCGATCAGGCTGATGCCGGCCAACGAATATTCGCTCCGTCGCGGACTTTTTATGGTTTTGCCGAGAAAATAAAAGAGCGGGAATAAAAACGTGGAGAGGATGAGCAGTTTCAAGGCCCATTCGGTGCCGACGCTTGGGAGCAGGACAAAGCTGATGACGAGGATCCCCACCACCGAGCCGATGATGTTTGCGAGATGAATGTCTCCCACGCGCCGGCCTGACAGGGACGGGTTGTTGATGGAAAGCCTGTCCAATACGGGCAGGCCGCCTCCCAGCACAAAACTGGTTGGAAGGACAATAATGAGCAGGGGCAGGAAGTACTGCCAGAGCATTGCCAAGAGGGCTCTTCGGGAAAAAATCCACTCGTGGTCAATTCGGACAAAGGGCAGGCCGGGTTTTTGCGTTTCGAGAAAGTGGTGGATCCAGGGCGGGTTGTATTTGAGCGACCACCAGAATGCCAGGAAGGTGAAGGCGGCGAGAACTGCACCGCTCAATTCGATTTTACAAAACAGCAGGACGGGATCCTTCGACTTGTCCGCCCTGCGCCCCCATACCGCGCCGCCAAGCGCCAGCCCAAGCAGATAAATGAATAGAATGGAAGGGAAGCCGTAGGCGGTGCTTTTGTTGACGATCATCAGCACGCGCACCCATAACATCTCGAAGCCCAGGCCGATAAAGCCCACTAAAAAAGACGATAACAAGATCTTTCCGTATCCCCATGCGATGGGCGCAGGGACCACATCCTGTTTGGATTCGGTTTCAACCGTTTGTGTCCGATCCCAACGGACCAGCGCGAAGGCGCACAATCCGACGAAGGCATTCAGGAAGGCGGCAATGTACACAGAGCCGTTCAATCCGTACATGCCGACCAGCAGGAATCCTGACAGCGCGGCTCCAAATGCAGCGCCCAGGGTGTTGATGCCGTACAGGATGCCGATCACCTGTCCGGATGTTTCGACGCGCTTGACAAAGGATTGGGTCAACAGCGGCAGGGTCATTCCCATCATTGTGGTGGGAATGAGCAGTACGATGAAGCTGATCAGGAAGACCAGCGCATAGTGACTGCCTGCCATGCCTTGCCCGATCTGCACGATGACCGCTGGGCTGAAGATGCCAAAAACGGCAATTCCCACCTCCAGGATGCCGTAGAGCAATAAGGCATTCCTGAGGTTGCGGGCGACCCGTCCGCCGATCAGCGAACCGATGCCAAGCCCCGCCATGTATGCGGCGACGATCAGCGTAATGGAGACCATTGTGACACCGAAGTGCAGTCCAAGCAGTCTTTCCCAGGCGATCTGGTAGATGAGTCCTGCGGCCCCGGAGACCAGGAAAAGTGCGGCAAAGAGGTAGAGTGTGATGGATGATTTGTTTTTCATGGGATGGAGGGTTGATACTTTTTATGACTTTCTTTTGAACATCTTAATAAACTGTTTTTCAGCGGTAATCGTGCCGATCATGATCAGCTCATGCCCGGACTGCAAAGGCGCATGGGGATCGAGCTTGAAGTTCATATCCCCGCCGTTCTGGATGGCGATAACCGTGCATCCCGTCCGTTCGCGGATCTGGGCTTCCGCGAGGCTGCGCCCGGCAAGCAAGGGGGGAACTTTCATGCGGAATACATCCAGACCTTCGGCCACCATCAGGACGCTTCTTTTATCCAGCAGGTTCAGAATGGCGTTCGACCCCAGTGACGCATAGGACATGACGAAGTCCGCCCCGGCGCGCTGCAGGGTGGGTACGTTGCGTTCGCGTGTGGCGCGGCTGATGATCTGGATGTCCGGGCGCAGGCGGCGGCAATAGATGGTCAGGTAGATGTTGGTGTCGTCGTCATGGGTGGTGACGATCACCGATGGCGCATCCTGGATGCCCGCCTGGCGCAGGACCTCCAGGTCGGCGGCGTTGCCAATGATGTATTTTTCCGGGTTTCGGTTGCGTTCCGCCTGCTGCTCCACAATGCGGTAGTCCAATCCGCGCTCTCCCACCCCGCGCCCGGCAGCCCTGCCCACGCGTCCACCGCCGATGATGATGACCGGCGCATGCGGTGTGCGGTCTTCGTGGTAATAGGTCTGGTTGAACTGCTGGATGCTTTCCCCGGTGCCTGCCATGACAAGCACCATGCCCGGCGTGATACGCGTATCGGCTCCGGCCAGTTTGAACTCGCCTCGTTCCCAGACGCCCAGCACGGTAATCCCAAGGTTTTCACGCAGGCGGTTTTCGCGCAGGGTCTTTCCATCGATGCCGGTATTTTTTACGGTGGATTCAACAATAAACAATCTGTCAAAGTTGCCGATCACATGGGTCAGGCGGTCGTGTCCATGCACCCGCCGCGCCAGCGCCAACCCCAGCATGTCGGCGATCTGCAGGACCTGGTTACAGCCCGCCAGCTCGAGAATGTCAACCGAGGCGGGCGAGTTGGCGGTGGCGATGACCGGCACCTGCTGGGTGAATTCCCTCACAGTAAAGGCAACGTTCGTGTTGATCATGTCATTACGTGTGGTCACGACCATCTGGGCGTTTTGCGCGCGCGCCCTTTCATAAGTTGCCGGCGAGTCGAGGTCACCGACCATGACCTGATACCCCTGGTCGTTCAGGGTCAGCGCTTCATTGATGTCGGACATTAACAGTACATAGTCATATTCATATTGTTCCAGTTTTTTGATGAGCGAGCGGGCGATGGGGTCAAGCGCAGTCAGGATGATGTGGTTGCGGGTTTCCGGCGGCAGTTTGCCTGGCGCCCGTGATTCGGCTTGCGCCTTGGTCCACGGTACGTAGAAAAATTCGATGAACGTGAACGGGAGCAGGATCAGCAAAAAGACCACGCCGCTCAGCAGGACAATGCTGGAAAAAATCCGCCCCAGGTCCGATTCGAAGGTGATATCGCCAAACCCCAGCGTGGACATGACCGTCAACGTCCAATAGAAGCCGGTGATCCAACTGTATGCGCGTCCTTCGAATGCCATGATGTAATGGAAGACGATGCTGTACAGCGTGACGAGTCCAGCCAGGATGGCAAAGAAGCGGATCAGGTTGGCGACATTTCTCCGCGCCGGACGGTTGCGTAAAAAGAAATATAGATGGGATGGGAAGGATTTCATTTTAGGGAGACGGCATCTCTTGTGTTGAGCGGTGCTGTTGGGTCCTGGGTGTCTTCGCCTAGCGATTCCATTTGTTTAAGGACAATGAAAACAACGAGCGCCGTGTTAATGATTGCTGCAATATATACAAGAACGGGTGAATAACCAAAAAGAAATATGGTGTATGCGAATGCAGAACTGATTTGGAAAAGGGCTGGCAGGAACCATAATTTGGGAATAAGGAGCGCTGTGGCCGAGGAGATTACATCGGCGGGATAGAAATACCGATCGTGCATTTTGGGAAGGAGAAAGGGAACCAATGCAACGCTCGCCAGCGCGGTTAATGCCAGTTGCCGTTCGCAATGAATGGATCCAGCCCTCCAGTTGATCCACGCCCATGCCAGCATACATATTGCAAAAACACTCATTCCAATTTTCAAGACGGAATGGTAATACATGTTCGGAATGAAGATGTACAAATTTGGCGCGGTTTTTGCCAGTTCCTCGTATTGCCCCGCCTGTCCCGCATAAAGCATAATGACGCTTTCCCAGCTTCTCCCAGCCCCTACGGCGGGAAGCGCGAGCGTTAAATAGGCGACGGGAACGACCAGGAAATGATACCAGTGGACACGCCTTCTCAAGAGCAGTATGCCGAGAAACGGCAAAAGGAATATGGCTTGCGCCTTGAACGAAAACGCGACTCCGAAAGCGAGAAATGCCTGCCAGGGTTTCTTCTTCAACAGGAAATAAAAGCAAAGGAGCAGGAGGGACGTGTACAGACTGTCAATCTGTCCCCATCCCGTGCTGTTGAGTATCACAGTCGGCAATAATAGAAAAACCGCGCCGAAAAGATATGGCAGGTCTCCCCTGTATTTTGTCCGCGCGATGAGGCAGACGGCATAGGCTGAAAGAAAATCAAACGCGGTCGGAATGATCTTGATCGAGACGAGTGCTCCGATCCAATTTGAGAACAGCGTGGTGAACCAGAGCAGGTACAAGTATGCCGGGGGATAATTTGAGAAGGTTTCATTCGACAATCCTGTAAAACCGTTGTCGTATAAAAATCCGTACCAGCCATCAAGGATGTTGGTATCAATGTTCGTCAAGCCGCGGATGCGGTAACGGATGAATATTGACAGCAAAACCAGGAACACGCTCAAAAAGAGCAGCCAGCGTTTTTTTATGAAACCCATTAATTCTCCTGGTTTTGCAAAACCTTCTGAAATGCGCGGAGCAATGTCCCGCGCTGTTCGAAGCCCGCCTCGCCAAGATAGGACAGCGCGAGATAGATTTTTTCACGGCATCTGTAAAGCAAGCCGCCAGCCAGCCGCGCAAGGGACTCGGTTTCTGCCTGTACTTCATCTGCATCCATCCACAGGCGCCCCGGCTCCCAGTGACGGGATAGGATGTAGGGCTGGGTGAGTGGCTGGGACAGGCGCTGTACCCAGCCGCTGGAACCGGGGTCGATCCAGAATTGCACATTCACGGCACGGTTCATCATGAGAAAGGTATGTGCAGGTGCAACCAATATGGCATCCTGCTCTTCGCTGCGCCATGATTCCAAATACTGCGCCGCGATCACGCCGTCTTTCAGCATGGCGAGGTATTCGCGCCCAAGATCAAAGGAGGGACTGTCCATATGTACATACGACGGCTCCATGGCATTGCGGAATTTCTTGATCGATTCGATCAAACTTGCCGCCACGCGCACTGCGTCCAGGTTTGTGTGGAAGCCATGCGCGGGTTGCGAGAGCACCTCCCCGAATATTCTCCGCATAAAGAAATCAAGCGGCAGCGGGGAACCGCTGCGGTACGCATTGATCCAGTTCATCAGGTTGGCGTACTTTTCGCCGAGCGCATAGGTGATGCGTTCCTGCATGTCCGCCTTGATCTGTTCAAAACCTGAAAGCTGCAGGTCTTTTTGACGGTAGATGATTTCAGTCAATAACTGGGCGCGGATCAAATCCGTATCCAATGCGAACATCAGGGCATGTGCCACATCGAAGTTTGCGGGGCGCACATTCCAGTGCGGGTGCGCCAGCGTGGATAATGTCAACAGTGTTTTGCTGGCAGCTTCATCCCGCAGTGAACGCGACGGGCGGTGTGTGCGCCAGGGAAGCCCGGCCTGCTCCAAACGATTGGTGATCGAGAAACGCAGTGCATCCGAAAGATACGGCGCGATGATGACGATCTCCGCAGGCGGCAGGCCGGCTTCTTCAACCAATGATCTGACTGTTCCCACAACCCTGTCCAGCATTTCAGGGTAGAAATCCGCGAGGATGAATTCCATGGCTGGGGCTGCCTGACCCACCGGCAGGGTTTCGCTTTTAATTGCCGAGACAAGCGAGTTGGATAAGTGGATGATGTTTTCAGAGGAGACGAATGACTCTTCAAGCGGAATGGTCTCGTCACAGGTTTCGCTCAGCGCCGCGCCGCTGCCTGCATCGCCTCCGAGGAAACTGCGATATCCCGCATCCTCGTCGTAGAGCAGAAGTGCCGAGTCGAAATTCGCAAGCCACTCATGGATAATGTCATGTGCGCGGGGGCTATCTTCCTCCACATTGTCATAAATGAGATGACGATAGGTCTGCGATAGATATGAACGCACTTGTTCGTCCCGCCATAAATTATTGGTAAAAACTTCAAACTGCAGTGAAAAATCCAGAAGGTTGTGATTCAGGCAGTATTCACGAAAGAGTGCAGCACATTCCTGCGCCTCCGCGTAGATGCGGCGTTGGGCAGGATCGCCGAACCAGGCGGAGTCCAGCCGTGAGCCGATCTCTGTATATGGAAAGCCGGCCACCGCGGCTTTGTTCAAGTTATCAATGATCTGGGAATACAAACGGTTGCGGTTGATGGTCAGGGATTGAAAATATCCGTTTTCCTCCATTAAAGGGCGCACAAGGTGTGCCATATAATATTGCGCGGTTTCAAGCGTGAGAAAAATGGGGGGCAGTTGAGGATTTTTAAAGCCGGCGGCTTCTGCGGCGAGGGGCCAGAACAAAATACACATGCGTTTGGCGATGCCACCGATCGTCGCAGAGGTGACATCGCCTCCCGCACTTCTTTCGGGGCTGTAAAGCAATTCCAGATACGGCTCCTGCAACGTCCTCTGCGGAGTGAGCATCAGAATCGAATCCGCTGGAACGCCTTGCGCAAGCAAGTAACGCATCCGCTCGACTCCCGCGGTGGTTTTCCCCGTCCCTGCTTTTCCAGAGACAAAGAGTTTCATATCGAGGGGGGATTCAATGATCCGACGCTGGGTCAGGCTGGGGGGAGGCATGCAGCGAGGGTAAAGTATCGCAGGGGTTTTGTCAATAAATGGAGGCTTGCTACAGGTTCAAAACAGTCCATCTCAACCGTCGAATCTTAATGCAAATGCTTCGCAAAAAATTTCTTCGCGCGCTCCCATGCGTCTTTCGATGCCTCGGGGATGTAGACCTGCGGGTCGCTGTCGCGGAAGAAGGCGTGCCCTGAATTGGGATACATGATGACCTCGTGCTCCACGCCAACGTCCTGGAGGAGTTTCTTGAATTCCTCCACGGTCCCGGCAGGGATGGACACATCCGCGTCGCCAAAAAAACCAAGCACGGGCGCCTTGAGGTGCGCGCGCAGGTGATTGAAAACCGTCTGCATCCCGCCGCCGTAGAACGTACAAACCGCATCCAGCGGACGGGTTGTGCCCAGGAGGAGCGACATGCGCCCGCCAAAACAAAACCCCACACTGCCGATCTTTCCATTGCAATCGGGATGGGTCTGCAATGCATCAAAAAGCGCCTCCAAATCCTTTGGCGCATTTGGCCCGTATTTTTGCACGAGTTTCGAGGCAGTTTCACCGTCGCCAGGCTGGGCGAGCTCGCCGTGATACAGATCGGGTGCAAAGGCGAGATAGCCCTCCTTTGCAAAACGGTCTGCAATGGATTTCGTTTGCGCGTCCAGGCCCCACCATTCCTGGATGACGATGACAGCCGCCAAAGGACCCGTCCTTGCCGGTTTGGCAAGATGTCCATGTAGGCTGCCGAGTTGAGAGAGTTCGCTCATCTGGGGTTCTCCTTGGTTTGTGTGATCATGGTTCAGCATATACGAGAAAAGGGGCTTTGTCAACAAGGTTGTTTTGGGAAAGAAACTACAGTATAGTTGGTTAAAAAAATCATAATCCATTCCATGTCTCAGGAGATCATCCCATGCCCGTCCCTTCAAAAGCCACCGTTTCCTATGTTAAGTTTTCCGATAAAATGACCGGCTCCATCAATGACATTGTCAAGATCATTGAAAGCAACAAGCAAATGATCGACTCCATTCAGGAGCTTGCGCTTGAGCTGACCTCCTCCATGGGGTCGCTGCATGCGCTCACCTTGAAATACGCAAAGACCGCCAATAAGATATTGGATGCGCTTTTGCCGATCGTCAAAAATCTGCCGATCATCCCGAACAACGTGAAACAGATGCTTGTCAACCTGGAAGCCATCACGCAGAAGATCATAGATAATGAAGCCGCCACGACAAAGACCATCGCCGACGTGCAGACCGGCCTTCGGACAGGCGATGCAAACAAACTCAAGGCGCACGCCGGGCAGCTCCAGGCTGTGACGAAGACCATCACAGCCATGATCCCGAAGCAATAACCGCCTCCTCCCCGACCGGCTGGCGGGTCTGCCGGGCGGGGCATTTTTCTCGCCGAGACCGTTGACAGGTCTGCCGTCTCGCATGTATAATATTGTCCGCTTCAGCCCCGGAGGTTCGAACCGGGGCGGTTGTCTGTAAATACCCCAGCTTCCCCGAAAGTCGGCGAAGGGTGCAAGATCCCCGCGGACTGCGCGGCGAAGTGAATGACTGGAGATCATACATAATGAGAACTGCTATTGTTGAAAGCGGCGGCAAACAGTACCGCGCCGTGGAAGGCTCCGCCATTGATGTGGACCGCCTCGCCTATGATGTAGGGAAAAAGTTTGACTTTGAGCGTGTGCTCCTGATGGTTGACGAGGACACCGTCCTGGTCGGCACTCCGCTTGTCGGTGAGATCAAGGTCTCCGCCACGGTTGTGGAGCATTTAAAAGGCCCCAAGCTTGTCTCTTTCAAATACCGCCCGAAGAAACGCATCCGTGTGAAGAGCGGGCATCGCCAGCACTATACCCGTTTGATGATCGATTTCATCGGCAAGGCCGGCGAGGAACGCAAGGCTGCTGCAAAGAAAGAGACCCCAGCCGCGGTGAAAAAAGCCGAAGTGAAGGAAGAAGCCAGGGTCGAGAAGCAGGCCGGAGCGCCGAAGGAAGCGGAAGGCCCGTCGAAGAAGACCGAGAAGAAAGCGCCCGCGACGAAGAAGCCTGCGGCGACAAAGCCGACAGCAAAGAAATCAACTTCAAAGTCATCCACGACCAAGAAGACTGATAAGAAGTAGAGTGAGGTAGAAATGGCACATAAAACAGGTGGCGGCTCAACCCGCAACGGACGTGACAGCAACTCCCAGCGCCTGGGTGTAAAGCGGTATGCCGGTCAGTTTGTTCTGTCCGGCAATATCCTTGTCCGCCAGCGTGGAACCAGGATCAAGCCGGGCAAGAATGTTTTGGTTGGCAAGGACGATACCCTGTTCGCGATTGCGGATGGGATCGTCATGTTCGATGTTGTGCATGGCCGCAAGCGTGTCAACATTATTCCCGCCGAGGTGGAGTAACATGAAGCCGGAAATCCATCCCACAGTGTATGAAGCCAAGGTGTCCTGCGCCTCCTGCGGTAAAACGTGGGTGACCACTTCCACCAAAAAGGAATTGCGCATTGATGTTTGTTCGAATTGCCACCCCTTCTTTACCGGCGAGTCTGCGAAACTGCTTGATGTCGAAGGTCAGGTGGACCGCTTCTACAAGAAGCTTTCCGCACGCCAGACGTATGTGGAAACCCAGAAGGCCAAGGAAGACTCTTTGAACTCTCCCGACCGCTCAATCGATGATCTGGCTCTTGCGCCCCGCGCCTCCGATGCACTCAAGAAGGCCGGCGTTTTGACCATCGGGCAGATTCTTGAAAGACTTGCCGGTGGTGATGAGGCTCTCTTGCAGGTCCCGGGGTTTGGCCAGGCGGCGCTTACTTCAACCAAAAAGAAAGTGCGCGCGTTGGGGTTTGAGATTCCTGAAGTTGTCAAACCTCCCAAGGCTGCTAAACCGGCTAAAGCGGAAAAACCAGCCCAACCAACGGAAACACCGCCGGCGGTCGAATAGATTTTACACACCCTGCAGGCTTTGTCAGAGACCGGTTTCTCAGGTAAACTAGACAGGCAGATGCGCGAAGCGTCTGCCTGTCTTATATTTTTTGAGTCAGTGTGGGGAGCGCCGCCGGGAGAACGTTCTCCCGGCTCTGGCGAGAGGTGATATGCGTCATACACATGGTTCCATTGAAGTTGTCTGCGGTTCGATGTTCAGCGGCAAGACGGATGAGTTGATCCGCAGGCTTGTGCGTGCGACGATTGCAAGGCAAAAAGTGCAGGTATTCAAACCCGCCATTGATGTGCGCTACGCAGCCGAAAAAGTGGCTTCCCATACCGGTTCCACCTTTGACGCGATCCCCGTCCAAAAAGCCGCCGATATTCGTTCCAGGCTTGATAAGGATACAACCGTGGTTGGCATTGATGAGGCGCAATTCTTCGATCCCGAAGTGGTGGGTGTCGTCAGGGAATTAGCCTCGCGGGGTGTGCGGGTGATCGTTGCAGGTTTGGATACGGATTTCCGCGGTGATCCGTTTGGCTCCATCCCTGTGTTGATGGCTGAAGCGGAGGATGTCTTGAAACTCCACGCCATTTGCATGGTCTGCGGTGAGAATGCCTCGCGGACGCAAAGACTGGTCAATGGCAAGCCGGCCCGCTATGACGACCCGGTCGTGATTGTGGGCGCGTCCGAGTTATATGAAGCGCGCTGCCGTCAGCATCATGAGGTCCCGCGTTCGTAAGGTGAAACAGCCTCGCGGGTAATGAATGAATTATGCAAAACTACGAAGATGTGCTTGCTGAAATTTTGATCGATGCGGAAACCCTGCAGGCGCGGGTCAGGGAACTCGGCCTTCAGATCAGCGCGGATTATTCGACGGATGAACTGCTGCTGATCTGCATCCTGCGCGGCGGTGTGCCCTTCATGGTGGATCTCAGCAGGCATATCACCATACCGCACATGATGGACTTCATGGCCGTCTCGTCCTATGGCGTCGGAAAACGCGAGTCCGCCGGTTCCGCCCGTGTCACGCTCGATCTGCAGACGGATATTCGCGGCAGGAATGTACTGCTCGTTGAAGATATTGTGGACAGCGGACATACCATCTCCGCTGTCCTGCACATGCTCGAAACCCGCCAGCCGAAAAGCCTCAAAGTCTGCGCCCTGCTCGATAAACCCGAACGCCGGGAAGCGCATGTCCCCATCCATTATCTCGGTTTTACCATTCCAAATAAATTTGTTTTCGGCTACGGGCTTGACCTGGACGAATATCATCGCAATCTGCCCTTTGTCGGCGTGGTCGATCTGGACAAATATAAACCTTCGTCTTAATCTGTAAAGTGCCGGGGCTGTCCATGAATGATGAGACTGCAAATTCCGCACAACCTCATTCAGCATACACAGGCCGCTGGGTGGCTCTCGTCCGCGGACGAGTCGTTGCGCAGGGCGGCACGCCTGAACAGGCTCTCCGCGCCTCGCAGTCCAGCCGGTATAAAGAAAAACCGGAGATCGTTTTCATGCCCGTCACGTTTACGCTTCCACCTTTAATGGACAAAATCAAAGCCGCCCTGCCCCCCGATCAGGAGATCTACCTCGTCGGCGGCGCAGTGCGTGACCTGTTCATCTCCCGCATCTCACCTGACTTTGATTTTGCCCTGCCATCGAACGGGATTTCCCTCGCTCGAAAGGTTGCCAATTCCCTGCATGCAGACTTCGTGGCACTGGATGATGAACGTGACACCGGCAGAGTCGTCATCACCAATCCGGACGGTTCGCGCATCTTTCTTGATTTCGCCACCTATCGCGGCGCAAACCTTGAAGAGGATTTGCGTGCCCGCGATTTCACCATCAATGCCATCGCCTACGACCTGCGGGATGGTACGGTGATCGACCCGCTGGACGGTGCAAACGACCTGCGCGCCAGGATCATCCGTGCCTGCTCTCCAGCCACTTTTTCAGATGACCCCGTCCGTATTTTGCGGGCGGTGCGTCAGGCTGCCGCTTTTGGATTCGGCATCGAGAGGAACACGCGCGAGTCGATGAAGCAGGCCGCGGGCGGAATCGGACGCGTGTCCGTTGAACGCCTGCGCGATGAAACCTTCAAGATGCTCGGCGGATCCAAAGCCAGTGCATCCATCCGCGCACTGGACATGCTCGGCGTGCTGGCCCAGCTCATGCCGGAATTGCTCAAAATGAAAGGCGTGCAACAGTCCGCGCCGCATGTCCATGATGTGTGGACCCATACCCTTGCGGTGTTGGATCACCTCGATCAAATCATCTCCGCCTTGCGCGTCGGCTACGATGCCGAAAAAACCAATGACATGTTCACAGGCCTGCTCGGCTTGCGGCTGGGAAGATACCGCGGACAATTCGCAGAGCACCTTGCCGCCTCGCTTAATGTGGACCGTCCACACCGTTCCCTGCTTTTCTTTGCCGCACTTTATCATGATGCCTGCAAGCCTGAAACAAAAACCGTTGACGAATCGGGGCGTATTCGCTTTTTTGGACATGATGAGAAGGGCGCTGCTCTTGCCGCACACCGCGCGCGCGCTTTTAACCTCAGCAATACCGAGGTGGAGCGATTGCACGCCATCATCCAGCACCATATGCGGATTCATAACTTTGCCACCCGTCTGGAATCCGATAAACAGACCCCGTCGCGCAAGGCCGTCTATCGTTTCTTTCGCGACGGCGGAAAGGCCGGCATCGACCTCGTTTTGCTGGCGCTTGCAGACGTCCGCGGGACATACGCCAACGAACTTGCCACAGAAACATGGGCGGTTTATCTCGATGTGGCCCGCATCCTGCTCGAGAATTATTGGGAGCGCCCCGGGGAAGTTGTTGCCCCTGCGCGTTTGCTTGACGGGCGTGATCTAATGCATGAACTGAACCTCAGGCCGGGACCCGTCGTTGGTCAACTGCTGGAGGCGATCCGCGAGAATCAGGCCGCGGGAAAAATCGAAAACCGCGAGCAGGCTTTGTCGTTTGCGCGCGAGGAAATGATGAAAGGAATTAATGGTGAATCAGATGAAAGTGAACACAGTTAATGTAAACGGGATCGATGTAGCCTATGTCCGTCGGGGGGCTGGAAAACCGCTCGTGTTAATTCATGGCTTTCCACTGGAGCATACTTTATGGAATGAAACCGCCTCCTTGCTGGTCAATGATTTTGACCTGATCTTGCCCGATCTGCGCGGGTTTGGGGAGTCTGCAACGGTGGAAAGTCCATACGGAATGTCCGATATGGCGGATGATCTTGCCGGTTTATTGGACCATTTGGAGATTGAGAAAACATCCATAGCCGGTCACTCGATGGGCGGGTATGTGGCACTGGCTTTTGCCCAAAAATTTCAACAGCGCATAAGCGGGTTGGGATTGGTCTCTTCGCAAGCCGCCGCTGATGCTCCCGAGGGCAGGGCGAAACGTTATCAAACCGCGCAGGATGTTGGAGAAAAAGGTGTTGGTGTAGTGGCGGACGCCATGACTGCAAAACTTTCCGCAGATGCGGGTGTGCAGGCGTTTGTGCGCCGTATGATGGAAAGACAAAAACCGTCCGCAGTCATTGGCGCTCTCAAGGCAATGGCTGAAAGAGATGACTCGACGCCTCTTCTTTCAACCTTCGAGCTTCCCCTTGTGCTGCTGCATGGGGATGCGGATGCACTCATCCCCGTTGGGCGGGCAAGGGATATTAAGTCCATCTTGCCGACGGCCCGCCTGGTTGAGCTGCATGGCGCAGGACACCTGCCGATGATCGAATTCCCGCAGAAAACCGCCGAAGCGTTGAAACTGTTGAAGTGAAATAGAACATGCCCGCCGCTGGTACAGCGGCGGGCATGTTGGTTAAGCATAAGCAGGCTATAGGTGGGATGGCTGCGGCTGTGTATGGGGGAGCGCCTCAGTTTTTTTTAAGCTTGATTTGTCCAGCAGGGAGCCGGTGGTCTGCCGCACCATTTTTCTGATGTGGGCGATGAGTACGCTGCTCGGCACAGGTTTGACGAGGAAATCGTCTGCGCCTGCGTCCAAAACACCGGCAACCATGCGCGGATCGTTGATGGCCGAGAGGATGAGGATGGGCGCATTGCTGAATTGGCGTATGGATTTGCAGACCTGCCACCCGTCCACGTCGGGCATCATGAGGTCAAGCAGTATGACATTTGGATGCTTTTCCCTGGCAAACTGGATGCCTTCCGAACCGCTGTTGGTTGGGATCACATCAAATCCATGGGTTTTGAGCAACATGCTCATCAACTCGGTGATGGCGGGGTCATCGTCGATTACAAGAATTTTTGTCGTCATATGTTTTTACCGTGGTGCTATTATCTCTTATTTGTATCCCGCCGTACTTTGCAATGTATTTACAGCTTAAACCCGGGTGGTATGACCCATGTTGCCTGGAATGGTTCGCACTTGATTGGAGCTGAACCCTGCCCCGGGAAGCCTCTGGAACGGGTGGGCGCATTGGGTAATTTAAGGATTGGATTGATATCTGATTATCTGGTGATATTTGTCATGTGTAAAGTGGACTGTTTTTGGTAAAATATTTCACAATCAAATTATGAAACTACCAAACAATTTATTCCTTGTAGGAGGCTGAAATGATCAAGTGGGTCTATCTCTTTAATGAAGTGAAAGAGGCTGAAAAGGTTTCTCGCGGTTCATGGGACGCTGTCAAGGCACTCGTGGGCGGCAAGGGGTCGGGTTTGCTGGATATGACGCGGGCAGGGGTTCCAGTTCCGCCGTTTTTTACCGTGACGACCGAAGCATGTAACGCGTATCAGAAATTGGGGAAATTTCCCACAGGGTTGTGGGATCAGGAATTAAAGGCATTAAAAGCAATTGAAAAGAAAACAGGCAAAAAATTTGGCGACCCCAAAAACCCGTTGCTGTTATCGTGCCGTTCCGGCGCAAAATTTTCGATGCCCGGCATGATGGATACGGTATTGAACATCGGATTGACGGATGAAACGGCGGCGGGCATGGTGGCGTTGACGGGGAATCCGCGTTTTGTGTATGACTTGTACCGCCGTCTGGTTGAGATGTTCGGTTCCGTTGTATTGGGAATTCCCGATGAAGCATTTGAACATCCCCTCGAGGCATACAAGCAGCGTAAAGGCTATACACTGGATACTGACATGAATGCCGAAGACTGGCAGGAATTGGCCGGAGTGTTCAAGGCTGTGGTCAGGAAGGAAAAGGGGTTTGATTTTCCGCAGGATCCATTCAGGCAATTGGAACTGGCGACGGAGGCGGTTTTCAAATCCTGGAACGGCAAACGCGCCATTGACTATCGCAATGCCACCGGCATTTCCCACGATCTTGGGACGGCGGTCAATATCCAGACGATGGCATTCGGCAACATGGGGGAGGGCTCTGCAACAGGCGTGGCATTTACCCGCAATCCATCCACCGGCGAGAAAAAGATGATGGGCGATTTCCTCTTCAATGCCCAGGGTGAGGATGTGGTCGCGGGCATCCGCAATACGCTTCCGATCGAAGCGTTGAAGGCGGACATGCCCAGGGCGTACGACGAGTTCATGAAGATCACCGCGCGTTTGGAAAAGCATTACAAGGATATGCAGGATGTCGAATTCACGATCGAAAACGGCAAACTGTGGATGCTGCAAACCCGCAACGGCAAACGCACCGCAAAAGCCGCAGTCAAGATGGCTGTCGACATGGCGAACGAGGGCCTGCTCACGAAGGAGCAGGCCGTGGAGCGCATCACCCCTGAAAATGTGGATACGCTTTTACATCCGCAGTTTGACGAGCAAGCCAGGGATGCCGCAAAAAAGTCCGGTGCGCTGATCGCCAAAGGCGTGAACGCATCGCCCGGCGCTGCCGTTGGGCAGATCTATTTCGATGCGGACACCGCCGAAAGATTCGCGAAGGAAAACAAGCAGGACACCATCATGGTGCGTCCCTTCACCAAGCCGGATGACGTGCATGGCATGATCGCCTCCAGGGGCGTATTGACCAGCGAAGGTGGTGCAACTTCTCATGCAGCGGTTGTCGCACGTCAGTTCGGTATTCCATGCGTGGTGGGCGCATCCGCGATCAAGATCGATCTGGATAAACGTCTTATGACCGTCGGTGAAACCATTGTGCGGGAGGGCGAATGGATTTCGGTGGACGGCACATCGGGGCAGGTCTTTGTTGGAAAAATTCCCATGTCTACCCCTTCGATTGAAGAACAGGTTGAGCTGATGACCTTGCTCAAATGGGCGGATGCGGTTTGCGCGCGCAGGGATGTCCGGGTTGCCCCCAAGGGCTGGCCCACACGCGGCTTGCAGGTTTGGGCAAATGCCGATTACCCCAAGGACGCCCGCCGCGCCCGCTCGTATGGTGCCGTGGGTATCGGTCTCTGCCGCACCGAGCACATGTTCTTTGAGCCTGAGCGCCTGCCCATCGTACAGGAGATGATCCTCTCTGAAACTGGCGCAGGACGCACGTCCGCGCTTGACAAGCTTCTGCCGTATCAGCGCAAGGATTTTGACGGTCTCTTCGAAGCGATGGATGGCTGCCCGGTCATCATCCGCCTGATCGACCCGCCTCTTCATGAATTCATGCCGGATGAGGAAAAACTATTTGAAGAAGTCATCACGTTGAGAGTGAAGGGTGAAACCGAGGGCTTGAAAGCCAAGGAGGATCTGCTCGCCGCGATCAAAGGCATGCATGAATCCAACCCGATGATGGGCATGCGCGGCGTTCGCCTTTCGATTGCCATGCCTGAAATCGTCGAGATGCAGGTGCGCGCCATCTTCGAAGCCGCGGCAGATTGCACAAAACGCGGCGTCGTTGTCAGGCCCGAGATCATGATCCCGCTGACGGGGACGGTCAAGGAATTGGAATGGATCCAGCCGCGCCTTGAAAGAATCGGTTCAACCGTGATGAAGGAAAAGGGCGTCCGGTTCGAGTATAAATTCGGCACGATGATCGAGATCCCGCGCGCGGCGGTCACCGCAAGGGAAGTTGCCAGACAGGCACAGTTCTTCTCCTTTGGAACGAATGACCTGACCCAAATGACCTACGGGTATTCCCGTGATGATGCCGAGCGCAATTTCCTGATCACCTATCAGGAACAGGGCATTTTGGAAAAGAATCCCTTCCAGACGATAGACCGCGACGGCGTAGGCAAGCTGATGGAATGGGCCATCAAGGATGGGCGTGAAACGCGGCCGGATCTCGAAGTGGGCATCTGCGGCGAACATGGCGGCGACCCCGACTCCATCGAGTGGTGCCATATGATCGGCAACAACTATGTCTCCTGCTCGCCGTTCCGCGTGCCGATCGCGCGCCTCGCATCGGCTCATGCGGCCTTGAAACACCGGCCGGGGAAGGTTGCGAAAAAGAAATCCCCGCAGGGGAAGAAGCCGGTCAGGCAGGCCGCGCAGAAGGTTGTGAAGAAGAAATCGAAGAAATAGAATAAACATCCCCGTCGAAAGGCGGGGATGTTTTATAGCCCTTTGGTAATATTGCTTTTCAGCAGATAACTGGCATAATAAGGCAAAGGAGATGAGTTATGTACATGAAATCCCGTTTAATTTTCATATTTGCCGCCTTGATGTTGATCATGCAGGCATGCAATATGCCGGGTTCAGGCCAGCCTGCTGAAACGCCAGTGCCGCCGACATCGGAACCGCCGCCTGTCGAAGCACCCGCATCCCAGCATCAAATGATCCCGATTTCCGCACCGGATGCAAAACCCTACCCGGATGTTGTTTCCTCTGAGACCGCCCCCGAAAAACGTGCCCCCTATGGCGATTCATACGACCTCAACCGTCTCGAACGCCCTTTCACACAGGATATGACCTATGTCCCCGATCTGGATATCACCGCTTTTAGCATCAGCGAGGATGGGGACTGGTACTATGTATCCATTGGGCTGGTCGGGAAAGACCCCAATAATCCCCTTGGTATACAGTACGCCGTGGAATTGGATACCAACCGCGACAGTTTCGGTGATTTTCTCATCCTTGCCGGGCCGCCTTATGCAGAGGAATGGACGGCGGCAAACATCAAGGTTTATGCCGATACCAACCGCGACACGGCCGGGCTCTCGGCGTCCAAGTCTGATGCGCCCTTCGACGGCGACGGGTACGATGAATTGATCCATGACATTGCAGCGGGAATAGGTGATGACCCGGACCTGGCCTGGGTGCGCATCAACGCAGGTACTTATGCCACCGTCCAGTTTGCCTTCAAGAAATCCTTTGCCGGCAGCGCCTTTCTGTACGGCGTACTGGCGGATGGTGGATTGAAAGACGTCACCCGGCTTGATTATGTGGATTACTTCACTGAAAAAGAGGCTGGTTCGTCAGTTCGACGTAATACCAACTATCCGTTGAAGGAGCTATATGCGGTGGACAACACCTGTTTCCAAGCGTTTGGATTCAGCCCGACCGGCTTTGAACCGAAGATTTGCCCGGTGATTATCATCGAAGCACCAACAAGTGAACCCGGTCAGCCAACCCCACAAGGCTGCCAGTTGAATGATGCCATTTGTGCGTCGCAGGGCGCGGGTTACTATTTTGATCCGGCAGATTGTTCATGTAAATATTTTGGTTAGCGGGCTTCATGGGGAATTGCCCGGCTATATAAAACGAACAAAAACTCTATTTCCCAATAGCCCGCCAAGTTTGTTAAACCTGAAGACCTCCGGAACCTCGGAGGTCTTTACAGGAAGCACACCGGCATGCATGGGTCATCGATACTAAACCTTGCGTTTCAGATTGCAATGGTGGTACTCTTATCGCGAGGAGATAGAGATGAAAAACAAAACCCGTTTTTTCTCGTTTTTTGCGCCATTGCTCATACTTGCCCTGGCGTGCAACCTGCCAGGCTCCAACTCGCCGGACGCCGATGCAGCGGTCATCCCTGTTGATGTGTCCCCGGAATCCGAACAACCGCCGGAAGGATCAGAAGCAACGACCGTCACGCATGTGGAATTCCCCGCCTCCGCCCCGGGGGCAAAGCTGTTCTATGACGCCGAGTCATCCGGCACTGCGCCTGAGAAGCGCGCTCCCTATGGCGATTCCTATGATATCAACCGCCTTGAACGCCCGTTCCTGCAGGATATGACCTATCTCCCCGACCTGGATATCGAAACCTTCAGCATCAGCAGGGATGCGGATTGGTATTACGTGTCCATCCGCCTGATGGGCAACGACCCCAATAATCCGCTCGGCATTCACTATGCCGTTGAGCTGGATAAAAACCGCGATGGCTTTGGTGACTTTATCATCCTTGCCAAACCGCCCTATACGACGGATTGGAGCGCAGGCAACGTGCAGGTGTTTGCCGACACAAACCGCGACACCAGTGCTATCTCCCCGGACCGTTCCGATGCGCCCATCAAAACCGATGGATATGATTCATTGATCTTCGACGGCGGGCATGGGGATGATCCCGACCTGGCTTGGGTGCGCATTAACGCAGCCCCCAATGCAACGGTCCAGTTTGCATTCAAGCGCTCCTGGGCAGGCAGCTCCTTTATGTTCGGTGTGCTGGCGGATGCCGGGATAAAGGATGTATCCCAACTGGATTATGTGGACCGTTTTACCGAGGAGGAAGCCGGGTCGCCCATCCGAAATAAGAAGGATTACCCGTTGAAGGCGCTCCATTCAATTGATAATACCTGCCGCGAGGCGCATGGATTTGAAGCAACGGGCTTCGAGCCAATGCTCTGCCCCAGGGAAATTCCCCCCACTCCCGCCCCCGGCTCCACCGGATGCACCAACCCCGGCCAGTATTCAGATCAGTCAAGTTGTGAAGCGGCTGCGTGCCTGTGGACGATCAACCCCAGTGTACTTATACTCGTTGCCTATTACTGCACGAATCCATAAGGATCATACGAACTTCACGAACACCTGATTCCCCACTAACCGTCCACGCCGGGTAAGCCTGAAGACCTCCGAAACCTCGGAGGTCTTTTTTTCAAGCAGGCCTGACTGGATCAATTCCTCAATTTCCCTTGGATGGATATCCAAAAGCCCGCTTCCGAATCTCAATCTGAAATCTGATTCAACAACCCCGGCCTGTACCAGCCTGAGGTTGTTGATCATGTAATCGGAAATGTCATCCTGTCGCGTCTGTTTATGCTGGTTGACAGTGGCGGGGGTGAGGGGATAAGTACCATGTAGCGGTTGGCTGTTAGCCTTTAGTCTGTCAATATAGGTTTTGATTCTTAATACATTGGAATAGCGGTATCCGCCCGCATATCCGTGCGCGCCGGCGCCGAGGCCGAGGTAGGGAAGTGAGCGCCAGTATTGGAGGTTGTGTTTGCTGGCCAGAGACGGAAAGCCGCGATCTGCGTACTGCTGACCATTGCCCAAGGCCCAATTCGAGATCTCGTACTGCGCGTAGCCGCTTTGGGTAAGAAAATCCATCGTCCATTCGTACATATCGGCGGCGAGGTCTGGGTCTGGGAGCGGTAGTAACCCTTTATCTGCCCATTTGCCAAAGGGAGTGCCATGTTCCAGCGTGAGCGCGTACGCGGAGATATGCTCCGGCTGTAATTCCAGCACGCGTTTGACGGTGGTCTGCCATGATTTCAAAGTCTGTTCAGGCAGGGCGTAGATCAGGTCGAGATTAAGATTTCCAAATCCTGCCTTCCGTGCAGTGGATACGGCTTCGATAACGGTAAAGAAATCATGTTCGCGTTCGAGCATGCGCAGTTCTTCAGTGTTCGCAGACTGCACGCCGAAACTGATGCGGTTGATGCCCGCCTTGCGGATGGCGTCCAATTTGGCGGGGGAGATCGTGCCGGGGTTGGCTTCGATGTTCACTTCCGCGTCAGCGGACAGGGCAAAGGCGGAGGACAATGCCGACATGACGGAATCAAATTGAGGTCCGCAAAGAAGCGAGGGAGTTCCGCCGCCGAAAAACACAGTTGGAACGTTGAAGATTGTAAAGTTGGAATGTTGACGTCCGATGAATTCGATTTCTTTGAGTAGGGCATCCACATAGGCGGGGATCATCGCATTCTGGCCGGCGTAGGTATTGAAGTCGCAGTAGGCGCAGCGATGTTTGCAGAAGGGGATGTGGAGGTAAATGGATGTATCAGGTGTCATGTGCGGGGTTTCAGGTTCTTTATTTTGAATTTAACCACACTTCCAGATTTTCTCGCTGTTTTTCGGCCTGCATTAAATCATTTGTGTGAAGCGGTTTTGCATCATCTTTATGACCTGCAGAAACCCTGCCATGACGATTTGGATTTCAAACGGGGATTGCAGTAAAAAATATTCACTGGCTGAAAAGATTGACACTGCGCCAGCGCGTAGTATAACTGCGCCCGTTGAGTCTGCTTGAGGACCGTTTCACTCGCACCCAAACAACAGTTGAAAATTCAGTGGTTGTTTGGGTGCTCGTTACGCCGGGAAGACATCCTGCGGATCGTTTTGAAATGAAAAGACGGTGTCTTCAGGCGGGTTCTTTACTCTTTAACACCGGAGGTGTGAGTGAATGCCACTTTGAAACTGGGAGAGCATTATATTTTCGATCTCTCCGACTGCAACCCTGAGATCCTGATGGACAGCGAACGGGCGTATTCGCTCTTTGCACAAGCCGTACGCGACAGCGGGTTGACGGTTGTGGATGAAGGCTTTTATAAATTCAGCCCGCACGGCTTTACCTGCTTCTTTTTGCTGGCAGAGTCGCATGCGAGTTTACATGCCTGGCCCGAGTATAATTACTGTGCCATAGATTTATTTACCTGCGCCATCGGTCAGGATTTCATGCCTGTGTTGATGCGTCTCAAACAGGCGTTCGGCGCGGACGATTTCGCTCTGCGCAAACTGGACCGCGAAGCATCCGTTGAAACCAAACTTCCCTTTGCCGCATAAGGACATTGAATGAGCATCTGGTTCACCGAAGAGCTGCACCCCTATTATCGCAAGGGCATCCGTATCAAACGCATCCTTGCCGATGAGCAGACGCAGTATCAGCACCTGCAATTTGTCGAGACGGAGTTCTTCGGCAATGCGATGATCCTCGACGGCATCATCCAGCTCACCGAGCGCGACAACATGGGCTATCACGAAATGATCGTCCATGTGCCCATGCTTGCGGTTGGAGAACCAAAGCGTGTGTTGATTGTCGGCGGCGGGGATGGCGGCTCATTACAGCAGGTGCTGCGATATCCTTCTGTGCAAGAGGCTGTCGTCTGTGAATTGGATCAGCGCGTAGTGGACCTCTCTCGTGAACACTTTGCCGCTTCCTTCGGGGACCCGTGGGCTGACCCTCGCGCCAACCTGCTCGTTCGGGACGCCTTCGGCTACCTCGAAGAGAACCCCGCTCAGTTCGATGTGATCATCTCCGACACCACCGATCCCATCGGCATGGCGGAGCGTCTGTTCTCGGACGAATTCCAAAAGTTGATGGTGCGCGCCCTCGTCCCCGGCGGCGCGGCGGCGACCCAATGTGAACAACCCTTCTTCGACACCGAATTGATCAAGACCATGTACCAATCTGCCAAAGCGTTGACGAAGACCCCCGCGTATTACTACGCCAACATCCCCACCTACCCGGGCGGCGGAATTGGATTTATGTACGTATCCAATGCGCCATGGGAGAACGGTTTGAAAACGCCCTACCCGCCCGGGGAGAATAAATACATCAACCCTGATATCCATAAGGCAGCCTTTGCCCTGCCCGAGTTCTTCAGGAAGGAATTGTACGGATAAGAAAGACGAGTCTTCAAGTGTCATGTTTGGAGACTTTTTTTGTGATCTTTGTTCGGTATAAAGGGTTGAAAAATGGAATGAATTTGAAATAATTAAATACTCCGTTGCGTATGTATGATGGAAGTGTGGAGGAAAACAGCGGGTTATTTCCACCTGTGTAAGGAGTGAACCATGAACCTCAACCATATCAACAAATTCCGGGGCGATGCATGTGCAGTTCTCATGGCACTGCTGCTTGCATTTCCCAATTCCACAGGCTTTGTCCATGCCGCGCCGGGGGATGTGACGCGGGTTTCGGTTTCCTCGAGCGGCGTGGAAGGAAATGCATTTTCCTATTCCGGGCAGATCTCTGCAGATGGGCGCATTGTTGTTTTCTATTCGGACGCGAACAATCTTGTGGCGGACGATACGAACGGTCACACCGATGTTTTTTTGCGAAATCTGCTTTTGGGCACAACGGTGCGCGTTTCGCTGAATACGAACGGCGAGCAGGGCAACAGCGGCTCGGGCGGTCCATCCGTTTCGGCGGACGGGCGTTTTGTGGCATTTGAATCAGACGCCAGCAATTTGGTGGAAGGGGATACAAACGGTTTCGTTGACATCTTTGTCAAGGATATGCAGACGGGGAGCGTGGCCAGGGCGTCTGTTGATTCAAGCGGCGGACAGGCAAATGGCAATTGTTCGTATCCGTCCATTTCCGGCGACGGGCGCTACGTGGTGTTTGCATCCGAAGCGAGTAATCTCGTCGTCAATGATACGAACGGCGCGGCGGATATCTTCATCCATGACTTGCAGACAGGCATTACAAGCGGGGTATCCACCGCAGGGAATGCCGGCTCATCCGATGCGGATATTTCACTGGATGGGCGCTTTGTGGTCTTCGCGTCGGGCGCAAGCAATTTGGTTGGCGGCGATACCAACGGCAGGACGGATGTCTTCGCCTACTCAGTGCAGACGGGGCAGATCACCAGAGCCTCGGTCAACTCGAGCGGAGAGCAGGCGGATAAGGGCGCGAATGAGCCCTCGATCTCCGGTGACGGACGCTACGTGACGTTTTCCTCTGAATCCGAGAATTTAATGAGTACGCCGACCGAGGGATTTACATATGTGTATGTCCGCGATCAGGTGACAGGTGAGGTTTCCGTGGTCTCGTTCAAAGATGGCTATCCCATGTATGGCACGGCGGATAGCTCGGTCATTTCGGCGGGCGGGCGGTATATTGTCTTCTCATATGACGACAGGGGCGACAGCATGCCGACCCGCTGGCTGTACATCCATGACCGTGTGGCAGGCATGACACTTTCCTCTATAGTGGGTGGTGGCAGCGACGGCGCAGATAACCCCATTCTCCCATCCATTTCCGGCGATGGGCGTTTCCTTGCGTTTGCGTCTGGTTCTAATTCCCTGATGCCGGGGGATACAAACGGGGTACGGGACATCTTCGTGAAGGAGATCGCATATTCGGCCGACCTCAACCCGACCGTCCTTTCGACGATGCATGGATGTCCGAACGGGTGTAATTCACCGGCAGATCAACTGGTTGATTTTTTGGTCAAGTTTTCAGAACCAGTGACGGGTGTGGATGTGACCGACTTCGCGCTCACCGTCGGCGGGGGAATCAGCGGGGCAGTCGTGACAACTGTCAGCGGGGAGGGCAGCGATTACATCGTCCGCGTGGATACCGGGCTCGGTAATGGCACGCTTCGGCTGGATGTCATCGATGATGACAGCATCAAAGACCTTGCTCTTAATCCGCTTGGCGGCCTGGGAGCCGGCAATGGAAATTTTACGGCGGGTCTTGAGTACATGGTCGATAAAAGTATTCCGACTGTTGCAAGCATCCTGCGCGTTGACCCGAACCCAACCGCGGCGGCAAGTGTTCGTTTTACCGTGAATTTCTCAGAACCTGTCAGCGGTGTGGATGCCGGTGATTTCTCGTTAACAGCGGACGGGATCACGGGTGCATCTGTGACCGATGTAAGCGGTTCAGAAAGTGCCTATACGGCCACAGTGAACACAGGTACTGGTAATGGAACGCTGCGGCTTGATGTGATCGACAATGACAGCATCCTCAATTCCGCCGGTGTTCCGTTGGGCGGTGTGGGGATCGGTAATGGAGATTTTACAAGCGGGGAGACGTATATCATTGACAGGAGCGCTCCCACAGTGATCAGCATTCTGCGCATGGATTCGAATCCGACCCCCGCCTCAGTTGTTCGTTTCAGCGTTATATTTTCAAAACCTGTGAGCGGGGTGGACAGCGGCGACTTCCTGTTGGCCACGAGCGGTGTCAGCGGCGCTGCGATGACCGAAATCCTTGTTTCAGGCAATGCTTATTATGTGACGGTCAATACCGGCACGGGTAACGGATCCATCCGTCTCGATGTGGTGGATGATGACAGCATCACGGACTCTGCCGGTCATCCGCTGGGTGGGGTGGGGGCAGGCAACGGCAGCTTCAATTCCGGTGAAGCCTATACGATCAATAAAATAGCGTATACCACGCGTACTGAAAAATTCCGGTCCAATGGAAAAAATGACGGCTGGGTGCTTGAATCGAGTGAAGACAGCAACCTGGGCGGCTCCAAAAATTCAACCGCGGCGACGTTCAATCTTGGCGACGATGCTCAGAACCGGCAATTCCGCGCAATCCTGCATTTTCCCACTCATTATCTGCCCGATAATGCCGTGATTACGCAGGCGATCCTGATGCTAAAAGGTCATGACCTGGTTGGGACGGACCCCTTCACCACGCACGGCAATATCTCGATAGACATCCGCTACGGTCCATTTGGCACGTTTGGTCCCTTTGGAATTAAGGCATTGCAGGTGTCGGATTTTCAGGCACCTGCAAGCGGGACTTCAATGGGTCTGATCCAGAACAACCCCGTTGGCGGCTGGTATTGGGCAATGCTGGATAGGTCCGCACTCCCCTATATTAATTTAACCGGCACAACCCAACTCCGCCTTGCATTCGAGTTGGATGACAATAACGATCTTGGGGCAGATTATCTGGTATTCTTTAGCGGTGACTATGACGATCAACGAGACCGCCCGCATTTATTGATCGAGTATTACATCCCGCGATGGTAGGGACAATACCTGTATTGACCCGGCGGTTAATTAAGGAGTGCGGATGAAGGCTTCCGGTTATTTAAAAGGACCCCCGCGATTCATTTCCATATTTATTCTGTTGATCCTGCTGGCAGGTACCGCGCCTCCAGTGGCTGCGGATTCAAACGGGATTGGGAAGGCCGCCTTCACACAGATCAACCTGGTGGCCAATATCGAGACCGTTGGTGTGGTGGTGAGCGGTTCAAGCCTGCCGAAGAAGGCGGATTTGATGTATCGCCGCGCCGGCGAGTCGACCTGGCGAACAGGACATCCGCTCATGCGGATCGATGACGGGCGGCTGGTGGGCAGTTTGTTCGGGCTTTTGCCGTCCACCGCATATGAAGTTAAAGTTGTGGATGGGGGATTGGAAATCAACGGTTCGGTCACCACCCAGCCGGATGAGCTTCAGTTCACGCCATCCTCGATCATCCATGTTAATAAGAACGCCCAGCCCGGCGGGGACGGATCCCTTGCTGCGCCGTTTCAAACCATACAGGAGGGTGTGAACCGCGCTGTGGCGGGGACGCAGGTGCTGGTTGCAGACGGTATCTATCGTGAGAATGTCACATTCCCAGCCTCGGGAACTGCCGGGAATTGGATTCAGATCAAGGCGGAGGGTGGAGGCGCAATTCTGGACGGCGCGGAAACCCTTGCAAAGGATTTCTGGAATCCACATGAGTCCAGACCCAACATATGGTTTACGAAGATCGGACCCGGCATCGCATATCTGGCGCGCGACCAAAAGCGATTTTACAATTACGATGATCTTGCCGGGTTGATGAATGCGCGTGGTCATAACGGAGTGGATATGAAGGAGGGCTGGTATTACGAGCAAGGCACATCCAGACTCTTTATCCGCATCCTGGATGATCCTGCAAATCATACCTGGCAGGTCCCGCGCCTCAACCATGCCTTCGATGTGGACGGGCGTGACTGGATCTGGATCGAAGGCTTTGAGATGAGGTTCTACGGTACGAATACGAATGGCTGCGGTGTGTGTACATTGAATGCATCTCACGTGGTGATCCGTAGAAACAGAATCCACAACCTGCAGTTGGGAATTTTCATCAACTGGACCGGCGGCGATGACCGCGGGAACAACACGCGTATCGAATACAACGAGATATATGATCCGCCGGTGAACGAATGGCCCTGGAAGGCGGTCAAGAGCTCCTCGATGGAGGGGACTGCCATTGTCCTGCGGGGACATATCGGCGCGATCGTGCGCGGCAATGAGATACATCATTTTTTCAACGGCATCTACACCGGCTCATCCGGCGCGCTGGAGAATCCCGCGGTTGCGTTCGATGCCGATATATACAATAACCGCATCCATCATGTCAGCGATGACGGCCTGGAGCCCGAGGGCGCATGTATCAATCAGCGTTTCAGGAACAATACAGTGGACACAATGCTGGTCGGCATTTCGCTGGCTCCCGTCACGTATGGTCCTGTTTGGGTGATGCGCTCGACCTTCACGAACTTCAGCGGCACCAGCATCAAATGGGATTTGAACTCCGACGGCGTCGTGTTGATCTACCACAACACAAGTTGGACCAATGCCGGTGGACTGAATGCGATGAGCATGATTCGTCCTGTGCATAATGCGGTGATGCGCAACAATATCTTTCAAGGCAATGGCTATGCCTTCGAAGGGGCGTTTACTGGCTCGACTGGTCATGATTGGGATTACGATAATTGGAACACCACGCGTGCCAGCCCGCATTTCAAGTGGGAGAATGTCAATCATGCAACCATCGCAGATTTATGCAAAGCCACGAGGCTCGAATGTAACGGCCATGAAAGCCCGCCCGGGTTGAGCAGCCCAGGCAGCGGTAATTTCACGCTGCTTGCCACAAGCCCCAATATAGATCGCGGGGTTCCCATTCCCGGCATCAACGATAATTTTTCAGGCAGTGCACCGGATCTTGGTGCGTTTGAATCGGGGTTTGGCTCGCCACCCCCAGCCACGGACACGCCTCCTCCTCAGGCGGATGTGCCCGTTGTAAAAAGCATCCTTCGCGCAGATACCGATCCGACTTCTGAGGATGTTATCCGCTTTAACGTGAGTTTTTCAAGGAATGTCAGCGGTGTGGATACGGGTGATTTCACGTTCGCCACGACGGGAAATATTTCAAACGCGTATGTGGTGGAGATCAATGGTTCCGGTGATATGTATTCGGTGGTGGTCAACAGCGGTTCAGGGGAAGGCACACTGCGGCTTGACCTTTTGGATAATGACAGCATTCTGGATGACTCAAATAATCCGCTTGGCGGTGCTGGTGCAGGAAATGGAAATTTTACGGCAGGCGAGACCTACATGATCGCCAAAACCGCCCCATTCGTGACCTCCAGTCTGCGTGCCGACCCAAGCCCCACCTCCGCTGACACGATCCGCTTTACAGTGGGATTCTCGAAACCCGTCAGCGGTGTGGATCCTGCCGATTTCGTGCTGACAGTTTCCGGCCTGAGCGAGGCGGTCATCACCGATGTCAAAGGCGTTGACAGCCTCTTTATGGTCACGGTTAAAACGGGGAAGGGCAGCGGTTCGATCCGTTTGGATGTGATCGACAACGATACCATCGTGGATGCTTTCGGCATTCCACTGGGAGGCACAGGGGTGGGCAATGGTGATTTCATCGCGGGGGAGGCGTACATCATGGACCGCAGCATTCCCACCCGCGTAACGTCGATTTTCTTTTCGAACGGGAACAATGATGGCTGGGTGCTTGAGTCACAGGAGAACAGCAATCGCGGCGGAAGCATGAATGCCAATATGCAGACCTTTCGGCTTGGAGACGACGCGAAGAACAATCAGTACCGTGCGATTTTGGATTTCCCCACCGCTTCCCTGCCGGATAACGCGGTGATCACCCAGGCGATTCTGATGATTCAGCTTCAGGGTATGGTTGGAACCAATCCATTCAATACCCACCACTATATCTGGATCGATGTTCGTCAGGGTGCCTTTGGGAGTTTTGGTCCCTTTGCGATTGGCGCCTTGCAGAACTCGGACTTTCAGGCGCCAGCCAGTGCGTATTCGGTTGGGACGATCCAGAACAACCCGGTGGGGAATTGGTACTGGTCCCTGCTGGACGCGAAGGCGCATCCGCACATCAACCTGAAAGGCTCAACGCAATTCCGTCTCGGCTTCCTGCTCGATGATAATAACAATAAAAAGGAGGATTATCTGTCCTTCTTTAGCGGGAATTTCAGCGGGATGATAGACCGTCCGACGCTGCTGGTGGAATATTACGTGCCGTAGGTTGACTATCAAAATAATCTAAAAACATGTGACTGGCGGTCATCCTGACTTCGGGGTAATCGGCTGCAAACTTTCGCAGGCGCGGCATGTAAGATCCCAAAGCAAAGCGGATCAACCAGCCGGGAATTTCATCATGGCGGAAATCCGCCGCCGCGTCCGCGCAGTGGAAATGCCAGCCGTCACCAGTTTTGACCACGATCCCGCACATCCCAACCGAATGATACGGCATGGGGACGAAATACATCTCCGGCTTGAACCCTGTGATGCAAATTGCGTTGAAGTCGAACCATTTTTCCCCAGTCTCTTCATAAAATACAAGGTCTGGTTTGTGTGCAAGGTGACGCGGAACATACGCCGCACTGAAGAACCCCTTCCTGTGGATGAAGGCATCATATTCCTTTTTGTAGACGTGAACCTGCGAATGGGGAAAGTCCGCCAGTCCGCCGCAGTGGTCGAAGTGCATGTGGGATAAGATGATGTGCTTTATATCTTCGGGTTTGTATCCAAATTTCTGAACTTGATTGACCGCTGCTTCATTCCGGTCAAAGGGCATGGAAGTCAGGATGCGGAAAATTTTTGTGATCCAGGTGGGATTGGAATAGTCCTGTAATCCCAAACCTGTATCCACGAGCGCAAGTCCACGATTTGTTTCGATCAACAGGCAGACCAAGCCTGTTTTCCAGCTACTCGGAAACCGCGCATTGCAGGTGAATCCATTGAAGATGCGGATGGACATATGGACAGTGTAGCACGAAAAAGACAGGCCACGTTTCAAACGTGACCTGCTTAGCTAGACTAACATCCGAATGGGGTTTTCTAAAAACTCAGCCAGTTTCTGCATGAACTGGGCGGCTTCTGCCCCGTCGCTGACGCGGTGGTCAACGGAGATGGTGGCTTTCATGCGCCAGCCGGGTTTAATCTTGCCGTTTTCGATGACCGGCACTTCCCGCGCGGAGCCGACAGCCAAAATGGAGGCCTCGGGCGGGTTGACAATGGCGATGAAATTCTCCACATCATACATGCCGAGGTTGGAGATGGAGAAGGTCGAGCCTTCGATATCATCGGGTTTGACCTTGCCATCGCGCGCGCGCGCCACCATCGCTTTGATCTCGTTGGAGATCTGACGCATCGGTTTCTGGTCCGTGTCCTTGTGTGCGATGGTCAGGAGACCGTTTTCGACTGCGACGGCAATGCCCACGTTCACCGCGCCGTGGCGGATGACTTTGTCACCGGCAAAAGATGCATTCAAGTTGGGAAATTCGCGCAGGGTCAATGCCACGGCTTTGACGATGAAATCATTGACCGAGAGTTTCTCGTCATCGGGCAGAAATTGGTTGACTTCCTTGCGCAGCGTCATGGCCGCGTTCATCTTATATTCGTGGGTGACGTAAAAATGCGGAACGCTGGTCTTGGATTCGGTCATGCGGCGCGCAATTGCCTGACGCAGTTTCGTCAGTTGGACGGTTTCATCATCATGCGAAACAACGACGGAAGATGGAGCGCCAGCCTGCCGGCTGACTGTTGACGGCTGTCCGCTGGAAAGCGCGGCTTCCACATCCTTGCGGACGACACGTCCGCCGGGACCCGTTCCTTGAATGGATGCGAGATTTACACCATTATCTTTCGCGACTTTTCGTGCAAGCGGACTTGCCTTCACGGGACCATCGTCAGCGGGGGCAGAGGCTTGGGTTGTTGAGGCAGGTTTCTCCTGAGTCTGCATCGTCCCCGAAGGGGGAGCCGCAGGCTTTTCATCCGACTTTTGACCTTCGACGTTCGACTGATCACTGGTCACTGGCTTCTGTTCACTGACAACTTCACCAGCTTGTCCCACCACCGCGATCGGGGCGTTGACGGGCACCATGGAGCCTTGTTCGGCGATCAATTGCAGAACGACACCGCTGGCGGAAGACTCAACTTCAACGGTGGCTTTGTCGGTTTCGATCTCGGCGAGCACGTCGCCCTTGTTGATGGTTTCGCCCACCTGCTTGACCCAGCGGACGAGCAGACCTTCCGCCATGTCGAAGCCGAGTTTGGGCATATTGATGGTTTCAGCCATTATTTCAAGACCTCCTTTGCCGCGGTGACGATGTCATGGACTTGCGGGAGGGCGGCTTGTTCGAGTGTGCGGTTGTAGGGCAGCGGTACTTCCTTTTGCGCAACGCGGATGATGGGTGCGTCCACATAATCGAAGGCTTCTTCGTAGATGCGGCTGACGATCTCGGCGCCGACACCGTACGACTTCCAGCCTTCTTCAACGACGATGGCGCGGTTGGTCTTCTTGAACGATTCGAGCACGGGTTCCATATCGAGCGGGCGCAGGGTGCGCAGGTCCACGATCTCGGCTTGGATGCCTTCCTTCGCGAGTTCATCCGCCGCTTTCATGGATAGCTCAAGTCCCTTGCAGTAGGTGACGATGGTGAGATCGCTTCCTTCGCGCTGGATCTTGGATTTTCCAATTGGAATGGTGTACTCACCTTCGGGCACTTCACCGCGGACTTGATACATGGTGGCGTGTTCGATGAAAAGGATCGGGTCATTCGAGCGAATGGCGGATTTGAGCAACCCCTTGGCGTCTTCTGGCGTGCCGGGGCTGACCACTTTCAAACCCGGAAAGTGCGCGAAGACCGCGTCGGGAGTCTGTGAGTGGGTGGCGCCGAGTTGGCGTCCGCCGCCGCCGACAGCACGGATGACGAGCGGCAACATGAACTGTCCGCCGAACATGTAGCGCAGTTTCGGCGCCTGATTGACGATGTAGTCCATCGCCGAGAAAGCGAAATTGATCGTCATCAATTCGGCCACAGGGCGCTGCCCGACCATCGCCGCGCCGATCGCGCCGCCGATGATGGCGTTTTCCGCGATGGGGGTGTCTTTGATTCGGTCAGGTCCGTACTTGTCATAAAAACCTTTGGTGACGGCGTACGTACCGCCCCAAACACCGACTTCCTCACCCATGATAAAGACGGCGGGGTCGCGGTCCATTTCTTCCATTAAGGCTTGCGAGATCGCCTCGCGCATTGTGATTTTTGCCATTGCGTGATTCCTTCAGCACGAAGGGTCACAAAGGGTCACTAAGGTTTTCCTTTGTGTGCCTTCGTGTCCTTTGTGGTTAATTATCCGCGTATACATCCTCGAACAACGCCTCTATCGCGGGTTCGGGGGAGGCTTCGGCAAATTCGACCGCTTTGACTACCTCCTCTTCCACGCGGGCTTCGATTTCATCCAACGCCTTGCGGGAGGCGACTTTCTTATCCAGCAGGTACTTGTTGAAAATACCGATGGGGTCGTTTTCCTGCCACTTCTTTACTTCTTCGGCTTTGCGGTAGCGTTCGGGGTCGCCCATCGAATGCCCACGGAAGCGGTAGGTGTCGATCTCAAGGAAGTATGGCTGACCTTCCTTGCGGACGAAGTCCATGGCTTCCTTCGCGGCTTCGTAAACTTTCATCACGTCCATGCCGTCGACTTGGCTGTTCTTCATGCCATAGCCTTCCGCTTTCTGGCGGATCTCGTTCACAGCGGAGGCGCGTTCCACGGAGGTGCCCATGCCGTACTGGTTGTTTTCACAAACCCACAGCACGCGCAGACCCCAGGTCTTGGCGAGGTTGAGCGCTTCATGGAAGTAACCGATATTGGTCGCGCCATCACCGAACATACAGATGGTGATGTTATCGTTCTTGGCGTATTGATCACCGATGGCGAATCCAGCTGCCACAGGCAGATGCCCGCCGACGATGGCATGTCCGCCCCACATGTTCTTGGACACATCCGCCATGTGCATCGAGCCGCCCTTGCCCTTGGACATGCCCGTCGCCTTGCCGAGCAGTTCCGCCATCACTTCATTGGCAGACATGCCGCAGTTCAACGCCACACCGTGGTCGCGGTAGGCGGTGATCACCCGGTCGCGAGGCTCGCGCGCCGCGATCAAACCCGTCGAAACAGCTTCCTGCCCGATGTACAGGTGCATGAAACCGCCGATCTTGCCAGCCTGGTACAGTTCCGCGCCGCGTTCTTCCACACGGCGGATCAGCACCATCTGGTAATAGAGATCTAACAATTGTTCTTTCTTCATTATGTGGAAACTCCAGTAAGAGGGTTGCAGGCCCGAGGGCGCGATGCGCAATTTAAATGGGTGCTTAGGAAAACAACACCAAAGACCTGCCAGCGTTATGATTCCTGTAAACCGAATCGGGGATTATATCAGAGAAAAATTGCCCGAATTTGAGTTTGATGGTTTTTGAAAGCCCGGAAAATCATCTGCACGGAAATATTGAAATTTCATCCACATGTGCGATAAAAAATTGTCCGACAGAACGCCTTTTCTTTTTTCAAAGGAGAGTGAGATGAGACTTCCCCCCCCCTAAAAACATTATGTTTGTGATTTCCATAGTGCTTGGTTTGCTCAGCCAACCTGGTATTTTGACGATACTCCCCATATCCGCCTTCTGGCTTCTATTCCTCGGTTTTCTTCCCCTCGTACTCGGCCTGTTGGTTAAGGGTCTCTAATTTTATTCACTGGCGGACGGAATTGCTCCCTGCGCGATGCAGGGAGTTTTTTACTATCGGGGCAAGGAAGGTGTCATATCTCCCCCAAATGGCGTAGATACAAATCAACCAGTTGGGGGGTGTGACCGGAGGGTGTATACAATAGAATAAAATAGGACTTTCGCCCAAAGGCAGAAATTGCCAACGATAACCATCTATTATCTCAAGGAGAATGATCATGAATCTTAAACTCTCAGCACCCAAAGAAATTACTTTCTGGATCGCCGTCGTTTTAGGTCTGCTCGGTTTATTCAGCTTCCTCGGTGTTTTTTCGCTGCTCCCGATTGAGGCTTTTTGGCTTTTATTCATCGGTTTTGCTTTACTCGTGTGCGCGGTTGTATTTAAGAATCTCTAACAAGAAGCCACTGGTGGATTCATAACTCCCCGCGCGACCGCGGGGAGTTATTTTTGTTAATGCCATGACGTGTTTTTATTTGCAGGCGGTGACGATCTGAACCGCCCGTTCCGAGATGCCGTTCCCGTTGACGGCCTCGATCTCATACGTGATATTTTTATTCAGGGGGGCTTTGGTGTCCTTGTAGTTGTATTTGCCCGCTTTTACTTCAATGAGCTGTTTGCCGTCCCGGAACAGGCGGAAACTGGTTTCTCCGCCGCCGCCCGACCAGCCAAACGATACGGTAAATATTTTCGGACCGGGCTGGCAGAGTTGATCGGTCACACGAAAATTTTGAGGGCGGTAGGGTAAAGGCGGTGCATCGCCAATGGGGACGGTACTGAAATCGGAGTTCGCTGAGGCGTTCTCATGGAATATCCAGCACTGCCTCCCGGTGGGATTCACCACCTGCCACCAGGTATCCCCATCATTGCGCCCGATCACCGGCAGCACCTTATTTTCAGTGATCTGGTCAATGATCACATAATAGGTGCTGGGCCCCAGGCGGCAGTTGGAATTTTTCGTGAGCGTGATCTCCGGCGGCAGGGACGGAGTGGAAGTTGGAGGAATCACCGTATCAGTCGGCGTGACGGCTGGCGCCTCCTGCAGGGCGGGCAAAGTGGGTGTATTTCCGGCGGGTGGATTTGCATTCCCCGCACCCGGCAGATTACAGGCAA
Source organism: Anaerolineales bacterium (assembly GCA_030583885.1). Taxonomy (NCBI): domain Bacteria; kingdom Bacillati; phylum Chloroflexota; class Anaerolineae; order Anaerolineales; species Anaerolineales bacterium. The sequence goes on along the minus strand of CP129480.1, from coordinate 3,440,788 downwards.
GCATCGAAACGATCAGAACAGCAACCAATAAGGTTAATCTTCCAGCTGTTTTCATGGCGGACTCCTACTGTCTGAATGGGCACTTCCAAATCATAGAACACCCCCACCGACGTTTCGATATGAGTTTCAAAGTAAAATAAACCCATGGACTGGTTCACCAACCCCGGACAAAACGAAGCCAAAAGGTTGATTTCAAAGCTTGGCGATTCCAGCAAACGCGAACGCGTTGCAGGCGACTTGATCCTACTGGGCGCGGAGGCTGTCCCGCTCCTCATTGATGCGCTTCAGACTCAAGACTTGAACCTGCTCCCAGTCTATCAGCATATCCTCGCCCGAATCCCCTCCGCCCTGCCCGCACTGACAAGGACCCTTGCTAGTGCGCATCCGCTCGTCCGCGGGCGCACCGCCGAAATTTTTTCCATCACCAGGGATAAAAATGCCATCCCCGCCCTGCTCGAAGCGTTGAAAGGGGAGTACTTCACTGTCCGCTCGCGCGCCGCGCTGGCATTGGGAAACATCGGTGACGCCGGTGTCATCCCCGCATTGTTTACCCTGCTCAAAGACAGGGAGGACGAGGTCCGTATTGCGGCCTGTACAGCGATCGGCCAATTCCGCGATCCCTCCACATTTGACGAAATCACGAATATCCTGCTGGACGATATGAAGATCGAAGTACGCCAGGCAGCAGCGAAAGCTCTGGGTGAAACGAAACACCCCGCCGCCATTCCTTTTTTGATGGAAGCCTTGCGCGATTCCTACTGGTGGTACGAGAAGGAGGAGGCTGCGCTTGTTTTGTTAAGCGCCATTGAAAATATGGGCGCTGCCGTCGTCGAGCCGTTGATCGATGCGCTGGGAGACAAGGAAGTCACGGTCCGCAAATTTGCGGCGATGGTTTTGGGAAATCTGCGGGACATTCGCGCCCTTGAAGAACTGGGGATGACAGTCTACGATTTGCATCACGAGGTCAGTCAGGCTGCAGCGGAGTCGCTCGCCAAATTTGGCGCACCAGCTGTCGAGGTATTGGGTCAAGCGTTGACTCATCCGGAGGCGGCCGTGCGCGCGCACGCGGTCATCGGCTTGGGGAAAATCCAGGATATGCGCGTGGCACCGCTATTAATTGAAATGCTGCGCGACCCGGAGCGGGCTGTGCAAAAACAAGCCATGCAATCGCTTGGGGGATTAAATGACGAGCATGCCCTGCATGCCCTTAAGGAAATTGCTGCCGACCGTTCAGACCGCGAAATTTCAACGTTTGCAAAACAACTGCTTGAATCAATGAAGTGACAGTCCCTTTATATTCCCAGAAATAAATTGATCGCGGGGGCGATGCCTGTCAGGTCGTGAATATCCTTCTGAAATTCAGTTCTTTTGTTTTTATCCCCAAATAACAAAAGCGGAACATGCGCAGCCGTGTGCTTGCGCGTGGACAGATCTTCCATGTTGCCGTGATCGGAGCTGAGTACGATCAGATTTTCCTTTGCCTGCCACGCTTCGATCAGCCCTTTCAACACCCCATCCAGGGTCTTGAGCTGGCGGACAGCCCAATCCATGTCCTGTTTGTGACCGGCATAATCACTTGCCCAATATTCGAAGAACGAAAAATCATATTGGTCGGCAAGGCTGGCTAGTTTTATGCCTGCCGCCTGCGGTTTGAATAAGGGTGCATCGGAAAAGCCGAGAAATTCATGCCATCCAGCGCCTGTGAAATCCGCGGAGAGGGCCTTGCCTGCGTAATAATCCCTGTCTGTAAAGAGGGGAATGCCTGCATTTGTCAGCGCGAGGGGGATGGAGGAATACAGCCGCCTGCCCGAATCGATCCCGTCAAAGTAGCGCGGGGGATAGGCGTTGAGCAGGGAAGTCTTTTTGCCGGCTTTAATGGTTTTGGAAAAAATGGTTTTGCCATCCAAATATTCTGCCACTTGTGGATTCGGTTTTGGACCGTAGTGATAACCGAGTTTGGCGGGGATGTTGATGCCGGTCAGCAATACAGCCTGTCCCGTTGCGGATTGGGGCAGGCCTTTTACGCCGAGGCTTGCATCCACCGCAAGTACGGAGGCCAGTTCGCTTTCGTATGGCGCAGCACTCTTCGTCAGTTTTTGTCCGCCAAGCAGGGATTGCAGATATGGCATGTCTGCACGCGCGAAGGGATTGGTTTCAGGGTTGTCTTCGCCAAGTCCAATGCCGTCGAGGAATAGGAAGAGGATTTTCATGCGATTTGATAAAGGAACCAGGCAGAGGGACGTTCGCGTTTGTCAAAGCCGTCCTTGCGGGAGAGCAGGGTCAAACCGCGGGCTGAGATCAGGTTAAGGTCTGTGTCAACAAGCCCGGGACCGGGCAGCTGCGAAGCGGGCTTGAAGAATCCGTACATCAGCCAGTATCCGCCCGGGGCGAGGATGCGGGTCAGCTGAATCAGATAATCCGCCTTGTTTTCTATTCCGTGAAAACAGCCCATATCGAGGGCGAGGTCAAATTGACCGTACACTTTTTTCATTTGGGTTGCATCGTCAATGAAGAGGTCTGCCTGAAGGCCGGCTTTTTTCAGTTTGCGTTTTGCAATCTGGATGGCGCGCAGGGCAAAGTCGAAGCCTGTCACCTGCCAGCCTGCATGAGCCAGCGCGATGAGGTTCGTGCCTGTGCCGCAGCCAATGTCAATGGCGCGCCCGGCCTTGTAGTGCGTAATGAAATCGTAGAGTTCGGGGGGTGAGACGCCGCTATCCCAGGGCGCCCTGCCGAAATAGGAAAGATTGAATTTCAGGCGGCGAAGAAGGTTCATTTGAGGGAGTCGCGTACTTTTTGCGGATCGAATTCGCCGACCGTGCGCCAGACTTCATTGCCCTGTGCGTCGAAGAAAATAAAGGTGGGGGTAAATTCAAAGCCGTATACGGGCGCGAGTTCCCTGCCGACCGTTTCCTGGATGTTCACGCGGATGATGTGGATTCTTTTGCCGATGCTGATCTCGTTATCGAGTTCCTTTTCAAGCTCGTCAACGACGGGCTTAATCATGGTACAGCCAATTCAATACGGCGATTGGAATTCGAGCAGGACGGGCGTGCCGGCGCCGATCATGGCCTGCACCATTTTGGCATCCTCCATGAGCGGGGTCTGGCGTGGATGTAAAACGACCCAGGCTGTCACAAGCCCTGCAACAATGACCCCAAAAGCGAGGTAGTCATTCCACTTTGGCTTGTGCGTCAGCAGGATAAGTCCGGCGATCAGGGTAAACCCGGCAGCTATGGAAAGAAAGGAATATTGATTGGCGATTAAATTCACAGTGCCCTCGGCATCCAGATGCTCCCGCCGCCTGCTGCCCGGCGCCCCGATCTTTCGACAGTGGTACGGGAAACCAGCATGCTTTCCGTTTGATGGTTCGTGGGGTGCTCGGTAAATGTCATGTTTTATCTGTGACGCTCCACACTTTGACAATTCATTTGAGTTCTTTTACAATCGTGCAACGCTTTGCATCCAACAACTTATAGGAAGGGCTTTTTTCGATGAAAGAGTATACCACCGAGTTTCTTCGCAACGTTGCGCTGGTTTCGCACGGGGGCGCAGGCAAAACGATGTTAGCGGAGGCATTTCTTCATGTAACCGGGGCAACGACCCGCCTGGGCAAGGTCGAGGACGGGACAACGGTCTCGGACTATGATGATGAGGAGCACCGTCGAAATATTTCCATCTATTCAAGCGTAATTCCCATAGAACACCGTGATCATAAGATCAACGTAATAGACGCGCCCGGTTACACCGATTTTGTCGGCGAGATGATTTCCGCCCTGAGTGTTTCCGATGGCGCGATATTTTTAGTAGATGCGGTCGCGGGCATCGAGGTCGGTACGGAAACCGCGTGGCGTCATGCGAATGAATTGAACCTGCCGCGTTTCATCGTGATCAACAAGATGGACCGCGAGAACGCCAGTTTTGAACAGGCCTATGCCGCGATAGAGGAATTTGTCCGCGCACACGGCAAACGGGCAATTAAAGTTCATTTGCCCATTGGCGAAAAGCAAAATTTCAAAGGTGTGGTGGATATTATAGGCATGAAGGCCTATCCCGGCGATGGAAAGACACTGGGAGAGGTCCCTGCCGAATTAAAGGATGAAGCGGAAAAAGCCCACTTTGCGCTTGTGGAAGCCGCGGCGGAGGGGGAGGACGAACTGATGGAAAAATACCTGGAGGTCGGTTCCCTCACAGACGAAGAGATGGTGCGCGGCCTGAAAGATGTCATCTTCGCTGGAGAATTTGTCCCGGTATTCTGCGCTGCCGGCGTACACGAGATCGGTGCCATCGCCCTGCTCAACGACATCATTGATCTGCTGCCTTCCCCCTTACATGCCTCCAAACGTATGGCGCAGGGCAAGGACGGCGAAGAGGAATTGAAACCATCCGATACGGAGCCGTTAGCCGCGTATGTGTGGAAGACCACTGCCGATCCGTTTGTCGGAAAGGTGACCTATTTCCGCGTGTTCTCCGGCAGCATTCAAGCCGATGCCCACGTGTGGAACCAGAATAAAAATGCGGATGAGCGCATGTCCGGTTTGCACTTTCAGCGCGGCAAGGAGGCGCTCCCCGTAAAACTGGTTCACGCCGGCGATATCGCGGCTGTATCCAAATTAAATGCCACCTCCACAGGCGATACTTTCTGTGAAAAGGGGCATCCGCTTACCATTGCGCCGCCGAAATTCCCCGCCGCGTTGTATCGTGTGGCGATCAGTCCCAAAACACAAGCCGATGCCGCGAAAATATCCCCAACCTTAACCCGCCTGTGTGAAGAGGATATGACCCTCAGCTGGCAGAACGACCCCATCACGCACGAGACGGTATTGCAGGGGATGGGTGACCAGCACATTGATGTGTCTCTCCATCGTGCACAGAACAAGTTTCAGGTGGGTTTGTCCATTCACGAGCCGAAAATCCCATATCGCGAAGGCATCACACGCAAGGCGAGCGGACAATATCGTCACAAAAAGCAATCAGGCGGTGCGGGTCAATTTGGTGAAGTGTATCTTCGCGTTGAACCCTACCATGAAGGCGACTTTGAATTTACGGATGAACTTGTGGGTATGAACCTGTCAAAGTCCTATTTGCCTCCCATTGAAAAGGCGATCAGGGCCACCATGGAACGCGGTGCGTTCGCAGGGTATCCCATGAATAACGTAAAGGTCATTGTGTATGACGGCAAGGAACATGAGGTGGATTCCAAACCCATGGCGTTTGAAATTGCGGGACGTGAAGCCTTTAAACTTGCCGTGCTGGAAGCCGGACCTGTTTTGTTCGAACCGATCATGAACGTCCGCGTGACCATCCCTGACACGAACATGGGCGATGTCATGAGCGATCTCAACACCCGCCGCGGACGCGTGCAAGGCACTGACTCTGAACATGGCAACACCGTCATTGTGGCACATGTGCCGATGGCGGAAATGCTGCGTTACACCACCCAGCTCCGCTCGATCACAGGCGGGCGCGGTTATTTCACGATGGAATTCGACCACTATGAAACCGTCCCCGCCCACATTGCAGGCCCCATCATTGAGGCGCACAGGAAGGAAATGGAAGCCAAAAAGGACGAGTAGGGAGTGTTAAGCAGAGTGATACAAAAAAGTTCCGAGGTTTGTTACCTCGGAACTTTTCTTCCATATTCTGAAAAAACATTCTTCAGTTACAGCCAACTTGCATTAAAATATGGCCGTGCCCATTGTCCGTTTTCCCGCCCTGATGAAATTCTATGTGGATGGCCAGAGCGAGCTTGAAGCCAGCGGAGCGACCGCTGCCGAACTGCTTGAAAACATCCTTGCGCGTTATCCTGCGCTCAAACCGCATTTAATTGATTCCAATGGAGAACTTCGCCGCCACTTCAACATTTTTGTCAACGGCGTCCACTTGCGCGACCTGAACGGGATGGATACGATATTGAAGAAGGATGACAGGATTATCCTCATGGCTTCCGCGGCGGGTGGGTAATTTTTATATTGACAAATTCGGTAAGATAGGTAAAATAGCGGACATCTAAATGGAAAATCATGAAAACACTTAACTATTGCTTGTGTCTGTTGCGGGGCTCGTAACCACCGCCTGAGACAGACCCCTCCGCAGTCAACGGAACCATCAGACGGTTGGACGACCCCCGCTTGCAAAATTTTGCAGCGTGTGGCGTTTGTTCGCCGTCTTTTTGTTTACCCGTTGACTGCTTTTGATTTAAGAGACCTTATGACATTACTGGACTTGAAACTGCTCGAAACAAATTCGATCCCTTTGGATGGACTCGCCTCCCACGTTGGCAATACGCCTTTGCTTCCGCTTCGCCGCGTGACCCGGGACCTGTCTCCACGTGTGAAAATATTCGCCAAGGCTGAATGGTTCAACCCCGGCGGTTCCGTCAAGGACAGGCCTGCGCTGAACATCATCCAGAATGCCATCCTCAGCGGGGCTTGGGGCAATGGCAAACGCCTGCTCGACTCTACATCAGGAAACATGGGTATTTCGTATGCCACCTTTGGAGCGGCGCTGGGGATCCCCGTTACGTTGGCTGTGCCGGCCAGCGCCAGTGCGGAGCGCATCTCCATTCTCAAAGCCTTGGGCGCGGAGGTGATTCTCACCGATCCGCTCGAAGGTTCGGACGGTGCCATCCTCAAGGCACGTGAACTGGCGGCACAAAGACCGGATTTGTACTGGTACGCAAACCAATACAACAACCCTGCAAACTGGCAGGCGCATTACCTCTCCACGGGACCTGAGATCCTTTGCCAGACCAACGAGCAGGTGACTCATTTCATTGCCGGGCTTGGCACGTCCGGAACGCTGATGGGCACGGGACGCTATCTGCGCGAGCAGCTGCCGCATGTGAAAATAATGGCCTTCCAACCGGATGCGCCCTTCCATGGACTGGAAGGGCTCAAGCACATGCCGAGCGCGATCAAGCCGGGCATTTATGATGAGTCCCTCGCGGGTACTCCGCTTGCGGTCAAGACCGAGGCGGCGCATGCGATGGTGATCCGCCTGGCGCGCGAGGAAGGTCTGTTCGTGGGAATCTCCTCCGCTGCGGCGATCGTCGCTGCGCTTCAGGCCGCGGGTGAACTGGAGGAGGGCCTGGTCGTGACCATTCTGCCCGACGCAGGTTACAAATATTTGAGCGATGGCGCGCTGTGGCAGAAATAATGTTGAAGGTGCCGCAGCAATTCATCGAGCGCATCACAGCGCATTTGGAGAGCGCCTATCCCGAAGAAGGCGCGGGCTTTCTGCTCGGTGTGGATGGCGAAGTGCGCGAAATTTTATCGTTGCCGAATGCGCGCGAGGACGAGGCGCGTCATAACCGCTATTTGATCACGCCCGAGGAGTATCTCAAAGCCGAATTGAAAGCAGACTTGCTCGGCCTGGGTTTGATCGGCGTTTTTCATTCGCATCCCGATTGTCCAAATGTGCCGTCGGAATTCGACCGCGAATGGGCGCAGCCGTTCTTCTCGTATCTCATCACGCGCGTGGATGCGGGCAGAGCGGTCAGCCATCGCTCGTGGGTGTTGACGGAAGACCGCTCGAAGTATGTAGAAGAGGAATTGAAGATTGTAAAGACGCCGGTGGTCGAGTAGGCGGCGTTCTTCCGCCATATCGAAACCACCAATTGATGGAGCGAATATTGTTAACTGGTGGCTTCGGTACGCCGCTCCGCGGCACTCAACCACCGGAAAGAAAATAAATCCAGGATTTTAATATGTCAACCCAAACCCTGCAAAAAGTGGATCACTCTGCATTCAAGACCAACCAGATTGTTATCATTGTACTCAACATTCTGGCGTTCATTTTTTACCAGCCCGTCCTTGCCGCCATTGTCGCGCTGGCAATGGGACTCGGCACGCTCCTCAAAAAACCCGGCTTCGGTTTTTTGTACACATCCCTGCTTAAGCCGCGCGGATGGATGAAGCCGGATGTGTTGGATGACAATCCCGAACCACATCGCTTTGCCCAATTTGTCGGCTTTCTTTTTATGACGGCGGGCTCGCTGGCGCTATTCCTTGGTTTCCCGCTTCCCGGCTGGACGCTGGTGTGGACCGTGGTCGCTCTTGCCGCGCTCAACGCCTTTGCCGGGTTCTGCGTCGGTTGCGCCATGTATTACTGGCTGGTGAGACTCAATGTTCCAGGCTTTGCCAAACAACCGCCCGCAGGGACGTTCCCCGGCATGAAACCGAAAGCGGGAGCGCCGGCATGAACACCGACATCCTGTTGCGTTTTGGGCTTGCGCTTGGTATCATATTTTCAGGCGTGGTCATTTACTGGTACTCGAACCAACGTTTGCTGGCGCGCGCGCGAGGCGGATTCCATGCCTTATTTGACGCGCAGCCCGATAGACCTACCATCGTCTATTTCACCACGCCGGACTGCGCCCCGTGCAAGACCGTCCAGCGCCCCGCATTGGAGGCGTTGACGGATCTGTTCGGTGAGCGGCTGCAAGTGATCGAGATTGATGCCGTCGAACGCCCCGACCTCGCGATGACCTGGGGTGTGATGAGCGTCCCGACCACATTCCTGCTTGATTCTCGCGGACAGGTGCGATATGTCAACAATGGCGTGGCTCGCGTCGAGAAGTTGATGGAGCAATTGCAGACTTTATAACCCGGTGGTTGAGACTTCGTCGAAACCACCAAGTAACGAAAAGTTTTAAATTTACAGGTGATTTCGATACGTGGCGCAAGGCGCCAGGTATCAACCGCCGAATATATAAAAAGAAAAATTAGGAGACCCTCTATGCCCGTTTTACGAATCCCAACCCCGTTGCGTGCCTACACGGGCGGACAATCCGAAGTACATGTGAGCGGCGCAAACATCGCCGAAGCGCTCGCCGACCTGTCAAGTCAATACCCGGCCATCAAACCGCACCTTTTCAATGAAAGCGGCGACCTGAGGCCCTTCGTCAACCTGTTCGTGGGCGAGAGGAACATCCGTGATCTGCAGGGGATGGATACGCCTGTCCACGAGGGCGACAGGGTGATGTTGATCCCGTCCATTGCCGGAGGCGCTATGTCATTGCGAGGTCGGCGGGTTTCGATACGGTCTTCGACCTACTCAACCATCGCCGACCGAAGCATTCTCCTTATGGATGTTGAGATTGCTTCGTCGCTCACGTTGTTCGCTCCTCGCAACGACATGAAATAAAGAGGTAACCATGCTTCCCGAATTAAACCACGAAGAGATCCTGCGTTACTCGCGCCACCTGCTCATCCCCGAAGTGGGCTTGGAGGGTCAGCGCAAACTGAAGAATTCGTCCGCGTTGGTCGTGGGGACTGGCGGGTTGGGCTCGCCTGTTTCCCTGTATCTGGCTGCGGCGGGGGTGGGACGCATCGGCTTGGTGGACTATGACGTTGTCGATTCGTCCAATCTCCAGCGTCAGGTCATTCACGGCACGTCCAGCGTCGGCAAGTTGAAAGTGGAAAGCGCCAGAGCCAAACTGCTGGATCTGAATCCAGACATTCAAATCGACGTGTACAACGAACCGTACACCTCCGAAAATGCACTGCGCATCGCGCGGGACTATGACATCATCCTCGACGGCACGGATAATTTCCCCACCCGCTACCTGACCAACGATGTGGCGGTCTTCCTCGGCAAGCCGAACGTGTACGCTTCCATCTTCCGTTTTGACGGGCAGGTGAGCGTGTTCTACGCCAAGGAGGGACCGTGCTATCGCTGTCTCTTCCCCGAACCGCCCCCGCCAGGCCTCGTCCCTTCGTGTGCGGAAGGCGGCGTGCTGGGCGTCCTGCCCGGCACGATCGGCACATTGCAAGCCACCGAGGCGTTGAAGGTTTTGCTTGGCATCGGCGATCCGTTGATCGGCAAACTCCTGCTCTACAACGCGCTGGATATGTCCTTCGATTTCGTCACGCTGAAGAAGAATCCCAAATGCCGCGTGTGCGGACCGAACGCCGACATCAAGGAATTGATCGACTACGAGGAATTCTGCGGCGTGCCCGGTCACGACCACGGCGAGGAGGGTTCGGCCGGCGAAGGCTTGGACATCTCCGCCCCCGAACTTGCCGAGCGCGTGAAGACCAATCACTTAAAGCTGCTGGATGTGCGTGAACCGCACGAGCTGGAGATCTCCGCCCTGCCGAATGCGGTCAACATTCCATTAGGTCAACTGGCGGCGCGTCTTGCCGAGTTGAACTCTGCCGATGACATGGTGGTCTTCTGCAAAGGCGGCACCCGCTCCGCGCGCGCGTTGGAACTGCTTGCCAGCGCGGGATTCAAGAAAGTGAAGAACCTCAAAGGCGGCATTAATTCCTGGGCGAAGGAAGTGGATACGAGTCTGCCGGTCTATTAACCATGTCATTGCGAGCCCGGGTGAAACGAGCGGCGAAGCAATCTCCTCGTTTGATGAAAGAAGAAAGAGGAAAGAAGACCCTCCCGCGAATGTTCGGCGGGAGGGTTTGGTTATTTTATGAATTCTTCGAGCAATATGGCTGTGTCTGGAAAATTTCTTACGATCTGTTTGTCTGCCGTGACCAGCTTACAGCCAATTTCCCGAGCGAGCGCCACGAACTCACAATCGTAGGATGAAGAAGCGCTTTGGGATGCCAGTGTAAGCACAAGTGCATTCGTCGGGGCTAATTCTCTGTTTTGCATGGTGTTCAGCCCGTTTTCAAGGAGTCGTATCGCTTCTTCCAGGTCGATCACCTTGTGCTTTATGTAACTTGTCAGGACGTTTCGGTATTCGCTTTGCCATAATGGAGGCGCAACCCAGTGCGAGTCTTTTTCTAAAACTTGCAGGGCAAGCGGAGTTGATTCTCCTGCGATATGCAGGTAGGCGATGATATTGGTATCAACGACGATCATTCGCGGCCTTCATTTTTCCATTTGGTCAACTCTTCGTTCGTAATTACATAATGCGCGGTCAGTTCACGCAGTTTTCTGGTGCGCTCCAGCGTGGCTTTGACATCAATAGGCGGTATGGACAGCGCGTGTTCAAGGATAGAAATCACTTCACCATTGATACTACGGTGATTATTTTTTGCTTGGATTTTGATGCGCTCATAAATTTCTGGCGGCACATTTTTTATTGTGAGCGTGACCATATTTCACCTGCTTCCATTTTGGAACCATTATGCAACCATTGATTTATTTTGTCAAGCCTTGCTTTTAATATTTGCCTTATCTCTTCACATACTTTATAGTTTTCAGATTGGGATGTAAATTCTTCTGTTTTCATCCTTCCTAATTCATCCTTTCAATGACCAGACCACTTCGTGTTTTTCTCTGCCACGCTTCACAGGACAAACCCTCTGTTTGGAAACTGCACCGTTACCTCAAACTACACGGTGTGCAACCATGGCTTGATCAGGCGGATCTCTTGCCCGGCGAAGATTGGGAAGTTGAAATTCCCAAAGCATTATATGCTTCAGACGTAATTTTGGTTTGCCTTTCTAAAAATTCGGTCAACAAAGAGGGATATGTTCAAAAAGAAATCGCCTTTGCCTTAGATAAAGCGCTTGAAAAACCCGAAGGCACAATTTTCATTATCCCCGTCAAGTTGGAGGATTGCGAACTTCCAAAAAGATTATCTCGCTATCAAGCCGTGGATTTATTCCGCACAGATGGACGTAAACGTTTGTTAATGGGCTTGAATAAACGCGTAAATGATTTAGGCGGGGAAGTTGTGCCTTTGAAAATTGATGATATAAAGCAAAGAACACCAAAGCCTATAAAGGCTGAAATAGAGCAAGAAAGGAACTTGACTTCTATTTCTCACGGTGAGAATAAAATTGAAGAGAAAAAAGAAGTCGCGAAGCCTTTTACAAGAGTTCTTAATCCTGCTTTACTTAATTCACAAAAGCTAAAACAAATAAAAGAAGATAAGCAAAGTAATATCTTCCCTCGAATTTTTTTAGGGGCAGTTATATTTCTTGGTTTGCTTACTATTTTTATGGCGGGAAACTTAATTTTCGAGAACTTTTTATTAGCACAAACATCTACCCCGACAACTCCAAGTGTTACTCCCAAGCCTCTAACCTTAACCATGACTGCTACAAAATCACCAGCTATTTCTACTACGACCAGACTTGATATTGGCTCTACAACACTTGGTAATGATGGGATGTTGCTGATGTATATACCTGCTGGTGAATTTACAATGGGAAGCAATAATAGCGAACCTGACGAACATCCAGCTCATCAAGTGAATTTAGATGCTTACTGGATAGATCAAACAGAAGTGACCAATGAAATGTATGCTAAGTGTGTTCAGGCAACTAGATGCCCTTCTCTTTATACAACGCGATTTTATAATCCAATTTATATAGATCACCCAGTTGTTGATATTACTTGGTACGTTGCTAATAGCTACTGCTTATGGGCTGAGCGAAGACTTCCAACTGAAGCAGAATGGGAAAAAGCAGCGCGTGGCACTGATGGGCGAATCTATCCTTGGGGTGATGAAACTCCAATCTCAGATTTTCTAAATTTTAATTCAAATGATTCGATGAAAGTGGGCAGCTATCATAATGGTCAGAGTGTTTATGGTGTATTTGATATAGCTGGTAATGTTTGGGAATGGGTTGCTGATTGGTATGATAGTTCGTATTATTCAATTTCACCTAAATCAAACCCTATGCAAAACCAAAGGGTATATTTACCTAGCGGTGATGGAGGATGGGTTAAGGTAATACGAGGAGGCTCATGGCAGAGCAACCGCACTGATCTTAGTGGAATTCCCTCTTCTGATCGTGGCAAGAAAAACCCTGATGGCTCAAATTATCTTATTGGTTTCCGTTGTGCAATGGACGCTGACCAATAAAACAAAACTCCCGCCAAAATGACGGGAGTTTTACTATTCACTATCAACTATTTGCTATTCCCTCATCAAGACAAAATCACCTGACCACAATACTCGCATTTATCCATACCGAGTTCCAATGTGCGCCACAGTTGGGGCAATTGAATTTTTCGGCTTTGATATTGTAACCTGCGGTTTTGAAGGCGGCTTCGTTATCTGCTAAATCTCCGCGCAGGCGTTTCAGGCGCGCGAGGTATGAGTCAACAATCCTCTCGTACAGGAGATGGGAGTATGAGACCTCCGAGTTCTTCAAGAACTCGGAGGTCGTACTTAAAAGGCGGTAAAATATCCCCCAACCAAGGAGAGAGAATGGTCGGATTACCCGAATCAAAAGAGAGAAGGGTCTTCAATAACGTGCTTGGCGCGATGGGAAACACGCCGCTGGTCAAGCTGGAGCGCATCGGCAAGGACCTGCCCGTCCCGCTGTACGCCAAACTGGAGTTCATGAACCCCGGCGGTTCGGTCAAGGACCGGGTCGGGGCGAACATCGTCGAGCAGGCCGAGAAGCGCGGCGAGATTCAACCCGGCGGAACCATCGTCGAGGCGACCTCCGGCAACACGGGCGTCGGTCTCGCCATCGCGGCCGCCCTGAAGGGCTACAAGACCATCTTCGTCATGCCGGACAAGATGAGCAATGAAAAGATTCTTTTATTGCGCGCTTATGGCGCGAAGGTGGTCATCACTCCCACGGCTGTCGGCCCCGACGATCCGCGCTCGTATTATGAGGTGGCAAAGAAGTTTGCGCGTGAAACCCCCAACGCCATTTTGGCAAACCAGTATCACAATCCCGACAACCCAAAAACCCATGAGCTGAGCACCGGCCCGGAACTGTGGGAGCAGACCGAGGGAAAGTTGACCGATGTCATCATCGGCATCGGCACGGGCGGGACCATCACCGGCGTGGGGCGTTATCTCAAAGCGAAGAACCCGAAGATCACCATCGTCGGTGTGGACATCGAAGGCTCGATCCTGACCGAGATCTGGCAGAACAAAGGCGTCATCCCTGCGGGCGCATATCCCAAGACCTATAAAGTGGAGGGCATCGGTGAGGACTTTTTACCGTCCACGATGGACATCAAGTATGTGGATGCCATCGAGCGCGCGGGCGACCGCGAGTCATTTTTGTGGGCGCGTCAATTGGTGCGGCAGGAGGGCATTTTCGCGGGCGGTTCGTCCGGGTCCGCGATCGCGGGCGCGCTCAAGTATTGCCGCAAACTTCCCGCGGGACGCATCCCTGTCGTCATCCTGCCCGATTCGGGCTCGCGCTATCTCTCCAAATTCTATGACGACAAGTGGATGCGCGAGTTCGGTTTCCTCTCGATGGAATTCGGCGAAACGGCTCTGGGCGACCTGTTGCTTGCCAAGCCGAACAAGCAGTTGATCACCGCCAAACTGGGCGACTCGCTCCGCAAGGTGGTGTCCGTCATGCACCAGCATGCGGTCTCGCAGATGCCCGTCGTCGGAGAGGACGGTTCGCTCGTCGGTCTCATCGAAGAGGTGGACCTGCTCAATCACATGCTCGAAGAGCACGATCACAGCCACGATGAGAAGATCGACTCGCTCGTACAGAATGCGGGAGCGGTCTTCCCGCCCGAAACATCCCTGGACGAAGCCATGCCGTCCCTCACCGCGGGGCTTGCTCTCATTGTGGTGGAACACAGCAAACCCATCGGCATCCTGACCAAGATAGACGTTTTGGATTATCTAGCAGGGAAGATATAAGTCAAAACCCAGCCCTGCCAATTGGCGGGGCTTTAAGAAAATATACCCTGGAACCATTGATTAGAACAAATTTTCTGTTATAATCCTGAAAAGATCGGCATGCGCCGATCAAACTTGGAAATGGAGGTTGAGATGGATTTTAGTTCTGTTAACTGGCTGGCTGTCGTTGTCTGTGTTGTCGTAAGCATGGTCAGTGGGGCTGTCTGGTATAGCCCAAAGGTCTTTTTCGATATCTGGTGGAAAACTGTGGGCAAGACTGAGAAGCCCGGCATGGAAAACATGGGTATGACATGGGCTCTGACCCTGCTTTCCTCGTTTGTGCAGGCGGTCGCTTTGGCGATCATGATCAACTTCATGGGCGGCACGGACGCGGCTTCAGGTGCGAGGATCGGCTTCATGCTCTGGCTTGGTTTCATTGCACCCACATATCTTGTCAATAAATTGTTCGCGGGTCACGGCTTGAAGATCTGGGCGATCGAGATCGGCAACCATCTTGTCAACTTCCTGCTCTTCGGTGCCATTTTGGGCGCATGGCATTAAGAGACGGTTTCTTAAATAGACCTCTTGCATAAGTGTGCCATAATAGGCACATGAACTATAAGACAATCGCACATCTCAAAGGTAGTGACTTCAAACGGCTAACTGGCGTCCCGCGCGAAACCTTCGAGCAGATGCTCACAGTCATTGAGAAAGGGCTGCGAGACTTCGGGAGACCGCCAAAACTGAGCCGAGCCGATCAGTTGTTGATGACCTTGATGTACTGGCGAGAATATCGCACAGAATTTCATATTGCGCAATCCTATGGTGTCAGTGAAGCAACCGTTTGCCGCACCATTCGCAAGGTAGAGGAGGCCTTAGTCCGTTCAAAAAAGTTTCGTTTGCCTGGCAAAAAGGCACTCCAAGCCAGTGACACGGTGTTCGAGGTAGTGCTGGTTGATGTCAGCGAACAGCCAGTGGAACGTCCAAAAAAAGCCAAAAACGGCATTACAGTGGCAAAAAGAAGCGTCACACCCAAAAAGCGCAGGTGATGGCTGATCGAAAAAGTACCCAAATCATAACCACCGCCTTTAGTCATGGAAGCAAACACGACTTCCAACTGTTCAAAGACGATGCCTGTGAGTTCTCTGAACATCTGCGTATTCTGGCAGATGCGGGCTATCAAGGATTGATGGAGTTTCATCAGAACAGTCAAACACCCTTCAAGAAATCCAAATACCATGCTCTGACGAAACGAGAGAAACAGAGCAATCGAAGCTTGGCACGGAAACGGATTGTGATTGAGCATATATTCCGTAAGTTGAAAGTGTTTCGCATTTTGAGCGAGAGGTATCGCAATCGTAGAAAGAGATTTGCTTTGCGCTTCAACCTGATTGCTGCTATTTACAACCTTGAACTCAACTCAATTTGACTTTTGCAAGAGGTCTAATGCTTTTTTACCACAGAGACCACAAAGAACACGGAGAAAAATCTCTTAAAACCTCTGTGCGCCCCGTGTCCTCTGTGGTGAAATCTTTTGATTTTTGACTTAAGAAACGCTCTTTAATGCCCTCTTCATGGAGGGTATTTACAAGTAAAATAAGCGGACGGTGAAAGCCGTCCGCTTATTTTTTTCAGGAGAGCAATGATCCGTCCGTATCGTGATGATGATTTTGAGATTGTTACCGCACTTTGGTTCGACGCCATGCATGCTGCCATGCCGAAAATGATGAAGCGCATGGGGTTTGAATTGGAAGGCGCACGCGAATATTTTCGCAATGCTGTGATTCCCGAAAACCAGTTATGGGTGTACGAACTGGACCACATGCCCGTTGCGTTTCTCGGCATGCAGGATGATTTTATCGACCGTTTATATGTTGACCCCAAATATCATCGGCGCGGGATTGGCCTGGCACTCCTCGATCATGCGCGAATATATTCCCCAGATCATCTTTGGCTGTATACGCATGTGGCCAACAGGATGGCGCGTGCCTTCTTCGAAAAGAACGGCTTTGTCGCCGAAAAATTCGGATCCAGCCCTGCACCCGAATCCGAACCCGATGTTGAATATCACTGGCGAAACGCATGAGACCCACCCATCTTGAAGTCGATCTTCATCGCTTAAAACAAAATCTCGAAACCATCCGCGCCCATGTTGCGCCTGCACAGGTCATGCCGATGGTCAAGGCCAATGCCTACGGTCACGGAATGGATGGCGTCGCGCCGTTCATCGAACCGTATGTGGATTATCTCGGCGTTGCGCTTGTGGAGGAGGGAATTCACCTTCGCAACCTTGGGATTAAGAAACCGATCCTCGTTGCAGGCGGGACATTGATCGAGCAGCTGCCCTTGTTCCTCGAACACGACCTGATCCTGACCGCCTCTTCCGTGGACCTGTTGCTGGCCGCTGAACAATTGGCAGAGTCAACCCACAAGCGGCTCAAAGTCCACTTGAAGATCGACACAGGCATGGAGCGGGTGGGCGTCCATGAATATGAAGCGGAGGACTTCCTCCAGAAATCAGCCGCGTGCAGCCACTTGGAGGTGGAGGGGATTTATACTCATTTGGCAAATTCTGAAGTCATGTCGTTGCGAGGACAAAATCCGAAGCAACCTTCTGCCAAGGAGGAGATTGCTTCGACGGAGGCAGGCCGCCTCGCAAGGACTTCCTCCAAACTTCAACTGGAACGCTTTCAGGAAGTCCTCCGTTTTTACGAAAAGAACAGCCTGCCGGCCCCCATGCGCCACGTCTGCAATTCGGGAGGGATTTTGAACCTGCCCGAGGCGCATTTGGACTTGGTACGGCCCGGCGTGTTGTTTTATGGTATTTACCCCGCGCGGAATATTGAAAGAAAGATCGATGTGAAACCTGTGCTTGCCTGGAAGTCGAAAGTGGCATTTAGCAAGGTCAGCCAGCCGGGGCGGAGCGTCAGCTATGGGTCGTTGTGGCAGGTGGAGGGGAGTCCGAAGCGCATCCTCACCATCCCGTGCGGCTACGCGGATGGGTACTTCCGCCGCATGACGAATCAGGCACGGGTCATCATCAATGGAAAGGAATATCCACAAGTGGGTCGAATCTGCATGGACCAGTTCATGGTCAATGGTGGCGATAATGATGTGAAGGTGGGGGACGAGGTGGTATTGTTGGGCGGCGGAATTACCGTGGAGGATCTCGCAGATTGGACAGGCACGAATGAATATGAAGTGATGACGAACATCAGCACACGTGTGCCAAGGGTATATCTGGGTGCGGTACAATAGGCACACTATTTGAAGTTGAGGTGAGAGTTGAATTCCAGAGTTAAAGAATATTTAATGTTGTTTAGTGCGGCAGGTGTGTTGGTCGCGCTGGATCAATGGACGAAGTGGCTGGTACGTGAGAACATCGGGTTTGGCGGACAGTGGCTCCCTGACTCATTGGCGTGGCTCAGTCCGTATGCACGGATCGTGCATTGGTATAACAGCGGCGCGGCATTTGGCATGTTCCAGAATGGAAACATGGTTTTCACCGTGCTTGCCTTTATTGTGATCGCCGCGATCATTTATTATTATCCGCATGTGGAAAATGAAGACTGGACGTTGAAGCTGGCGATGGGCCTGCAGCTTGCAGGCGCATCTGGAAATTTAATAGACCGTCTGATGATGGGCAAGGTCACTGACTTTATCTCGGTCGGCGTTTTCCCGGTCTTCAATATCGCCGATGCAAGTATTACCGTCGGCGTGATCATTCTGTTGTTTGGCGTGTGGCTGAAGGAAAGAAAAGAAAAAAAGAGCATGGCTGAAAAAACCTCCGGCGAAGCGGGTTTGGAAAATAAAGACCGTTATTCCGTGAGCAGCGAGTAAATGTGAGCGAGCGGCTTGAAAAGCTTGTATTCGATGGGGAAAAGGCGGAACGTCTCGATAAATTTCTTGTAACGCGTTTGCCTGAATTTTCCCGCGCGCGGTTGCAGGGATTGATTGCGGATGGCTTTGTTCTTATTAACGGGGCAGCCGCAAGGAAATCCGGTCAAACGCTCGAGGCAGGCGCAGAGGTGGAGGTGCGCGTCCCTCCGCCAGTAGCGGGGGTGTTGACGGGCGAGGATATTCCGCTGGACATTATTTTCGAGAACGACGACCTGATCGTGGTCAACAAGCCTGCGGGGATGGTGGTGCATCCAGCGGCGGGCCATGCTTCCGGCACATTGGTCAATGCCGTGTTGGGCTATGACCCGCATATGGAAGGCATCGGCGGCGAGGAACGCCCCGGGCTTGTGCATCGGCTCGATAAGGAAACATCGGGTTTGATCGTGCTTGCCAAAAACGAACGCGCGCACAACTGGCTGCAGGACCAATTCCGTTCGCGGACGGTTGAGAAGACCTATCTTGCATTGGTGGATGGAAAGCCGCCCACCCCAGCCGGACGCGTGGAAGCAGCCATTGGGCGTGACCCAAAACAACGCAAGAAGATGACGGTCCTTCCGCCGGGCAAGGGGCGCGAAGCGGTCAGTGAATATAAAACGCTTGAATCCTTCAAGGAGCATACCCTTTTGGAGTTCCATCCGTTGACGGGGCGTACGCATCAGATCAGATTGCATTGTGCGTTTTTGGGCTGCCCGATTGTGGGTGATTCGGTGTATGGAAAACGATCTGTCACCGCGACGATCGAACGGCATTTCCTGCATGCGTATCGCTTGAAGATCCTTTTGCCGAACGAAAAACAACCACGCACATTTGAAGCAGGTTTGCCGGACGAATTAAAGAATGTGCTGGAGGAGGTGAAACGATATGAATGAAATGGATTATGTGGACCTTCGTTCCGATACTGTCACGAAGCCCACGCCTGAAATGCGCGAGGCCATGGCGGAGGCGGAGGTGGGGGATGATGTCTATATGGATGATCCCACGGTAAATAAACTTCAAGAGCAGGCTGCCGCAATGCTCGGCAAGCAGGATTCGCTTTTTGTCCCATCCGGCACGATGGGTAATTTACTTGCACTGCTTGTCCATTGCCAGCGCGGGGACGAGGTGATCGTTGGGGAGAAATCCCATGTGTATATGAACGAAGCGGGCGGGATGTCTGCATTGGGCGGGATCCATCCGCGCCCGCTGATGAATCAACGCGATGGCACGCTTCTGCTCGAGGACATCCGCGCCTCCATCCAGACCGAGGATGTGCATCACACCATTACGCGGCTCATTTGCCTCGAGAACACACAGAATGTTTGCGGCGGCATCCCGTTGACCGCCGAGTACACAGCGCTGGTCGGGGAGCTTGCGAAGGAGAATGGACTGTCTCTTCACATTGACGGCGCGCGCATCTTCAATGCGGCGGCGGCACTGGGCGAGGATGTGAAGAAGTTGGTCGCGCCTGCGGATTCGGTCATGTTCTGTTTGAGCAAGGGACTGGTCGCGCCAGTCGGTTCGATGCTGGTTGGGACGAGGAAGTTCATTGTTCGGGCGCGTCATTTGAGGAAGATGCTGGGCGGTGGGATGCGTCAGGCGGGCGTGCTGGCGGCGGCCGGCATGATCTCATTGGAGAAAATGACGAGGCGGCTTGGGCAGGACCATGCACGGGCGAAGAATCTATACGAAGGGCTGAAGCAGGTCACGGGATTAAAACTGGATGCGGCTGCGGGTTCATCCAATATGGTTTATTTTGATCTCGCGCATCACGTTACGTTGACCGAGATTCAAATCGTCGAAAAAGTGAAGAAGTATGGCGTGCTGGTGGACTGGTCCGGTCCGCGCCGTTTCCGTCTGGTCACACATTATTGGGTGGATGATGCCGGGGTGGAGAAAACGATAGAGGCGTTTGCCGCAGTGTTGCGATAAACCATTAATTCGATTTTATGTTTTCGTGAGACGCGGGCGCGGGTTCGATCTGATTGCGCCCGCGTTCTTTTGCGATATATAGGCGGCTGTCGGCAAGGTCAATGAGTTTTGTTATGTCGCTGGTTTCAGTGGGGTACACGGCAATGCCCATGCTGACGGTGGGGCTTGGAGCATCGGCAAGTTTGTTGGTCTTCACTTTGATGGATGCCAGTGTTTCACGAATGCGCTCCGCCACTTGAAGGGCTTGTTCCCCGTCGGAGTTTGGAAGTGAGATGGCGAATTCCTCCCCGCCCCAGCGTCCGACGGCATCCGTCTGTTTAATATGACTGCGAATGGTAGTACAGAGGTTGATCAGCATTTCATCTCCGACGAGATGTCCATGGATGTCGTTATACTGTTTGAAGTAATCAATATCCAGCATGATCAAACTGAGAGGCTGGGCCTGTGCCCGGCAGTCTTCGGCTTGTTCCCTCAGTCTTTGAATAAAGTAGCCGTGGTTGTAAACGCGGGTAAGGCTGTCCAACCGTGCCTGTTCCTCCACAAGTGCGTGGCGATACGTGTTGTCGAGGGCGAGCGTGGCGCGCTGGGCAATGTTGGAAAGCAGTTCATGGTCGCTTCTGTTAAATGCGTTGGGGCGGTAGGATGCGATGGCCATGACGCCGTTTACATGTGAGCCTTTCATGGGCACCCCCATCCAGGAGAGGGACCCTTTTGGTTTACCCAGGAGTACGAAATTTACGCCCTCCAGTTTTACGGTGGTGCGCAAATCAGGCAGGAAAAGTGGTTTTTGGTTCTTGATGACCCAGCTCGATAGCGTCCCTTCCATCTTGACACGGACATCGCTGAAATATTCCCCATCGTCGTAGAAGAGCTCCATATGCAATTCATCGCCTTTTTGAATGCCGATGTAGTAGGTATCTGCATCCAGTGCATTTTGGAACGCCGCATTGAGCAGCGAAAGGAGTTGTTTTGTTTCGATTGTTGAAACGATATTTTCGCTGATTCTGTTAATGACCTCGAGGCGGTTCATCTGATTTTGCGAAAGTTTTTTGAGTTGTTGAATGGTTTCGGCTGTGATGATGGTGGCAACGACCAGTCCGCCGTGTATCACCAGTTCATTCAAGGGCATGGCCGCTTCGATAAGATGGGCGACATGGAACGCGGTGATCGTCATGATCAATAAATAGGCGGGTCCGCGCCTCGAAATGACGGATATGGACAGGACCGCTATAAATACCAGGGTATATATCAGGTAGTGAAGTTCTTGCGGGATTAAGTACGTGAGCACGCCCAATCCGAGGCCGACAATCGCGGCATTTATCCAGGCATGCAATGTTTTGTTGGGGGAAATGGTATAGAGCCAGTAGTAGCACGCAAGATAAACACATCCGACAATGGCGTATCCAATCAGTATGACAGAATCTGCAGCAGGGTATAACAGGATGGTTGTGATAACTGTCAGGGACAGGGTGCTCATGCCTGCCAGCAAGGCAGGCATGAGCGATACCAGGTTTTCCTGCGGGTCGTGGCCAAATCTATTCGATTTTTTGCTCATGGATTATGCTGCAAAGGAATTTCCCCTGTACAAGCCGGCTGGACAGCCGCCGTCCCATCTCGCCTGGTGGTGACGGATAAGATGGATGGAATCTTGCTGGGGTGGGATGCCCTCCAAGATTTTGCGCCAATCGCGCGGTGCAAACTCATGGTTTTATGCTCGTATTCGCCCAATTGACCGGGCTCATGCAGGATTGTACCACCGATGCATTGGCGGGTGGGCATTTCGTTGTGGTCGGAGATAGCATCAGAGTTCCTTTTTTTCTGCGTCCCGGGATAAATTTGATGCCATGCAGCCAATTTGAATCTCAACTTTGACGCGTCTAATAAACCATGAGTGCAATTCGCCCGCAAGTATCCATGGTGATTTCTGATATAATCCCAACGTAAATCGGTCTTTCGGTGGGGATGTGACCGTTTCAATAATACTGATACAGGGTATCAAAAATGCAAACTTATATTTCCCTTTCCCAAATTGACGAAATTGTGCAAACGATTAAAAGACGGATATCAATCCAGCCTGTTGTGGGGATCATCCTCGGGTCTGGACTTAACGGTCTGGCTGATTCTGTTCAAGGAGCCGTTCACATCCCTTATAGTGACCTGGCCAACTTCCCCGTCTCCACCGTTCACGGACATGTCGGGCGTTTTGTGATTGGCGAGCTGGAAGGCAGGCCCGTGCTGGTTATGCAGGGGCGCATCCATTATTACGAAGGGTACACCATGGGAGAGATTACCCTGCCCGTGCGTGTCATGCAGCGCCTTGGAATTTCCTCTATGATTGTCACAAATGCCGCAGGCGGGGTGCATCCTGATTTCAATCCCGGCGATGTTATGTTGATTACCGACCAGCTTAACCTTATGGGCATGTCTGGTCTCAACCCGCTCATGGGACCAAACTTGGATGAGATCGGTCCGCGCTTTCCGGATATGAGCCAGCCGTATGACCGTGATTACTGCAATCTTGCACGCAAAATTGCAAAGGAAGGTAAGATCACCCTGCGCGAGGGAGTCTACGCAGGCTTGAGTGGACCATCGTTTGAGTCACCCGCTGATTTGCGCTTTTTGCGGCTTGCGGGTGCGGATGCAGTGGGGATGTCCACGGTGCCGGAAGTGATTATTGCGCGTCATGGAAACATGCGCGTGCTTGGACTTTCAGGCATCAGCAACAAGGCCAACCTGGACGGTTCCACGATCACAACTCATGAAGAGGTCATTGAGGCAGGAAAAGTAATCACCCCCAAAGTCGAAAAGATAATCCGCGGTGTCTTGCGCGGATTGTAAAAATCTCACGAATGGCAGAATTTTACAGGTTCCTCGCCTCTTATGAGGTGCTGATCTATATCCTGCTGGCAATTGCCGGCATGTTCTCCTTTCGATGGGCATGGCGTTCGTGGCAGGAGTGGCGGATTGCTGTTTTCAGCCTGGAACGTGAATTCTCCGCCCGCCGGCTTGGACGGTCGATTGCAATTTCTTCCATCATCACCATGCTGTTCTGTGTCGAGTTTTTTATGGCATCCTTTATCATCCCCGGACTCCCCTCGGATTTTTTTCTCACCACACCCACGCTTGACTTTATCTCTAGGCCGACAGGCACGCTATCTGCGGAAATGATGACCCAATTCTCCAGCCTGCCTCCACAGGCGGAAACGGTGGACAATACAGGCTGCATTCCAAATCAGATCATGATCACTTTCCCTCAGGCGGGGGATGAAATAAAAGGTGCCATCGAATTGGCCGGTACGGTCAATATTCCGAATTTTGGATTCTATAAATATGAGGTTGCGCCTCTTGGAAGCGATACCTGGGTGACCATTTCCGCCGGACGTGCAATCGTCAATGACAGTTCCCTGGGGCGTTGGGACACCACTGCTTTAACCCCCGGTGATTATCAATTGCGGCTTGTGGTAATCGATAATCAGGGGCAGATATTGCCCGCCTGCATTGTGCAGCTGCGGGTTGTACCATTACAATAAAGGAACGGAATTATTATTCATGTCTGAAATTCAACTTCGCCCCACCATTGCGCCTGATCTTTCCCGCTTAATGGCCATCGATCATTCCATTATCAGCGAGGCGGTCTGGCAATTGGAATTGCGCCGCGACGCAGGACAGGTGACAACCACCTTCCGCGAGGTGCGCTTGCCGCGTTCCATCACTGTGGAATATCCGCATAATCAGTTCGCGCTTGCCGATGACTGGGTGCGGAAGTCCATGATGTACACTGCTTTTATTGATCGTGACCCTGTGGGGTACATTAGCCTGCTTGAACGGGGAACCGCCTCAGTGGTTTGGATCACGGATATTGTGGTGGATGCGGCACGCCGTCGCCAGGGCGTGGGCAGCGCTTTATTGGCGGCCGGGCAGGAGTGGGCGGAGTCCAGATCGCATCGTCGCCTCATCCTGGAGATGCAGTCGAAGAATGTCCCTGTCATCCGTCTTGCGCAAAAGTTCGGGTATGAGTTCTGCGGGTATAATGACCATTATTACATCAATCAGGATGTGGCTTTATTTTTTGCAAAGGCATTAAAGTAGACCGGCTGCGGTGATGTCCGCGCTGTAAAAATTTATTGGAAGGGTTTCCATGATTAACGGTTGGTCGGATACGTTTCTGGCGGGGATCCAGACGCTCAACCAGATACTGACGGCGGGGATCGCCATCACAGCGTTTTCGCTTTTTCTCTATGCGCTTTCGTTCAATTTGCGCGATAGGGTGGCGCGTTCGTTTGCGATCATTTTGCTTTGCGTGGTGGTGGTTTTCACCTCCGAAGGCCTGCAGGATAAATCGTTGTCGAGCGGGGCGATCGATCTGTTGCTGCGTTTGCAGTGGTTTGGAATTGTTTTTCTCCCGGCGGCATATCTTCATCTCTCTGATGCGCTGCTTGTGACGGCCGGGCGTCCTTCGCGTGGACGCCGTCGGGTGGCCGTGCGCGGCATGTATGTTGTTTCAGCTGGTTTCCTCCTGTTGCTTGCATTTGGACATTTGGTCGGCGATTTCATCCCGGATGGGAAGCCGGCTCCGTTTCTCGTGCGCACGGCATGGACGGAAGTCTTCACGCTTTTTTACGTCTCGGCGATGGTGTGGGCGGGGGTGAATTTTGCGCGCGCTTACAGTCTCATGCTGACACGTTCGGGACGCCGCCGCATGTTGTATTTGATGGCGGGCGCCACAGCCCCCGCGCTCGGTTCGTATCCCTATTTATTATTTGGGTATGGACTTGCTGCGCAGCATCAATATCTCTTTTGGGGCGCGGCAACTGTCATTAATTTGCTGGTTGGCGCATTGGTGATCGTGATGGCGTATGCAGTGGCCTTCTTTGGAGTTTCATGGCCGGACCGCGTAATAAAAAGCCGTCTGGTCAAGTGGATCATGCGCGGACCGGTAACCGCCTCTGCCGCCCTTGGCTTGATGACGGTTGTCCGGCGCGGCGGGGAGGTACTCGGCACGCCTTATAACGCCTTTGTCCCGTTTACTGTGGTGGCAACCATCCTGCTGCTCGAACATGCCATCACATTTGCCGCGCCTCTCTGGGAGCGCTGGTTGTTTTTCGGGGGCGACCGCAGTGAATTGGAATTGCTCCAAAACATCGAGGAGCGTTTGCTCACAGAGGGCGATCTACAGCAATTCCTTGAGGCAGTCCTTGCGGCTGTGCGCGACCATTTGCAATCTCCATCTGCTTTTGTTGCCGCGCTGGACGATGAGATCTTATCTCCCATTGTTGTGGCGGGAAACCGTGCCTTGCTCGACCAGGAGGGTTTAACCGAAGCCCTTGAACAGGTCAACGGCGACACGCGGCGCGAGTTCCAATGGGGCAGCTTTTTTGTCTTGCCATTGCATCGCCGCAGACATCCGGAAATGGACCGCGATGAACTGCCTCCACTGCTCGGCTTGCTCGGTGTTGCAAAAGGGGAGAGGCAGACATTGGAACACGATCAGCGCGATGCCTTGTGGCTGCTGGCAGACCGTGCCGCGATAGCGCTGGAAGACCGTCAACTCCAATTGCGCGTGTTCCGTTCCCTGGCAGATCTACAACCGCAGGTGGAAATGATCCAGCGGCTGCGTGCGGCAGGACGTTATGATACGCGCGCGAGTCTGCTGGCGGAGCCGCTGCCGCAGGAGGCAGACCTTGCCAATTGGGTCAAGGATGCGCTGACGCATTA
The DNA here is from genome assembly GCA_030583885.1 of Anaerolineales bacterium. Lineage (NCBI taxonomy): Bacteria > Bacillati > Chloroflexota > Anaerolineae > Anaerolineales > Anaerolineales bacterium. Next base: position 3,414,747 of record CP129480.1, on the reverse strand, counting down.
TTGGGGCGGACCCAAATTTACGAATAACCCCTTGACGAAACTTCAAGTTGTGCGTGAACTTGCCGAAAAAGATGACGGCAATACCGCAAATGCATTGCGGGCTTTATTGCGCCGTGCTGTGGATCAGGTTAAACCGCGGGGTGATCGAAAGTTTACAACGGAGTGGATACTGTACAATATCCTTGAAATGAAATTTATCGAGGGGCGCAAGGTGCGGGATGTCGCCGCCAGATTGGCGATGTCTGAAGCCGACCTGTACCGAAAACAGCGCGTCGCCGTGGAGGCTGTTGCGAAAGCGATCCTCGAGATGGAAGTGAACCTTCAAGATCAATGAACGTATTTTGAAGTATGAGAAGGAGCCGATCATGGCTGACACAAAAAGAAGGTATGAAAATCCGATGCCAGTGATAGATGATGGCTGGTGGTCGTCGGTTCTGGCGGAGGAGAATCGCTCGTCGGCGTTTCCCCCGGCTCATTTTGCCGGGAGCAAGCCCGATGTCGGTGGGGAGCCGAAAGGTGCGTTCTCAGAGAAAAAACCTGCCGACTGGACGCAGGTCAAGGACTTGTATCTGCGCGACCAGATCGTTGACCTGATGGTCACCGGCCATAATCGCGGCGGCTTGCTCGTCGAGGGCGATGGCATGTATGGCTTTGTGCCATTTTCGCATTTGGTGGCCTTATCCGGAAAAGTGGAATATCCTGACCGCGAGCATGACCTGGAAGCATACGTCGGACGTTCGCTTCGTTTGAAGGTGATCGAATGTGTGCCGGAGGATGGGCGCGTGGTTTTTTCGGAACGCGCGGCGCAATCGGAGCCGGGCAAACGTGCAGAGATATTCGAGGCATTGCGGGCTGGACAGAATGTTCAGGGCAAGGTTACCAATATCACGGACTTCGGTGTGTTCATTGACCTCGGCGGCGTGGAAGGGTTGATTCACATTTCGGAATTATCGTGGGGACGCGTTTCCCATCCCTCTCAAATCGTCAATCTGGGCAGTACGATAGACGTGCAAGTGCTGGACCTTGCACCCGAACGTTGCCGCGTGGCGCTGAGCCTGAAACGGCTCCTGCCCAATCCCTGGCAGAACGCGTCGGTTGAGTTTCCGGATGGCAGCATACAATCTGCAATCATCACCAGCGTACTTTCCTTTGGCGCATTCGCCCGTCTGGAGGCAGGGGTGGAAGGTCTCATTCATATCTCCGAAATTCCACAGGCCGAGGGCAGGCCGCTCAAGGAATTCCTTTCCGAGGGGCAGCAGGTTCAAGTGCGTATCCTGCATTTGGATGCGGCCCATCAGCGCATGGGCTTGAGCATGAGGCTTCGCGGAGCGTAACCCCCATGCCGCAATCCTCGGACACCCGCAAAAGACAATACCCTCAGACCGAATCGCCAAACGATTGGCTGGAGCGTCTTGCCGGTTTTTACATGCAGTTTGGCCGTTTTCTGCGCGACGCCATTGGCGTGGTGTTGATCGCGTTCGCATTGATGTCACTGCTGGCCGTGTGGGAATTTACAGACGGCATCATCCTTACGCCTTTTGCCAGCCTGCTTCGTCTCTGGTTTGGCTGGGGAAGTTTGCTGGTCATCTTTGGCATTGGATATTTTGGATACTCGCTTCTCAAACGGGATCGGGATGAGGTGCGTTGGGGGCGGCTTATTTCCCTTGAGCTCGCCTCTCTCCTGACCCTGGGCTTGCTTGCCGTTATTGGAGGCAACAACCTCTTCCGGGCAGAGTCCGGCATGGACGGCGGACGCCTTGGCTGGGGGCTTGCCACCTTTGCATGGCGTTCCCTCGGAGGGTTGGGCGGCACGCTTGTACTCTTTCTCCTTTGGCTTCTCACGGCGGCAACGGGCCTTGGCTTCTGGTCCAAACTCGAAGCCTGGTTGTTGCAAATTGCCGGCGAAGCTCCGCCTGTGGTTTTGTCCACGCCTGTGCCTGTGGATGAAAACCAAAAAGGTGAAAAATCGGCAAAGTCTGGCGTGCAAAGAAAGAAGACCCAGCCGCTGCCGCCGGAATTCCGCACCTCTTTGAAATCGGGCAACAAAAAGGAGGAGAGATCAAATAAGCTGCCGCCGCGCGGAGAGGACCTGCCGCCTTTGGGCATCCTGTTGGCTGAATCTGCCACGCATGCCGATGAACGTACGATCAACCAGACGGCGGGTTTGATCATGAAAACCCTCGCTGAGTTTGGCATCCCTGCCACTGTCATTGGGTATCGTGTCGGCCCCGCAGTCACACAATTTGCCGTACAACCGGGCTTTATCAAAAAGCCCGGCTCCGATGAAGAAGATGCCCAACAAATGAAAGTGCGTGTCGCGCAGATCGCCTCCCTGGAAAAGGATATTGCCCTCGCATTATCCGCCCAGCGTTTGCGTATCGAAGCTCCGGTACCCGGTAAACCATACGTCGGTATCGAAGTGCCGAATACACACAGTTCCGTTGTCCGTATGAAAACCCTGCTTGAGTCAGATGTGTTCTATAAGGTAGGTGCGCCCCTCACCATTGCCCTGGGACGCGATGTCTCCGGTCAACCGTTGATCGCGGATCTGGCGCGTATGCCGCATTTGTTAATAGCCGGTTCAACGGGTTCCGGTAAATCGGTCTGCATTACATCCATTGCAGCATGTCTTGCCATGAACAATGCGCCTGAAGACCTGCGCCTCGTCATGATCGACTCGAAGATGGTCGAGTTGATCCGCTTCAATGGACTGCCTCATTTATATGGAAAAGTGGAGACCAATCTCGAGCGCATCATGGGTGTTTTGCGCTGGGTGGTGGTCGAAATGGAACATCGGTACCGGCTGCTCGAATCCGCTCATGCACGCGACCTGGATGCCTACAACCGCAAGATCTCACGCAAGGCGGATGTCAAACCTTTGGCGCGCATTGTTGTGTTGATTGACGAGCTGGCTGACCTAATGATGTCGGCGCCGGAACATACCGAACATAACCTCGTCCGCCTCGCCCAAATGGCGCGCGCGACGGGCATTCATCTTGTGGTTGCCACGCAGCGTCCTTCAACAGATGTCGTGACAGGCCTGATCAAGGCCAATTTCCCGGCACGTTTGGCATTTGCAGTCGCATCCGGAATAGACAGCCGCGTTATTTTGGATTACACGGGTGCGGAAACCCTGCTTGGGCGTGGTGATATGCTCTTCCTCAACCCTGAGGTTGGCAATCCCGTTCGCGCGCAGGGCGCGATGATCACTGATATGGAGATCGAACGCATTATTTCACACTGGCAGAAGACCGGCGAAACTCCAGCGGATGATTCCCCGCCTTGGGAAAAACTCTTGCAGGAGCCCGGTGAAGGTGAGGATGACGGCTTGATCGAACAAGCCATTTCCATTGTCCGCAAGGGCCAGCGTGCCTCGGCTTCCCTGCTCCAACGCCGCCTGCGGATTGGGTATCCGCGCGCCGCGCGACTGCTCGATCAGCTGGAGGAAATGGGAGTTGTTGGACCCTCCCAGGGCGGCGGCAAGGAACGAGATGTGCTGGTCAGTGAAGACGATCTGTCTGGCGAAGAAAAATCTGAAGAGTAAAATTATTAATTTTCGAAAGGATTTCTGCGGACTGCTTGATGAATCATAAACCAACCTTCACAGACAGATTGCGAATTATATTTAAAGGCATATTGGATGCCATTGGCGCGTTTTTGAATCGCCTCGGATTAACTCCAAACTCGATCACATTGCTGGGGCTGGTCGGGACAACCGTCGGGGCATACTTTATTTCGCAGGGCAAAATGACGACGGGGGCTTTTATCCTGCTGGCTTTTGTCCTTGTCGATGCGTTTGATGGAACCATGGCGCGCCTGCGCGGTGAACCCAGCGATTTCGGCGCATTTGTTGATTCGGTCAGCGACCGTTATGCCGAACTCGTCACGTTTGGCGGGCTTTTGTATTACTTTCTTTCGCTGGATGATTATTACGGTGTCATGATCACTTTTACTGCGGCTGCGGGCTCGGTGATCGTTTCTTATGTCAAAGCGCGCGCTGAGGGATTGGGCTTTATTGCAAAGGTGGGGATTCTCACTCGTGTCGAAAGGTATCTTGTGTTAATTCCGCTGCTCGTGTTTAATCTGCCCTTCATTGCAGTTTGTGCCATCGCCCTGCTCGCCAACATTACCGCACTTCAGCGAATTCTTCACGTCCGTGTGCAGGGACATGAGCGCATGAGAAAAGCCAGGGAAGACAAGGAGTATTTGCATTAACTCCCATGAGTGAAGGATTTTTTATCGGCCCCTGGCTGTTGCGTTGGAATGGATTCCTGATTGCCATTGGCATAGCAGCGGGGGCGTTGCTTGCCGCCTGTGAAGCAAAACGCCGTGGTCATGACGCGGCGATCGTCTATTATCTTTTTCTGCCCTTGATATTTTGGGGGACGCTTGGCGCGCGGCTTTGGCATGTCTTTACTCCGCCTCTTTCCTCGGTTCGGCTTGGCCTGACCACGGCGCATTATCTCACCCATCCCCTGGACATGCTGGCGTTGTGGAATGGCGGATTTGGAATCCCCGGCGCGCTGCTGGGCGGTGTGTTTGCCGTGTTCCTTTTTTCGCGCAAATACGAACTGCCCTTTTTGGAATTGGCCGACCTGCTCGCACCAGGACTAGCCCTTGCCCAGGCGGTTGGACGTATGGGAAATTATTTCAATCAGGAACTCTACGGGTTACCCGCCCGCCTGCCTTGGGCAATATTCATTGATCCGACCAGCCGCCTGGCCGGGTATGAAACAGTCCACTTTTACCACCCGCTGTTTGCATATGAAGCCATCCTGAACCTGGGGAACATGGTTTTGTTATTATGGGTTGCGCGCAATTTTTCGGACAGGCTCAAGTCTGGCGACCTTTTTCTCGCCTATCTCCTTGTGTATTCCGTCATCCGTTTTTTGCTTGAATTCCTTCGCCTCGATGTCTCCTTGGCGGGTGGATTGAACATAAATCAGTTGTTTTTTGCGCTTTTGCTCATTTTTGCGGGGGTTGGCTTGCATGGGAGGCATCGGCTTGCACAGATATTGTAAGGTCTCTGTGAAGGCGGCTTTGCATGGCGGGTAATAAAATAGGGATTGTTTGTTTCTTAAATAGAAGGAAGAAGAATGATAGAGACTCATGATCTAAGCAAGCAGTTTAATGATTTTGTCGCGGTGGATGGCGTTGACCTTTCCGTTCAGTCCGGGCAGATCCTCGCGTTGTTGGGGCAGAACGGTGCAGGTAAAACCACCACTGTGCGCATGTTAACGGCGTTGTTGCATCCGTCACGCGGATGGGCGCGGGTGGCCGGGTATGACGTGGTCAAAAACGGACATGATGTCCGCGCTTCGGTCGGGGTGTTGACGGAACAACACGGCCTCTATATGCGGATGACCGCAGTTGAATATCTGGATTTCTTTGGCCAGGTGTACAGCCTTTCACCGTCTGCACGGAAGACGCGCAGTGAAAATTTGCTGGAATACTTTGGGCTGGCAGAAGCCGCACGCCGCAGGATCGGCGAGTACTCCAAGGGGATGCGTCAGAAGCTGGCATTGGCCCGCGCCATGATGCACGACCCCGGTGTGCTTTTGCTGGATGAACCCACCTCCGCCATGGACCCTGAATCCGCGCGGTTGGTGAGGGATGAGATTGCGCGTCTGAAATCATCCAGGCGTACGATTGTGATTTGCTCGCATAACCTCACCGAGGTGGAGGCGCTGGCAGACCAGATCGCCATCATTTATCGTGGGCGAATTTTGCTGCAAGGCACACTGGAAGAGTTGAAACGTCAGGTGCTTGGCGCGCCGGAGTATGAGATCATCTTCAGCGACGCATGGGATTCCAACGGGTTTGAACTACCCAAGGATGTGGAAATGCTCTCGCAAACGCCGACCAGTTTGAAGGTCCGCGTGAAGCGCCCGCAGGAATCAAACCCCCGCATCCTGAGGTCGTTGTCATCCAGTTCTGCGTCTGTCATGGCGTTCCAGGAGCAGGCGCGCACGCTGGAGCAGGTGTATCTCAAGGTGATGGCGGAAGCAAAGGGACGTGAGCATGTTCAATAAACTTAGACTTGTCTGGCTGGTGGCTGGACGTGAATTACGCGATCAGTTCCGTGACTGGCGGGTGCTGATGCCGATGACGATCCTTGTTTTGTGTTTCCCGTTTTTGATGAACCAGTTCGCAAAACAAACGGTCGATTTTTTGAATCAATACAATGCGGATCTGATCCTTGAAAGACTTGTGCCGTTCTCGATCATGATCATCGGTTTTTTTCCGATCACGGTTTCACTGGTGGTTGCGCTGGAGTCTTTTGTGGGGGAGAAGGAACGCGGCACGATCGAGCCCCTGTTGAGTGCCCCCCTGGATGACTGGCAGTTGTATTTTGGCAAACTGCTGGTGGGTGTGGCGACGCCGCTGGTTGCCAGTTATATTTCGATTGCCATCTATATGGTGATGATCTCGCGCCAGGGGCTTGCCATGCCCCCCTTGTCCGTCATGGTGCAGTTAATATTGCTTACAACGGCGCATGCCACGCTGATGGTGAGTGCCGCGATTGTGATCTCGGTACAATCCACCTCTGTGAAGGCGGCGAATCTGCTGGCTTCCTTCATTGTGATCCCTGTCGCCATTTTGATGCAGGGCGAGGCGGTGATGTTGTTCTGGGGTAATGAGCAGGTGCTCTGGCTGGCCATTGCGGGCGTGATGATCATTGCCTTGTTGTTGATCCGCGTTGGCATTGCCCATTTCCAGCGCGAATATTTGCTCGGGCGTGAAATCGATGCGATCAACCTGCACTGGATGTGGCGCACCTTCTGGTCCAATTTTTTTGGCGGCGCGCGGTCGTTGGGAGGATGGTACCGTAATGTGCTTGGCCTGGCGTTTCGGCGGATATTGCCCGCGGTATTTTTTGTTTTTCTGATCGCCGGCGTCAGCCTGTGGATGGGCTACGACTGGATCATGGTCAATGTTTCGGAGACCATTGCCCTGGCATCGCCGGAGGATTTGGAACTGGTTGAAGAACGCGTCCGCGAGCTGCCGGAGCTGGCAAACCTGAGCCAGGGTATTAGTGCACCCTTTTTGTTCGTCAACAATACACGTGCCATGGTTGTCATTTTTCTGGCGGGATTGTTCTCTTTCAGCGTTCTGGGCGTTTTGTTTTACATGCTGAATATCGGTTTGATCGGCGGGCTGTATGCCCTGTTCGAATTACTGGATCTTCAAGCCCTGCCGCTGTTTCTGGCAGGCGTCCTTCCGCATGGAATTTTTGAACTTCCTGCATTAATGATCGGAAGCGCAGCGGTGCTTCACATGGGCGTTGCCATCGTAACACCGCAGACGGGGAAGTCCATGGGGGAGGTGATCCTTGAGTTGTTCGCGGATTGGACAAAGATATTCATTGGACTGGTGATTCCCCTGCTGGCGATTGCGGCGGTGATCGAGGCCCATGTTACGCCCGGTATTTTACTGAATGCGCTGAGGTAAATGGGATGTAATTGCGATTTTCAACAGCGGGAAATTCGGTTAAGATAAGACCATGTCCAAGGTGATCATCCTCGGTGCCTCGAACGCCATTCCTACAAGGGAGAGCGAGAACACGCACATGGTCATTGTGGGGAAGGACCGCATGCTGCTGGTCGATTCGGTCAGCAACTCTATTCTCCGTTTGGAGGAAGCGGGGCTGGACTTCAATGATCTGACCGATATGATCGTGACCCACTTTCACCCGGACCATGCCTCGGGGATCCCCCTCCTGCTGATGGATATGTGGTTGATGGGCAGGCGGAAACCGCTCAATATTTACGGCTTGCATTACACCCTGGATCGCGTCGAAGGGCTGATGGGATTTTACAACTGGTCGGAATGGCCCAATTTTTTCCCCGTTGTGTTTTATCGCCTGCCGGCCAGTGAGATGACCCCGGTGCTGGAATGTCCGGACTTCAAGGTCCACGCTTCACCTGTTCATCACATGATCCCCAATATCGGCCTGCGGATCGAATTTCCGCACAGCCAAAAAGTGATGGTGTATTCGTGTGACACGGAACCCTGCGACGAAGTGCTGCGCCTCAGCGCGGGTGCGGACGTATTGATCCACGAAGCAACAGGGGAGGCGCCCGGACATTCCTCCGCGAAGCAGGCGGGCGAGATCGCCAAAAAGGCGGAAGTGGGCAGGTTGTATCTCATCCATTACCCAACGGGGAAATTTGCCAACGGCGACCTGGTTGCGGAAGCGCAGACCACTTTCCCTGGAGAAATTACCCTCGCAAAGGATTTTATGACGTTGGATTTCAGTAAATGAATTCCCCTCTCGCAGCATGGGAGAGGGGTTGGAAAAAACGGAAGCGGAGAATAGGGCGGTTTTTACCAGCCTGAAATATAAGGCTCCCATTCGCCATTCTCGTTCATGAGCTTGCCAAAGATGTAGGCTGCGTTTGCCGGCGGTTCCTTGGGAATGTGCATGAGGCGCATGTGCGCTTCCTCCACCCTGCGCCCGCCCTTGCGGTGATTACAGTAGGAACAAGCCGCCACCAGGTTGGTCCAGACATGCTGTCCACCCATATGGCGCGGGACGACATGGTCCACTGTTAAACTTCCCTCATGTTTGCCGCAGTACTGGCAGGTATAATTATCGCGGCGGAATATTTCGCGGCGCGATAATTTGACGCGCGGCCGCGGCCGGTGAACCTGGCTTTCCAGCCGAATGACGGAAGGGCGCGGAAGCAACTGCGATACTGTACGGATATGCCCGCGGCCGTTCACGATCATGCCAGCTTTGCCTGCAAGGATCAGACCGACAGCCCGCCTTGTTGAGCATATGTGGATCGGCTCAAAATTAGCATTGAGTACCAATACGGGTTCATGCATGGTTGCTCGGCAATCTGCGTGATTATACATCCACTTGATTAAATACGTAAAAGCATCAAAAGTGCGAATCGATGCAGGAGCATTTGAAATGAATATCATGATTGCAGGCGGCTCGGGTTTTCTGGGGCGGGCGCTGACAAGATCCTTTCTTGCCGGCGGGCACGAGGTTTTCATCCTCACACGCGGTTCCCGCGTCATGGATGGCGTACAGGTTGTGAAATGGGATGCGAAAACAACGGATGGCTGGGGAGACCTCGTCACTGAAATGGATGTGGTCATTCACCTCGCAGGGAGGACGCTTGCCTCCTGGCCTTGGACTGCCGCCACAAAACGTGACTTCCACGACTCCCGCGTCCTGCCCGGCCTCGCGCTTGCTGAGGCAATCGAAAAAGCGACCCGCCGCCCGGGCATTTTCATCCAGCAATCCGGAATAAACTACTACGGCTTGCGCGGCGACCTCGCCGACGAATCAACCCAGCCTGCAGATGACTTCCTCGCCCAGCTCGCGGTCAAGGAGGAAATGGCAACAAAATCGGTCGAGGGCCTGGGCGTACGCCGTATCGTTCTGCGCTCTGCGGTTGTACTTTCCAAAGACGGCGGATTGCTTGGGTTAATGGCGCTTCCGATCAGATTATTTGTTGGGGGACCGTTCGGCTCAGGCCAGCATTCCATGCCATGGATACACATCACGGATTGGGTGGAGGCAGTTCGTCATTTGACCGAAGATGAAAACGCACGTGGAGCGCATAATCTCATTGCACCCGTGCCCACATCCAATGCGGAATTCAACCGCATGCTTGCAAGTGTGATCCGTCGCCCATATTGGTTTCCAACCCCAGCCTTCCTGTTGAGGGCCTTTTTAGGGGAAATGAGCGTCTTGATCTTGGAAGGCAGGTTTTCCCAGCCGAAACGGCTGACCGAGTCTGGGTACCACTTTCGGTTCCCAGGTCCGCGTGAGGCGCTGACCGATTTGCTAGCTTAATGTCAAAGGAGAAAAGATACCCATGAAGAAATTCATCCCAATGTTGTTGGTCTTTATCGCTGCATGTGCGCCTGCCGCGCAGGAGCAGGTTGTCCTGCCGCAGTTCCTTCCCACTGCCACCGCCTATATTGACCCGTCATATCCAAGCGCACAAGTGGAGTTGGCTGCACCGAATCAATCAGCAAGCGGAATCGAAGTCCGCATGGAGCGCGCCTCAGTGGAGGGAAAAAGTGTAAACGCAGATGTTTGTTTCACCCTGCCCGACACATCTGACTGGTCCATCTGGTCTGCGAGTTTGACATATGGTGAGACGGTGCTGCAGGAATATGGTACGACACTGGTGAGTCTGCAGGAGCCGTCCGAGGGTCAAACAGGATTGCGTTGTGACACCTTGACCTTTGTGGTCCCGCCCGATGCCGATCTTTCCAACGCAACCATAGTGATTTATTCGATCGCAACAACACCGCGCGAGGGCGAATATTGCTCCGTCTACATGCCCAAGATACAGCAGTCCATGCTGGACCGAGGCATTGGCATTGTGCTGGATTGTGTGGATGTGAATGGCGTGCTCACGCTCCAGATCATCAGCATCCCGCCCGAGATGACCCAGGAGCAGGCGGAGCAGGTTGTGTATAGCGATGAGTTCTATACCGTGAATGGCCCCTGGAGTTTTTCGTTCGATTTGTCGCAGTAATCATCCTGTTGTATAATAGCGGCATGTCCGGCGAGTTCCGATCCTGCAAATACTATTTTGACACTGCCCCTTAATATTCTGCGGTAGTGTGCTATCAACGCGCCCTTCACTATCGCGGGCGCGTTTTTATTTGTGATTTTATGCAAAAACCCCGGTTATTAAATCGGTTGGGTATCAGGAGAAGGTATGAACATCCAAGAGCAGGTTGAATTATTAATGCAAGGCACGGAATATGGCGATGATGAACTCAAGAAAGCCATGACGGCTGAATTGCGCGAGCGTTTAATACTTGCCCAAAAAGAGAATCGTCCCTTGCGGGTCTATTGCGGATACGACCCCACCTCCACGGATTTGCATCTGGGACATACCATTTCTATGCGTAAGCTGCGCCAGTTTCAGGATTTGGGGCATGAGGTGACCTTCCTTATTGGAAGTTATACCGCGCTGGTGGGCGATCCGTCGGATAAAAACAAGGCGCGCCCGATCCTGACCGAGGAACAGGTTATTGAAAATTCCAGGACCTACGCCGACCAGGCATTCCGTGTGCTGGCTCCTGAGAAGACGAAGGTCCGTTACAACGGCGAGTGGCTCTCCGAGCTATCGCTTGTAGATTTGATCCGTCTCGGCCAGAACTTTACCGTGCAGCAATTTTTGGCGCGGGATAACTTTTCCAACCGCCTGGAGAAAGGCGAACCGATCTATCTGCATGAAACGTTCTACGCGTTGATGCAGGGCTATGATGCGGTTGCCATGCAGACGGATGTTCAGGTGGGCGGTTCGGACCAGTTGTTCAATATCATCGTTGCCGGTCGCAAATTGCAGGAATCACAGGGACAAAAACCGCTGGTCGGAATCATCACAGGAATTTTGCCCGGCACGGACGGCGTGCAGCGGATGTCCAAATCCACAGGCAACATAGTGCCGATCAATACAGGTGCGCAGGACATGTTCGGCAAGTTGATGTCTGTGCCGGATTCTGCAATGGGTATTTACATGCGCCTCGTCACGCGCTGGAGTCCGCATGAGATCGAACAGATTGAGAAGGATGTTGCTTCCGGTGTGTTCCATCCCCGGGATGCGAAGATGAAGATGGCGGACGAGATCACCAGCATCTTTTATGGTGATGACGCGGCGAAAGTCGCCCGGGAAAATTTCATTAAGACCTTCCAGCAGAAGGAGATTCCTGATGAAATGCCGGAGTTTGATCTGCAGCCCGGCCAGACCGTGCTGGACGTCATTTTGGCGGCGAAACTTGCGGAGAGTAAGAGTAAAGCCCGCGCTTTAATTGACCAGAAAGGTGTTCGTCTTGATGGCAACGTGCTGGAGCGCGGCGATGCGGTCTTTCCCCATCCCGGGGTTTTACAGGTTGGCAAGAGGCGTTTCCTGCGGGTCAAATAGTTGGACAAAAAAATGCGCTGAAAAGTTCAGCGCATTTTTTTGTTTTTGGTTGTCGCTTTCCTTGTTTTTTCAGGCTTCTTTTTAATGGTGCCGCGTGTCTTTTGGGGCAGATTGGAATCGATGAATCTCGTTTTGCTGCCGATCATCCCTTTGAATTTCTCCACCACGCGAGGGTCAAATTGCTTGCCTGAAAGATCCGCGATGTATTTCATCACATCCTCGTCCTGCCAGGCGGGGCGATATGGCCGGTCTGAGAGCAGGGCATCCCAAACATCCACAACGGCGAAGATGCGTGCAGAGAGTGGGATCTCCTCTCCTTTTATTCCGCGCGGGTATCCGTTTCCATCCCACCATTCGTGGTGGCAATAGGCGATATCCAGCGTGGAACGCAGGTAGGTGATGGGGGAGAGCAGGTCGTAGGCGTATTGCGGATGCTTTCTCATTTCCTCGGTTTCCTCTTTTGTGAGGGGACCCGGTTTATGCAGAATACTATCTGGTACGCCCATTTTTCCAATGTCATGGAGCAATGCCCCGCGGCGGATATGGGGTAATTCAGATGAAGGAATGCCCATTTGGCGGGCTAGTTCCAGGGTCAGATTGGTGACGCGGCGGGTATGTCCCTGTGTTTCCTTGTCGCGCAATTCAAGGGCTTTACCCCATCCCTCGAGGGTTGTATCGTAGGCGAGGGAAAGCTCCTGGTTGGTGCGCTGCAGGTTTTCGAATAGCTGGGCGTTGTCAATGGCGATGGTGGCCTGGCCCGCAAGTGTTTTCAGAAAGTCCACCCAGTCCATTGTGGGGGTAAAGGTGTATCGAAAATAGATTTCGATGATGCCTCTTGTAGCACCCTTGCTGAAAAGCGGCTTGGCGTAATAGCTCTTGAACCCTTCCGCGGATAAAGTCTGCGGATTGAGGTCGGAGTTATCCTGTTGGATATCCTTTATATACAACTCTTTGCGGTTTAATAGTATCTGACTGGCCCGGCCCTCGCCAATGCCAATCGAATTACGCGGTGTTGTTTGATTATTGAAACCGTTCGCGGAATAACAATCCAGCATTTGGCTGTGGGGATTGAATACGAGGATGCGTGCGGCGCTGGCGCCCATTTTTGACAACAGATGGTCTGTCAGAATGTCCAGCGTGACATGCAGGTCTAGGCTGGATGTGATGGCCGTGTCCATTTCCCGCAATGTCGTCAGGCGGCGGATTTGTTCCTCATTTTGTTCAAAAAGATTGGAGCGATGGATCGCGTTTCCGGCAATTTCGGCCAGCGTGATAATGAGGCGCACAAGATGCTCTTCTATTTTTCCCGGTTTTTGTACGGCGACCATGATCACGCCAATCGTTTCTTTTGCGGTGCGAATCGGAACGGCGATGGTTCCCCAGCCCTTCCCAAAGAATTTTGCATATTCGGGGATGGTGAGCGGGTCCTCGATGAATTCGAGGCTGATGTGGGGGGTTCCGCTGGAAAATACCGTTCCAATGATTCCCTCACCGGGTTTGAATGTTTTTTTAGGCAGGTTATTCTCCAGCCGTCCGCTTGTGGCGTGGGCTGTGATTTCGTCTTTTTCAGTGTCATGCAGGAATATGGTGGCAGCATCAGTGTCCATTCTTGTTTTGAGTTCATGGATGAGTATCGGCAGCATTTCAGTGGTATCTTTTGCCGCGCGCAAGGCAAAGGATACGCGGTTGACCATTTCCAGTTCTTCGAGTCTTTGCCGGGTTTCCGTGTATAACCTCGTGTTTTCCAGCGATGTGGCGGCTTGGTGGGCGAAGGTCTGCGCGGCAATCGCTTCGCTTTGGGTGAAGGCGCTGGGTGTGCGGCTGTCTACTGTCAGATAACCAATCACCTCTCCGCGGGCGATCAGTGGAACTCCCATCCAGCCTCGGACGTGCAGTGAATCCCCCCAGTTTTCAAAACGCGCATCATTTCTACAGTCATCAATAATCAGTGTCTGCCTGGTTTCATTGATGATTCTGCATAAAAGGTTGTCTGCTGAAAATACCCGGTTCAACGCCTTTTGAGGATTTGGGAGTCCCTTGGTGGCTGTGATGCGTACGTTGTCTCTCTCCTCAATTTCCAGAATGGAGGCGCTGTCGTACGGTGCAATCTTATACAGCCATTCCAAAATGGCGTTATGCAGGGCTGATAGATCGAGCAAATTGGTCAGCGCGGTTCCCGCCTGTCGGATGGTTTCGGCGGTTTCCCGTCGTTTTTTCTCCAATTCAAAGAGGTGTGCTTTATCAATGGCAGTTGCGGCCTGATTGGCGAAAGTCTGTACTCGGGTCGCATGCTCTTCGGTGTATGTCCCGGCTTCACGGCTGTCTAGATTGATAAAACCTATCAATGTATCCTGTGCAAACATGGCAACTGCCATCCAGCCGTGGATGTATTCACTGCCCGCCCATTTTTCAAAAACATCATCCCGTTGAGCGTCTTCGATGATGAGCGGTTTTCGTGTTGCGGCAACCCGGCTCCATTTTTCGGTCATCGGGAATTCATGGCCGATTTTAAAATTCTCAGGAAGTCCCCGGCTCGCGACAAACCGGACCGTATCATCCTGTTTCAGCATGATGGATGCACTGTCATATGGTGCCAGTTGCTTCAGCCAGTCCAGGATTTTTTCCAACAGATCGTCAATATCCGTAGCATTCGCAAGCGACGCAGTGGCAAGGCTTAGATCTTCTGTTTGCATGCGGCGCCTCTTTTCCAGCTCGAAGAGTTGGATGCGCTCCAGGGCATTTGCCACCCCCCCGGCGATGGTATTGAGCAGCTTTTCGTCCCTTTCTGTGAATGCGTTGACCTTTTTGCTCTCCACATTCAGCACCCCAAAAAGCTTGTGCCCGCTCATGATTGGCACACAAAGCTCCGAGCGCGTGCTGTTGGAGACCTTGAAGTAGCCGGGTTCTTGGGAAACATCATCAATCCGCATCGAACGCTTTATGGATGCCACCCTGCCGCATATACCTTCGGTAGTGGGAAGCCTGTCGCCGATGATTTCCATATCGGTGCCGCGGTAGGAATAATGGGGAACGAGCATGTCCCGCGCATCGTTAAGCAGAAGAACCCCGCAATTATCAGAGTACAGGGTGTCGCTGATAATATCTGTGATCTGTTGGATGAGCGTGTCGGCATCTTTTGCATTGGTCTCTGCCAGTGTTGCAGAATGCAGGACGGTTAATTCCCTTAATTGCTTTTGGCGGGCTTGCTCTGCTTGTTTTTGCTCGGTAATGTCTGATAGGATGCCATGCCAGTAAAGGGGGATGCCGTCTTCACCGGTTATGATGGATGCGTCTTCTTTTATCCAGACATAATATCCATCACGGTGGCGCATTCTATATTCCATGCGGAATGGCTCTCTTGTTTTATCGGTTCGGATATCTTCAGCGAGTACGCCTTCCCTGTCATCTGGATGAAGAGAGTTTTCCCATATGTTTTCAGTTGCGTTCCATTCATCCGGTGTATATCCAAGCAAATCTTTTATGCGCGGACTGATGTATTGCGTCAATTGCGCATCTCCAAAAGTATCCATGAAAACCACGGCGGGTAACTTCTCAACCAGCAGGCGATATTGCTCCTCTGTTTCGCGCATTGCGTTTTCCAGGCTTTTTCTCCCTGTGATATCCCTGTAGTTTGCTACGATAGCCTCGATTCCCGCATCGTTTAAATGATTTTTGCCATTAACTTCGACCCATTTAAGGCTTCCATCCTTGCAGATACATCGAATTTCAAGCGCGATATTTTCCCTTGGATTCGCTATGATTTTTTGGAATGCCGTCTCTGCTTTTTCCCTGTCCTCCTCGGCTATAAACTCAAATACGTTTTTGCCAATCATTTCATCCAAGGTGAATCCCAAGATGCGCTGGGCGGCAGGGCTTTGAAAAACAATCTTCCCTTCAGCGGAATACAAGGCAATGGCGTCTGTGCTATTTTCGATCAGCGCCCTGAATTTTTGTTCACTGCGTGCAAGAGACTCCTCCACCAGCTTGCGGTTGGATACATTTCTCACGATCGCTATCAACAGGTTGTTTGGCAGGGATCTCATGCTCAGCTCTGTAAGAAGCAAGGTCCCATCTTTTCGTTTCAATGCCATTTCAGCGACAACGGTGCGTCCGCGTGTAAATTCATTTGATGTCCACGGAAGTACACGGTCATTTGCAAGCAGTTTATCCAGCGACAGGTTTAATATCTCGTTGCGTGTGTATCCGAGCAGGCTGCAGAGTTGTTGGTTTGCCTCAAAAATCACACCGCTCAACTCCGCAACAATAATTCCGTCTGACGCCTGTTCCACCACCATGCGGTATTGTGCTTCGCTTTCCCGCAGGGTGATTTCGGCATCCTTCTGTTTGGTAATATCTGTAACGAATCCCTCGTAATACAGCGTATTCCCGTTTTTATCCCGTACGATACGGGCGTTTGTTGATGTCCAGATAAAGCTGCCATCTTTTTTTATATTTTTTGCCTGGAATTTTTCCACCAAACCGTCTTTGTTCAACAAGGCCGTGAAGTTCCTGCGGCTTTCAGGGGATGCGTGGATCTGCATGCCTATGTCGTTGATTTTTCCGAGCATCTCATCAGGTGATTCGTACCCATAAATGGATGCCATCGCCGTGTTGATTTTTATGTACCGTCCGTCTGGAGATGACCGGAAAATCCCCGCAGTTGTTGATTCAAAGAGATCGGAAAAGTTTTGTTCCGATCTCTTTTGAGCGTTCTGATTCTTAACGATAAGAATATGCAGAATCCCCGCTGTAACCATAATGAAAAACCACCCTTTATAGGTTTGGGCAACGGAGAGACTTTGAGGATCTTCAAACAGGAGCGCGGCGGCCTGGTCTGAAAGAAGAATCCATATCGCTCCCATCACGAGGTAGGCCAGCGAGATTCGGAATGTGGAGGTAGGCGACCATTTTTTCATGGAATCAGAATGTGACCTTTAAAATTTATTATAGGCTTTTTTATGAAAAATTCCATGCCAAATAAATTGTAAAAGAAATGAAGGGAAGCTGGGTGCATTCTTGGAAATATAAAATCGAACCCGCAATCGCGGGTTCGATTTTAGAGGCGTCGACGGGATTTGAACCCGTGATGAGGGTTTTGCAGACCCTTGCCTTACCACTTGGCCACGACGCCGTATATAGTACACAACGAGGATTGCCGACTGAATGATTTCCAATCTGCAATCCTCCATGTTTGAGCGGGCGATGGGATTCGAACCCACGACCTTCTCCTTGGCAAGGAGACGTTCTACCACTGAACCACGCCCGCAGATTACGACCTGTGTAACTGGCCGAGAGTGCCGAGACCCAGGATCGAACTGGGGACACCGCGATTTTCAGTCGCGTGCTCTACCAACTGAGCTATCTCGGCCAACGTATATTTTATTGTTGAGCGTCGGTGATTTTACACGCACTTATATGGATTGTCAAGAAAAGCACCGGGCAATCGCTGTTTTCATATCACCCCTCACTCTGCTTCTTGACTTTTTGTATTCATTTCGATATAATCTCAGGTCGCTGTCCAAAGGGGCAGTTAAACCTTTTTATCAGCCAGCCAAAATAAAGTCAGGAGAGAAGAATGGCATCTTCTTCGCCCCAAAAAAGTTACGCGCGTATCCCGGTAAAACTCGATCTGCCCAATTTGATAGAAGTACAACTTGATTCATTTGAACGGCTCAAGAAGGAAGGCTTGGGGGACCTCTTCCACGAGATTTCACCCATTGAGTCGTATAACAAGGGGATGAAGTTATTTTTCCCGAGCCGTGGACCCGAGTCCCAGCAATGGGGGCTTAAGTATTGGTTTGGAGACCCCAAACACAACATTGAAGAATGTGTTGAGCGTGATCTTACCTATGCCAGCCCATTATATGTTTCAGTTCTCCTGGCAGGGCCGGATGTCCCGGAGCCGATCAAACAGGATATCTTCCTCGGTGATTTTCCGGAGATGACCGATAAGGGCACGTTCATCGTTAATGGCACCGAACGTGTAGTGGTGTCCCAATTAATCCGCTCCCCCGGCGTTTATTTTGAAGCTCCGGCAGACCGCGCTACAGGCCGCCCGCTCGCGATGGCAAAATTGATACCGGATCGCGGCGCGTGGATGGAATTCGAAACGCGTAAATCCGATTACATCATTTTAAAGTTCAACCGCAAACGCACGGTTCCCATTACGGTTTTCCTGCGGGCGCTTGCCGCCGTGAGCGACGGGATTAAGGATTCGCCCATCAAGCACGGCACGGATGAAGAGATTCTGTCCATTTTGAAGGACGTGGACAACAATCCCGACCGAATGTTCATCGCATCCACGATTAAACAGGAACCCGATTGGGATTTAACCAATCACACGATTGCCGAAGCCGCCTTGATCGAGTTCTTTAAAAAGATGCGACCCGGCGATCCCGCCACGCTTGATAATGCCCGCCAGTTCCTTGAGGAGCAGTTGTTCGATCAGAGGCATTACGATCTGGAGCGCGTTGGACGCTATAAGTTAAATCAAAAACTTGACCTGAATATTCCCATTCCTCATCGCAATATCACCAAGAATGACATCATCCGGTTGATCCGCCGCATGATTCAGATCAATAACGGCGCTGAACGCCCGGACGATATTGACCACCTCGGCAACCGCCGCGTCAAGACGGTGGGTGAGTTGATCCAGAACAAACTGCGCATCGGCCTCCGACGCATGGAACGCGTTATTAAGGAACGCATGTCCATCCGAGACCAGGAACAGCTCTCGCCTGTGACGCTGGTGAATATCCGCCCCGTGGTGGCTGCCTTGCGGGAGTTCTTTGGTTCATCCCAGCTCTCGCAATTCATGGACCAGACCAACCCTCTGGCTGAATTGCGCCACAAACGGACACTTTCCGCGTTGGGACCCGGCGGCCTGCGCCGTGAGCGCGCTGGCTTTGATGTGCGTGACGTTCACCATTCCCATTATGGACGCATCTGCCCGATTGAAACTCCTGAAGGGCCAAATATCGGTCTGATTGGGCGCCTGGCTTCCTTCGCGCGTGTCAATGAATACGGCTTTATCGAAACGCCCTATCGCAAGGTCTATAAGTCGCTACCTTCCGATGACGAACGCCTGGAAGGACTCACCCTGCGTGAAGATGTGTACGACCCCAAATCCGAGGAGCTTCTCTTCAAATCCGGAACCATGATCGACTCCAAGATGTTGAAGAAGCTCTCGAAATTTGACACAGAGATAGGCATCGTTCCCTTTGTCTCAGAGGAGGTCGTCTATCTTTCTGCGGATGCGGAAGACAAGTACACCATCGCCCAGGCGAATGCCTATTTGACGGCGAATAAGGAATTTTCCCGCGAACGCATTTCCTGCCGCTACCATTCGGGTTTCATGTTCTCCACTGCTGAATCCATTGATTACATGGACGTGGCTCCTCATCAGGTGGTCGGTATCAGCGCCGCGCTGATACCCTTCCTCGAACACGATGATGCCAACCGCGCGCTCATGGGTTCGAACATGATGGCGCAGGCTGTTCCTTTGGTGCGTCCTGAAATCCCGCTTGTATCAACCGGGATGGAGGGTCACGCCGCACTTGACTCGGGCCAGGTTGTGGTCGCCGAGGTGGACGGTGAGGTTGTCTCGGTAACCGGATCAAGCATCACGGTCAAAGAGAAACGCAGCGGAAACCGCGTCTATCAACTTCGTAAATACCAACGGTCCAATCAAAGCACGTGTATCGACCAGCGTCCGTCCGTTGTCAAGGGACAGGTGATCAAGGCTGGAGATATCATTGCTGATTCTTCATCCACAGAGAACGGCCAGCTTGCGCTCGGACAAAATGTGGTGGTTGCCTTCCTTTCTTGGGAGGGCGGGAACTTTGAAGATGCGATCCTGCTTTCTGAACGACTTGTTCAGGAGGATCGCTTTACCTCAGTCCACATTGAAAAGCATGAGGTGGAAGCGCGTGACACGAAACTTGGTCCTGAGGAAATCACCCGTGATATTCCCAATGTGGGAGATGACGCGATCAAGGATCTGGATGAGAATGGCATCATTCGCATCGGTGCGGAAGTTGGGCCGAACGATATTCTTGTCGGCAAGATCACTCCGAAGGGTGAAAAAGAACTTACCCCGGAAGAACGCCTGTTGCGTGCCATCTTTGGCGAGAAATCCCGTGACGTTAAAGATACATCGCTGCGGATGCCTCACGGCGAGCGCGGCAAGGTTGTTGATGTAAAGGTATTTACCCGCGAGGATAACTCGGACCTTTCCGCCGGCGTCGACATGATGGTGCGCGTGTCTGTGGCTCAACGCCGCAAGATTACTGCAGGCGACAAGATGGCGGGACGTCATGGGAACAAGGGCGTCGTGTCCAAGGTGGTTCCCATTGAAGACATGCCGTTCCTTGAAGACGGTACGCCGGTTGACCTTATCTTAAATCCCCTTGGCGTGCCCGGCCGTATGAATATCGGTCAGGTGCTTGAAGTACATCTTGGCTGGGCGGCAAAACGAATGGGCTTCCGTGCGATTACGCCTGTGTTTGATGGTGCGACCGAAGAACAGATCGAAGCCGAACTCGCCCGCGCCTGGATCATGGATCAGGCCTGGAAGGAAGCGGCGGAACGTGCCTGGGAATGGATCAAGGAACAGGAATATGACGCCGAGGCCATTGAAGATGATGATGAAGTCCGACGGTTGTATCTTGAGCACTGGCTCGATAAACGCCGATACGATGTTTACAGCTTGAATGACCCCGAATATGCGCATCGCGCCACCGCCCGTGAATGGTTGCGCGAAAAAGGCCATAGCGACCCTGACGAAATCCTGCTTGAGGGACAGGACATGGCAAATCATGATCCTGAAAAGGATATTATGACCATCCATGCCTGCCTGCGTTTATGGATGGAGGTCAATGGACATACACGCCGTGTCGCCGAGGATAAGGTGTATGACACCGCCCAGGAATTGGCCAAGGAAAAGGGCATCCCCTTGCCAACCCTAGGAAAACAGCTTCTGCGCGATGGAAAAACCGGCATCCCCTATGATCAGCCTGTTACCGTTGGCGTGATGACCATCCTCAAGCTGCATCACCTGGTTGAGGATAAGGTCCATGCCCGTTCCACCGGTCCATACAGCCTCGTGACTCAACAGCCGCTCGGCGGCAAGGCACAGTTTGGCGGCCAGCGCTTTGGTGAAATGGAAGTGTGGGCGCTCGAAGCGTATGGCGCGGCGCACACTCTTCAGGAAATGCTCACCGTGAAATCGGATGATGTCCAGGGCCGCGTGAACACGTATGAAGCGATCGTGAAGGGGGAGCCGATTGAAGAGCCCAGCATTCCCGCATCGTTCCGCGTTCTTGTGAAGGAACTGCAATCCCTTGGGCTTGCAGTCGAAGCGATCAATGAAGGCGGTGACGTGGTCAAGTTCGGCAAGGATGAGGAGAAGA
The DNA here is from genome assembly GCA_030583885.1 of Anaerolineales bacterium. NCBI lineage: Bacteria > Bacillati > Chloroflexota > Anaerolineae > Anaerolineales > Anaerolineales bacterium. Next base: position 3,393,431 of record CP129480.1, on the reverse strand, counting down.
CGCATCCGCCAAAACACGACACCGGCTTGTTGAGCCTGGGAGAAAGTTCAGGCAGAAAGAAGTAGTATTTTCTATTGACTTGACAGATGCGGCATGATAGAATAATTAGCCGTTGCCTGTAAAGCAAGAGTGGCTTTACCCCCGCTCGACTCGATTGGCAGCTACAAATGAGGCCATCAGGGATTGTTGTTGATGGTCTCATTTCTTGCGAATACTGACATGTAATTTTGAAAGAATTTGAAATCGGAGGCGAAAGTGCCGACAGTAAATCAAATGGTCCGCAAGGGCCGCAAAAATAAGAGCGCAAAAAGCAAGTCGCCGGCTCTGCAGTTCACATTGAACAGCTTCAAACAGCGCCGGTTTCGCCAGGATAAGGGTGCACCGCAGAAACGCGGTGTTTGTACCGTTGTCCGTACAATGACCCCCAAAAAGCCGAATTCGGCACTTCGTAAAATTGCACGTGTGCGTCTGACCAACGGCATTGAAGTCACTGCGTACATTCCCGGCGAAGGTCATCAATTGCAGGAACACTCTGTTGTGCTGGTGCGCGGTGGACGTGTGAAGGACCTGCCGGGTGTGCGTTACCACATTGTCCGTGGTTCCCTCGATACCACCGGCGTGGCCAATCGCAAGCAAGCACGCTCAAAGTATGGCGCGAAGCGTCCGAAGTAATCAATAGATGGAGAAGTAAAGCATGCGAAGAGCAAAACCAGAGAAACGGGAAATCCTTCCCGACATCCGTTTTAAAAGCGTCAACCTTCAGACCATGGTTCAGCATGTGCTTAAGAAAGGCAAGAAAAGCACCGCTGTCCGGTTGATCTATGATGCGATGGATTTGATCAAAGAACGAACTGAAAAAGATCCGATGGAAGTCTTTGACGGCGCACTCAAGAATGTGGGGCCCGCCATGGAGGTCCGCCCGCGCCGCGTGGGTGGCGCAACCTATCAGGTCCCCATGGAAGTCTCCACAGACCGCCGCACCACCCTCGCGATCCGCTGGCTCCTTGCCGCTGCCCGCGATCGTTCCGGCAAGTCATTTTCAGACAAACTCGCTTCCGAATTGATCGACGCCTTTAATGATACTGGTTCAGCGATTCGCAAGCGTGATGAAACCCACAAGATGGCGGAAGCCAACCGTGCCTTCTCCCATTACCGTGTTTAATTCTTTTTTGAGACATCTTAAGGAAACAGGAAGCAGTTAGAATGGCGCGTGTTCATCCGTTGGAAAAATACCGAAATATAGGCATCATTGCCCACATTGACGCTGGGAAGACAACAACCACTGAGCGTATCATGTTCTATACGGGCATGACCCACCGCATCGGTTCTGTTGACGATGGTACGACAGTGACCGACTGGATGGTGCAGGAGCGCGAACGTGGCATCACCATTGTTTCGGCGGCTGTGTCAGCGGAATGGAAAGGCTATCAGATCAACATCATTGATACGCCCGGTCATATTGATTTTACAGCCGAGGTGCAGCGTTCCCTGCGCGTGCTGGACGGTGGCGTGGTAGTCTTTGATGCAGTACAGGGTGTGGAACCGCAATCGGAGACTGTCTGGCGACAGGCGGATCGGTATGCCGTGCCGCGCATTTGTTTTGTCAATAAGATGGACCGTGTCGGGGCTTCCTACGAGCGGACGATCGAATCGATCATCGACAGGCTGGGTGCCAACCCGATCCCAATGCAAATCCCGATCGGTTTTGAAGCCGGCTTCAAGGGCCTGGTTGATCTTCTTTCCTTGAAAGCGATCATTTGGGAGGATGATCTTGGCAAGGAACCGAAGATTGTTGAAATCCCGGATGATCTGAAACAACAGGCGGTAGAATCCCGTGCGAAGATGGTGGAAAAGATCGCTGAACTCGACGATGAGTTAACAATGAAATTCCTCGAAGCCCAGGAGATCAGCTTGGATGAGCTTAAGGCGGCTTTACGCAAAGGAGTTATCGCGAATAAGGCAGCGCCCGTATTTTGCGGTTCTTCCTTAAAGAACAAGGGTGTGCAGGTCCTTCTCGATGCTGTGATCGATTACCTGCCCTCCCCGGCCGACATTCCCTTCGTAAAAGTTAGTGAACCCGGCAATCCTGAGAACGAATTTGAGCTTCCCACACAGGATGATGCCCCCTTGAGCGCTCTTGTGTTTAAGATCGTAACCGATCCTTATGTGGGCCGTCTTGCCTATGTCCGTATTTACTCCGGTGTATTGAGTCAGGGACAGACGGTGCAGAACAGCACCAAAGGCAGGAAGGAACGCATTGGACGTTTGATCCGTATGCATGCCGATCACCGGGAGGATGTAACCGAAATTCGTTCTGGCGACATCGGCGCAGTACTTGGCTTCAAGGATAGCTTTACAGGCGATACCCTTTGCGATAACAAATCACTGGCGCTTGAGAATATTTCATTCCCTGAACCGGTTATTTCCATTGCCATTGAGCCGAAGAGTACCGCAGACCAGGAAAAGATGGGTGAGGCTCTTCGCAAACTTGCAGAAGAAGACCCCACATTCCGTGTTAATTCCGATGAAAATACCGGTCAGACCGTTATTCGCGGCATGGGCGAACTCCACCTCGATATCATCGTAGACCGCCTCCTGCGGGAGTTCAAAGTGCAGGCCAATATCGGCACCCCGCGCGTGGCATATCGCGAATCGATTACCAAGCCTGTCAAGGAAGTCAACTACAAGTACGCGAAACAGTCTGGTGGTAAAGGCCAGTACGGTCATGTTGTGTTCTCCATGGATCCGGGCGAGCGCGGCAGCGGCATTGTATTTGAAAACAAGATCGTTGGGGGTGCCATTCCGAAGGAATATATTTCCCCGATTGAAAAAGGTGTCAAGGAAGCGGCTGAAGGCGGTGTGCTTGCAGGGTATCCTGTTGTGGACTTGAAAGTTACACTTTTTGACGGTTCTTTCCATGAAGTTGACTCGAGTGAAATGGCGTTCAAACTGGCCGCATCCATGGGCTTCAAGGAAGGCGTTCATAAAGGGAACCCCATTTTGCTTGAGCCGATGATGAAAGTGGAAGTCGTTGTCCCTGAGGAATATCTTGGTGATGTGATGGGACAGATCAACAGCCGCCGCGGCTTGATCCAGGGCATGGATGTTCGCCCCGGTAATGCCCAGGCGATCCGCGCCATGGTGCCTTTGGCGGAGATGTTCGGGTATGCAACCCAGCTCCGTTCTGCCACGCAGGGACGCGGCGTATTTAGCATGGAATTTGACCACTACGCGCCAGTTGCGCAGTCGGTGGCGGAAGAAATTTTGAAGGCGTAACCGGTTTTTTCATAATTCAAGGAGTTTCATTATGGCGAAGGAAAAATTTGACAGGAGCAAACCGCATCTGAACGTGGGGACGATGGGGCACATCGACCATGGGAAGACCACGCTGACGGCGGCGATCACCAAGGTGGCGGGACTGGCCGGGCAGGCGGATTTCAAGGCCTACGACCAGATCGACAATGCGCCGGAGGAAAAAGCGCGCGGGATCACGATCAACATTGCGCACGTGGAATACCAGACGGACAAGCGCCACTATGCGCACGTGGATATGCCGGGTCACCGCGACTACATCAAGAACATGATCACCGGTGCGGCGCAGGTGGACGGTGCCATTCTGGTGGTGGCGGCCCCGGATGGACCGATGCCGCAGACGCGCGAACACGTGTTGCTGGCGCGACAGGTGGAAGTGCCATCGATCGTGGTCTTCCTCAACAAGGTGGACATGATGGACGATCCCGAGCTGCTCGAGCTGGTGGAACTCGAACTGCGTGAACTGCTGACCAACCAGGGTTTTCCCGGCGACACGACCCCGATCGTACGCGGATCGGCGAAGCTGGCGTTGGAAAGCACGAGTACCGACCCGAATGCCCCCGAGTATGCACCGATCAAGGAGTTGCTGCGCGTGGTGGACGAGTACATTCCCGAGCCGAAGCGAGAAACGGACAAGCCGTTCATGATGTCGGTGGAGGATGTCTTCTCGATCAAGGGACGCGGGACAGTGGTGACGGGTCGTATCGACCGTGGTATTATCAAGATCGGAGAGCCGATCGAGATCATCGGTCTGCGCGAGACGAAGAGCACGGTTTGCACGGGGGTGGAAATGTTCCACAAGCAGCTGGATGAAGGCATGGCGGGAGACAACGTTGGATTGCTGCTGCGCGGCATCGAGCGGGAAGATGTGGAGCGCGGCCAGGTGCTGGCCAAACCGAAATCGATCACCCCGCACAAGAAGTTTCTGGCGGAGGTATACGTGTTGAAGAAGGAGGAGGGCGGGCGTCACAAGGCCTTCTTCAGCGGGTATCGACCGCAGTTCTATGTGCGTACGATGGATGTGACGGGCGACATCACGCTGCCGGAAGGTGTGGAGATGGTCATGCCGGGCGACAACGTCAACCTGACGGTGGAGTTGATCGTGCCGGTGGCCCTCGAGCAGGGCTCCAAGTTCGCCATCCGTGAAGGCGGTCTGACCGTCGGTGCGGGTGTCGTTACCAAGATCATCGAGTAAGGTGAGATATGATGGCAAAACAAAAAATCCGTATCCGCCTCAAAGCATATGATCATCGTGTTCTTGACCAGTCTGCAAAGCGCATTGTCGAAACTGCAGAACGTACGGGTGCCCATGTTGTGGGTCCCGTGCCCTTGCCAAGCAAGAAGGAACGCTTTACAATACGTCGCTCTGCATTCATTGACAAGGACTCTCACGAGCATTTTGAGATCCGCACACATAACCGTTTGATAGACGTTTTGGACCCGGACTCAAAGACCATTGACATGTTGATGCGTTTGAACCTGCCTGCAGGTGTTGATATCGAGATCAAAATTTAAGTAGTGAATAACCGCGGTGTTTCGCGGATTATTTGAGACAGCGCAAGAGCAGGTCTGTGTTGTGGAACCGACACAAACCGCTTCGCACCAGATCTTCTGACTGCGCTGCACGGAGATGATGCGGCCGATGCCCCGGCTGGCAGTCTCGTCAATATCTTCTGAAGGAGAAAATTGAGCATGTTGAAAGGGCTAATAGGAAAGAAGATCGGCATGACCCAGATCTTCGATGAGCAAGGTGTTGCCTATACGGTGACACTCATCGAAGCTGGGCCATGTTATGTTACCCAGGTTCGTGTGCCCGAGAAGGAAGGATATTCATCGGTGCAGCTGGGTTTTGGCGAAGCAAATCCCAAACGCCTTACTGGCGGTCAGTTGGGCCATTTGAAAGCCAGTGAGATTCCCCCCATGCGTTTCCTGCGCGAATTCCGCGCCAAGGATCACGGATTAAAGATCGGCGACAAGTTAACCGTCGCGGATGCGTTTGCCGTTGGCGAACGCGTGGATGTGATCGGTGTCAGTAAAGGTAAGGGCTTTGCCGGTGCTGTAAAACGCTACCACTTCCACGGTATGAACGCCACGCACGGTACATCCGACCGTAACCGGGCCCCAGGTTCGCGCGGATCGGGCACAACGCCGGGCCGTGTTTACAAGGGCGCGCGCGGAGCGGGTCACATGGGCATGGACCGCGTCACCAGCCAGAACATCAAGGTCGTCATGGTGGACCCGGAACGCAACCTGATTGCCATTAATGGTGCTGTTCCCGGTGGCAAGGGTAGTCTCGTCATGATCAAGGAATCGCGCAAGCAGTAGGCGCGCAGGAAACGGGAGCCAGATTAACCATGAAAGTAGATGTTCTTGATTTGAAGGGAAAGAAGGTTCGCGAGGTGGAATTGCCTGCGAATGTCTTCGAAGCCCCTGTCAATGTGGACTTGATGCACCAGGCCTATGTCCGCCAGATGGCGAATGCCCGCTTGGGTACGCATGAAACGAAAGTCCGCTCTGAGGTTGCCGGCGGAGGCCGAAAGCCGTGGAAACAAAAGGGGACCGGCCGGGCCCGCCAAGGGTCCAGACGGGCGGCGCAGTGGGTCGGCGGGGGCCGTATCCATACGCCGCATCCCCGCAGTTATGAACAACGGATGCCAAAGAAAATGCGTCAAGCCGCGCTTCGTTCCGCATTGTCTATCAAAGCTGCGGAAGCCTCGATTGTGGTTGTGGACGAACTCGACCTCAAGGAAACCAAGACCCGCCTGATGGCTGAAACCCTGGGAAATTTGGTTGGCACATCCACCGTGTTGGTGCTGATGCCTGTCAAAGACCAGAATTATGATACTGTCATGCGCTCCTCCGATAATATCGAGAGTGCCAAGGTATTGCTCGCGAGCTATTTGAATGTGCGCGACATACTCAATTTTGACAAGGTTGTCTTGCCGCTCAAGACAATTGATGCGCTTGTGGCGCACCTCGGATAGGAGAGAGACATGACCAATTTATACAATGTCCTCATCCGCCCATTGGTGACTGAAAAATCCAGTTATCAATCCGGCAAACTGAGCCAGTATGTTTTTGTGGTTGCAAATGAAGCGACCCGCACCATGGTAAAGGATGCCGTGGAAACCCTGTTCGATGTCACAGTGGCTCGCGTAAATGTTCTCAATGCGCCGGCGAAACGCGGACGCCGCACACGTGCCCGCCGCATGCTGGTGCGCCGCCCCGCCTTTAAAAAGGCGATTGTGACCCTGGCCGAGGGAAGCAAGCCCCTCGAGATCTTTGAAGGGGTGCAGTAATGGCAGTTAAAAAATATAAACCGGTAACGCCCGGCACACGCGGCATGACCGGTTATAGCTTTGAAGAAATCACAAAGAGCACGCCTGAACGTTCTCTGCTGGTTCCCAAACAGAACCGCGGCGGACGAAATGTCCACGGGCGTGTAACCGTTCGTCATCGTGGCGGAGGCGCACGCCGCTTCATCCGACTGGTGGATTTCCGACGCGACAAGCTGGGTATCCCCGCCAGGGTTGCCGCGATTGAATACGATCCGAATCGCACCGCGCGGCTTGCCCTGCTCTTTTATGCAGACGGCGAAAAGCGATACATTCTTTCACCCCTGGATCTGAAAGTCGGCGACAATATCCTGTCAGGTCCCACTGCTGAAATTCGTCCCGGCAATGCACTCCCGATCAGCAACATCCCGGTCGGTACGATGATCCATAATATCGAGGTCAAGCAGGGCAAGGGCGGACAGCTTGTCCGTTCAGCAGGCGGTGCGGCGCAATTACTCGCCAAGGAAGGCGATTTTGCCCAAGTGCGCATGCCGTCCGGAGAAGTTCGCCTCATTCATCAGGTCTGCTATGCAACGATTGGCCAAGTTGGAAATCTTGACCACGGTAACATCAAGCTTGGCAAGGCTGGACGCAAACGCCACATGGGTATCCGCCCGGCTGTCCGTGGTACGGCAATGAGTCCGCGCGACCATCCTCACGGTGGTGGTGAAGGTCGCCAGCCAATCGGTCTCCCCGGTCCCAAGAGTCCGTGGGGCAAGCCCACGCTCGGCAAAAAGACCCGCCGCAACAAGAAGACCGATCAGTACATTGTGCGTCGTCGCAGCAAGACGAACCGCTAATTATGAGGTAAGCAGATATGTCACGATCATTGAAAAAAGGCCCTTTCATTGAGCCGAAATTGCTCAAGCGAATTGAAGCCATGAATCAAAAAAAAGAGAAGAAAGTCATCCGCACCTGGAGCCGCGCCTCTGTGATCTTTCCCCAGATGGTGGGACATACCATAGCAGTTCACGATGGACGCCGCCATGTGCCGATCTACATTACCGAGAACATGGTCGGCCACCGTTTAGGGGAGTTCGCCCCGACGCGTACCTTCCGCGGCCACCAGACCAGCGAAAAGGCTGCGTAGGAGATTGAGCGATGCAAGATATTCAAGCAAAAACCCGACACCTTTCGCTCTCCGCTCAAAAAGTACGCATGGTAATTGACCTGGTACGCGGCAAGAGTGCCAACGAAGCCATGGAAATCCTGCGCTTTGTCAACAAACGCGCTGCCTTGCCCGTGCAAAAACTGGTTGCGTCTGCGGTGGCAAATGCTGAAGAGAATTTCGGTGTCAGCCGCGATGACCTGTACGTAGCCAAGATCACGGCAGACGAAGCCCCGACACGCAAGTGGAGACGCTTTGGCGCCCGTGGCCGTTTCAAACCGATATTGCGCCGCAGTTCACACGTCACAATCATATTGCGCGAGCGCGGAGCATAAGGAGAATTTTATGGGTCGTAAAGTACATCCCGTTGGTTTTCGCCTGGGAATCAACCAGCCCTGGGGCGGACGCTGGTTTGCTGAAGGAAGCACCTATCGCCAGCAGTTGCATCAGGATTTTGCCATCCGCAACCTGTTGATTGGAAAATTGTCAAAAGGCGGAGCCGCCGCCAATGAAAAAGTCCGCGTGCTTCGCAGGCAGATGCCGGATGCTGTGAAAGACGGCAAGGCTGGCATCTCCCGAATTGATGTGGAACGCACGCCCGGTAAGATCCGTATTGCCATCCATACCGCCAAGCCCGGTATTTTGATCGGGCGCAAGGGCGAAGGCGTGAAGAAAATCCGCCAGGCGCTTGAGACATTGGTCGGCAAAAAGGTTGAATTGGACATCAAGGAAATCTCATCGCCTGATATCGATGCGATGCTGGTTGCCAGGAATATAGCAGACCAACTTGAACGCCGTATTGCCTACCGCCGTGCAATGAAGCGGGCAATTCAGCAGGCCATGAAACAGGGTGCCGAAGGAATAAAGATCCTGGTTGGCGGACGCCTGGGCGGCGCGGAAATGTCCCGTGATGTGTGGTTGCGTGAGGGACGCGTTCCTTTGCAGACGTTGCGCGCGAACCTGGATTTTGCCACCACCGAAGCCCTGACCACCTACGGTCAGATCGGTATCAAGGTATGGATCTACAAGGGTGAAGTCACACCTGAAGTTGAAGAAAAAGCTGAAGCGACGGAAGGCGTGTACGTCAGCGAGTAATCGCGATGTCGCTTTGAGATGAGGTATTTGATATGTTGATGCCGAAACGTGTAAAGTGGCGCAAGCAGATGCGCGGCCGCATGAGGGGCAAGGCTCTGCGTGGAGCAGAAGTTGCCTTTGGTGATTATGGACTGCAGGCGCTGGAACCGGGCTGGGTGACCGCCCGTCAAATTGAAGCGGCGCGCCGCTCCATCGTCCGAGAAATGAAGCGCCGCGGCAAGGTCTGGATCCGTATTTTCCCATCCAAGCCGTTTACGCACAAACCGCCGGAAACCCGCATGGGTTCCGGTAAAGGCAATGTGGAATATTATGTTGCCGTTGTCAAACCCGGCCGTATTATGTTCGAGGTCAGTGGTTTGTCTGCGGAGATTGCGGTTGCGGCTTTGAAGAGTGCCCAGTACAAGTTCTCCATCAAGACCAAGGTTGTGGGCCGCCTGGCGGGAGGAGAATAGCATGAAGGAAATGAAAGTGGTAGATATCCGCAAATTGGCGGCGGAGGAGATCCGTACAAAGATCACGGATGCTCGTGACGAGATGATGAAACTGCGCTTTCAACAGGTGACGGGTCAGTTAACCGACAGCAGCCGCCTGAAAATCCTGCGCCGCGATATCGCTCGCATGGAAACAATTCTGCGCGAAACCGAGCGCGCCGCTGTGGAAGGTGCTTAATGAATAATCGTCGTCGTATGACCGGTGTGGTTACCAGCAATAAAATGACCAAGACGGTAGTGGTGGAAATCACCCGCAAGTATCGTCACCCTCTTTACAAGAAGGTGGTCTATTCGAGCATGCGGGTAAAGGCGCATGATGAGATCGGCTGTCAGATGGGTGACGAGGTTCAGATCGTGGAATCCCGCCCGCTGTCCCGTGAGAAGCGCTGGGCTGTCGAGTCCGTTATCAAGCGCGAGACACGCACTGCAGATCAGGGTGTAGGAGAATAAAGCCATGATCCAGCAGGAATCCCGATTGAAGGTTGCCGATAATACCGGCGCGCGTGAAATACTTGTCATCCAGGTGCTGGGTGGTTCGCGCCGTAAGTATGGAGCCATTGGCGATGTGGTGGTTGCGACGGTGAAAGCCGCCACTCCGCAGGGCTCCGTGAAAAAAAGTGAAGTTGTGAAAGCCGTTATTGTGCGTTGCACGAAGGAATGGCGCCGCGAAGATGGTTCGTACATCCGCTTTGACGATAACGCCGCGGTCATCCTGGATGCGGACGGCGAAAACCCGAGGGGCACTCGTATCTTCGGACCGGTGGCGCGTGAACTGCGCGACAAGGGTTATATGAAGATCGTGTCGCTGGCCCCGGAAGTGCTGTAGGAGCAAAGAATGAAAGTTAAGATTCGAAAAGGCGATACAGTCGAAGTGATCAGCGGAAGACTCGAAGATAAAGGCAAGCGCGGCGAGGTCATCAATGTGAATCTTGCCGACCGCCGCGTGTTCGTGCAGGGTGTGAATATCCGCGTCAAGCATCAGAAGCAGGTGCAGACCAAGGCGGGTAAAAATATTAACCCGGGCAGGATCCAGTTCGAGGGACCGGTCGACATCTCGAACGTGATGCTGGTCTGCCCGAAATGCAGTGAACCCACACGCGTTGGCGTCCAACGGGATGATGAAGGTGCTCACCGCGTTTGCAAGAATTGTGAGGCCACGATTGACTAGGCCGTGGAGCGAATACAGATGAACAGAATGAAAGAACTCTATACCCAGGAAGTTGCCCCCGCCCTGTTCAAATCATTCGGTTTCAAGAACGTGATGCAGGTGCCGCGTTTGGAGAAGATCGTTGTGAACATCGGTGTTGGAGAGGCGTTGGATAACCCCAAGGCGTTGGATGCTGCCACAGCGGATCTGATGCAGATCACCACCCAGAAACCGGTGCAGACCAAGGCCCGCAACAGCATTGCGAACTTTAAACTGCGTGAGGGACGTTTGATCGGCACCAAGGTGACCCTGCGTGGTCCCCGCATGTGGGCTTTCTTTGACCGTCTTGTGAACATTGCCCTGCCCCGCGTTCGCGATTTCCGCGGCATTTCGGCTAATGCGTTTGATGGTCGCGGAAATTACACGCTCGGTCTTAAGGATCAGCTGGTTTTTCCTGAGATCGAGTATGACAAAATTGATAAATTGCGCGGCATGGAGGTCACGATTGTAACCTCTGCGAAAAACGATGATGAAGCTCGTGCACTATTGCAGTTGCTCGGAATGCCGTTCAGCAACAAGAAGGAAGCTTAATCTATGGCAAAGAAATGTATGCAATATCGTGAATTGCGCCGCCGCCATGCCGTGCAGGTGCGCAATCGTTGTCAGCGATGCGGACGCCCGCGCGGGTATATTCGCCGTTTTGCTTTGTGCCGTATTTGTTTCCGTGAACTGGCGTTGACGGGCAAAATCCCTGGCGTTGTAAAGGCGTCCTGGTAACCCCAGGTGGAGGTAGATCATGTCATTTACTGATCCGATCGCTGATATGTTGACCCGCATTCGTAATGCTGTCATGGCAGGCCATGCCCAGGTTGCGATGCCCAACTCAAAGATTAAATTGGAGATCGCCAGAATCCTGAAGGATGAAGGCTTTCTCGAAAGTTATGAAATGGTGGATGGTGAACACGAGGAACAAAAAATTCTGCGCGTGAAAATTAAGTACGTTGGCGAACGCCGCCAGCGCCGCGCAGTGCTCTCCGGCGTGGAGCGTGTCAGCAAGCCAGGCCGCCGCATCTACACCAAGAAGACGGATATTCCGTGGGTGCTTTCGGGGATTGGCGTTGCCATTCTCTCGACTCCCAAGGGTGTCATGACCGGCGTGCGTGCCCGACAATTGGGCGTGGGCGGCGAGATCATCTGCAAGGTGTGGTAGGAGGTTTATTGTGTCTCGCATTGGTCGTTTGCCAATAGATATTCCCAGTGGCGTGCAGGTGGAACTGAATGGTTCCCATGTTCGCGTGAAGGGCCCGAAAGGTGAAATGCAACGGGAGTTTTCCAACTTGGTTGGTATCAAGATGGAGGATAATCAGTTGAACATTACCCGCAATTCGGATGTTCCCGCTGAACGTGCCATGCATGGCACGACACGTGCCGTGCTTGCGAATATGATCCACGGTGTTAGCAAGGGTTTTGAAGTGGTTCTGGAAGTGGAAGGCGTGGGCTACCGCGCTGAAATGGAAGGAACCAAGCTTGCCCTGTTTGTCGGTTATTCACACCCGGTAAAAATGGACCCTCCGACGGGTGTGTCATTCGAAACAGATGCGAAGACCCGCCAGATCAAGGTGCTGGGCTTCGATAAGGAACTGGTTGGCCAGGTGGCGGCTAACGTCCGCAAGGTACGCCCGCCGGAACCGTATCACGGTAAGGGCTTGCGTTATCTTGGCGAGCGCATCCGCCGTAAAGCCGGCAAGGCCGGGAAAGGAGCCAAGTAGGTCATGGCGAAGAATAAGAGTCGTTCCCTCGCTCGCGAGCGCCGTCATGTGCGTGTTCGCAAGCATGTTTCCGGTACAGATGCCCGCCCCCGCTTGAACGTGTTCAAGAGCCTCAGCGGTATTTATGCCCAGGTCATTGACGATGTTCAGGGAAATACCCTGATCTCCGCTTCCACCGTGGATAAGGAACTGCGGGAGCAGATGAAAGGGTTGAAGAAGACCGAACAGGCGAAAGCCATTGGAAAAGCGGTCGCTGAACGCGCCAAATCCAAAGGGATTTCCTCCGTTGTGTTTGATCGCGGCGGCTTCCGCTACGTGGGCCGGGTGAAGGCATTGGCCGATGGCGCGCGTGAAGGCGGTTTGCAATTCTAAGGTGTGCTGCAGCAGACTAGGTCTGCTGTTACATGGAGAAAGATATGGCAGAAAAAAAATTTGAAAAGCAACAGCAGTATGAGACGCAGGATGCCTACGAAGAGCGTGTGATCGAAATTGCCCGCGTGGCAAAAGTCGTCAAAGGTGGACGCCGCTTTCAGTTCCGTGTGACCGTTGTTGTCGGCGACAAGAAAGGCACCGTTGGCATGGGCATCGGCAAGGCGAATGCCGTTCCGGATGCGATGCGCAAGGCGTCGGAGCGTGCCCGCAGGGACTTGCGTGCGGTCAATCTCTCCGGCACGACCATTCCTCATGAAGCGCTGGGCAAAGTGGCTGGCGCCAGAGTGTTCCTCAAGCCCGCTTCCGCTGGTACCGGTGTAATCGCCGCAGGTGGGGTCCGTGCTGTGTTGGAACTGGCTGGCGTGCGCGATATTCTCACCAAATCCATGGGAAGTGCGAACGTCCTCAACGTTGTGATGGCAACTTTTGATGCACTCGACGGTCTTCGTTCGCCTGCCATTGAAGCGGCACGCCGCGGCAAGCGGGTGGAGGAATTGATGCCGTTCTGGGAGCGGAGGAAGCAGCATGCCTAAGAAAGAAACTTCAGGGAAGACCCTGCGTGTGACCTTGGTCCGCAGTGCCATTGGGTATACCAAGGACCAGAAAGCCACCGTCAAAGCGCTTGGTCTGCGCCGTTTACACCAAACTGTTGAGCACAAGGATTCACCCGCATTGCGCGGCATGTTGAACAAGGTCGTCCATTTGCTCAAGATCGAAGAGTAGGTTAATTAACAGCTATGAAACTACACGATCTCGTACCCAATGTTGGGTCTAAAAAGAATAAAAAACGCGTGGGCCGCGGCATTTCAGCGGGTCAGGGCAAAACTGCTGGGCGCGGTACCAAGGGACAGGGCTCGCGCTCCGGCGAAGGCGGGAATCTCTATCGCCAGGGCGGCAACCTGCCTTTCTACCGCCGCCTTCCCTTTATGCGCGGTGAAGGCTTCACTCCGCCAAACCAGGTTACCTTCAATGAAGTGAACCTGGACCAGCTGTCGCAGGTATTTAAAACCGATACGGAAGTGAACCCTGAGACGCTTGAGAAAGCGCACCTGCTGCGCGATTCACGCAACCCGATAGTTGTTCTGGGTCGTGGAGAGATGACCGTCGCCCTCAAGGTGCGTGTGCACCGTGTCAGCGCTGGCGCCAAAGCCAAGATCGAAAAGGCCGGCGGCACTGTTGAATTGATTGCCTAGACCGAGATAAAGGACACTTTGCATGAAGACCACCTTTTCAGGATGGCGTTACCTTTGGAAGTCGGAAGATATCCGCCGCAAACTGGTCATTACTTTTATCATTCTTTCGATTTACAGGCTTGCGGCAAACGTGCCCGCTCCGGGCGTGGATTTTGAGATCCTCGCCGCTTTCATGTCCTCATCCAGCGGTCAGGGGAATTTCCTCGGCTTCCTGGACATGCTCTCCGGCGGCACGGTATCCAATTTCTCGCTGCTGTCCATGGGCGTGTATCCGTACATTACCGCGCAGATCATCCTGCAGTTATTGATCCCGATCATCCCCTCCCTCCAGCGCCGCATGCAGGAAGACCCGCGCGAAGCCCGCCGCTGGCAGGAAAAATGGACGTACTATCTTGCCGTGCCGATGGCGGCACTTTCGGCGATCGGGCAGATCAATATCTTCAATTCCCTGTCCATTCAGGCGATTGGACAGCCAATTCTTCCGTTCAGTTTATTGGACGCCGACAGGGCGCTTTCCTCATGGACGGTTTTGATCGCCATGACGGCGGGTACCATGTTCGCCATCTGGCTGGGTGAGTTGATTTCCGAATACGGCATCCGCGGACAGGGTCTGTCCCTTGTCATTTTTGCGGGCATCGTCTCGCAAATGCCGGCAAACCTCGTATCGCTTCTGTCGGATGAAGCAACCCGCTGGTTTATGTTGGCGTTTGCCCTCATTGTTATTGCGCTGATCGTGTTTGCCATCGTTTTTGTCCAGCAGGGACGCCGCAATGTGCCGGTCATGTACCCCGGACGCCGTGTGGGCAACCGCATGTCGATGCCCGTTAAAGGAAAGTTGCCCCTGATGGTCAACCTTGCCGGCATGATCCCGTTGATCTTCGCCAGCGCCATTCTGCAATTCCCGACCATCCTCTCCAGCTACTTCACGCAAAGTGAAAACTCCGGTGTGCGCGAATTCTTCCTCGGCGTCCAGAATTTCTTTGGTGCCACCGGTACCAGCAACTGGGGGTACTGGACGATCTACTTCCTGATGGTGGTCATTTTCACCTTCTTCTATACTTCCGTGCTGTTCGACCAGCAGAATTATGGCGAGAACCTCAGGAAGGTTGGGGCAACCGTCCCCGGCGTGCACACCGGCGCGCCCACTCAAAAATATTTGAGTACGGTGCAAAGGCGCATTACCCTGGTGGGTGCGGTATTCCTCGGCATTGTTGCCATCATGCCGTTCCTGCTTGGGTTGTTGCTCAGTTCGCTTGGTCTTGCTGCCGCCAGTTCGCAAACCGGTATATTCCTCCTGACTTCATCCGGATTGCTCATCGTTGTCGGTGTGGTTCGTGACACCTTCCAAAACATTGATGCTGAACTGAAACTGCACGGCTATCAGGATTCATTGCTCGTCCGCTAAGGAGTATGATGGCTACCTTTATCGTCCTGCTCGGTCCCCCCGGTGTTGGTAAAGGAACCCAGGCCAAAATTCTGGCGGATACGACCAAACTCGCGCACGTCTCTTCGGGAGACCTCTTCCGCGAGAACCTTAAAAATAAAACCGAACTTGGCAGACTTGCCAAATCCTTCATGGACAAGGGTGAACTGGTTCCCGATGACGTGACCATCAGCATGATCCGCGACCGCCTCGCTCGTGCGGACTGTGAGGCTGGGGCGATCCTCGACGGGTTTCCCCGCACCCCGGCACAGGCAGAGGCACTGGAGAAGATGCTCGCTGGATTTGGCGGCGCGGTGAATGCGGTCCCATACATCACCGCCGCAGAGTCCATCCTCGTCGAACGCGCCAGTGGACGCTGGACCTGCCGCGAACAGGGACATATTTATCACCAAAAATTCAGCCCCCCCCAGAAGACGGGTGTTTGTGATGTGGATGGTTCCGAGTTGTACCAACGCGATGATGACAAGGTTGAAACGGTCACGAATCGCATCCGTGTCTACCTTGAACAGACCATGCCCCTAGTGGAGTATTTCCGCGCGGGCGGAAAGCTGATCGAGATCGACGGAACACAGGCCGTGGAGCAGGTAACCCAAAAACTGCTCGCCGCCCTGGGTAGATAATATATTGTGAGTATACAGAGCCTGCCTCGAATGCTCTGTTGAAAAGCAGGTCGAACAGAATGAGTCGGGATCGCCAGATCAATATAAAGACCCCCGCGCAGATCAGAACCATGCGCGAAGCGGGACGCATCAATGCAACCGTTCTGGCAGCAATAAAAGAACGTTTACAACCAGGTGTGATGACAGCGGACCTCAACGCGGCTGCTGAGGAAGTGCTGAAGTCATACGGATGTGTCTCGCCATTCAAAGGCTATGGGCGTCCGCCGTTCCCTGCCTCCATCACCGTCTGCATCAACGACGAGATGGTGCATGGCATTCCCCACCCGAAACGCAGGTTGAAGGAGGGGGATATCGTCTCGATAGACTGCGGCACCATCTTTGAGGGCTTCGTCGCGGACTCCGCTTTCACTGCCGGGGTCGGGGAGATCTCTCCCGCAGCGGCGAACCTGCTCGAGGTCACCGAAGGCGCGTTGTATGCCGGCATTGAAAACATGCGCAAAGGCAAACGCACAGGTGACATCTCGGCGGCGATACAGAATTATGTGGAAAGCCGTGGTCTCCATGTCACCCGTGAATATACGGGACATGGCGTCGGGAAGGACATGCATGAAGGTCCGCAGGTGCCAAATATCGGCGCGGCCGGAAGCGGCATCTTGCTCCGCCCCGGGGTGACCATCGCGCTCGAGCCCATGGTGCTCGTTGGGACGTATGAAACCCGCGTCCTGCCGGATAATTGGACGGTTGTCTCTGCAGATGGTTCGTTGACGGCGCATTTTGAACATACGATTGCCGTCACCGAAGGAGAACCTCTCATCCTGACTGTCTTGTGAACCTCGCAGACAACCGTTAAAAGATGGACGATTTGGTAATCAAACAGTATAATCAGACCTTTGGCTGTCGAGTTAACAGCCGTGAGCAAGGAGTTTTTCATGAAAGTTTCACCATCCATTCGCAAGCGTTGTGCCAAGTGCCGGATTGTCCGGCGCAAGGGCGTGATTTTTATCATTTGCGAAAATCCAAAACATAAACAAAGACAGGGGTAGTGTGGTGACCTATGGCGAGAATTGAAGGTGTTGATCTGCCCCGCAACAAGCGGGTTGAAGTTGGCCTGACCTACCTTTTTGGCATTGGGCCGACGCGTGCTCAGAAGATTTTGGCTCAGACCAAGGTTAATCCTGATACGCGCATCAAGGATTTGAGCGAAGCGGAGGTTTCCGCAATTCGCGAAGTGATCTCCAAAAATTTCAAGGTCGAAGGCGATCTGCGCCGCGAAGTTCAAATGAACGTCAAGCGCCTGATCGAAATCGGCTCGTATCGCGGTTTGCGCCACCGCCGCAACCTGCCCGTCCGCGGTCAGCGTACCAAGACAAATGGCCGCACCCGCAAGGGCACCAAGAAAACGGTTGCAGGCCGAGGCCGCCGCAAGGGCGCCAAGAAATAATCCTGTCCGAAAGGTAAACAAGAAACATGGCTCAGAGTGTTCGTTCCACCCGCCGCGCCGCTGGCGCGAAAAAAGGGAAGCGTACCCTGTCCTCCGGACAGGTGCATATTTTTGCCTCCTTTAACAATACCATTGTGACTGTCACAGATACGGAAGGCAACACGGTTGCCTGGGGTTCAGCAGGTTCTGCGGGCTTTAAAGGCTCGCGCAAAAGCACCCCCTTCGCCGCACGTCTTGCTGCCGAACAGGCTTTGAAAGCCGCCCAGCAGCTGGGCCTGCAGGAAGTGGATCTTTTTGTCAAGGGACCCGGTCCGGGCCGCGAGAATGCCATCCGTGCCGTTCAGTCCATCGGTTTGAAAGTTCGCTCCATTTCAGATATTACCCCGGTGCCGCACAACGGCTGCCGCCCTCCGAAAAAGCGACGCGTGTAATTGAAGAGGTTCTTGATATATGGCTAAATTATTAAGTCCGGTTTGTAAACTTTGCCGTCGCGAGGGCGAAAAGCTCTTCCTCAAAGGCGAGCGTTGTTTTACGCCAAAATGCTCCTTTGACAAGCGCAGTTTTGCGCCGGGTCAACACGGCCGCACCGCGGGACGCGGCGGCGGTAAAGGCATGGGCACGGGGCGCGCCTCCGACTTTGCCCGCCAGTTGCGCGCCAAGCAGAAGGCCCGCCGCATCTACGGCGTGCTGGAACGCCAGTTCCGCCGCTATTACGATACAGCGATCACACGCCGCGGTCTCACGGGTTTGGAATTGCTGCAAATTCTTGAGTCCCGCCTCGATAACGTGGTGTTTCGCCTTGGATTCGCCTCCAGCCGCTCACAGGCTCGTTTGCTTGTGACGCACGGTCATTTCACTGTAAATGGCCGCCGCACCGATGTCCCTTCCATGCTCCTGAGCGAAGGCGATATCATCACCGTGCGCGAAGGCTCCAGCAAATTGACCTATTTCAAGGAGCTGGACGCATACGCCGAAAAGCGTAATACGCCATCCTGGCTCAGTCGTGATGTTAAATCCATGACGGGTTCAGTGGCGCGTATGCCGGAACGTGCTGAAATTGACGGAAGTCTCGACGAACAATTGATCGTCGAATACTACTCCAGACGCTAATCCTCCAGTTGCGCTTCGGGTCAGACCGTACGTCTGGTACCCGGCCCGAAGCATTATTATAAGGGACAGGTGAACCGTGACGGGAATCATCACGAACATGGTCATGCCGAAAATCGAGCGTGAAGCAGAAGCTCGAAACTACGGCAAATTCACAATCAGCCCGCTGGAAGGCGGCTACGGCGTGACGTTGGGCAATGCCCTGCGCCGCGTCCTGCTCTCCTCTCTGGAGGGAACAGCCATTACCTCCGTGCGCTTTGCGGATGTTCTGCATGAATTCAGCGACATCCCTGGCGTGCGTGAAGACGTCATTCAGGTTATGCTGCAGGTCAAGCAGATTCGCATCAAAATGGACGGCGTGGACAGCGCCCGCATGCAGTTGGAAGTGCGCGGTGAAGGAACGGTCACTGCGGCGGATATCATCGCCCCCGCTGAGATCGAGATCGTCAACCCGGATACCTACCTCTTCACTGTTGATGGCGCAAAGACCAAGCACGATATTGAATTCGTAGTGGAACGCGGACGCGGCTACTCCCCGTCCAATGAACGCGCCGGGCATATGCCCATCGGCGAGTTGCCGGTGGACGCCATCTTCAGCCCGGTCAAGCGCGTCAATTGGGAGGTGGCCTCCGCGCGCGTGGGCCAGAGCACCAACTACGATAAATTGATTTTGGAAATTTGGACGGACGGCACCATTTCCCCGGAACGCGCCCTCAGTTCCTCCGCCCGCATTCTGATCGATCACCTGCGTTACATTGCGGGCGTCAACGAAGAGATGCTGGCTGTGGCTGTGGAACGTGAAACACCCGGAAGCCGTTTGAGCAGTGAACTGGCGGAAACACCGGTGGAAGCCCTGGATCTTTCCGTGCGCGTCTTCAATTCATTGAAGCGCACCGGCATCACCACGGTGGGTGACGTGCTCGACCTGCTGGAAAAAGGCGAGACCGCGGTCATGTCCATCCGCAATTTTGGCGAGAAGAGCCTTGATGAACTTCGCGACAAGATGCGTGAAAAGGGCTTCATGAAAGACGAATCATCCTCGGAGAGTTAAGAGATGCGACATTCGATAGCAGGTTACAGATTGGGACGCACAAAGGGCGCACGGATCGCCCTGCGCCGCAACCTGATCAAACAATTTTTTACGCACGAGCGGATCAAGACCACCAAGGCCAAAGCCGCCGCGATCCGCGGCGATGCCGAGCGCCTGATCACGCTTGCCAAGAACAGCGAAAACGGTACGGCCGAGCAGAAAGTCCATGCCCGCCGCCTGGCCGTTTCCAGGCTGGGTGACAATCAGATCATCAAGCGCCTGTTTGACGAGATCGCCCCCCGCTTTGCAACCCGCAACGGCGGTTACACCCGCGTCACAAAACTCGGACCCCGCTTCGGCGATTCAGCTGAGATGGTTGTTCTTGAACTGGTTGAAGAATAGTTTGTTTCCATTCATTCTGAGCGAAGCGCAGAATCTCCACGACAAGCAAGGAGACTCTTCGGCCGCAGGGAACGCTCCCTCAGAGTGACATTGTCATGGCACGTTACCAAGTGATCCTTGCGTATGATGGCGCCGGGTTTAGCGGCAGTCAGCGGCAGGCGAACTCCCGAACGGTGCAGGGCGAATTTGAAAAAGCCCTTCGTAAACGGGGATGGTCTGATGGATCGGTCATTATGGCCGGCAGAACAGACACGGGAGTTCACGCAAGCGGCCAGGTTGCGGCATTCGACTTCGAATGGACGCACCCGCACGGGAAATTGCTCAAAGCGCTCAATGCCGATCTTCCGCCGGACCTTGCAGTTAGAAGTCTGCGTCCCGTGCCGGCGGATTTTCATCCACGCTTTGATGCGGCCTCGCGGACCTACCGCTACGGGCTGTTTTGCGAACCCATCCGCAACCCGTTACGTGAGAGGTTTGCATGGCGGATAGCCACCCCTCTGGATGGAAACGCCCTCAAGCGGAATGCAGGCTTCTTCCTCGGCAGACATGATTTTGCCGCCTTTGGCTCACCGACAACCCCAAAAGGGACGACGGTGCGCACCGTGACAAAATCCGAGTGGAGAAAAAAACAGGATGGTGAGTGGCAGTTTGAAGTCTGCGCAGATGCGTTTTTATATCGCATGGTAAGAAGACTTGTATTTGTGCAGGTATCAATCGCCCAGGGAAAATGTTCGGTTGAGAAAGTCCAACATGCCCTGGCGAGGCAGGGCAATCTCGTCCCCGGGCTGGCTCCCGCGCACGGGCTGACACTGATGGAAGTAACGTATGGATCATTTTGAAATGACGTTAAAGAAACGGAGAGACGAAAGTGCAACAGAAGACATATTATCCGAAAGCCGCTGAAATTCAGCGCGACTGGGTTGTCATCAATGCAGAAGGGCAGAACCTTGGGCGTCTTGCCGCGCGCATCGCGCATATTCTGCTTGGAAAGCACAAACCAACCTTCACGCCCGGCGTGGAGATGGGTGATTTTGTGGTGGTGGTTAATTGTGAGCGTGTCACCGTGACCGGTACGAAGACACACTCCAAACTTGAATCAAAGATCTACTACAGCCACTCAGGATACCCCGGCGGCTTGAAGAGCATTTCCTTGCGCGACCAGCTTGCCACTCATCCCGACCGCGCCCTGCGCGATGCCGTGTGGGGCATGCTGCCGCACAACCGTATGGGACGCGCCGTGCTCAAGCGTTTGAAGATCTATGCCGGCCCCGATCATCCGCATGCGGTGCAAAATCCGCAAGAATTGAAATAAAGAGGTAAGTGAATATGGCTCAATATTATGAAGGCATTGGCCGCCGCAAGGCAAGCACCGCCCGCGTGCGCCTAGTGACCGGCTCCGGCAAGTTCACCGTCAACGAAAAAGACGGCGCGGCGTTCTTCACCCGCCTCGGTGACCTTGAAGACATCCTGCGCCCGTTCGGTGCAGTGGGTCAGGAATCCAACAAATACGATGTTTCCGTCCTGGTCAGCGGCGGCGGCACCACCGGCCAGACCGAAGCGGTGCGCCTCGGTGTTGCCCGCGCGCTCCAGATCATCAATGCAGACTGGACCTCCGCCCTGCGCAAAAAAGGTTTGCTCACCCGCGATGCGCGCGTGAAGGAACGTAAGAAGCCGGGTCTCAAGAAAGCCCGCAAGGCTCCCACCTACACCAAACGTTAGAATCATTTCTCTCCACAACGTTACCGCGTAATGCGTGATACACTTTTGTGCACGCATTACGTTTTGTTTTAAGGATATGGAAATCATGGACTTCTCCCTTGTTGCCTCCGCATTTGACACGCTCCGCCTCACACCGCCCTCAAAACTGACCCTGCTCGATGCGCAGGTGTTTGCATCCGCACATTATCCTCCCACCCCGCCCGATGTAGATATTTTGATCCTCGGAATTGAATCGCGCGAACTGGCATTTCATGTGAAGGCGGTGTTGTTAGCGGTTTATCCTGAAGAGCATGGGGTTTTTGTTGCGGATGGAGGCAAGAAAAAAGAAGAAAGATTAGGTGCCTTTGGTGAAGGCGGCTTTTCCCCGTTCACCAGCCTTTACATCCCCTCCCTGGGGCAGGGGACATCCATCGAATCATTCGCTGAGGTCGTGGCACACCTGCGTGCCCCGGACGGCTGTCCGTGGGACAGAGAGCAGACCCACCAGACCCTGCGCAAGCATCTGCTCGAAGAATCCTACGAAGCGCTCTCCGCCATGGATGCAGATGACAAGGCGGGCATGCGGGAGGAATTCGGTGACCTGCTTTTGCAAGTGCTGTTGAACGCCCAGATCGCCAGCGAGACAGGGGATTTCTCGATGACGGATGTTGTCAGGCATATTTACGACAAGATCGTCCGCCGCCACCCGCACGTGTTCGGCGACATCAAACTCGACGGCGTGGAAGGTGTGCTCGCGAACTGGGAGAAGTTGAAAGAAAAGGAAAGATGGAAGAAGAAAGAGGATAAGGGGATTTTGGATGGTGTGCCAGCCTCGTTACCGGCCTTGAGCCAGGCGCAGGAATATCAGGACCGCGCCGCGCGCGTCGGTTTTGACTGGCCTGAAATTGACGGGGTACTCGAGAAGATTCGCGAGGAAATTGACGAGATCAAAAAGGCTGACAACCTTGAACAGGTGACGGGTGAACTGGGCGACCTGTTCTTTGTGCTGGTTAACTTCACCCGCTGGCGGGGTGTGGATGCCGAATCCGCATTGCGTGAAACGAATCTGAAATTCAAGAAGCGTTTTGCCTACGTGGAAACGGACGCAAAAAGGCAGGGACGGAATTTATCCGACATGACGTTGCAGGAGATGGATGCCCTCTGGAATAAAGCAAAGGCATCGGGAATGTAAAGCCTGGTGACCCGCAACTTTTCGGGGTCTTTTTTGTTATAATCTGAAAGTTCCACATTTCACAAAACAGTTGTATAATCCCGCTTCGATATAATAGTGCGGCGCAAGCTATTTAATTTATACTCAAGGAGAGAGTAGGATGCACATCAATTTCGCTATGTGGCGCAAAGCCTCCTGGCAGCTAATCAAGATGGACGACAAAAAAGAGTGGGAAGCCCTCGATGTCGTCTCCAAATGGCTGATCGCCACCCGCTCGGCGGTGACCCTCGTCACCGTTTATTCCTGTGTGATTGCAGGCATTCTGGCCGCCCGTGACGGATATTTCTCGTGGACTCCGTTTCTCATCGTCACCCTCGGCCTCTTTATTGCACACGGCACGAACAATATCCTCAACGATTACACCGACTACAACCGCGGTGTGGATGAGGATAACTACTTCCGCACGCAATATGGTGTGCATCCGCTCGTGCAGAAATTCTGGGATAACAAAACCTCGATCCGCTGGTTCGTCGTCAGCGGAGTGCTGGCGACTCTGGCGGGCGTATACGCGCTGTTCTACACCGACTTCTCAACGACCACCATCGCTCTGTTCGCTTTTGGTGCTGTTGTCCTGCTCGCTTACACCTATCCTTTCAAATATTGGGGCTTGGGCGAGTTTGCCATCTTCCTGATCTGGGGACCGATCATGATCGCGGGCGTGTATTTTGTGCTTTCGGGCATCTGGAACTGGAACGTGGTCATCGCGGGCATTCCGTTCGGATTGAGCGTCGCCAGCATCAACGTCGCCAAGCATATTGACAAGCACGACGACGACAAAGCCAAGGGTGTCGGCACCTTCCCCGTCCGTGTTGGCGAAGCCGCCGCGCGCCGCGTGGATCAAATTGCCATCGCATCGATCTACCTAGTCATTGCCTATCTGGTCTTCGTGCCGCGCTACTTCACCCCCGCCATGCTGATCGTTTTCCTTGCCTACAAAGAAGCGCTCACCGTCCTCGGTGTGATGAACAAGCCCAAACCCGCCGAAGCGCCCGCAGGCTGGCCCGCCTGGCCTGTCTGGTTCTCAGGCTTTGCCTTCCAGCACAATCGCAGGTTTGGCGGCTTCCTCATCCTTGGTCTCATCATCGATGCACTGTTGCGCGCCTTCCTGCCGGCGTTCTGGGCGTTCTAATCCAAATCCAGACCAGCGATTTCCAACCATGCGGGTTCGGGGTTTTCCAAGACTCCGAACCCGATTTTTCCATTGGGGGTAAACGATGCAAATTGATTATCGATCCAGATGACCAGTCCCAGCGGCGGATTCGGACGTACAGGCGACTCGAACACCCGCGCATCATCCACATACCAGGCAACGCCTCTTTGACTCCACTCCAGCCTGTATGCGTGCCATCGGGTTGGGTCTAGGCTGAGAACGGATGCATCTTCGTCAACCACTTTGCTCAGAAACTTTCTCGTTGCTTTTCTTGAAAACGGAAAAACCAACCCTGTTGGAACCAGCAGTGGATGAAATTTTGGCGAGTGGAATGATTGTGTCAAAAATCCATTGGCTGGTTTGTCGCTGAACGACAGATGATTCTCTTTTGATGCACCAAAGAACCACGCCGCGTTCGGCAGGGCGGGGAGTTGCCAGCGCCTGCCGCCGAACCCGAGCGACATGCCGAAGGGATCGTTCCACAGCCCGAAGCCCCATGTTCCGGGCAGGGGAAATGCCGAGGTGCGCGCACGCAGGCTGAGGGTCAAGGAATGATGCGGAAACTTCCTGCGGGAGAGTCCGAAATAATCGTCCATCTGGGAAAAGCGGTAGGCGGAAGAATCCCCGGCGGGAATCTTCAAAAGATAGCCGCCATCCGTTTTTTCAACACTTGCGTTGGGCGTGGTTCGTGATTTCATGTCTTCCTGTTCACCAGCCAAATGCCGAGCAGGATCACCGCACCGCCGAGAAGAGATGCCCATGTGACCTGCTCGTTCAGTACGATTGCCGCGACGATCATGCTGGAGGGCGGCTCGAGAAAGAGGAACGCGCCAGTTTGCGCGGCGGGCAGTTGGCTGAGCGCGTCGAACCAGGCAATGTAGGCGAGACCCGTGGTGAAGATGCCGAGGAAGATCATCGCCCACCAGCCGCGCGCATCGAGCATCATAATCTCGGCGGTTTTGCCCTGCGCGAAGAACGCCACGGACGTGATCAGCCAGCCGATAGTCATCACCCAGAACGTCATGCGCGTGGATGGATGGTTTTTCAAGCCATGCCGCGAGAGAATGGAAAATACCGCCCAATTGACCGAACTGATGAGAATAAGCACGTCTCCTGTTGTGCCGAATTGCCCGACAGCCAGACCTGTGAAATCCCCCTTGCTGACCACTACCAGCACGCCCAGCGTTGCCAGTGCAATGCCTGAGGATTGTACGATTGTGAGTTTCTCTTTGAGCGCCAGCCATCCGAGGACGGCGATGAACATGGGCGTCGTTGCGACGATCCACGCGGTGGTGGTGGCTTGCGCGGTGATCAATCCGTTCGATTGCAGCCACTGGTGGAAGGAAATGCCCAGAAAACCGAGCAGGGCAAAGTACAGCCATTCGTTCCCTTTTGGGAAGGCGAATTGTTTGCGCACGGCGACGGCAAGAAAAATGATGGGGATCCCCATCGCAAAGCGAATCCACACCACCGAGATGGGGGAGATCTGTCCGACGGCGATCTTGGTGGCGATGAACGATGCGCCCCACACGACCACAGCGAACAGGGCTTCGAGATAGACGATGATCTTTGTTTTTGGCATGGCAGGATTATATCAATTCACATCGGGTATAATATCTTCTTTGGAGGCTTACTTTATATGGAAATCACCTGGTACGGGCATTCCTGTTTTCGTCTCACCGAACGCAATTACGCAACCGTCGTCACCGACCCGTTCGACCATAAGGTCGTCGGCTATGACCCGCTTAAACTCAAGGCGGAGATCGTCACCATCAGCCACGATGCGCCCGGTCATAACAACAGTGACGCCGTGAAGGGCACGACCCATGTCCTGACCGGCGCAGGCGAATTCGAGATCGGGGATGTCTTCATCACCGCCGTGCAGACCGCAGGTCCGGGCGGCAAAAAGGGCAGGGATATTGTCCGCAATACGCTCTATGTGTTCGACTACGACGGCATCACCGTCGCCCACCTCGGCGACATGCAGGACATTCCCCCGCAAAGCGAGGTGGAGGCGCTCGGAACGGTCAACGTGCTGCTCGTCCCGGTGGGAGGCGGAAGCGGTTTGAATGCCGCCAAAGCTGCGGAGGTCGTCAGCCTGCTCGAGCCGAACCTGGTCGTCCCGATGCACTATTCCACGGCGGATACGAAACTGAAACTGGATGCGCTCAACAAATTCATCAAGGAAATGGGGCTCGGCAAGATCGACGCCCAGCCTGCGCTGAAGGTCACCCGTTCGGGCCTGCCCGACGAAACCAAAGTGGTTGTGCTGGAATACCAAAAAGGATAATGCCCGAAGGACAGAACATGCCAGTCAAAGTGATCATGACCTGGGATATTGCCGCCGAACGAGATCAGGAATACTTCGAGTTCATCATCGGCGAATTTGTGCCCGGCGTGCAACGGCTTGGTCTGCAGCCCGCGGAAGCGTGGGCGACCATCTATGGTTCCTATCCGCAAATCCAGGTGGGCTTGATCGCCAGCGATGAGCCTGTGGCGCGCCGCATCCTTGCCTCCACGGACTGGGTGCTCCTGCAGGAACGCCTCTTTGGGTATGTAAAGAACTATTCACACAAGGTTGTACCTGTTCGTGGCGGCTTCCAGTTCTAACCCAGTTTCACAAAAATTCTCGAGACTCTGGCCGTGGTTCTTCTTTGCCGCGGCTTTCGAGTCTTTAATTGCCGTGCTTTCGCTTTTGCTGATCCCGTCCGAAGGCGGACTTTCACTGGCGCGCACAGGCTTGCTCGGCGTCCTGCTCGTCTTCCTTTTCGGGGGGATTTATCTGGGATTTTCTGCCCGCCGCGACCCAACCCGCTTCAGCCGCTTTGCCAGCGCCCCCGTCATTCTCGCCTCCGCGCTTGTGGCCCTGACCTCGAGCCTGCTCCTCTTCCTTCTGCGTTATCTTAACCCCGAGGGACTCCTGCCATACTACGAACGGCTGGGTCCATTGCTTTGGTATTTTTTCATACTTGGGGTTCAAGCTGTCATCTTCCTTCTGCTCCTCAAAAATGGATTTCAGGCGCAGGAGTTTTCCAAACGCAAACCGGTTTATCTTTCCGCCCTGATCGCCTTTTTCATTCTGCTTTCCATATTCCTGTTCACTGCCGTCACGAAGATCGGCCTCACGGCGGATACAGCATACTGGGGGGAGCCGGGCGTCGCCATCCAAGGCTGGCAGTTCATCCTCTCCATTCTGTTGGGTTTCATCGTACTGCTTGTTTCCACCTCCGATTCCCGCATCACGAATATCATCCTTCCGCCCGCGTTGTACGTCACCGCCTCCGTCCTCTGGCTCAGCGTCCCTGTGGATGTCCTGCGTAATAGTTTCTATGCGCCGAGTTCTCCGCCTTTGGATACCCCGCTCCCGTATTCCGATGCGGGCTACTATGACTTTGCCTCCCAGAGCCTGCTCATCGGCACGGATTATTTCGGGGGTATCCCGCCGCGTCCCTTGTATGTGGTCTTTCTGGCCTTCCTGCACCTGCTCTTCGGGCAGGATTATCCCGCCATTATCGCCGCGCAGACCCTTGTGCTCGCGCTCTTTCCGGTTGCGCTTTACTTCCTTGCGAAGAAATTGCATTCTCCCGCCGCCGGCCTAACCGTCGCGCTCTTTGCCATTTTCCGCGAACTGGTCGGCTTGTGGATCTCGTCGAATACCCGCGTCGCCAATTCCAAGATCTTTACCACCGATTTCCCGACCGCCATGGCCATTGCGTTGATGTGCCTGGTTGCCATTTGGTGGCTGGAGCGGCGTGACGTGAAGTCCACGCTGGTGGCAGGCGGGGCATTCGGCCTGTTCCTGTTGTTCCGCACACAGTCCATGCTCACTTTGCCGGTCCTGTTCGTCCTGGCGTGGTTTGTCTTTCAACGGAAAACGGGGGAGTGGCTCAAGACAGGCGCGGCCTTTGCTTTGACCATGCTGCTGGTGGTCCTGCCCTGGCTGACGCACAATTACACCCTCTCGGGTAAATTTTCCTTTGACGACCCCAACCAGGTTGCCATCATCTACAGCCAGTATTCCTTCAGCGGGAACCTGGACCTCAGCCAGTTCGACCCTGAAACAGACAGTGTCGGTCGGCGTATCATCTCGTTTACGCTGGAAAACCCCGCTTATGTTGCCAATTTCATCACCACCCACTTTTTGAACACCGAGATCGGCGGCCTGCTCGCGCTTCCGCTCATCAAGCCGTTTTACGGATTGCAGGCCCCCGTCCATTTATATTGGATGGAATGGGACGGCTCTCTGGAATGGTACAACCTTGGCTTGATGCTGATGTATCTCTCGATCATCGCCATTGGATTTGGCGCGACGTGGCGGCGGGCCGGCTGGCTTGGGCTCGTCCCGCTGGCGTTCAATCTCGGATACGCCCTTTCGAACGGCATTGCCCGTTTCTCCAGCTGGCGCTACAACCTGCCTGTGGACTGGGTGATCTATTTTTATTTTGCAATTGGAGCCATTGAGCTTTTAGGCGGAATGGCATTGTTGTTCGGTGCGAAATCAAGGATCCTGGAGTCTGCAGGCGGGCCAGTGCGCATGGTTCCGCAAAAATTCCAGGTGCGGTACGCATTTGTGCTCTCTTTATTTATTTTGATAGGTGCGCTTCCCTGGCTTGCCAAGGGATTCGCCCAGCCGCGTTATACCTCCTCGCGGGAGGAATTGATCGTAAGACTTGTGCGGAATGGGATCGACCGCGCCGAGCTGGAGGCTTTCCTTTCCCAGCCGGAGGCCGTCCTTTTGGAGGGACGCATGCTGTATCCCCGTATGTATCGTCGGGGCGAAGGGCTTTCCTCCACAAATCCTTGGCCTGCTTATGTGGAAAGGGATTTTGCGCGCATCGGTTTCATCCTGATCAATGAAAATCCCCATAACCTGATCTTCGCCACCAGGGAGCGCTTGGATTTTCGGCAGGGTGCGGATGTGATCGTGCTGGCCTGCCGGGTGGATGATTATTTGGATGCCCGCGTGGTTGACTTCGGCGCTGGATCCTTTCAAAGCGCACCGCTCCCGCAAACCTGTCCATAGATGAAGCTCTCCTCCCTGATTCTAAAATGGTATGCAAGGCATGGACGCAGCCTGCCCTGGCGTGGTCATCCCGACCCGTACGCGGTCTGGGTCTCCGAGATCATGCTCCAGCAAACGCGGGTGGAAACGGCCATCCCTTATTTTGAGAGATGGATGAAGTTGTTTCCCGATGTGAAGAAATTGGCTGCTGCCAAAGAGCAGGATATTTTGAACGCCTGGGAGGGACTCGGCTATTACAGCCGCGCACGCAACCTGCACAAAGCCGCGAAAATTGTCGCCTCGAAGTTTAACGGAGAGCTGCCTCGTGATCTTGAAGCCTTGCGCTCCCTGCCGGGGGTGGGCCGCTATACGGTTGGTGCGATCGCGTCGATTGCCTTCCAAATGGACGCGCCGACCCTGGACGGCAACCTGCGCCGCATCTTTGCGCGGTTGTACGATGTAACGGAACGCGCCGATTCGCCCGCTGGTGAAAAAAAATTGTGGGAATATGCTGCGCAGAATGTACCCAGGGGAAACGCGGGGGATTTCAACCAGGGGCTTATGGATGTAGGCGCGACCATTTGCCTCCCAAAGAATCCGCGCTGTTTGCTATGTCCATTAAAGAAAATGTGCAAGGCGCGTAAAAACGGCACACAGGAATTGCGCCCCGTGTTGAAGCCGAAGAAGCAGGTTCCCCAATTTGTCCATGCGGCGGCGGTGATCGTGGAACGCGGGCGGGTGCTGTTGAGTCGACGCCCGTCAACCGGATTGCTGGGCGGGATGTGGGAATTCCCGAACACCAGGGTGGAGGAGAATCCTGCTGGGGAGTTGGAAAAAGCTTTGAAAGCAGCGCGCAAGCTTCACGTCAAGAAAGAGGCGGACTTGGTCACTGTATATCATGCGTATAGTCACTTTCGGGTTGTGGTTCATGCCTTCCGCTGTACAGCCGTCTCACTCCCCAAAACCAATACTTTGAAGTGGGTCAAGATCGATACGTTGGATGAGTACCCGATGGGCAAGGTGGATCGGCAGATCGCCCGGAAAATAAAATGACCGCCTTGCGACGGTCACAGGTGTTTATGATTTGCTGAGCGTGACGAAGACCATCGGTCTTCGTTTTGTTTGCTGGTGCAGATAGCTCTTGACTGCGTTGACGATGTCCTTTTCATCATCCAGTTTTCCATCATGGATGACGCTCATCACGCGTTTCCGAACCTCGGGCAGAAGCTCCTCGGCATCATCCGGTGAGACGAATCCGCGCGTGATGATCTCTGGTTCCTGCAGTAATTTTCCGGTGAGTTTGTCCAGGCTGATGTCAATCAGCAGGATGCCGTTGCGGGCAAGCTGGCTGCGTTCACGCATCACATCGTGGTCGATGTCACCGATGGATTCGCCGGTCACGAATATGTAATCGCCGGGGATGCGCTCGCCCAGCTGGATTTTATTGCCGACGAGTTCAACGATCTGCCCATTCTCAACAACGATTGTATTCTTTTCATCCATGCCCACCTCCTGTGCCAGTTGCGCATGGCGTTTTAACATGCGCAGTTCACCGTGAATGGACATGAAGTGTTTCGGGCGCACCAGGTTGATGAGCAGTTTTTGTTCCTCCTGCGCGGCGTGGCCGGAGACATGGATGGGGGCAACTCCGTCATCCACGACTTTTACACCGCGGCGCAGCAGGCGATTGATCGTCTTGCTGATGGTCTCCTCGTTGCCGGGGATGGGGTGTGAGGAAAGCACGATCGTATCATTCGGTTTGAGGTCGAACTGGCGGTTCGTGCCAGCGGATAAGCGCCCGACGATGGACGACGGTTCGCCTTGTGAACCGGTGCACATCAGAACCACCTTGTGGTCCTGCATTTGAAGAGCCTGGTCCAGTGGAACGATCATTTCATCCGGGATCTCCAGATAACCCAATTTGCGCGCAACCTTGACGTTATCCACCATGCTTGGACCGGCAATCGCCATTTTGCGCCCGTGCTTTGCGGCGGCATCTGCCACCTGCTGCACGCGTGAGATCAGGGATGCAAATGTCGCCACGATCACACGCCCCTTGGCCTCGCCAAAGACCTTGTCGAAGGCGGGGCCAATAACCGACTCGGAGGGAGTCCAGCCTGGGCGTTCGGCGTTGGTGGAGTCGGAAAGAAGCAGATCCACGCCGCGGGTGGAGAACTCGGCGAGTTTGGCGAAATCAGTGGGCCAGCCATCCACGGGAGTGTGGTCGAATTTGAAGTCGCTCATGTGAATGACCAACCCCGCAGGGGTGGTGATGGCCAGCCCCACGGCATCCGGTATCGAATGACTCACATGGAAATATTCAATGGTGAAGGGACCGATTTTTGTCGTTTCACCCGCCTGGATCGTTTTGAACTGCGCTTTGTGCTGCGAGTTGTTTCGCAGCAATTTACCCTCGATCAAACCGCGGGTAAGCGGGGTGGCGTGGATGGGCGCGGGAATATCCGCGACCACATGCTGGATCGCGCCGATATGGTCCTCATGCCCATGCGTGATGAAAATTCCCAGCACGCGGTTGGCGCGTTTCTTTAAATATTCAAAGTCCGGGATGATGTAATCCACGCCGAGCATGTCGTTCCTGGG
The DNA here is from genome assembly GCA_030583885.1 of Anaerolineales bacterium. NCBI lineage: Bacteria > Bacillati > Chloroflexota > Anaerolineae > Anaerolineales > Anaerolineales bacterium. The sequence continues at coordinate 3,361,823 of CP129480.1, read as the reverse complement.
GAACATGATGCCGGCATCCACCACGATAATGTCGCCGCCGAATTCGTAGGCCATCATGTTCTTTCCCACTTCGCCCAGCCCCCCGAGTGGGATAATTCTTAACTTGTTTTTCTTGCTCATATAGTTTATATACCTCTTGTTTTAATTAATGTATCATACCGCCTGCGGCGGATAAGGTCAAAAGAAAAAGACCTCCGCTGACTTGCCCGCGTGAGGTCCCTGTGTAAATTTCGAACACAAAACGCCTTGCCAAACAAAACTGCCTCAGGGCAGTAAAAAGTCAACTTAAACTGCGGTGATTATAGCAGATTGGAGGGGATTCGTCAAAGCGGGTTTTCTCTTTGTCTTGAAATTGACATTCACCCCCGTCTCATGTAAACTTCTCCAATGGACATGGAGGAATAAGAGTTTTCATGTAAAGTATAATCAGACGATGGATATAGACCTCGACCTCTACCGCCACGAAATCCGCATTTCGTCCGATCCCCTCATCCGTCTTTCTGCAATTGATGTTTCGCCTGAACGCCCCCAGCGCACCATCGTTTTCATTCATGGATTCGGCGGCAAGGCGGAACAATGGAAGTACCAGATGCAAAAATTCGCGCTGGATAACCGCGTCGTTGCATTGGACTTGCGCGGACACGGTCTTTCCGATAAACCGACCAGCGGCTACGACATGCAGCGTCTCCAGCTGGACCTGGAAACTGCCCTGACCCAGTTGAACGTATCCACGCCGTTTGTTTTGGTCGGCCACTCCTTCGGCGGAGCCGTTGTCACAGACTATGCCCTTAATCATCCCGATCACATCGAAAAATTGATCCTGATCGCAACGGCGGGTGAATTCAGATTGAATCCAATGTTCAGACTGGGTTTGAGTCTGCCGATGTCTGTCCTGCGTGTGATCGGCCCGTTCACGCGTTCATGGCTTCACGCCCCGCCTCATGCACTCAAGGAATGTTACGACCGCAACATGTCCAAATGGGTGGGCTGGGAAAAACTCGCCAATTTGCAGGTTCCCACCATGGTCATCCGCGGACACCGCGATTATGTCTTCGACCGTCCGCTGTTCGAGAAGGTGGCACAGTCCATTCCGGGGGCGGAGGATGTCGATGTGCGTGTATCGGGCCACATGGTCATGCTGGAGAGGCGCGCGGCAGTGGACCGGGCGATCGACGGCTTCCTTAAAGGTGAATCCAAAAAAACGTGGCGTGATTCCTCCTTTGCCGCACCGAAATCCCTGCGTGAGGAAATTAAGCGTGAGCGCGTCTGGCTCAACCAATATGATGACGGCGTGCCGTTCACCGTGGACGTACCGCGCATTCCCGCACATCTTTTATTGCGCTCATCCGTCAGGCGCTTTCCGAACCGTCCCGCCGTTTATTTCGAAGGCGCCAAATTTACGTATCGACGGTTGAACCACGAAGCCAACCGTTTTGCGAATGCCCTGCTTGCACAGGGACTTGGCAAAGGCGCGCGCGTGGTTCTGCTTTTACCGAACATTCCCCAAATGGTTGTGGCCTATTACGGTGCGTTGAAGGCGGGTGCGACGGTTGTGATGATGCCGCCCATGACCGAGCCTGAGGAGTTGGCACGCCAGGTCAGGGATGCGGATGCGAGCATGCTGGTCACCCTTTCGACATGGTCCGGCCTGGCAAGGCAGATCCGCCAGGAGACAGGGGTGCCGCATGTGGTGCTGACCGATCCCGCGGATTATCTCGTCCTGCCCAAATACCTGATCTCACGCTGGCGCAATCGCGGCCTGGATGTATCGAATGCGCTGCATTGGAAGCGCTGGCTCGCCCAGCACGGCAAAAAATCCCCCAGCGTGGATGTTTCCCCCGAAGACTTGGCTGTGATCATGTTTACGGGCGGTACGACGGCGCAATCCAAGGGTGTGATGTTGTCGCATCGTAACCTTGTTGCGAACGCCTTGCAGACCCGCCACTGGCTGCCCGACGCGGATGCGGGCAGGGAACGCTTCCTGTGCGTTGTGCCGTTCTTCCATAGTTATGGCATGACCGCCGCCTTGAATGTGCCCGTCTCGATTGGTGCGGCGATGATCCTCAAGCCGCAATTCCAGATTTTGGATGTGTTGAAGACCATAAAAAAATACAAGCCGACCATCTTCCCCGGCTCGCCAAGCATGTATGTGGCCATCAACAATTTCCGCGGTGTGCGCAAGTATGGCATCCATTCCATCAAAGCCTGCATCAGCGGCTCCGCGCCCCTGCCTGTGGAAGTGCAGGAAGCCTTCGAGAAACTCACCAAGGGGAAGCTTGTCGAAGGCTATGGCTTGACTGAAGCCTCGCCCGTCACGCACGCCAACCCAATGAACAAGAACCGCCGCATCGGCACGATCGGCGTGCCGCTTCCGTCCACGCAGGCGGCGGTCGTGGATTTGAAAACCTCGCGCAAGGAAGTGGAGCCCGGGCAGATCGGCGAACTGGCGATCCGCGGTCCGCAGGTAATGATGGGCTACTGGAAGAATGAAGCCGCCACCAATGAAGTGCTGACCAAGGACGGCTGGCTGCTGACCGGCGATGTGGCTCAAATGGACGAAGACGGTTTCTGCCGCATCATCGCCCGTAAAGCGGATATGTGGTACCCTGAAAAGGCGGGCCGGGAACCCGCCTTCCCGCGGGATGTGGAAGAGGTCATCTACGAGATCCCGCAGATCAAGGAAGTGGCGGTGGTGGCCGTGGCAGGCCATCCCTTCGCGTTTGTCATTGCGGGCCGGGAAAAGCCCAGCGCCGAGTCCATCCTGGCCTACTGCAAGCGCAGGCTTCCGCCGCATCTTGTCCCGCGCTTCGTCATCTTCATGGACGAGTTCCCGCGCACGTTCATCGGCAAGGTTTTGCGCCGTGAACTGGCCAAACGCTACGGGAAACAGATTGCAAGCGAATAGAAAGCGGGCACTTCTTTTGTGAATATTACAATTCTCAGCACAGGCACGCGTGGGGATACTCAGCCGTATATTGCATTGGGCATCGAATTAAAAAAAGCAGGGCATGCTGTGCGTTTTGCCGCGTTCCAGAATTATGAATCCTTTGTAAGATCATATGGGCTGGATTACTTCCCGATTCGCGGTGATGTTTCCCTGGTCGCCGGCGGGGAGAGCGGGAAGAAAGCCATGCAGGTGGATAATCCGCTGAAACTTATGCTCAGTTTTAACGAACTTAAGGTTCATTTGTTCGACCTTCAGCAGGATTTATTCAATGCCTGCAGGGATTCGGATGTCGTTGTCTATCACCCCGGCGCAGCCATCGGATATTTTGCGGCACGGCATTTCAATATTCCTAGCGTGCTTGCGACACCATTTCCCATGACCGCGACACGCGAGTATCCTGCGCTGATCTTTTACGATATGCCCCGTTTTGGAGAGGCTTTCAATTTCCTGAGTCATAAGATCTTCGAACAGATCATGTGGATGGCATCTTCATCGCCGCTGAAAGCATACTGGAAACAGGAGTTTGGGACATCGCCACAGGGATATTCCAGCCCGTTCAGCGGGCAGACCACAAGACGTTTGCCTACGATCATTTCGTGCAGCAACTATGTTTTTCATACACCAAAAGACAGACCCTCCAATGTCCATACGACAGGATACTGGTTTCTGGATGAAACAGCGGACTGGTCTCCCATGCCTGAGTTGATTGAATTTCTGCAAAACGGAAGCAAACCCATATACATCGGCTTCGGGAGCATGGCCGGTTTTGACGGGGCAGAACGGACCACGGCCTTGGTCATCGAAGCGTTGCGAATGTCCGGCCAGCGCGGGGTCTTGGCAACGGGCTGGAAGGGGATGTCCAAATTGGAGCGCCTGCCTGAAAACATCTTCATGCTCGAGAGCGTGCCGCATGCATGGCTCTTCCCGCGCATGGCTGCCGTGGTACACCATGGAGGGGCCGGGACAACCGCCGAAGGTTTGCGCGCTGGTGTGCCAAGTGTGATTGTCCCGCATGCCAACGACCAATACGCATGGGGGCGGCGCGTGTACGAACTGGGTGCCGGCGCAAAACCGATACCCCGTAAAAAACTGACCGCGGAAAATCTTGCAAAGGGAATTCAGTCTGCGTTGATTGATGACATTAATTCTGCCGCGCGGGATTTGGGTGAAAAGATTCGCGCCGAAAAAGGAACAGAGAATGCGGCAGGCGTCATCCTCGCGTGTGTGGAAGAATAGCGCCGACTTGCGAAACTGAAAATCCGCGTTTGGAAAAATCGTTGGTTGATTGGCAAAAGCCCCCATCACGGGGCTCGTTTTTTTATTATCGGGGATCATACATCAGGTAAAAAATCATCCTAGTGGGCGATGGACATGCCACTCTCATGTAGCCTAAAATAATGAGAACCTGTCTCAAAATATCCTCCTAAGCATGGCGATGAATCCGTGTGCCTGTTTTCATGACGCTCTTTGGCCGCTTCGCTCCCTCAGAATGGCATGCCGGTGTTTGTGAGATGAGTTCCAGTACATAATGAAAAGCTAAGATTTGGGTATGCCGGCTTTCTACAATTAAAAGGAGAATGAACATGAATAGAAAAACCCTCTTTTCCATCACTGCCCTTGCTCTGGCTTTGGTATTATTTTCTGCGTGTAGCTCTGCGACTGGGGAGGAAGCCGCGTCTGAAATCACGGATGGTATGCTTGGAATCTTTGGGACCCTGCCCGAGGAGGTGACACCCAGCGAATATGAGATGAGCGAACCTTTGGTTGATCTTGGACGGATGCTGTATTATGAGCAGCGCATTTCCATCAATGGGCAGATGTCCTGCAATACCTGTCATGGGCTCAACAATTACGGCATGGACGGTCTGCGTTTCTCATTCGGCCACTCCGGGAATCCGGTCGGTCGTAACTCACCGACCGTATACAATGCAGCACTTCATGTTGCCCAATTCTGGGATGGACGCGTCCCCACTGTGGAGGAGCAAGCCAAGGGTCCGATTCTGGCTGGTGGCGAAATGGGCATGCCCAGCGGTGATTATGTTGTCGATGTGCTTAAGTCAATCCCTGGGTACCTGCCTTACTTCCAGGCCGCATTTCCCGGCGATTCGGATCCCATCACCTATGATCATGTTGGACAGGCAATCGGCGCGTTTGAGCGACGATTGCTGACCCCCGGACGGTTTGATGATTTCCTGGCAGGCAACATGGATGCCCTCACAGAACAGGAAAAACGCGGGTTTGTGCTTTTCATCGAAACCGGCTGTGCCAGTTGTCATAGCGGCCCTGCCCTGGGTGGCCGCATGTACACCACCCTGGGTACAAAGGAACCTTACACGACCAATGATCTTGGCCGATACAATGTCACCCAGAACGAAGCCGACAAGTACTCTTTCAAAGTTCCCGGCCTGCGCAATATCGCCGTGACCGGCCCCTACCTTCATGATGGCAGCATCCCGACCCTGGAATCCATGGTGCAGTTGATGGCTCGTCATCAGTTGGGCAATAAACTGCCGGACAGTCAGGTTGACGACATGGTTACCTTCATGCGGGCGCTGACCGGCGTGCTGCCTTCGGAATATACCGCCGAACCTATCCTTCCCCCCAATCCTGAGCCTGTTGAAGCTCCGTAGCTAATGGACAGGCAGAAAGTTATCTCATCCCTCGCGCGGTTTTTGGGATGAAGCTACATGGAAAGACCTGCGAGAGCTGTATGCTCCAGCAGGTCTTTCCATGTGAGGGATGTACCCTTTCCAGATCGCAGACTGCGAAAGTAGAATTACCCAAATTGGAAGATTCCGTTTATGATTACGAACCCCCCGGACTCGGGATGGGAATTCCACTTATGGTTGCAGGAGTATATGACAGCAGTTGATCTAAAAGGCAGCGTGTACCGCGCAAGGTTGCTTGGGAATGAACAAAAAGTAAATTACGTTGGACAAGGCACGGGAACGCCGGTCATTCTCGCGCATGGGCTGGCTGCCTCGCTTCACGATTGGGACGACCTGCTCCCCGAACTTGCCGCTTCGGGCTATGCGGGCCATGCGCTTGACCTGCTCGGGCACGGCGAGAGTGAAAAGCCCGCGCATCCCTCTGCCTATACGGTGGAAAACACCTTCGCACATTTTTCCAAGTGGATCGATACGCTCCAGCGTCATGAGCCCATGGTCCTCATCGGTCATTCCCTCGGCGGCGGATTGTCGTTGTTGTATGCGCTGCGTCATCCCGAACGGGTACGCGCGCTGGTGCTGGTCAATCCGTTCTATGACATCAAGCAGCTGCCGCCGATGATGCAGAGGGTCTTCCGCCATCAACTCGTCAACACCCATCTGATTGAGCGCACGCCGTACCGCCTCTTCCGCTTTCTGGTGGACGTGAGCAATTTCAACTTCTACATCGGGAACCGCGAGACGCATATCCTGCCCGAACATATCCGTTACCAGACTGCGCTGGACTACAAACGCGCCTCCTCGGGGATTTACAACATCCCGCGCACGCTTCCCTCCCTGACGTTTGACCTGTCCCGCCTGCACCATCCGACTCTGCTCTTATGGGGCGGACGCGACCAGACCATCGCCCCGGCATCCTTCCTGCAGCTGGCGAAATCGCTCCCCAACCTGAAAGGGATGCACACCTTCCCGGTTTGCGGGCACGTCCCGCATCAATGCCACCCTGAGAGATTCAATCCGCATGTGATGAAGTTTTTGAAGGATCTATAAAGCTGAGGCCATGTCATTGCGAGCCGCATTTGTTGCGGGGAAGCAATCCCCAATTTTGCGGTTGGATTGCTTCGGATCAAAAAACTCCATCCTGGTGATGACGATTAACTCGAAACAGAATCAACCGTCCGTTGCGCAGGAAGCGGGGCGATGTCCGCAATATTTTAAGATTCACGTATACCAATCACCCCTTGTCAATGCATTGGGGAGGGGGTAAAATCCCCCACACTATGACCATATGTACGGGGATGTAGTGCGCATATGCCCATATATGGCTGTGACATTTGTTCTAATAATGGAGCACATTTCGGATGCGTTGTCCGTATTGCAAACATCACGATTCTAAAGTTCTCGACACCTCGCATGACAGCCACGGAGGCATTCGCCGCCGCCGCGAGTGCCTGAAGTGCAGACAGCGTTTCAGCAGTTACGAACGCCCCATCCTTGCCACACCGCTCATCATCAAGCAGGACGGCGCGCGTGAGGAGTTCGACCGCGAGAAACTGGCGCGCGGCATCCGTATTTCGTGCGCCAAACGCCCCGTCTCCGCGGCGGATATCGAGCGCATGATCGGACAGGTTGAAACTCAATTGACCAAACTGGGCAAGGCCGAGGTCTCCTCCCGCGTGGTGGGGGATCTGGTCATGGCCACCCTGAAGGAAACGGACCAGATCGCATACATCCGCTATGCGATCGTGTATTTGGGGCTGGATGATCTCCAGTCCATCCGCACGGAAATCGATCAGCTGCTGGAAGACTAATCCAAGGCACAGACACCCCCTCGCAAGGGGGGAGTGTCTTTGCCTTTTTGAATCTGTGAAATTCTGTAGGGTGACCCGCCCTGGATGAGAAAGTCGTTGTCGAAAACATGAAGGGTCGCCCCTGCGCTAAAACGAAAATATTTACAGGAGAGTGTCACATGGCAACAAAATCCACCGAACCCAAGGTAAAGAACGGACTCCTGCCCACGCCCCCCCTGCCCAGGGGACTGCCGAAGGCGCAGTTGACCGATAACGCCCGCCAGGTGTTGATGAAACGCTACGTCCGCCGCGGCGACGACGGCAAGCCCGCCGAGAACGTCGAGGAGATGTTCTGGCGCGTGGCCTATCACGTTGCGAAGGTGGAGGCGCAGTGGGGCGCGGATGTTCCGGAGCGCACGGTTGAGTATTACCACCTGCTGTCCGGCAGGAAGTTTTTCCCGAACTCTCCCACCTTTACCGGTGCGGGAACTCCGCTGGGACAGCTGGCCGCCTGTTTCGTACTGCCCATCACCGATGACATGGGGCGCGATTCGGCCGGCATCTTTCAAACCCTGCGCGATGCGGCGTTGATCCAGCAGACCGGCGGCGGCAACGGCTTCTCCTTCTCTCGTTTGCGCCCCAAAGGCGGATTTGTGCAAAGCTCGGCCGGGCAGGCAACGGGACCCGTCGGCTTCCTGCGCGTGTACGACCATGCCTTTGGCGAGATCGCGCAGGGCGGCACAAGGCGCGGCGCGAACATGGCTGTCCTGCGCGTGGACCATCCCGACGTGGAGGATTTCATCACCTGCAAGACCAACGAGAACCACATCACCAACTTCAACATTTCCGTCGGCATCACGGATGCGTTCATGCAGGCTGTGAAGAAGGACAGGGAATGGGAACTGCGCTTCCCCGACCTTGCCGAAATGAAGCAAAAAGGATTTAAAGGCACGCTCGAGCAGGCCGAAGCCGCGGGCATCAAGATCAACACCTACAAGAAGGTCAAGGCGCGTGAACTGTTCAACAGGATCGTCAAACAGGCGCATCATAACGGGGAACCCGGCATGTTGTTTTTGGATGCGGCCAACCGCGGCAATCCCGTCCCGCATTTGTATCCGCTCGAGGCGACCAATCCGTGCGTGACAGGTGATACCTTGATTTTTACAGATCAAGGCTTACGTCGTGTGGATGAATTGGCTGCTGATGGACATGATATCAATATTACATCTGACGCTCGCTTCGGCACCGATACCTTCCTGCCTGCTACTCATGTTTTCCAGACTGGAACAAAACCTGTTTATCGCCTGATGACTCGCGAAGGTTATGAATTACGCCTGACGGAAGATCATCGTGTCATGACCTCCCGTGGCTGGGTGGAAGCGGGGAAACTGCAATCAGGGGATCGTGTTCACATCTTAAATCGAAAAGGCGGATTTGGTCAAAGCGGTACTCTTGAAGAAGGACACGTACTTGGCTGGCTGGTGGGAGATGGTACGGTGAATGTTGTCCGTGCCGTGCTTTCGTTCTTTGGAGATGAAAAACAGGAATTAGCTCCCGCATTTGCTGAGATGGTGACAAACCTTGTTGAAAAATCTGATCAACACCGCTCTTATCCTGTTGGAATTGTGAGTGTCGACGGGCGCAACGAAGCGCGAGTTGCTTCTGACCGCTTGCGCGACTGGGCGGCGCAATTTGGGATTACAGAAAATAAAAAACACTTTGTTCCTTCGGCGGTTTTTTCTGGTAGTGAATTGATTCAGCGTGGTTTTCTACAAGCCTTATTTACTGCGGATGGACAGGTGAGCGATGGCCGTGAAAAGGGATGCACTGTGCGACTTTCCTCCAGCCATCTTTCCCTCTTGAAAGATACGCAACGATTGCTTTTAAATTTTGGCATTGCAAGCCGTATTTACGAAAATCGCCGTTTAAGCGGATACCGCCCCATGCCCGATGGAAAAGGCGGCGCAAAAGAATATTTCCATCAAGCACAGCACGATCTGGCAATCGGTAAAACCAACTTGATCCGCTTTGCGAATGAGATCGGTTTCCTGACTGAAGCCAAACAATCCAAGCTGGCTGATTATCTCAGCCGAATGATCCGCGGACCTTATGAAGAAACATTCCTTGCGACAGTGCAGGCGGTTGAGCCCGATGGTGTTGAGGCTGTGTACGATTTACATCAGCCTGATACACATGCATTTGTTGCAAATGGTCTGGTGGTTCATAACTGCGGCGAGCAGTGGCTGGGACCGTACGAGAACTGCTGTCTTGGCTCTGTCAACCTCAACGAGCACTGCGGACCGGCCGACAAAGAGGGACGCGGCACAGTCGATTGGGAGACCTTGCGGCAGAGCGTGGTCACCGCCACGCGCTTCCTCGATGATGTGGTGGAGGCGAATGCCTATGTGCCGGCCGTGCCCCAACTCGTCGAAGCCGCGCACAAGGCGCGCCGCATCGGGCTGGGCATCATGGGCCTCGCGGATTTGATGTATCACGCCGGCGTGCGCTACGGTTCGCAGGAGGGACAGGAGTTCGGCGCGCAGGTGATGGAATTTGTGCGCTATCACGCCATGCTGACCAGCATCGATCTGGCCGAGGAGCGCGGACCGTTCCCCGCCATCCAGGGTTCGATCTACGACATGGACGACATGAAATGGCAGGCGCCCAAGCCGCTGGCCGGCTATCAGCATAACTGGAACAGGCCCGAGGTTAAGTGGGAGGCGGTGGTCAAGGGCATCAAAAAGCACGGCATCCGCAATGCCGCGCAGACCACCGTCGCGCCGACCGGCACCATCGCCACCGTCGCAGGTTGTGAAGGCTATGGCTGTGAACCCGTCTTTGCGCTGGCCTATATCCGCCACGTCAACGACAACGGCAAGGACCTCAGGTTGACCTATGCCAGCCCGCGCTTCGATGAGACCTTGAAGAAACTCGGGCTCGGCGAGGAGAAGCGCCAGGAGATCGTGGAACAGGTGATGAACGAGGGCACCTGCCAGAACATCGCCGAGATCCCGCAGGCTGTGCGCGATACCTTCGTGGTCTCCGCGGATATTTCCGCCGAGGAGCATGTGCTCATGCAGGGCGCGCTGCAAGCCTTCGTGGACAACTCGCTCTCGAAGACCGTCAACTTCCATGAGAACGCCAGCGAGCAGGACGTTGCCAAAGCCTACCTGATGGCGTGGGAACTCGGCTGCAAGGGCATCACCGTGTATGTGACCGGCTCGCGCGAGACCGTGGTGCTGGAGACCAAAGCCACGGCGGATAAGAAGTCGCCGGGTCTCGATGCGGGCGGGAAGAGCGCCCGCTCCACTCAACCGGCGTCTGAAACATTGATGTGGCATGGGACGAAGAAGGCGCGCCCCAGGGCGTTGACCGGCCGCACGTATAACATCGAAACGCCGGTCGGCAAAGCCTTCATCACCATCAACGAGAATGGCGGCGACCAGCCCTTCGAGGCTTTCGTCAACACCGCCAAGGCCGGCTCCGAGATTGCGGCGGTCTCCGAAGCCATCGGACGCCTGATCTCCTATATTTTGCGCATGGCTTCGCCCGTTGCCCCGCTGGACAGGATGCGCGAGATCGTCATCCAGTTGATCGGCATCGGCGGCGGACGCTCGCTGGGCTTCGGTCCCAACCGCGTGCGTTCCCTGCCGGACGGCATCGGTCAGGTGCTCGACCAGTATTTGAATGAGAAGAATGGCATCGTTACGGAAGAGGTCAAGTCGAACGGCGGCAGCTCCCTTTCGGGAGCGAAGGGCGGCAAACATAACGAACCTTCCGCACCCGCCATGAAGATCGGCGACCTGTGCCCCGAGTGCGGGGAAGCGGCGGTGGTCAATGAAGAAGGCTGCCGTAAGTGCTATGCCTGCGGGTATTCGGAGTGCTAGAATAAAACAAATATCCAAGGTCTCGAAGACCTCGGATATTTGCATATAAAGGTATGATATGAAAAATTTCAATAATGTATCGATGATTGTTCTGTTTGTATTGGTTATGCTGTTATCCGCCTGTGGACCGGCTCAGCCATCGGATGAAGTGCAGGTGGCGGTGATCGTCGCTCTGACTCAAACCGCCGCCGCGCTCGAGAACCCCGCGCCTCCCGTAGAAATCGTTGAAACTCCACAACCTTCAGGCGACTTTCAGCCGTTGGCGGCGGACGAATGTACGAACCTGAAGGACACGCTGTCGCAAATGGTCGGGCTGCCCGGAGAAGTCGTCAGTTCGGTCCCCTTTAATGATTTCGTCAATGAAAAGAGCGGATTCGGCTGTCAGATCGCGTATTCCGTATCGGGTGAGAACGAACCGCCCGACGTGCGGGCAATCCTGCCCAGCCTTGGCTGGCAGGAGAATGATGCCTATGCCGCGGGTGGCATTGGCGGAATGGCGACCGCCTACCAAAATGGAGAGGCGCTCTGCCTGTACTTTTCCGAAGTGAAACCGGCGGATGAGAATGCCTGCCCGACGGGTGAAGGCTACATTCTATGCGCGATGGAACTGCCGCCCGAGCAACTGCTCCGCACTGTGTCGCTCAATTGCGCCCGCCCGGTACCGTAGCGATATAACAAAAAAGACCTGACAGGTTTCCAAAACCTGTCAGGTCTAATTTTTCGGTACACTCAAACCATCAATTTCCCATGAGGCGTCTTCTTTTACTGCTCACGGTCATCGACATGCTACTGCTGGTGCTGGGCGGATATGCCTGCTCGCGCAAACTGAAGTTTCTCAGCCTGCGCCTCGACCAGGTGACCGACGATATGTTGAAGCGCGGGTAAAACCTGCGGAATTCCCAACCTTAAAAAATCGTATCCTACTTGAATTGCCGTGGTCTTGTCTGTACAATGGAACCAACAGGTGCGGCATGCTGCGGTTCCGGAAAAGCCATCTTCTTGTCATACTGATCATTCTATTACTTGGATTTTCCACGCCTGTCCTCGCGGACTACCTGGGACCGGATAGAACCGTCACCACCGCTGTGGAGGAGTGCAAGGTGGTCTTGTGGGAATGCATGTATGTGGCGGCCAGGGGGGATTACCGCTACCACCGCGTGGACGACTGGTCATGCAGTAACGAGAGCAAGCCCTGGCAGGCGTATGCAAACTACCCGGGAGATTGCGAGTCATGGAATGACGGCCGCACCCAATGGGGACAGGAATACAGCGTACGCTACACGACCCTCACGCATCCCGAAGCGACGATTACCGGCACATTACAAAACTGCACCCTGCAAAACGGCTGGTGCGTGACAGCTCCTCAACTTGAACTAACAGCCAACGAGCCGCTATCAGGGCATCAGATTTTATTGATCGAAGGCGCACGCAATACCGAAATCTTTGCTTGCCCAGAATTTCAAACCAGTTGTCAAGTTCCACTGCTGGAAGGCGAAAACAACTTTGAATATTGGGCGCTCTCCTCCTGGGGTGACAGTTCGCGGATGGGAAGCCTCAGCGCCCAAGTGGACACGATATCTCCGGATATCGATCTGCAAATCAACGGCTCGAGCGGGACGAATGGCTGGCACACGACCCGAACCAGCCTCACCGCTGCGGCCACGGATGCGACCTCCGGGCTGGCATCCTTTGAAGTGAGCGCCGACGGCGGCGCATGGACGGCATACAGCGCGCCGTTATCCTTCACCGACGGCGTGTATAGGTATCAATTCAAAGCCGTGGACAACGCCGGCAATATCAATGAAACACCAGTGCTGGCGCTGAAGGTGGACAGCATTCCGCCGGCCATTGCGCTGACGGATGAACTGGACCTGGGCGAACCGTTCAACTACAGCCTGCAGGATGACGGCAGCGGATTGTACCTGGTGCGCATCGTGATCGAGGACGAGAAGGAACGCTTCCCGAAGGTGGTCTGGGAGGAGCGCGTTACAGGGAACAAGTTCAAGGAGGAATTCATATGGGATGGCAGGTGGAAGGACGGCAGTTCTGCGCCGGTAGGCGAGTACCTGATCACGGTCAAGGCGGGAGACGCGGCGGGCAACGAAAGCATCCGCAGCGGGATCGTAACGGTCAACCCGCTGAGTTATTTTCAACCCATCCCCGCGTTTACTCCTCCCCTTTCTCAGGGGGAAGGGCTGGAGGGGAGCGCTGGAGGAGAGGGCAATTCCGAGCCGTCCGTTGGCGGGGGTGTCGCTTCAAGTACCAGCACCCAAAGCCTTAGTTTCGCCGGCCATGCGGGGGCTGGCGCTGTCGCGGCCGCGGCCAGCACAAACGTGCTGTGGGGCGCAATGGCGGCGGCGGTGATCGGTTATGCAACCGCATTGGCATTGGAACAGCAGAAGAAACGCAAGGATGAAGAAGCGGCACAGATCGCGCAGGTGAGGGCGGAAGTAGAGGCCAGGAACGCAGCCATTGAAGCCAACCGCATTGCGATGCGCGAGCAGTGGAAGATCCGCAGCTGGCTGGAGGGACAGGCGATCTTGAAGGCGCAGCTGGAATATTTGCAGGACCAGAAAGCGTCGCCTGATGAGATCGAGGAGTTGCAGAAAACGGCCGCCACACAGGGCTTTGGTGCGGCGATAGCAAACGCGATCACGTTGGGACAACAATTGGCGGCGCAGCAGCAGGCGGAACAGGCCAAACAAGATGCGCTGCAGGACTTCCTGTCCAAGGAACGGGACACGTCCGCGGCGGAGGCCTGGCAGGCGCAGCAGCAGGCGCAGGAACAGCAGGCCGGTCTGATGGCGTATTATTTGGGGAGGAAGGCGGGCGAGGAGGGGGCGCAAAGTCAGGCTGATAAGCCATGGTGGGAGAAGACAAAAGATTGGGTTGAAGATAAAGTAAAGCAATTTGTGTTGCATCCCCCTTCGTGGTTGAGTGTTTCATTTCAGCCTGGAAAGCCATTTTCTTTGGGCAATTCCACAATAGACGAATGGGTTTCTTATCAACCTTGGGCAAGAAATATCCTCCAAAGTGTGGTATTTCAGAGGATGTCCATCGGTATAAATGAGTCGTTAAAACTGACGTCAAACCCTGCTGGGTACCTAGATATTAATTTCTCCAATGGCCGTTTTACCCTGAAAGGGGAGGAAAGACCTGATGGCTCCCGCGTAGATTATTTTATCCAACCATTTGCTCTAAGTTTCGGGCAGACAATATCAACTTCTACAGATAGACCTGATATTAGAGGAGTAAACGTAAGCACAATCGACATGGATATTCTTGGAAAAAACTGGGCAACCATTAAAGTATCGCAGGCTACTGGACGGGTAATATCCCCTATGCCAGTGACATTGTCCACTGGAGAAACGATTGCCACATCCACCACCACTTTGCTCAAAACAGAAGTTAGCATTCACCGTTGGCCGCGTTTGTTATTGGCGGCTGGAGTTCTTATTTTTGCATGGGAAGCGGGAGGGTTTGCAGCTCTTGGTAAGTTAATACCAGCAATACCTGCCTTGGAGAGAGTTTTCAACTGATATGCCCTTAATAGGAGACTTTATGAATAGGAAGCAAACATGGCAGGTTTTCGTATTGCTCTTTTTTCTAACCGGGTGTATCACACCTGTAAAAAACATAGTCTTGGAGCCTGCGGCACGCGAATTATCTTCGCCTGAAGAACTGCCTGAGGTATTGGTACATGAGCAAATCTACTGGCAAGATCGTTTTGTTTATCTTGATGGTGTTTCAGTGGAAGACGTCCCCGATGCAAAATTGCTGGAAGATATCAGAGTATATTCATCGCCCAAGTTTTCTCATAATGGAAGATATGTAGCCTATGTATATGGAAGTTTTTTCAATAAAATTGGCTTGTGGAATTCTGTCTCCAATGAACATACAGAATTAGTTGATACATCTCGAGATTTACCGTACGATGCGAGGATTGGAAGTTTCGCCTTCACGCCGGAGGACGACAAGGTGCTCTTTTCTTTTACTTGGCATGGGAATGACGGGAATGTGTACGCCGACTTGGCAACCATAGATATTACAACCAGACAGGTTGAGCAACTGAACATCAATGGTTTTCAGGTGGCATTTTATGGGCTTGACACTTCGCTTGATGGCAAATGGGTTGTGACGGATATGGTTACTTTGGACAGCCAGATTTGCCTTCTTGTCAACCTGGAACAACGAAATACTAAATGTCTGGTGTATGAAAAAGGCTGGTATGATTCCGTAAATTTTACTCCCGACAACAATCATATTGTGTATAGCCACAACAAGGAAATCGGCTCTCCTTCCAGTATTTTGTTTTCAAAGATTGATGGAACAGAAAATCGAATACTGGTTTCTGGTCTGGCAAAATCTGCGTGGATTCAGTTAGCTGCCGACAACGAAGTTGTATTTATTGGTACGGCATATGATAACTTGACTTGTTCCCACGTTTACATCATCAACCAAGACGGCAGCGATTTGCGCAAGTTGGCTTACCTTGGCGAAGAATGCATAACCGATGAAGGGGCACCCGTCGTTCCATAACTCGCTTCAAATGACCATACCAACCCCTTCAACAGGGTTTGGACAAGCTCAACCTGCCAGCTCAGGGCACGGCGTCTTTTGGGGCGTGATGGCGGCGGTGATCGGCTATGCAACCGCATTGGCATTGGAACAGCAGAAGAAACGCCAGGATGAGGAAGCGGCGCAGATCGCGCAGGTGAGGGCGGAAGTAGAGGCCAGGAACGCAGCGGTTGAAGCCAACCGCATTGCGATGCGCGAGCAGTGGAAGATCCGCAGCTGGCTGCAGGGACAGGCGATCTTGAAGGCGCAGCTGGAAGCCTTGAAGGAAGAAGGCGCACAGGACGACGACCTGCGTATCCAAGCGCTTAAGGAGAAAGCCGCGGCGCAAGGGTTTGGAGCGGTGCAAGAGGATGTGGAAACCCTGTATAACACACTCGTGATGGAGAAGGCAGAGCAGGCAGTGAAAGAGCAGGTCTTGCAGGATTTCCTGGCGCAGGAGCGGGACACGTCCGCAGCGGAGGCCTGGCTGGCGGAGCAGCAGGCGCAGGAACTGCAGGCCGGATTGATGGCGTATTATCTGGGCCGGAAGGAGGGCGAGGAGGGGGCGCAAAGTCAGGCTGATAAGCCATGGTGGGTGCCAATTTTTACGATGGAAAAAGCCAATCAATTGCTAAGTATCATTCCCTCCTTGGGACTAGGCTCTCCGAAAAGAAATGAAATTCCCATTTTTACTATTTCTTTACCCGGTAAGCTGTTTTCGGTCGGAACAGTTTCAACTTGGAGTCCAGCAACAGATGGGAATCCGAATGTGCGAGTAAACCCAAACAGCACTAGCGTGAGTAGTGCTTATCAAAACATATCCACATCCATCTCTTGGGATTCTGTAAATAATGTGCTTGTAGCAGGTGTTCGAGTAGCGTCACCTGTTAATGTTAATGAAGGTGATATAAATG
Organism: Anaerolineales bacterium; assembly: GCA_030583885.1. NCBI lineage: Bacteria > Bacillati > Chloroflexota > Anaerolineae > Anaerolineales > Anaerolineales bacterium. Next base: position 3,345,062 of record CP129480.1, on the reverse strand, counting down.
CTGGATTGGGTTATTCAGTCAGCGCAAGGTTAGAAGTAAATCAACTATACAACACATCAATCGGTATGGATATAAATTATGTAGATTTGAGTATTAAAGGAGACGGCGGCAAAGGAAATCTCACTGACGGTGCATATGTTAAAATTAATGTATGGATTGTCCCGGTCGCAATCTTGGCGTTTGTTTTGTGGCCTAAGTTGATTCCATTTGCACCTGGGATAGCACCAGTTTTGGAAAAGCTTAAACTGCAACCATCCTATTGATATTACGGATTATTGATATTATGGAAAACATCTACAACAATATTTTTCTGAGGAACAGAAATGAAATTAAACAGTTTATTCAATCCGGCGACAATGATTGTGAGCATTATTATTGTTTGGTTTCGCTTGCCTATGCGTCAGAAGCACAAAGCGGTGATGCTAACGCGGCATTAAATAAAATTGGAAAAAACTTCACGGATCATAAATGCTCATTTCTTTTTGAAACAAAAATGTTGCTTGCTTATGAAAGCGGCAACATTCAGGATGCAATGAAATTTGGAGATGAAGCTGTAAAGATGAATCCCAAATCCTTTATTGCCCATGCAGTACTTGCTAGGATAAAATTAATTAAAAGGAATTACGAGGAAGCGGTAAGGCATTACGAGATTATTTGCAATGAATTCCCTAGTCATGAACAAACCTTGTTTAACATTGCAGAAGCGTACAGTTTAATTCAAGAATATAAATTGGCAAGCAAATATTTGGGACGAACAAATCCATCCCTGCGTAGAGAATTACACAGGCTGATGCTGGTTCTTGTTAGTGCGCCATTGCGATTAATTTTTGTTGTATTTTCTCTGATTGTTCTGGCGTTGCCTTCTATAGGATTTTGGTATTATTTGATTGCGTCGAGTGGGATAGCCGTTTTGATAGTATGGAGCTATAAAAAAGGATATATATTTATATATGGGAGTCTTGTAACCTTTCAGATAATCAATACTATTTTGGGCGCAATGGTTCTTGTATTTGTATGGTTGGATTCAATCTTTATTAAATAATGTGCAGATCGCGCAGGTAAGGGCGGAGGTGGCCGTCAGGAACGCGGCGATCGAAGCCCAGCGGGAGGCCATGCAGGAGCAGTGGAAGATCCGCAGCTGGCTGGAGGGACAGGCGATCTTGAAGGCGCAGCTGGAATATTTGCAGGACAAGAAAGCATCCCCCGAGGAGATCGAGGAGTTGCAGAAAACGGCTGCCACACAGGGCTTTGGTGCGGCGATAGCGAAGGCAATCACGTTAGGACAAGAGCTGGCGGCACAGAATTCTTCAATAGATCAAGGAAATGGAAAGCCTTTGTTTACCCCTGTTGACCTGCTTTAGTTTTTGTGTCCAGTAGAAATGTAGAAAACAACACCATTCCATTGTTATTTTCAGCGTGATTTAACAACCTTACTGGCTTGTGTTTCAACCTGAACGGGATCGATTAACTACAAGCGGGATAAATACTCGCTTTGTCCTTCTTGAAGTACTGGAAGAAAACAGCATTAATAGGTACGCCATAATTCGAAGACAGGTAATTAACAATTCTTTCAGTGTGATTGTCCAGCTTGGCTGCAACAATTAAGATCTTATGATCTTCGTTCAAGGTTTCTGGTGGAGGTGTGCCAAATGTTTTTTAAAAGACTTCTACATGTTTTTCCGATGGGTTTTCCGAGTATTTTTCGCATAGCCAATGCGTTTTTCGAACCGCATCGGAGCAGACTTTGAGAGGTTGACGGGAACGCGCCTCGGGTTATGATTGCGAAAGATCATCTTGGAGGTATCTATCCATGCAAAGCGAGGCGAAAGATGTAACAACGTATTTGGAGGAAGTCCCCGCCCTGTCCGCCCGACGTTGCCTGCCGGCTGCGGTGGGAAATATGGGGGAATCCGCAAAAGGTGACAATCTCCCCGGATTCTGGTTTAATGTATTTAAGATATGGGTGCCGTTTTTCCTATAGGTAATGTCGAGCAAGTGAAAGGAGAATTTAGAAATGAAGAAGATCCTTATTCCCTCTCTCATCGCAGCCCTGTTGCTGGTATCCGTCCTCTTTGTGTCCCCGGCGGGCGCAAAACGCGATCCCTTCGTCGGTGTTTGGACCTCCATCGACATAGACGGGAGCAGTCAAAGACTGACGATCGGCGGGGGCGGCGGTGTCCGTCACGTGCGCTATTATGACGACGGCGCAACCATCTGCGGGCTGGATCCCGATACGGGTGATTTCCTGTCCGCCGCATCGGCCCGCGGTTCGCTCTCGGTCTCAGGCTTTACCCTTTCGGGCAACCTGCCTGTCTACTGCCAGACAGCCCCGCCCGCCCTCGCGGGAAATTTCCCCTTTACATACGTCTACGATCCTTCCACCAATACATTGACGGACTGGCTGGGAGTGGTTTGGTCCCGCTGATCCGTGTTCGAAAGGCACCCTGTCTGTAACCGGAAGTGACAGCCACGCAGGTATGGCTGTCACGTTTTCAAGGCTGGCTGCCGTGCCATGCTTTTCCTGCATTCACAAACCGCAGCGAAAGGAAACCTCCCATGAAAACTTTATCGGTATATTGGATCCTTCTAACAGGAGCGCTCTCGGCGCTCTGGCAGGTGGCTACGTATTACCTGCGCTTCGGGCAGTTGAATCCGCATGCCCTGCTTACCGATTACCTCTTGTTCTTCCTCGCAGGCGCATTGGGCGGATGGATCCTGCTCTTCTTCTTCAACCGTCAAACCACGAACAAGGCGCGTTGGAGCGTGCTGATCGCCTTCCTGCTGGCGTTCCCTGTGGCGATGTTCTTCATGCTCGGCGGCGGCCTGCTCGGCTGGGTCGGGACCCTGCTCTTCCCCCAGATCCCCTTCGCGCTCTTCACGTGGATCGGGTCGCTCGTGGGGAAGTCCATTTCACGATAAGGCTTTCCCTCGGCTGGATATGATCGGGATGGCGCTTTGGCGTTCCTGTATTATGATTGCGGATAAGGAAACCGCCATGCCCGCCAGTATCGATCCCCCGCCTGCTGAGAACGAGTTCGAATGCGCGAACTGCGGCGCCTATTTCCACTACGAACTGACCCGTTGTCCCAACTGCGGGATCAACCTGTACGAGCCTGAGGAGGATGCCGACGGCGTCAAGGAAAAGGATCCGCAGGGCGGCGGGGTGTTCGGTCCGCTTAAGGACGCCTTTCATCGAGTCTTCCACAAACCGTATCCCGCCGCGGATGTCTTTGGCGATGCGCTCGACGCGTCCATTTTATATAACGACCTGCTCCAAAAGACGGGCGGAGACCGCGCCGCGGCGGAGCGGTTGATCGAATTCGAACGGGGGCAGGCACCCGCGTCCACGCGGAAAGGGTGGATCCGGAACGCCATCCGCCGCTGGGAGCAGGATAACCAGCAGGGCGGTTAGGCAAACCATCCTGTGCGAACGAAATGTGATGGAGGTATCACCATGGCAAAACTCATCCCCGCCGCAGAGCGCCTCGTCCGCGCCCGCAGGCTGATCCAGCAGGCCCGCGAGCTGCCCGTCCCTGAGACGATGGGCCGCCGCGATTTTTCCTATATTGCCAACGTCAAGGACCTGCTACGGCAGGCAAGGGACATGGTCAAATTCATTTCCATGACGCCCTCCGCCACGGTGGAGGTGAAGGAGGAGGTTGCGAGGATCTATCAGGAGATCGGGCAGGCGGACGAAGAGATCTTGAGATGAAACCCCGCCGGCGAATACCCCTATCCGTGCAGGATGGCTTCGATGTTTGAAATAAGTTCGTCGAGGTCGAAGGGTTTGGTCAGGTAGGCGTTTGCGCCGAAGGTGGCGGCGGAGCTGTTGCTGTTGTCCAGGGCGGTGATGATCAGGATCGGGGTCTGTGAAAAATTCGGGTCGGCGCGCAGGGATTTGCACAGGGCATAGCCGTCCGGGTGCGGCATCATGATGTCAAGGATGAACAGGTCGGGATGCATCAAATTTGCGGTCTGAATGGCTCTGGAGCTGTGGTTGATCGCGGTCACCTCGTAGTGGTGCGCTGTCAGGTATTTTTCCAGCAGGCTGGTCACTCGTTTATCGTCGTCCACGATCAGGATCTTGGTCATTCTACGGTTCCCTGCACTCCCATGAATTTTGCAAAACAATGGAATATTCCACCATTATACCCTTCCAAATTAATGTAATGTCCGGAATTTTTGCTATAATGAACCAGTTGTCGCATGAATGCGGTTTCGCCTGGCTGGATTGGAAAGGAGCATTCTGATGGATAAAGAGCGGCGCAAGGATGCAAGACGCAAGTTCACCTATTACATGCGTGTGCTGGACGCCGGCACGCAGCAGGTAATAGGCTATTTAACGGATATCAGTGCGGTGGGGATCAAGGTGGACAGCGACAAACCCCTTCCGCTGGATGTAAAATATGCACTGCGCATGGACCTGACCGCGGATGTCGCGAACAAAACATCCATGGTCTTTAATGCCGTCAGTAAATGGTGCCAGGCCGACAGTTTCGAACCGAATACCTATAACATCGGTTTTGAGGTCACGTTAGCCTCCCACGATGACACCCAGATCTTTAACCGCATGATCGAAAAATACGGGTTGAATAAAAGGGCCTGAACGCCGGCCGCATAAGATTCCACCACTTGTCTTACGCATCCCTGGAGCGGAGACGCGATGCCAGTTCCCGCAGCTGGATCGGGCTGATGGGTTTTACCAGGACGAGGTCCGCATCCTCCCTCAGGCTGGCCGCCTGTATCGTATCCGCCGTTGCCAGCATCACGGGTATTTTTGCCAGCCGTTCATCCGCCCGTATCTTGTGCAGGATCTCGCTGCCCGATATGTTGGGCATGTTCAGGTCGAGGATAATGAGGCTGGGGATCACTTGCGCAAGGCGGGCAAGCGCCTGATAGCCGTCCTGGAATACCTCGAGCTCAAACTCGGCCTGCAGAACGATCGTGTAGATTTTGCTGATTTCGATATCGTCTTCGATGATGAGCGCCAGGGGTTTATCCATATCGTGCCTCTTTATTTTCGGGAAGACCGGCGGCTGACAGCGCAGGCCAGCGGGTGGAAACAATGTTCATGATGCGCCTGACACTGACGGGTTTGACCAACACATGATCCGCCCTGCCTTCGAGGGATTTGGACAGCAGCAGGTCGGCGGTGGCAACGATCACCACGGCTTTTGCCCAGTTCTCACTGGACTTGATCTGTTTAAAAATGTCGATTCCCGAGGCGAAGGGCAGGTGAATATCGAGAATGATGAGGGCTGGCGGGGGATTGGCAAGCCTTTCCGCAAAGAGTTTTCCATCCTGATCGACGTCAGCGTCGAAACCCGCCTGTTGCAGCGCTACTTGAAAAATGACGCCCTGTTTCGGATCATCTTCGATGATCAGGGCGGATGGCCTGGTCATGAGGGTTCCCCGGACGGTTTTTGCATGGGCAGCAGGATGGTGAAGGTGCTGCCAGTACCGACTTCACTTTCAAGCATGATGCGCCCGTTCATCAGTTCGACCAGTTGTTTTGTGATCGATAGTCCCAGCCCCGTGCCCGGGTTTTCCTGCGTGTTGGATGGGTCGATCTGGCGAAAGGGTTCGAAGATGTATTCATGGGCATCCCTGGGAATGCCCCGGCCGGTATCGGATACCTGCATCGCCCAATAATCCGCGCTGGGGCTGTATAACCTGACGGTCACTTTTCCGTTCGTTGTGAATTTGATGGCATTGCCGACCAGGTTGACAAGGATCTGCTGCAGGCGCTGTTCATCCCCATACAGCATTTTGGGAAGGTCTGGATCTATGCTCGTGACGAGTTCCAGCTCCTTTTTCTGCAGCAGGACCGCCGCGCCGGCCTCCACAGCGCGCAGCAGTTCAGCCGGGGAAAAGTGATCGATATACAGTTTGATGGTTTTTGCCTCGATCTGGGCCTCGTCCAGCAGTTCGTTGACCAGTTTTGTCAGGTAATTCGTGCTCTCGATGATTTGAGAGACCGCATGGCTTTGTTTCTCCTCCAGTTGTCCGAACGCATGGATTTGCAGCAGTTCGGCGTAGCCCAGGATGCCTCCCAATGGGGTTCTTAATTCGTGACTGACCTTGGTGAGCAGCTGGCTTTTCATGCGGCTGGCTTCAAGCGCCTTGTCGCGCGCCAGTGCCAGGGCTTCCTGGGTGTGCTTTAGTTCTGTGATATTGCGGGCAACCGCCTGAAACCCGACGACGCGGTTGTCTTCCTCGATGATTTGCACATTTTGTCCCAGCCAGATTTCGCTTCCGTCCGTTGTAATGGCGGCAAATTCATAATAGGTATTTTTCTCCCGGGCGGCAAATTGGCGCATATAAAATTCTTTTAGATCGCTGCGCAGGTGGGGAGCCGCCAATTCCAGGTAGTGTTTCCCCAATACATCCGCTTCGGAATTAAAGCCCATCAACCGCAAGGCGGTCGGATTGGCATAGGTAAAGTTCCCGTTTGCATCCGTGCGGTAAATGAGATCACTGGCAGATTCCACGATCTGGCGGTAGCGGGACTGGCTTTCGATCAGCAGGCGCTCGGCGCGCTTGCGGCCCGTGATGTCGGTGATGGTTATGGCTCTGCCAACGCTTCCCCTTCGGTGGTCACGCAGGCGGGAGAGCTGAAGTTCGTACCAACGTTGACCCAGCCCCTCCCCAAGCGTGATTTCGTCTGTGGCTTCCATGACCTGGGCATATTTTTCGACCAACTCGGGCCAGTCGGTCAGGACGTCGATTGCCTTCCTGCCCAATACATTCGAACTCGTTTGACCGATCGTCTGCAGCGCGGATGGATTGATATCCACGATTCGATTTTCCAGGTCCAGCACGATCATGCCCGCATCCATCTCATCGATCACGGTTGTGCGCGCAATGGGAGAGAGGTCAACCAGTTGGAACCCGAAAATGCCCCAGGTGAAGGCGGCCACGGTAATGGTAAATGCGAAGGGGGTCAGGTCCAGTTTTGGGATCGGGCTTAAGCCCGAAAGGTACAGTGCGTTGCCGATCCAGGGCGCCGTCACGGCCAGCAGCAGGGTGGCAGCCTGCCTGCGGTAGATTCCCGTCATCCGCCCAATGGAACGGATCACGATCACTGTGCCGGTCAGGAGCATAAGGTAGGAATAAGCCGTATGTACCCAGAACCAGAATCCGTAGGATACGTCCAGGGCGGAGAAACCGCCCGTTGTTGTGATGCCGATCTTATTCCATATCAACCCGTGGGATTCGGTGTTCAGCACCAGCGAGAAGGTGATCGCCGGAATGATGACCAGGAGCACCATGCTGCGAAGGGTTAACCATTTTGCCTGGTTGGCATGGTGGAACGCGAAGCCGACCCACATCACGGGGACAAGCACGATGCCGATGTACTGGCTTTTGCCCCAGAACAATTTGGTCGGCAGGTCCGCTCCGGCAAGCTCCAGTGCATAGCCGATCGACCATTGTGTGACCGCGGCCGCAAGCAGCGTAAGCGCGATGGCGCCTGTGTTCGCGCGCCTCGACCATGAATAAAATGCCACCCAGCCCGAGATCAAAGCGGCGGCGATCAGCGGAAGAACGTACGGCGTATATTGAAATTGCATCGGCGGTCCTTTGAGTGGAAACGGCGGCTTCCCTTGTTGCTAATTGTAATTCCATCGCGGGATTTGTGCGAAACCTGACCTGCTAAATTTGATAGGTTCGAACTGGAAGTCCAGGCAACAGGGCCGCAGAGGCGGGCCGTGTCACCCGCTTGCCAGCAGGGACTCGCGTTCTGTCAGCCCTGCGCCCTGCGCATCCAACTCCCCGTATGCCTGTTCCCACATGGACAGAAACACCTTGTAGGCTGATTTGGATTCCCAGCGGTCAATCGTGATGTAGAGTAATGAATTCGTTTCATCGCGCAGGAGTTCCGTCCCCAAATACCCCGCGCCCTTTTGGAACAACGCCACCCACGCGCCGCTGGGGGAGTAGATTTGCTCGAATTCCGCCTGCTTTTCGGCTTTGACGTGGTATTCCCAGAGGATGATGTACATGGTTTTCTACTCCTGAAAGGACAAGCGTTTGTACTTTCCTTTTTCGTATAGGCAAATTAGGGTTTTTCCCCGGTTGGATGTTTACTTGATACCCTGCAGCAAGGCATTGCCTGCATGAATACCCGATAGCGCCGCTGTAGCGACCCCCAATCCGGGATACGTGGTTTGACCCGCGAGATACAAACCTTCGATGGGAGTCTTGTGCGGGAAGAGTCCTGTCAGCCCTTTCGCTGCGGAAACGCCATAGAGCGCGCCGTGATACAGATTTAATTGATTTTGAAATTCGCGTGGACTTCGAATCCGCCTTGCTTCAATGTTTATGGCATGGCGCGCTTGAAGCCATGCGATGGATTGATCTGCCAGTTGGCTGCTCCTTTTATCGTTCCATGCTTCGATGGGTTCGTTTTGTCGAATGATTGGGACATACTCGAGCACACTTCCGCCTGCGGGAGCAAGTTCGGGCGCAATGACGGTGGGGATGGAATAGTATCCCCACTCCGCCATATCCTGGGCTGGCTGGATGTATTGGTTTAAATCCTCCATCATCGGGGTGATATGATGTATGTGGCTTCCCACATCCAATTGGTTCGACAGCCCCAGTTGAATGCAGAATGCCGTCGTGGAAAGAGGCGTCTTTTTTGCTTTATGGACGAGACGTTTGGGCTGGTCCGGTTCATCGAGCAAAAATTGATAGGTTGCCATCGCGTTGGCAGTCGAGATTACAAAATCGCCTTCGATAAAACCCCGCCCCTCCGTTTGCACTCCACGAACCCGCCCGTTCCCGACGCGAATATTGTTGACTCTTGCATCGAGCAGGATTTCCCCTCCGTGTTGTTCCAACGTCTGCGCAAGCGCTGCGGGGATCCTGCCCATGCCGCCTTCGGGCAATGCCATGCCATCCTTCAGCGCGTTGACAAGTGCAATGATGGAAATGGAGGGAAGACGATTGAGCGGCGCGCCCGCGTACAACAACTGCGCTGCCAGCGCGGACCTGAAAACCGGTTCACTCACAGCAGCTTTGAGTTCCCCTTCGAGCGTCCGTCCGAATTTTGGCAGATGCTTCCACGCTTTTGAAAGAAGCCTGCCTACCGAAAATGGATTGAGCATGATCTCTTCGCCGGTCAGGATTTCGTCCAGGGGCGACCATTTCTCGATCAGATGCGCGAGTTCGCGCTGGGCGGTGGGAATGTCGAGTTCGCCGTGTTCAACTGTAATATCAAGGCCGGCGCCGATGGAAACGGACGTCCCATTGGGAAGATGCGTGGTTTGCGGGGTGGTCACGCGTCTTAACGGGAGAATCCTTGAGCGGTCGGATCCCAGTTGTGAGAAAACCAAATCCAAAAGTTTTGGATAGATAAGGTATTGTGCGCCGTCGTTGAAGGTATAGCCGTTGATCTCTGTCGAACCACAACAGCCCCCGATCTTCGGATTGGCTTCCAAAACTTTGACACGGAAGCCTTGTCGCGCCAGATAACTTCCCGCTGTTAATCCGGAAACGCCTGCGCCAATGATGATGACTGTGTGTTTTTTGCTGGTAAATGGCATATGCTTTACCCCGTCAGCAATGTATCCACCGCATTTACCAACTCCCTCAAATTACCGGCCTTCAATACATGATCGCACAGCGGCGCGTATTTATGCATATCGCTGTCGCCGTGCCAGAGGTGTTCGGGTTCTGGGTTCAGCCAGATGGTGCGCGCGGCGCGGCGCGCCATCGTGGAGAAGATATCGAGGCGCGGGTCGTTATAATTGTTGCGCCCATCCCCGACGATCAGCAGGGTCGTGCCGCTGTTGAGCCTGTCCATGTATTCGCTTTGGAAGTCATTGAGCGACCAGCCGAGGTCTGTGTTGTAGTGTCCGTTGGGCATGCGCCACAGCACGGATTGGATCGCCTCGTCCGCGTTCGTGCCGCTGAAATCCTCCGAGATCGATTCGAGATGATCGATGAACGCGAAGGCATGCGTCTTGCGGACTTGTCCCTGCAACGCGAACAGGAAACTCAACATCAACTCCGAGCAAAACCGCATGGATGTGCTCACATCGCAGATGACCACGACCTTCGGCTTTCGCACTTTGTCACGGTGTTTGATCTCCACCGGCACGCCGTGATATTTCAAATTTGCGCGGATGGTCGCCTTCGGGTCCATCTGTCCGCTTTTCATGCGCTTTTGTCGCAGGGCAATCCGTGTGCGCAATGCGGAAGCGAGACGTTTCACTTCGCGCTGCAATACTTTTTTGTCCGCATCCGATAGCATTTGGAACGGGCGGTTCATCAGGTTGTCAATGTTCTCCCCGCGTGGACGCTCGCTCATGTTCTCGGCGATGCGCTCGCCCGCGAACTGCTGCATCTGCTCCTGCATCCCCTGCATGTTCTGCTGGATCATCCGCCGGATCTGCTCGACGCGCTCGCGTTCCATGCCCATCTGCTGGAGTTGCTCCATCAGCCCGCGCAGCGCCTCGCGCACTTCGGGGAACGCCAGCGCGCGCAGCATGCGCTGCGCCATCCAGTTTTGATGGTTGAGATCATCCGCCTGGTTCAACCCGACCAGTTGACCCAACGCCTCCAGTTCCGCACGGGACAGTTGCTCGCCATTCATCAGCCTTTCCATGCGCTGACGGAGATTTTCGGCAAAGTTCTTCAACGCCTCCGCCAGCATTTGGATCTCTTCGGGCGTCAGATCATCGGACGGATTGCCGCCCATCATCGGCGGAGTCCCTGAGCCGAAGAAGAGCGGGAATAATGTATCGAAGGTGGGCAGGTCTTTTACATCCTTGATGAGCGTGGCGCGCAGCGACAACCGAAACGACTCGCGGTCCTGGATCCCCATCAAATCCACCGCCGAGAAGGCTTCGGCGGACTCGGCCAGGGACACGCGCACCCCGCCCGCGCGCAAGGCTGCAATTAATTGTAAGATGCGGGATTCCATGATTTAATACCTGTGTCGTTTCGAGGAGGCGCGCCTCCCGATGAAGCAATCCTCAAGTTGTGGGTGATGGGATCGTTGAACGGGAACCCCTCCGCCTCGCGGATCTCCCTTTTTTGCACAAAACGCAAATGGATCATGCTCCAATTCTATCAAGGATGATTGGGATGCTGTGTGTGTAGCCCGGGTTTTCGTCCGAGACGTTCAGCTTAAGGATTGCCCTCTCGGGAATGGATTCCAGCCATTCGTTGACATATCCCTCCAGCAGTTCCGCATCCTCACTGGACGCAATGTTGATCCGGCTTCGGGAAGCCAGTCTCTCGCGGATGGTTTGCGCGTCCGCGCTCAGGGCGATGACCAGGTCTGGCGGCGGGAGCAGGTTGCGGGTTAAGGAGTAGAAGCGGCGGCACAGGTCGAATTCTGCGTCGTTGAGCAATCCGCGCGCGTGGAAGAGACGTGTGAATCCATGGAAATCCAGGTCAAGGCCGCCATCCATTAATGCCGGAACATTGCTGGAACGGAGCTGGCGCTCCTCGTCGGCGCGGTGGATCAGGTAGTCCATTTGATTCGCCAGCGCGTATTTTACATCCTGCTTGAAGAGCGCCTGAAAGGGTCTTTCATTGTGCTGTTCGTATGCAAGCGCAAAAGCATGTCTGCTGGAAAGGGCGCGTGCAAGCGTGGTCTTCCCAACGCCGCTCGCGCCGACAATGACGATCAGTTTATTCATGGGGCCTGCTTTTCCTTCTCCCTGCATCATGGATTTACCCGCAGCAGACCCATGCGCCCGACATCAATTCCTCAGGGATGCCCGAATCGCCGGCGAACTGGCGTGCGACGAATTTCCCGCCCTGCATTACGTATTCGATATTCCTCCTGTCTGCAAGCGAACGCAGATCTTCCAACGGATTCTTTTTCACCACGATCAAATCCGCCAGTTTGCCTGCTTCGAGCGTGCCGAGTTTTTTCTCCCAACCAAGCGCGCGCGCTGCATTCTTCGTGGATGCGATAATACAGTCCATGGGTGGGATGCCCGCCTCCGCCATGTAGGCCAGTTCCATGGCATTCTCGCCGTGGAAGTTGTATGGGGTGGCGGCATCCGTTCCCATGGCGATGGGTACGCCCATTTCGTGCGCGCGGCGGAGTGAGAACAATGCGTCCTCCTGGGTCTCCTTGCTTTTCTCCACGATCCAATCCGGAATACCGGGTTTGTCCCCATAAATCACGTCAAAGCCCGCCTTCAAGGTCGGCACAAGGAAGATCTCCTCCTGTGCCATGCGTTCCATCACGCGCGGGTCTTGATTGAGATACGTACCGTGTTCGATGGTCTTCGCACCCGCTTCCACTGCATTACGGATGCCTTCGATGCCATGCGCGTGTGCAGCGACGATCTTGCCGGCTTTTGCGGCTTCCACCACTGCGGCACGGATCTCTTCCATTTCAAATTGCGCCGCACCGGGTTTTTCGCCGGGCGCAAGGACGGCTCCCGTTGCGAGCACCTTGATCAAATCAGCGCCTGCTTTCAACTGCTCCCTGGCTGCCTTGCGGACCTCGTCCACGCCGTCCGCTTCGCGGTACATCCCGTCATACCATTCGCTTCCCGCGGAGGTGATCGAAAGTAATTTTCCCGCCAGCGCCATGCGCGGCGCGGCAAACATGCCCGCTGCCACCGCTTTTCGGAGCGAGAATTCAAGGTGATGCCGGCCGCCCACGTCACGGATGGTGGTGATGCCGGCCGCCAGTGTATTCTGTGCGTGCTTCAGCATAACCAGTGACGTCCAGCCGAGCGGACCGTTCATGGTGCTGTCCGGCAAACATTCCGCGGCAATATGCACGTGGCAGTCAATTAACCCCGGTAGCACAAAACGACCTGCCAGGTCAATCTCGTTGATTGATTTCCCCCCGGGTTGTGTCCATTTCCCTGAAATACCCGCATATACGATCTTGTCATCTTCGATAACGATACAGCCGCGTTCGACCGGCCTGCCGCCTCTGCCGTCGATCAATGTTGCGTTATTAAATACAGTGATGTTCATGACTTCTGCATCCATATTGCGCGAGTATAGCATTGAATCAAAAAGCGGCAGAGCGCCGCATTATTTTCCCGGAAACGACTTGATTTTACGTCTGATACTGGCTGAGCCACCATGCGGTGCCTGGCAGCCCGCTGTCCTTTACGATCTTCAATAACGCCTCGATATCAAAAGCGATGCGCCGCAAGTCCACTTTTAAGGAATCGCCCGATTGTTCAATAAGCACATATTCGGCCCAGGGCAGCAGGCGGGGAGTGTTGCCGGGCGAATACGCGAATTCGAAGGCATTACCGACACTGCCGGAGTTGATGACCAGTTTTTTCCCATGGCGGCGGTGCATTTGAATATGCGAGTGTCCGCCGATGAGAATGGTCGCTGTGTGTCCCTCGAAATATTCATCCAGCATCCCGGGCGGGGTGGTGGACTGGATGATGTCCGTGGTCGAGATCGGCGATCCGTGAAACGCCAATAGTTGGACCCCGTTGGGGAAGGTTAGTTCGTGCGTGTTTTTAAACGACCTTAAAAACTCAAAATCATCTGATCTGAGTTGTTCGCGGCACCAATGCAAATCAGGGATCAGATGCTCCGTAATCTCGAAGTGTGCGGCTTTTTCAGGTTCCAGGATGGCCGCATCATGATTTCCGCGGATGTAAATACCGTTCAAGCCTCTGAGCGCGTCCACGACCTCCCTCGGTTGAGGACCAAGGGTGACCGTGTCGCCCAGGCTGACCACCTGGTCGGTCTCCTGGTTTTTAATATCTGCAATGACAGCCTGCAAAGCTGTCAGGTTGCCATGCATATCCGAGATAAAGGCAATGCGCATATATTTTCCTTTTTTTCCATGATTGTACACGACGCTGGGGGATTTTGTCTTCGTACTAGAACTTTTGGGTGATACGGAACGCGTCTATTCCGACCTTTTGCCCGTCCGCTGTTTCCCGTGCATTACCCGGCGCTGACGCGGATTTCGTTGGTGTTGATCTCAACCTCCAGCGCATCGCCGTATTGGATGGCCGGGATTTCGGATGTAACGACCTCGATCAGCGACGGGTTTTGGAAATGTGTTTTCTTCGTCTGCGGGTGTGGATGATACACCCAGCCCGCATGGTTCCCGCCTTTGAAGATGACATTGCAACGCGAGAACGAAAATGTCTCCGGCGGATGCAGGTCCGTCCATTCTACCCGTTCGAACGTCAGCTCCGGCGCGTACATTATAAAAGTCAGCGGCGCGATGGAGATATTCAATGTGCCGTTGAAGTATTCGTACAGATCCAGGCCGAGGGCTTTAAAGAACGGCTTTTGCTTTTCGAGTGTGCTGTACGGATATTCCCTGGAAGGGCGCGATGCCACCTGGTGTCCACGTACGAGCAGGCCGTGCAGGCGTTTGTCCAGCATGCAGGCAAGTATATCAGCGCTGGGAAGACTGCCACGGGGCTGTCAAACTTGGGTTAAGGATGAGGCGAAAAGGGGTGGAAATCAAGCCACAATTTGTGCTACAGTATAGATGCCTGATGTTTGATCCCACCGGGCAGGAGCAGGACAATGGAAGTTGAAATCGGAAAAGTGACGCATTACTACAGTCATCTGAACGTGGCGGTGCTGTCGTTAACCGACAGCCTGAAATTAGGTGACAAGATCCATATTGTTGGGCATGCAACGGATTTTACCCAGCGGGTTTCCTCCATGGAAGTTGAGCATCACAGCATCGTTTGGGTAAAACCCGGGGACAACGTAGCCCTCAAGGTTGAACAGCCTGTCCACGTGCATGACCTGGTCTTTCGGATCGTTGAAGAAGCACTGGAGCCTGTTCGTTAAACGATGATGGATATTGTCTGCCAGAGCAGGCATTCAAGGATTGCCTTGCTCTGGTTTTGCGCGCCTTGTATTTGGGAAGATGGGCTGCAGCGGCCGATCCCCTCCTGCCCACGCTGACGGTACTGGTGCAAGATTGTTCATGCTGCGCCGGGTTTTGCAGATTGCCCGGATTCAGCCGCCCTGAACAAGGGTCATTTTTTTCAACACGGCTAGATACTGTTCGGCCTCCTGCCGTGATCCGAAACCGCCAAATTCCATCGCGCGTTTGCCGCGAATCTTCATGCTGATATCGTATGTGTCCGGGCGGCTGTCCCACTCGTTCACCTTGATCTGGAGCAATTCGATTTGGTCGAACGCATGGGTCTCTTCACCAAAGGGATTTATTGCCGTTTTGAACCGGTATTCAACAATCCGCCTGGGGGCATCAAATCGAAACTGGTGGCTCCTTCCAAACAGGGCGGCTGAAAACAAAAATGTGCTGATGCCTACGGCCGCGATGGAAAACAGAAGAGAGACCAGCATGCTGAAGTTGATGCCTCCGTGCCAGGACGGCTTGATGAGCAACTCATACGGCGCCAGGAAAGGGATCAATCCGAAGAGCGCCAAAAGCATCCTGGCCATTGGAGAAAGCGTATGGATGAATTCAAGCCTGTCCGAGGTTTGTTTGATCGTGTCCATCACTCACCTGTAATGCTGACCATACATCGAATTTAAACCATTTGGTTCGATTTTCCAACCTTCCAGCATGGCTGGAGGGGAATCCGGTCGCGGATCATGGACAGCAGCCGGAAGATTGGAAAGAGTTGAACGGATTATATTCCACATCATCGCATGGGGCGGAAT
This sequence comes from Anaerolineales bacterium, assembly GCA_030583885.1. NCBI lineage: Bacteria > Bacillati > Chloroflexota > Anaerolineae > Anaerolineales > Anaerolineales bacterium. The sequence goes on along the minus strand of CP129480.1, from coordinate 3,329,447 downwards.
ATCGACCGGACCCATGCGATCAGCGTGGAGATAAAAATGGAATCCACAATCAATGCCGCAATACCAAAAACGATCCGACCTCCAATCTTTGACTCTCCGCTAAATTGCACAGGTCCGATGGAGGTTGAAGAATAATACACAACTTGGGGGGCGAAGGCGGTCCAATTGCACACAACTGCAACCAGAGCCAGGGTCACAAGAAAGAGGAATGTTCGCAGCAGGGGAGGAGTCCAATCAGGGATCCAGAGCAGGAACGCCCCCAGTATGAATCCAAGACCGAGCGCCGCAATGATCATGGGCGGGGCAAGAAATGCGCCGTCTTCATCTGTTGGGACAATCCCAAAGAGCGCTCCCAGAATGAGCGCCCCCATGAGAAGCATCACACTGCCGAAAAGAACAGGTATCCATTTTGGGGTGTCGTCCATGTCATGAACCTTTATCATCGCCTGGTGAGAAGCCCTTTGGCCCGTCGTTGGGGAGCCTGGTTGCCGCGCCAGCGCCGGCCATCATCCAAAGAAATCCTCTTGTATACTCAACCGCGACTGGACGCTTCAGTTCGGGATGGAAATAAACATTGCACTCGAATTGCCGTCCCATATGATCTCGCACGCACGGTGGATGAACCCAAATTTGAACCCGCCATCCCGGGGATCCTTCGGTATTCGTGCCCTCCTTGGTTATGACTGCAAAATATGCAGTGCTGTCACTGTCCTCCTCGACTTCCAGCTTCAATTTCATTTTCACGGGCGGGGTGTTCCATGCAATTTTCTTTATTTGAAAAGCCCAATGGGTGGATGTATAAAGAAAAACCGAACCAGCGAGGGCCAGGGCAGCCCCTGTCGCCAGCCATACAGGTCCGCCCTTGTAGTCCCCGTGCAATTCCGGGGATATGCCCATCAGCGCAGGATGGATATAGAGCGTGAGAAAGATCAGCCCAAATAACAATACACCGCAGGATGCCAGTGTGGAAAGCCGAACATGGCGATTTAATCGAGCCAGATCTTCAGGTTTCGGCATTTCAACTCCTTTCACAAAGGGCGGCAACACCTAGGGTACCTTTCATACCATTTTAACTTAAGAACCGCAGATAGCCGTCATCAAAGGATCGGCACGCGGAGAATGTTCCGTACTCGTACTTATGCACTGATCAATGACTTCGCTACATTGACTGCACGGCTCGCATCAGAGGAGAAACCATCCGCGCCGATCTGGGTTGCATATGTTTCCGTTACAGGCGCGCCGCCAATAATGAACTTAACCTTATCGCGCAAGCCGGCGGCTTCAAAGGCCTCGATGGTCTGCTCCATCATTTGCATGGTGGTGGTCAGCAGGGCAGACATCGCTACAATATCGGGCTTCTCCTCCTGTACCACGCGAATGAATTCCTCGATTGGGACATCCACACCCAGGTCCCTGACCTCAAAACCCGCACCCTCCAGCATCAATCCAACCAGATTCTTTCCAATGTCATGCAAGTCCCCTTTGACCGTGCCGATCACAACCTTGCCGCTCGATTTATTGTCCGTTTTCTGCAAATGAGGCTTTAAGATTGCCATCCCGCTTTGCATGGCGCGCGCCGCGATCAACATCTCGGGCACATAATACTCACCCGCCTCGAACCGGCATCCCACCTCGCGCATCGCTGCAACCATGCCGTCATTCAAAATGACCGTTGGGTCCAGTTTGGCGTCCAACGCGGCCTGCAAATTCGACGTGACACCTTCAAAATCCCCCTCCAAAACCGCGTCAAATAGTTTCTTCAATACTTCTTCCATTTTTTTTCATCTCCTTGTGAGTTCAAACGAATTCCAACCCCGTCTGCATCGAATTGTCCGACGATCTGCGTGGAGAGGGGGTGTCTGGACAGCCCTGCCAATACATTAAATGGGACGGTGATATGCTGTGCGCCTGCCATGCAGGCATCCACCACTTCTTTCGTGGACTTCAAACTGGCTGCAAGAATTTCGGTCTGACTGCCGGCAAGGACTTTCGCCAGTTCCCCCACCAGGGCAAGCCCATCACCCTGTTGTTTTGTCGCACGATTGACATATACCGCGACATATCTTGCGCCCGCCTCCCGCGCGACCAAGGCCTGGGCAGGGTCGAAAACAGCGGTCACACAACAGGGAAATTCATGCGCATGTTTCGCCACAAAACGGAATCCATTCTCCGTCGGTGCGACCTTGAAGACCAACCCATCCTTGACGATCCCGGCCGCTGTACGCGCCTCGCCCAGCATGTCCTCCAGGTTGTCTGAAACAAGCTGATAGTACACCTGGCGAAACCCAAGTTCAGCCAGTTCCTTCAGAACGGCTTCGGGTTCCATGCCCGTTTTCGCCATCAGGGATGGATTGGTCGTGACACCATATACCCAGCCAAGGTCTTTCGCCTGGCGCGCTTCATCCGCTTTCGCTGAATCGAGACAAATTGCCATGTTATAACGAAGCCAGGATTCCCTTCATGTAGTTCTCGGTATCCGCCGCCGTGCCGAAGGACATGGCTTGAGAGGCGATCCCGCGCGCTTTCTCATCCGTCAATTTGCTGATCAGGTGTTTGGCTTCAGGGATGGCGCGCGGGCTCATGCTAAACTCGTCCAGGCCAAAGCCAAGCAGGATCGGGATGGCTCTCGTCATCCCAGCCAACTCGCCGCACATGCCGACCCATTTTCCCTTTGCGTGCCCCGCATCAATGGTTTGTTTGATAAGACGTAATACAGCAGGATGCAAGGGCTGGAACAGCCCGGATACCTTTACATTGCCGCGGTCGACCGCCAGCGTATATTGGGTCAGATCATTGGTGCCGAGGCTGAAAAAGTCGGAGGCTTCGGCAAGCACATCCACCAGCACTGCCGCGGCGGGGGTTTCGACCATGATCCCCACAGGGATATCCGATGCAAATTCAATGGAGGCAAGTGCGAGGTCCCGTTTGACCGTTTCAACGGTATCGCGCGCACGACGCAGTTCGTCCAGGTCCGAGACCATGGGGAACATGATGCGGGCTTGATATCCCACCGCCGCGCGCAATATGGCGCGCAACTGGGTCTTGAAAAGCTGCGGTTCATCCAGGCTGATGCGGATTGCGCGCCAGCCCAAAAATGGATTCATCTCATCGGGAAAGGGCAAATAGGATGGCGGCTTATCCCCGCCGATATCGAGCGTGCGGACGATCACGGGACGACCGGACATCACGCTGAATATCCCGCGATAGATGTGATATTGCTTTTCCTCGCTGGGAGGTTGTGCATCTTCGAGATACAGGAATTCCGTGCGCAGCAGGCCGATGCCCTCGGCGCCATGTTCCACGGCATCGCGTGCGGAGGTGGCCTCGCCGACGTTCGCGGCAACTTCCACACGGCGACCATTTGCGGTGTGGGCATCCTTTTCTGCGGCCGATTTGAGGATCTGCAAATGGGAATCGCGTTGCATTTTGATCTGTTTGTAGCGCGTAATGGTTTCCTGATCGGGCTTAAGGATCATTTCGCCCGTACGCCCGTCCATCACAATGAATGTGTCATTGGAAACGTTGTCAAGCAGGCCATTTCCCATCCCCACAATCGCAGGCAGGCCAAGGGTTCGCGCAAGGATGGCGCTGTGCGAAGTGAGTCCGCCCTGGGCGGTGATAAAGCCAAGCGTAAGATCAGGGTCCAGGCTGGCGGTGTCGGAGGGAGACAGGTCTTCAGCGATGATGATGGATGGTTTTGTGACCGCGCTCAAGGCTGTATCCGGCAGTCCCAGCAGGATGCGCAGGATGCGGCGCCCGACATCTTTTACATCCAACGCGCGCGCAGCGAAGAGTTCATCCTCCATGCCTGCCAGTAAACTGGCGAGTTCTTCAGTGGCGTTAACCAGGGCCTGTTCGGCAGTTTGACCGATTTCCACAAATTCACGGATCTTCCCTTCAAGGGCCGGGTCAGACAACATCTCCTGGTGGGCTTTGAAAATGAATGCTTCCTCCTTGCCCGCCCTTTTCTCGATGGCATCATGCATGCCTTGCAATTCAGCATGGGCGTGCTGGCGGGCTGCATCCAAGCGGACCATCTCTTCCTTCACACTGCCGGCGGCGCAAACCGGAATGGTCAATTCGGCTGGAATGTAGCAAAAGGCCGGCCCAATCGCAATTCCATCACTTGCCGCAATACCTTTAAATTTTATTTTCGGCATGTTTTTCTCGTTTCCTTGCAGTGGACTAGGCCTCGCCGAAATTGGTTTCGATAAGCGATCTGAGTGCATCCAGGGCAGCCTCGGCATCTGCGCCCTCCGTTTGAATGATCACTTCATGATCCTTCATCACACCCAGTGTCAGGACCATGATGATGCTTTTTGCGTCCACAAATTTGCCTTCTGCGGTTAAATTCCTGACCAGGATCTTTGATTGAAATTTATTTGCAGCCTGGACAAACAATGCGGCGGGACGTGCGTGTAAACCGGATTGATGTCTTACTTGTATCGTTGCTTCAGCCATGATTGTTTATTTACTCCTTGATGAAGTTCCGGGCAGGGTTTAACACGTGCATGTACAAACAGCCTTCTAAAATAAAAGCAGACCAGGTGATTCGATGCCTGCCAGGAGATCCGAGAGGAAACGCGCGGCCACCACCCCATCGATCACACGATGGTCGGCGGAAAGGGTCAGGGAAACCATCGGGCGAACTTCAACGCGGTCCTTGTCATCCACAACCACCGGCTTCCGAACCAGACTCCCAACTGCAAGGATCGCGCTTTCCGGCGGGTTGATCACCGCGCGAAACTGGCGAATGCCGAACATTCCCAGGTTGGAGATGGTGAACGTGCCACCCTGCACATCCTCCAGTTTCAATTTATTGTCGCGTGCCCTGTTCGCCAGTTCGATCAAACGCATATTGATCTCACTGACGCCCAGATGATCAGCGCCTTTAAGAACAGGAACGACCAATCCATGAGGGGCCGCTGTGGCAACGCCAATGTTCACATCCTGCCATAGCGAAATTGCGTCGTCATCGAAGGATGCATTGATATATGGATTGCGCACCAGTGCCCAGGCCACCATCTTGATCATCAGGGCGGTCACCGTAATTCTTGGCTGCCCCAATTTCTCGGTTTGCAGATTGAACCGTTTGCGCGTGGCTTCCATTTCCGTCATATCAACATCGATGGTCAGGGCGATATGGGGTGCCTCCTGAAAACTTTGTTGCATCCGCTCGGCGATCGTACGGCGGATGCCTGTCAGCGGGACCACCTGCGCCTCACGACCATGGATCTCTGTTGTGGAGGCCGGGCGCGAATTGACAGTTGCCAATATATCAGCAGACTGAACGCGTCCACGCGGGCCGGAACCTGTTACCGTTTCGAGAGGGATGCCCGTCTCTGCCGATATTCGTCGCGCGGCGGGCGTCGCCGGGACCGCAACACGGCTGGCCGGCTTCTGTTGTTCCTTCATATAATGTTGTACATCATCACGCGTGATCTTGTTCCCCCCCAACGCACGGACCTTGGACAGGTCAATGCCTTCCTCTTTTGCTATTCGTATGGCAACAGGGGTGGCGTTCACAGAGGCGTTTTGAGGAGCAATAATGGGTTTTGAAAGCGGAGCCTCTTGCGGGGATGATACAACCTCAGGCTGGGTGGGAAGCGCTTGTGAATCCGTTTTGGGCAGATCGGCAAGCGATTCGCCCTCCTTCAATACATAGGCAATCACTTCCGTAACAGGGACCACATCGCCATCTTTATATTGAATTCCCGCAAGAATCCCAGTGGCAGGCGCGGGAACATCGATGGCAACTTTTTCAGTTTCAACAGTCAGAACAGTTTCATCGAACTGTACCGGGTCGCCTTCCTTTTTGGACCATGAAATAATGGTGGCTTTTTCCTGATCCATATCGAACTTGGGCATGATGAAGGGAACGGGCATGCTACACCTTGCCCTGCACGAGTGCGCGGATTTCCCGTTCGATATCGATTTCCTGCGGGATGGCAAATTTTTCCAGTCCACGGTTGTACGGAATGGGAACGTCCTTTCCGCCCAGCCGCCGCACGGGCGCATCAAGAAAATCGAAAGCGGGGCTGCCAACGACAGATGCGATCACCTCTCCAGCCCAGCCGCCTGTTTGACAGGCTTCATGCACGACCAGCAGGCGGCCTGTACGGGTGACAGACTGGATGATGGTGTTCGTATCGAGCGGCAGCAGGGTGCGCGGGTCGATCACTTCCACTTCGATGCCATCCCTGGAAAGCTTTTCTGCGACACCCAGGGTCTTCATGACCATGATGTTGTTGGCAACCACGGTAATATCGCGACCGGCACGTTTGATCTCGGCCACGCCGATCGGGATGATGTAATCATCTTCGGGCACTTCGCCCTTGGTTTTATAGAGCACCTTGTGTTCCACAAAACAAACCGGGTTCGGATCCCGAAGGGAGGCGAGCATCAATCCCTTTGCATCGTAGGGTGTCGATGGATTGACGACTATTAAACCCGGGAAATGCATCAGGATGCTTTCCAGTGATTGGGAATGCTGGGAGGCCGCACCGGAACCGGAACCACCCGGCATACGGACGACAATCGGAACGGTTGTACGCCCACCGAACATGAAGTGCATTTTCGCCGCCTGATTGGCAATTTGGTCCAGTGCCAGCATGACAAAATCCATGAACATGATCTCGGCCACTGGGCGCATTCCGAGCAAAGAAGCACCAATCGCTGTGGCGACAATCGTGGCCTCCGAGATGGGGGTTTCGCGCACACGCTCCGGCCCGAACTCGTCGAGCATCCCGTGCGTCAGACCGAATGCACCACCATAGCGGCCAATGTCTTCACCCAGCAGAAAGACACGCTCGTCCCGCTTCATTTCCTGCCATAGTGCCTGTCGAATGGCTTCAAGATAGGATATTTCTGGCATACACATACTCCATCAGGGTGGATACATCCGGTTCGGGGGAGGCTTCAGCGAATTCCACGGCTTTGAGGATGACCTGTTCGGACTGACCGTCGATTTCCTGCGCCAGGTTTTCATCCAAAATTTCGGATTGCAACAAATGCTTGGTAAAGCGCATGATGGGATCGCGGTTCTGCTTCCAATCCTCGATCTCCTCCTTTGAGCGATACAGATTGCGATCGCTCTTGGAGTGGCCGAAATAACGATAGGTGATTGTCTCAACAAAATAAGGTCCCTGGCCGGAACGGATATGCTCAACAGCGATTTTCATTGAATCATAAACTTCAACCACGTCATTGCCGTCCACACATGCCCAGGGAATTCCATATCCTTCCGCACGTTGCGCAATTGGCAGCTTCGCAGTCGCCCGTTCCACATCCATGGACATTCCGTACTTGTTGTTCTCGCAGACATACAGGATGGGAAGTTTCCATAGTGCCGCCATGTTCATGGCTTCATGAAAGACACCTTCATTGGCTGCCCCGTCACCGAAGATGCAAATGCAGATCTCCTTGCGTCTTTGCATTTGAAGTGCAAGTCCAACACCGACCGCCTGGGGGATGCCCCCGCCCACAATACCATTTGCACCCAGGTTATTGGATTGAAAATCGGCGATGTGCATCGAACCGCCGCGCCCGTGGTTGTAGCCGGTATCCTTGCCGAGGAACTCAGCCATCATCAGGTTGATGTCCGCGCCCTTGGCGATGAAATGTCCATGCCCGCGGTGATGGTTGATCAGGTAATCATCCGGCTGGACCGCCAGGCTGATGCCTGCCGCAACCGCCTCCTGCCCGGCCGAAAGATGCATCGTTCCATGGACCTTTCCCGCTGCATACAGCTTGTCCGCCATGTATTCGAAATGACGGACGGTGCACATCGTCCGATATAAACCAATCAGATCCTCATCGGATACACCCAGGCGCTGTACGCGCTCTCCAAACTGCCCGTGCAAATTGCTCTGTTTCTCTTTTGTCCTGGCTTTGTCTTTGGGCATCGAGTTCCTCGTTTATTTGGTTTTTGCCAGTTCAAGAACCTTCCTGGCAGTTTTGCTATCACAGACCAATACATTTACATACTTGCTTCTTAAGGCTCCGAGAATGGCGTCCGCCTTTCCTTCGCCGCCGGCCACTGCAAGACGCACCGGAATGCCGAGCAGATCCTGGCTGCGGATGGAAACCAGACGCTCACAAAAATCATTACAGGCGGCTTGACCATTCACATCAAAATGCAGCCCGCACACATCACCGATGGCCCCCGCTTTCCGCAGTTCATCGAGTTCACGGCGGGTTACGTAGCCTGCAAGATAGAAACTTGAAAAATCGGGTGACGTGGTGCCGATTCCCAATAATGCAAGATCTGTTTTCTTGCCCATCGCAATGGTTTCCCGAATGCTCTTTGTCTCCAACAGCGATTTTGCTATTTCGGGACTCTGGCAGAGATAAGGGGCATTGAGATAATACGCCTCACCGCCAAGTTTCTCCGTGATGCGCGTTACTAGGTCATGCCCATCGTATTCCATGATGCGGGCACCCATGGCTCCCACCAATTGCACCACTTTGACCGGCATGGTCTCCCTGGCCTCGAATGCATCCACCGTCGCGCTGATGGATGTCCCCCACGCCAACCCCAGAATTTTTTTGGGTCCAAGATAACGTGCAAGCATTTGCGCACCCGCATTTCCAAGGATACGGGTGAGTCTCTCGCCACTGCGGTGGTGGGTGACCACCACAAAAGCATCTTTCAGGCCAAATTTCTCCTTCAGCATACTTTCAAGCTCGGGATCGAATTGAAGCGGACGCTGGATGCGAATTTCCACAATGCCGTTTTCACGCGCCTCTGTCAGCATGCGTGAAACCATGGAGCGCGTTAAACCAATGGTTTTGGCGATCTTCGCCTGGTTCTGTTCTTCAAGATAGTACATCTCCGCCACATCGGCTAAAAAACTTGAACGATCCCGCAAGGTTTTCTTCTCCATTTTCATCTCCAACGATAAAATTATTGAACTTTCACACGCGGTAAAATGCGCGCAATTGCATTGAGCAGCATGTTGATCTGTTCCTGCGTGGTGGGCATGCCCAGCGAGATCCGCAGCGTCGACTCGATCTGCTCCCGCGGTACTCCCATCGCGGTGAGTACATGCGACGGCTCGATGGATGTTGAAGTACAGGCAGAGCCCAACGAAACTGCGATCCCTTCGGCATTCAGGCGGATCAGCATCATTTCCGCGTCCACGCCGGTAAAACTGACGGAAAGAATATGGGGTGCGGTCTTTTCCTCCAGGCCGTTCACAAGGACGGCGGCGCTGATGGCTCTCAAGCCGTTCACCAAATTCCTCCTTAACTCGAGCATATGGGCGCGCTCATCCAATCGATGCCGGCGGACCAGATTCATGGCTGCGCCCAGGCCGACAATGGCGGGAACATTCTCGGTCCCTGCGCGCAGCGAGTTTTCCTGTGTGCCCCCCAGAATCATCGGGGTCAGCTGAAGACCCGACCGTATATAAAGTGCACCGCTTCCCTTGGGTCCATAGATCTTGTGCGCGGAGAGGGAGAGCAGGTCAACATTTAAATCATTCACCCTTACATCGTACAGGCTCAGCGCCTGTACGGCGTCTGTGTGAAAACGGATGTTGTGCTCGCGGGCGATCCCGCCAATTTCAGCAATCGGTTGAATCGAGCCAACCTCATTGTTGACCGACATGATGGAAATCAATTTTGTCTCGGGGCGAATTGCATGACGGACAGCCTGCGGGTTTACAAGGCCATGTTGATCCACCGGCAGGTAGGTTACCGGGTACCCTTCCTGTTCCAGCTGTGCCGCCGCATGCAGGATGGCATGATGTTCAATGGACGATGTGATCAGATGAGCCTTGCCGGGCTGAAACTTGCGCAGGTTTCCGAAAAGGGCAAGGTTGTCCGCCTCCGTTGCTCCGCTGGTAAATGTGATCTCGTCCGGGCGGCACCCGATCCCCTCGGCCACATCCACGCGTGCCTGACTCATGAGCTGCTTCGAATCCCGGCCCGCCCAGTGCAGGCTGGATGGATTGCCAAAGTCCTCATCGAGAGCACGCAAGATCTGTTCGCGTACATCGGGATGGACCGGTGTTGTTGCGCAATAATCGAGATAAATTCTAGAACTCACTATAAAGCTCCACTAAATACTGAAGTACGTGCAAGCCGTTTACGCAATGTAGTCAGCTTGCACCTGCTTCAGTATTTTTTCGATCGTAGCCGGGTGCATGGGGTCGCCGATCAAAGGTTTGATATTAATGACCGGGCATCCGGAATCCTCTTCTGTGAAGGCGGGGAGCAATTGCAGGATGAGATTCGAGCGCGGAGGAAAACCATATTCGCTCGCTGCGAGGTGCGTGAAGACCTGACAAGAAATGCCTTTCTTCTCAAAGAACTCGGTAAGCTGCTCGGCCACGATCATGACCCGGTTGCTGCAATGCCCGCCAACAACGCAAACCTTGAATGTAGACATGAAAACCTCTCGATCATTCACTGATGGGGGGTGGCTTCCACCCCAACATGGAGCGGAAGCCACCCTTTGTATTTGGTTTTTAGCAGGCTAGCTGAACAATCCGAAGATCTGTCGGATGAAGAAGCCAAGGATGTCACCGCCCATGTCCCAGCTTCCCAGTTTCAGACCCTGTTCAATCTGTTCGCTAAACTGGCCCATCATTCTATAGGCTTCCGTTTGAGAATCCACCATCAGTGTTGAGAAGTACATAAAGGGGATCGCATAGAGCAGAAGCACGATGACGGTCTTGATCACGTTGCCTTTGGTGTACGGTACGACCGCGCCGGCCCAGAAAGGAACAACAGCCAGGGATGCAATGGGCAACATATTCACGCCCGGCAGGCCCGCTGCAAGCAGCACAAGCAGCGGGAACAGGATGATCGTGGAGGCCATCACAGCCGGGTGGCCCAAGAGCACCGCACAATCAACGGCCACATAGATCTCGCGGTCCTTGAAGCGTTCGCGCATATATTGGACAATGGACATTGTGATCGGTACGATGCCTTCGGCAATGATCGAGACCATGCGGGGCAGGATCATCATCATGACCGCAACGTTCATGCCCAACCCCAGGATCTTGGTCGAGCCCAGATCACCTGTGGTGGTGCCGTATGCGAAAATGCCGATGATGACACCCAACAGGAAGCCCAAAACACCGGGCTCGCCGACCAGGCCGAAGCGTTTCTTGATGCCTTCGGGGGATGCATCCCAATCCTTGATTCCAGGAATGCGGTCCAATAGCCAGACGACCGGCATCGCAAACAAACTCGCCTGTACGGTCGTTCCGCAGGGAACACCGATACCGGGCATGTCATTGAATTCCTGATACTTCTTGGCGGTCATATCGCTCATCAGGCCGCCTGCCACAAGGTACAAGACGCCCGCCAGGATGCCAAGAAAAACGTTGCCGCCTGTCGCCGCCCAGACAAAGCCAGCCAGAGCAGAACCATGCCAGTAGGACCAGACATCGGTCCAGAGGGTCTTGGTCAGCTTGAGCACGACCATCAGGATATTGACCACCAGGAGCGATACGATCAAGCCGGCCACACCAGGCCAGCCCCAGGCAATGCCCGCATCGGCCCAGTTAACATCGACGATTGTCTTGGTCAGCCCAAACCGAGTCGCCATTTCAGCCACCGCCGGCTGCAAGGCGCCAATGATCACATTGACCACCAGGAACAAACCAGCCAACCCAACGCCCGTGGTGATGCCACCGCGGACCGCTTTTTGCCAGCCCACCCGAAAGACCAGACCAAGGATGATCAGAACGATCATCACGATCACGGACGAGCCGAGGCCAAGCAACCAACCAACAGCAGTAGATAGGAATCCCATTTTACATTCTCCTTTTGTGAATACGATTATGGATCAAACGATCCGAATTAAACGTTCTTGATGACTTCAACGATTTTATCCAGGAGCACATTTTTCTCATCCTGTGAGCCAATCAGGAATGGCATGCCCTGGATCACCGGTACATCAAATGTACGGAAGATCTTCATCATCGAAACGACCATGACAAGATCATCGCGCGTCAGATAGCCCTCAATATCAGCCATCAGTATGCGCTTGACCTCCACATCCGCAAAGCCTTCCTGCGCCATGCGCTCACGGATCGAATCCTCCGCGATCGTGGATGTGTTGATGCCGGCGCCACATGCAACTACAATCAATTTACCCATATAGTATTCTTCCTCCTTCCACACAAGATAGTCGACTATCGGGGTGAACACGTAGAAAAATATTTAGCAGTCTTCCTCCTTCTCGAAACCAGTCCGGCATCTGCATCCTCAACTCAGGCGGAGCTCACGCCTCAGCCAGGATTCCACCCCCTGCAGACTGGCCTGGTCCCGCAGTTCCACTAATTTTTCAGGCTGACCAAATAAGACAGCCAGGTTTCTCAATGTCTGGACCTGTTCCTGTGGATCGCGATTGGCAAGCATAAAGACCAGCATCACATCCAGACCTTCGTCCGGGTCCGCCATATTTTGAAATTTCACGGGCTGACGCATTGCAGCCACTCCCAATGCAGACCGCTTGACTCCCTCGGCGTCCGCATGCGGGAAGGCAATGCAGAAAGGTTTGGTCGGCAGTCCTGTTGGATGGATCATTTCACGTGCCCAGGTCTGCGCCCCGTAGTCTGCGCTGACAAGCTCCTGCATATGCATCCTCCCCGCCAAAAGGTCGATGACTTCCCTGGCATCCTTTGCCTGCAGGTCAAACGCGATTAACGACTGATTGAATTCCAGCACAAATCATCTCCTATGACTTCTTCTGACCGTAGCGGTTGTGGTAATAGTCAAACGAGGCGCGCGCCTGTTCTTCCGTTAATACAACAGGCTCGCTGATGTTTCGCGCGATCATATACGTCCGCGCGGCTTCCTCCAGTGTCACGGCACGTTCAAGGGCATGGTTAAGCGTTGTACCAACCGTGATCGGTCCATGATTGCCCAGCAGTACGGCATACCCGTCCCCCATCACTTCGACCGGCAAGGTGGGGAATTCGGGATCCTCGACACTTAAGTAACGAGTCACCGGTACAGGCCGACCAAACCAATCCGCCATGGTCTCGGTAATGACTGGGATCGATTGGTATACAAGGGAAAACGCGGTCGCATAGGGTGAGTGGGTATGGACGACAGCGTACAGTTCGGGCCTGGCACGCATGAAGCCGGTCCAAAGGTTGAGCGCCACAGACGGGCGATATCTGCCTTCGATCCGATTCATATCCATATCGGTGACGATCATGTCGTCCGCTGTGAGGCGTTCGTAGTCCAGCCCGCTGGGCGTGACGACAACATGCCCGCTTTGCGGATCACGGGCACAGACTGTCCCGCCAGCCATCCAGACCAGGTTGTATTTTGGCAGGCGCAGGGCCGTTTGCAGGACGTGGGTGCGTAATTCTTCGAGGATCATGGTTTTAATGGGTACTTTCCAAGGTCGTGCCCGGCTTCAAAAAAGGCGAGCATGTTTTCAAGGGGAATGTCATTGCTGAAATTATGGGCCGGCGCAAGAATGTAGCCGCCTCCTTCGCCCATCTGTTCGATTCGCAGGCGGACTTCACGGCGCACATCCTCCATGCTGCCGTTATTGAGAACGGTCTTCACGTCCACACCGCCCTGGAAGGTAAGATCCCTGCCAAAATCGCGTTTCAATTCAACAGGATCCATCCCGCGCAGATGCCCCTCAATGGGATTGAGAATATCAAATCCGGTCTCGATCAGATCAGGGATAAACTTGCGGATCGCGCCGTCATTGTGCAGGAGCACCTTCGCCTGGGGTGCCTTCCTCTTGATCAATTCGATCGATTTTTTATAGCGAGGTTTGAGGAATTTTGTGTAGACAGAGGGATTGAACATGGGTCCGGCGTTCGTGCCGTAATCATCAGCCATTTCCACAACCTGTACGTAGGGACCGACAACACTGAGAAATGCATCGTAGAAACCATCCAGCACTTCGGCCAGTTTGCCCAGCAGATGATCAAAGATGTGGGTATCCGAGATTGTCAGGAGCAGGGCGTTCTCCATCCCGACCAATGCCCGCGTCATTTCCCACAGGTTTCCATAGACCGGGCGGTGGGCCACGATCGCATAATCCGTATTGTTGTATAGATGCTCGATTTCCTCCTTCACCCCCTGCAGCCGAACCGGATCGTATGGATCCGGCCACGGATATTTCTCTATTTTTTCGATGGTGAGATCCCTGCCCAGCGGTGCGCCGTGCAGGTCATAATACCCGGAGACCAGGCGGTGGGTGATGCCCCACTCGTCCACGAACTCCTTGAATTCCCCGAGCATTGAATTCGCCACAAAATTCGCTGGTGGGCGGATGTGAATAAAGCGGAAGTCCGTGCCAAGCTTGTCGAGGATCGGGTTGTAGTCCGGGGTGGTGTAAAAGCCAACCAGGGTTCTGCGCGGCAGGTCTTCCACCCCAAAGTGGTCGCGCAGTAAAACATATCTTTGTTCCGTCAAATGATTTGCAGACCCTCCCAGCGAGATCGGGACCCGGTCGGGTTCCTTATGGCTCAAAGTGGCTGCGACACGTTCACGAGGCGTCATGGCTTCTGGCATCGATCTACTCCCGAAAAGCTTGTATTCACATAGGTGAATTGAATTTCACATGAGTGAATTATAGGCCATGTGGAGACCACTTGTCAACAGGTTTTGGAAAGTTGTGACAAACGTCATGCAAGGCTACAAGAGCGGGTTGATGACCATTTTGACCACCCGCCCGGCGATCATCTTTTTCAAAGCCAGCTCCACCTGCTCAAGAGGGAGCTCTCCATTTAACATTGGCTCAACCTTTACTTCACCCGATTCAATAAGATGGAAGGCCTCCCGCGCGTCCGCGGCTGTCCCTCCGTGCATGTTGAGCAGTGCGATCTCTCCATAATGGACGCGTGCCGGGTCGATCTCCACGTTCGTGCCTGCGGGTAATCCGCCGAACCATAGGACCCGCCCTCCCCGTCGAACGACATCGATGGAGGCTTCCCAGGTCTGTTTTGTGCCCGCGCATTCAATGACGAGGTCTGCACCGTATCCATCGGTCAGCTCATGTACGGCAGTGACCGGATCGGCATCTTTGGCATGCACCAGATGGGTTGCGCCGAGTTGTCCGGCCACATCCAGTCTCGTTGCGCTGTGGCCAATGGCGATTATCCGGCCTGCCCCAGAGCGCAAGACCAGCTGTGTGAACAGGAGACTGATCGGTCCGCCCGCGCCGATGATTGCGACGGTTTCCCCCGGCTGGATCGCTGCCTTATGCCAGCCATGCACCACTGTGACGAGTGGCTCAAGAAACGCGGCATGCGCATAAGGGATCTGGTTGGGAATCTCAAATGTCGTCCGGCGCACGATGGAGGCCGGAATGATCATGTATTCCGCGAAAGCCCCAAAATTGTAAACAAGGTTTTCGCAAATATTGCCCTGCCCGCGGTTGCAGTAAAAACATTCCCCGCACTCGGCAAACACATTGGCTGTGACCCGCATCCCTTCGCGGAAGCGCTCCACACCCGCGCCGGCTTGTACGACATCCCCCCCAAATTCATGGCCGAAAATGAAGGGCGGCGGAAATTTGGGATGTCCACGGCGGTAGGTTTTTACATCCGTGCCG
The DNA here is from genome assembly GCA_030583885.1 of Anaerolineales bacterium. Taxonomy (NCBI): domain Bacteria; kingdom Bacillati; phylum Chloroflexota; class Anaerolineae; order Anaerolineales; species Anaerolineales bacterium. Next base: position 3,313,903 of record CP129480.1, on the reverse strand, counting down.
CAGGTGGTCGCCGCTCGAACCTTCACCAGAAGCTCGCCCGCTTTCGGCTCGGGAATTGGCATGTTGCGCAATTCAATTGTTTCCGGACCCAGGTAAACCACCGCGCGCATGGTTCTGTTCATCCTGCCTCCACAACTGGTTGACAAAATCCATCCCGGCCATATATAATTCACAATTGTGATATTATACTCACAATTGTGAGTTGGAGCAACCATATGGTCAAACTGCAGCTGGCAATGGATACCCTTGATGGTGATGAGGCTTTGAAGCTTGCGGCATCCGTTGCGCCATTTGTGGATATTCTTGAAGCAGGTACACCGCTTATCAAATCCGCGGGGATAGGCATCGTCAAACAATTGAAATCAGCACACCCGCATACGATCGTTCTTGCCGACTTGAAATCAAGCGATGTCGGTGCCTACGAAGCCAACATGGCATTCATGGCAGGCGCAGACATCGTCACCACCCAGGGCATCACCACGCTGGCAACCATTTGCGAAGTCCAGCGTGAAGCGGACAGGTGGAAGCGCCGCGCCGAAGTGGATATGACAGGCGTCAAGGATCCGGTTGCGCGGGCCAAGGAAGTCAAGGCTGTGGGCGTCAGCCTTGTGCTGTACCATCGCAGTATTGATGAGGAACGTACCCAGGGTGCCTTGTGGGATGAGAAGGCTGTGAACACCGTTCACGAAATGTGTGACCTGGGTCTGGATGTCGCCATTGCAGGCGGCATGAACTATGACCTTCTCCCGCTCCTGCGCGGCGTGCCCATTTATGGGATTGTGATTGGCCGCGGGATCACCGCGCAATCACAGCCTGCACAAGCCGCACAAAACATCGCGCAGCGTGTTCGTGAGATCTGGACTGCCTGATTTGGTCCATATCAGTGCCTCGCTGCTGGCTGCCGATTTCGCCTGCCTGGGTGAGGAAGTGCGGCGGGCTGAGCAGGCAGGCGTGGATTCCTTCCACTTCGACATGATGGATGGGCATTATGTTCCAAACCTCGCATTTGCCCCCGCTCATTTGGAAGCTCTGCGCCCATATGCGCAGCTGCCATTTCACACGCATCTTGAACTTGATAACCCGGACCATGTCCTGTCCAAATTCAACCCGGTCCAGGCGGATGTGATCATCGTCCAATGGAACACACTTCCAGACCCGCCTCGAACCTTTGCCAGGATCCGTTCCCAAAATATAAAAGTTGGATTGGGATTGAATCTTGACGACCCGCTGGATGAGGTGCAGCGCTTCTTGCGGGACATTGATCTGCTCCTGCTTCTGGGAGTGCATCCAGGCTTCGGCGGTCAGGCCATGCGGCCAGGCATGCAGGAAAAAATCGATGCTGCGCGGCGGCTGACAGATCGATTGGATCCGCGCATTCCCATCGCGGTGGATGGCGGGGTCAAACCTGAGAATGCCGCCGGCCTTGTGGAAGCAGGTGCAGACTGCCTCATTATGGGGACAGCCTTATTTCACTCGCCGGATATGGCCGCGACAATCGGATCGATCAGGGCGTCAATTTCACAGTCACCGCGCCGCTGACTGTTCGGATCGAGAGTGCACCGCCAGCGGATTGAAAATCCCCATCACAGGTGCGGGTGGTTGTTGTAAGACCCGCTACCATGCAAATCACATCCCCGCTCGTGGAACGCACCTGAATGCCCAGGGCTGAGTTTTGATTTAAATTGACGGAAACAGACCCATGGTCCGTTTCGAGGCGGATGGTGTCCCCCTGCTGGATTAGACCGCCAAACACGATGTTCCCCATGATCGTTGAGACGCCGGTTTCTCCATGGACGTTCTTTAAATTCAGCAGACCATAATTCCCAACCACGCTGATGGTTCCAATGCTCTCCAGAACGGTTATGTTCCCTCGATTGGAGCGCAGGGTTATCCTTCCAATTGTATGTTCGACCGTTAAATTCCCGGCGGTGGAGGCCACCTCCAGGTCTCCCCGGTAGTTCGAGACAAACACGGAGGCGCTGTTTGTCTCAACCTTCACCTGCGTTCCCTGCGGAACACGCACCTCCACGCGAAGATGTGCATTTGAAAGACGGAATCTTTGTGCATTTACCTTTATCGAAATTTGATCTTCTGTTGCACTGACCTGGTACTCCAATTCATCAGGGTGCAATACCTGTCCGCCAACCTGCACCTGTTGCTCCTGCGTGCCTACAATAACCACTTCGCCATGATCGACTTGAACATGGATGGATTGCGGGTTGAGCACATCCATGACGCGGGATTCCAACAGGGTATATTGTTGCGGCATGCAGGCTGGAATAAAACAAACCAGCAGAAGAAGGGTCAATCTACATGCTCGGTTCATTGGCGTTGTCCTGTGATGGTACCAATTTCGGCTTCGAAACGGGATGGAAGCGGCTGATGATTTGTTATATTCGATTTATGCTGCAGCGGTTTGCTGCAGCATGTTCTGAGCGGATGTGTGCCCTGGGTTGAAATTCCCTGAACCTTTTGAAGTCCCATCAGGCGGCGGATGGTACCTGTTTGAGGATTTTCCGCATCATCTTTTCAACGGATTGATAGACGGGCGACTCATCCCCCAATTCCACCAGCGGTTTGCCCGAGAATTCGAATTCAGAGAGTGCCTCATCTGCAGGGATCGTGCCGAGCAAGGGCACATCCATTTTGGCGGTGAAGGCGTTGAGCGCATCGGGCATCCCGCCGCGCAGGCGGTTGATGATGAGATACGCGTTCCCGATGTTGATGTCGAGTTCTTTGCGCATGTCGGCAATGCGCTGCGCCGCAACCAATCCGCGCTGGGTCGGGTCGCTGACGATGAACAGATGCTGGACATCTCGCGTGGTGCGGCGCGAGAGATGTTCCATGCCCGCTTCGTTATCGATCACGACGTAGGCGTAATGTCTGCTCATGCCGTCGATCACTTCCCGCAGGTTATGATTGACAGCGCAATAACATCCCGCCCCTTCGCCTCTGCCCATTGCGATCAGGTCAAAGCGGGAGCCTTCGGATAACGAAGAGCGGATCTGATAATCAAGATAATCGCGTTTGCTGACGCCGCCGGGCATGGTACCCATTGCCGCGCCGCCTGTGGTCAGTGACGATTTGACCTGTTCCAGCATGTCCTCGCGGATCTCGCCGACCGTCCATTCAAGATCGAGTCCCAGCACCATGTTCAGGTTGGAGGAGGGGTCGGCGTCAATGGCGAGAATGCTGCCGGTTTGATTCTGGGCAAGATATTTGACCATCATGCCTGCAACGGTGGTTTTGCCCACACCGCCCTTGCCTGCGAGTGCGATGGTGGTCGTCATTTCAGCACCTCGTCGCTTGTGAGTTCATTGATCATTTTTACAATTTGGCCCGCCGCAATCTTCAGGCTTTCCACATAATCATACACGGGGATGCCCAATCTATCCGCCTCCTGCACTTTCAAGTCAGCCGGCAAACAACCGAGCAGGGGCAAGTCAGGGGTTTCAGTTTCAAGGAATTTGGCTTCATCTTCATTTCGAACTTTGTTTCCCACCAAATACAAACGTTGTAAACCAATATCATTTGCGAGTTTTTTGATTTGCGCGGCAGTACCGAGACTGCGGCGCGTTGGCTCGACGACGACCAGCATGGCATCCACGAAATCAACGGTGGCGCGACCGAGATGTTCGACACCTGCGTACATATCGAGCAGGAGAATGTCATCCTGGCGGAAGAGCAGATGGGTGAAGAGCGTCTTCAACATCGCTGACTCAGGACAAATACAGCCCGAACCGCCCAAATCCACACTCCCCATTTCGAGCAGGCGCACACCACGCTGTAAAATACTGAAGCGTTCGGGGATGTCGTCCACGCGCGGGTTGAGGGTGAAGAATCCGCCCACCGTGCCCGGCTTTGCGCCCGTGCGTTCCTCGATGAGCGCGTCCATTTCGGCGATGGGCTTGAGTTCTTCGCGAAGTTCGGCGGGGAACCCCAGCGCACCTGCCAGACAGGGCGATGGGTCGGCATCCACTGCCAGCACCTGACGTCCCGCGTCCGCGTAGGATTGGGCGAGTAATGCTGTGAGCGTGGTCTTGCCCACGCCGCCTTTACCTGTGATTGCAAGTTTCATGCAACACTCCTGTTACAACATTCTACATTCCACCCACCCGCAGGAATAGTGACAGAATTCCTCTTTTTAGCCGTATTAAGAACGGATCAATTTGCGTGTCAACATGCTTCCCAGAATAGCGCAGGCATCGATCGGCAGGTAATGGCTGGCAGACTCATCGAACAGGATCTTGCACGACGACGGGAAATCCTCATCACCAAGCCAGTAGGTCGCCATCAACGGCACGCGCGGCAGGGCCTGGAATATAAAGGACCCTGAGCCGATTTCAACCGCGTTCCCGCCAGCCTGCGCACAAGCCGATTTGAATGCTTCCAGATCCAGGCCGAATTTTTTCGCGATCTCGTCACCGCTGTATCCCTGAAACGCAGCGTTATACATGCGCCCGCCAGGCAGGTCGGCGAACGAAACCCATCTCCCGGTCAACGGCGCACCGTCGGCGGTGACCAGATAATACAACAACAATGCCTGCTGAAAATCGGGTAGCGGTTCGCCGTGGCTTTTGCAGCCCGTCAACTCGGGGAAGGGCAGGTTGAAAACATCACCCCAAACAGGGATATGCAACTCGACGCGCTCAGGACCAACCGTCGGATGGGAAATGCCGCTTCGCGCGGCGACCAAACCCGGGTCCTGGTCCCGAAGCGTTTCCCTCAGCCGGGTCAGGCGATCGCTCAATTGCGAGGGCATTGATTCAGGCAGGCGGGGTCTCCAGCCCTTTCCAAAACCGGACATTCTCCCATTGTACTGCCTGGGTGGAGCAGGTATTCAAATCCAGTCCATGATAGGTACATTTATCCAATTTTATGATGACAATCTGCACAACTTTGGAGAATATCAAGATGCTAAAATGAAGACTGGGAAAAGTCTACACTTTTATAGGTTCTCGTTCAACGTCCTCACCCATTTTCATAATAGGAGGTGTCTTGATGGAGACCAAAACGTTCGAAACGCCCGCGCTTTATGCAGATCATCATGTGACCGAAGTGCGGCGCATTTTACTGGAATTGGAGGGGGTCGTTGACGTGTATGCCAGCAGTGCATTTCAGACCATTGAAGTAACCTACGATAAAGCCAAGATCAATGACCTGCAAATCGCCGTCAAACTGGATGAAGCGGGGTATCTCGGCGAATGGACAATACCGATTGAGATGGGGGAAGCGGCTCAACAAGGCGATGGCAGCAAACCATTCTTCCGTCATACTGCCACATACGAGACCATCAAACATACGGTCAGTTTTGGGCAGAAGGTGAGCTATCAGGGACGACCGCTTTGGCATTGTCCAGGAATTGGGGTGGTGAAGATGGACGAGGAGGAGAATCATGGCTAAGAAACGTGAGATCAAAGAATATTCGACCGACCCTGCCGCCCGGCAGATGCTGATCCGCGCGGAGGAGTTGGGTATCGGGACGGCTTTCACCCGCGCCGATAATATGGTCCCATGCAATATTGGTGGCGCAGGGATGTGCTGTAAACAATGCGGCATGGGTCCGTGCCGATTGACAAAGAGCGGCGACGTGGGGGTGTGCGGCGCGACATTGGACACCATCCAGGCGCGCAACCTGACGCGCGCGATTGCGGCGGGTGGCGCGGCGCACTCCGATCACGGGCGTGACATGGCGTTCCTGCTTAAGGCAACCGCCAACGGTGAAGCGGAGGGCTATTCCATCCGCGATGTCGCCAAGTTGCGGATGGTCGCTTCGTATTACGACATCAAGATCGAAGGGCGCTCGCCTGAAGAGATTGCCAACGATCTGGCGGATTTGTACATCGCGCAATTCGGGCAGCAGCGCGGGGAGGTTGTCCCTGCGCTGCGCGCGCCAAAGAAGCGACAACAGATCTGGCGAGAACAGGATGTCTGGCCGCGCGGCGTGGATCGCGAGGTGGTGGAGGCGTTGCACCGCACCCACATCGGCGATGACCAGGACCCTGAGCATATTTTGAATCACGCCATCCGCACGGCATTGGCGGACGGCTGGGCTGGCTCGATGATCGCCACCGACATCTCGGACATCCTATTCGGCACGCCTGCGCCGATTTTGGGGCAAGCGAATCTTGGCGTGATCAAAGAAGATATGGTCAACGTGGTCGTGCATGGACACGAACCGTCCATGAGCGAGATGCTGGTTGCAGCGTCGCAGGATCCCGAGATCATTGCGTACGCCAAGGCGGCTGGCGCGCATGGGGTGAACCTTTCTGGGATTTGTTGTACAGCCAATGAAATCCTCATGCGGCAGGGCATCCCAGCGGCAGGCAACTTCTTGCATCAGGAACTGGCCATTCTGACAGGCGCAGTCGAAGCGATGGTCGTGGATGTGCAGTGCATCATGCAGGCGCTGGTCGGCCTGGCGCAGAACTTCCATACCGCCATCATCACGACTTCGCCAAAAGTGAAAATCAAGGGAGCAACTCACATCGAGTTCGATGAACATAGGGCAATGACCATCGCCAAGCAGATCCTGAAAGTGGCGATTGATAACTTCAAGAACCGCGAATCTGCCAAGGTGCGCATCCCGCAGGTCAAAGAGGACGTCGTGCCTGGCTTCTCGCATGAGTACATCAACTACATGCTCGGCGGTTCATATCGCGCGTCGTTCCGTCCGCTGAATGACGCGATCATGACGGGACGCATCCGCGGTGTGGCGGCGATTGTGGGGTGCAACAATCCGCGTTCATCTCAGGATTACCTCCACAATCTGGTCGTAAAGGAATTGCTCAAGCAGGATGTGCTCGTCGTGCAGACGGGTTGCGGCGCGATTGCCGCGGGGAAGTTGGGGCTGATGTTGGGCGAAGCAGGCCTCACCGAGGTTGGAAGCGGCTTGCGGGAAGTCTGCGAAACGATCGGCATCCCGCCCGTCCTCCACATGGGCTCGTGCGTGGACAATACGCGCATCCTGACCGTGCTGACGCAAATGGTCGAAGAGGGCGGTTTGGGCGATGATATTGACCAGATCCCAGCCGTGGGTCTTGCGCCCGAATGGATGAGCGAAAAGGCGCTGGCGATCGCCACCTATTGTGTGGCGTCGGGCGCGTATGTCATCTTCGGCGGCGCGTCGCCCGTCAGCGGCATGCCAGACCGGGTGTCCGACAGCGATATTGTGTTGAAGTACATCAGCGAGGGCTGGGAGAAACTGTACGGCGGCAAACTGGAGTTCATCCCCGACCCGCAAAAGATGATCGAAGCCACGCTCGCGCACATTGATAAGAAACGTGCCGCGCTAGGTCTGCCCGAATACGATCCGAACAAATTCGGTCGCAGCGGCGATGCAAAGATGAACGAGTTGGAGGCTTTGCCGTTGGAGAAAAAACGCGAAGCCATTTACGGCATGGCGGCGGATTAGGAGGCTGATATGTCAAAATACATTGCTACTCGTGCGATGCGCGGCGCGAACGGGCTGGTCACAGAAGCCGAGTTGATGCTCAACAGGGCAGTCCATGAGAAAGGCGCAGGTACGCCCGTTTCATTCCCCAACACGGCATATTACCTTCCGACCATCCTCGGCATGACGGGAATGACCATTGAAAAACTTGGCGATCTCAAGCCTGTCATGAACTATGCACGCGATTTGCTCCACCCGATCCCTGCATTCTCAAAATGGACTCCCTATCTCGGCGAGACTTTGGACTCAGGAATGGCAACGCTTCTTGCCGCCGAGACGATTGAAGCGGTGCGCTTCGCGTATGGGCTTCAACCTGAGCCGATGCCTGGATTCAAACTCGCGGGCGGCACGTCCTTTACCAGCCCAGAAAATGGCGGCGAGAATCTGGATGGACACTTGAACGGTCCGATTGACGACATCCAACTCCGCTCGTGGGGCATTCAACTGGTGGATGGGCGCATGCCGGGCTTTGCCGCGATCGTCGGTTGTGCAAAGTCGAATGAAGTCGCGGTCAAGATCGTACGTGAGTTACAACGCCGCAACATCCTGACGTTCCTTTGCGGCAACGTGAATGGACGCAGTATCATTCATCAACTGCAAGAAGAAGGCGTGGAACTTGGCTACAATACGTTTACCGTTCCCTTTGGTACGGACACCATCAGCGCCATCTACGCGCTGGGATTTGCCACCCGCTCCGCCCTGACCTTTGGCGGACTCAAGCCAGGTCAATCGCGCGAGATCCTGCTCTACAACAAGGAGCGCGTCTTCGCCTTCGTGCTTGCGCTCGGCGAAGTGGACGATCTGAAATACGCCGCCGCGGCAGGCGCGATCAACTTCGGATTCCCCGTCATTGCAGATACGGTCATCCCCGAGATTTTGCCGACAGGCGTCACCACCTACGAGCATGTCGTTTCCATGCCGTTCAACCAGATCGAAGGCAGGGACGATCTCGAGCGCGCCGAACAACTCGTTCAAAAGTGCATCGAGGTGCGCGGCGTGAAAGTCAAAGTCTCGAACGTGGATGTGCCTGTTCCCTACGGCTCCGCCTTTGAAGGGGAAGTCGTCCGCAAGGCAGATCTGCGCGTCGAATTCGGCGGCAAGCACTCGCGCGCCTTTGAATACCTGCACATGGCGAAACTGGATGAAGTCACCGACGGCAAGATCGAAGTCATCGGTCCCGATTTCTCGCAAGTTCCTGCGCAAGGCTCCACGGACCTGGGCATCCTCATCAAGGTCGCCGGGCGGCAGATGCAGCAGGATTTCGAACCTGTGCTCGAGCGACAGGTTCACTACTTCGTCAACGGCGCAAGCGGGATCCAGCATGTCGGTCAACGCGACATTGCCTGGATCCGCATCTCGAATGCCGCGGCAGATAAAGGGTTCAGTCTTGAATCGTTCGGCAAGATCCTGCATGCAAGATTCCACGAAGACTTCGGCGCCATCGTGGATAAGGTACAAGTGACCATCGTCACCGACCCAACGCTCCATGCCGAATGGCTGGAGAAGGCGCGCGCTGCATACGACTTCCGCAACAAGCGCCTTGCCGACCTGACCGACAACAAAGTGGAGGAGTTCTACTCCTGCACGTTATGCCAATCCTTCGCGCCGAACCATGTCTGTGTGGTCTCACCTGAAAGACTGGGTCTGTGCGGCGCGTACAACTGGCTGGACTGCAAAGCATCGTTCAGCATCAATCCGACGGGACCGAACCAGCCGATCAAACTGGGCAAACTGGTTGACGAAAATAAAGGCTATTGGGAAGGCACGAACGATTACGCCAAGATTGGTTCGCATGGTGTGGTGCAGGAGGTCTCGATGTATTCCATCATGGAGAACCCGATGACGGCGTGCGGTTGTTTCGAGTGCATCGTGATGCTCATCCCCGAAGCCAACGGCGTTATGGTGGTCTCGCGCGAAGATACCTCCATGACCCCCGCAGGCATGACCTTCTCCACGCTGGCGGGCATCGCGGGCGGCGGAATGCAAACTCCGGGTGTGATGGGCGTCGGTAAGTTCTATCTCATCAGCCCCAAGTTCATCTCCGCGGACGGCGGGTTCAAACGGGTGATATGGATGTCCTCTGTATTGAAAGATACCATGTCCGATGAGTTCAAAGCCGTCTGCGAACGCGAGGGCGACCCTGATCTGCTGGACAAGATCGCAGACGAGAGAAATGTCACTTCGGTGGATGAGCTATTGGCGTGGCTGGAGGCGCACAACCATCCCGCCATGGCAATGGAGCCGATGTTTTAGGCAAAAAACAAATAAAAGGAGATACCAATGGATACAAATAGTTTTGCTTCCCTCGGGATGGTCTTTTACCTTTTCGGGATTTTTTGTGCCTATTGGGCGCAAAACACAGGCCGCAATGCCTGGCTGTGGTTCTTCTTGGGATGGTTCTTTGCTCCAGTTACAGGCATAGTGCTGTTGTACATGAATAGTCAGACAAAATCTTAAGTCAAAAAGGAGCAAATATGAAAGGCGACGAAAAACTTCTAAAAAACCTCAACGACCTTCTGGCGGACGAATTGACCGCCATCAGCCAGTTAATGGTGCATTCCGAAATGTGTGATAACTGGGGATACGAAAAACTTCACAAAAAGATCGAGAAACAGGCAATTGACGAAATGCATCATGCCGAGTGGTTGATCCAGCGCATCCTGTTTTTGGAGGGGACGCCCATGGTCTCCAAGCTAAATGAAATGAAGATCGGCAAGAATGTGCTGGAAATGCTCACCAACGACGAGAACGCTGAACTGGATGCGATCAAAGCCTACAACGCAACGGTCGCGCTGGCTGGCGAAGTGGACGATCAATCCACGGGCGACCTGCTTCTGACCATCCTCAAGATGGAGGAGGGGCATCACGACTGGGCAAAGAAACAGCGTACCCAGATGGAGCAGATGGGGCTGGAGAACTACCTGAGCAATCAGGCGGGTGAGGGCGAGTAAATAGAACGTTAAACAATGGGACATTCCAGTGGGGATGTCCCATTGTATTTTCAACCATGAGTGAGCAAAAACTCGTCCGTGACCTGATGACCGTCGGCGTGCCGACCTGCAAGTGGGACTCTCCCATCATGGACATCGCGCGCTTCCTGCTGGAGAAGAATGTGGAGGCGATGTGCGTGCTGGATGCGGAGGGTCACGGCGTCGGCGTGGTTGGAAGCGATGAACTGGTCTGGGCGTATGCACGGGAAGGCTACGAAACCCTGACCGCCGAGGACATCATGAGCGAAGGTGTCCCCGAACTGCCACCAGATATTTCTCTGCCTGTGGCGGCACAGATGATGAAAGACAGGGACATCCGTGTCGCGTACATGTTGCACAACGCAGCGGGAATTATTTATCCAGCGGCTTATATTTCTTATCAGCATATTTTGCGTCACATGGCCGCGAGGGATGAATCGGAATTGAAGGATTTGGGGATTGCGGCGGCAAGAAAATCGCCGATCGAGATTTTCATTGAAAAGCGGGATGAAGCCCGACGAAAAGCAGGCTTGTAGATGACAAGGAAACACGAAGCTGTCCGCAAGTTCAATCGCGCGGTTTACAACCGCATCGTCCGGTTGTTTGCGGGAAAATTCGTTTACGCACTGGTTCGGCACACTGGCAGAAAATCGGGCAGGGAATATTCCACGCCTGTAGTAGCCGAGGCGAAGAATGATTTTATTTTTATTCCCCTTCCCTACGGAGCAGATACAGACTGGTACTTGAACATCCAAGCCGCAGGCAAATGCAGCGTGAAAATCAAAAGCAAAATCTATTCCGCTGGCTGCCCCGTAGTGGTGGACGCAGACTCCGCTCTGCCCGCTTTTTCGAATTTCCATCAAAAGGCATTCAAGAGATTTAAGATCGAAGAATATCTGCGCTTGAAAGTGAATTGAACCATCTCAAAATCGGAAGAGAAAAGGAGTAACCATGCCAATCGAAATCCCAAAAGATAAATGGCCTGGAAACATCAGGGCGATCACCATCGGCGCAACCAGCGCGGACGGCGGCACGCGCGCGAAAGCCGTTACGGTCGGCGGCGGGACGACGATGCCGTATCTGCAATTCGAAGCACCGACACCGAACAAGCCTGTCATTGCCATCGAGATCAAATCGCGCAAACCCGAAGACTGGTCGCCGCTGCTGGCGGAGTTCTGGGGCGAAGCGCTGGCGGATCCCGCTCAATGGGCGAAAAAGGCTGAAGAGACAGGAGCAGACCTCATCGTCCTGGCATTGACCGTCGAAGATGGTCCCGATGACGCGGTGAAAGCCGTCAAATCCGTCCTGGGCGCGACGGGACTCCCGCTTATCGTCTGGGGTCCAGGACAGGCAGAAAAAGACAACGAACTGCTCGTGCCTGTCTCCGAGGCGACGAAGGGCGAGCGGCTTGTACTCGGCATTTGCGAAGACAAGAACTATCGCACGATCGTCGCGACTGCCATGGCGAACGGACATCTTGTGCAGGCGCGCGCGCCGATGGATGTAAATCTGTCAAAGCAGTTGAATATTCTCATCAGCGATATGGGCATGCCGAAGGATCGCATCATCATGGACCCGACCACAGGCGCACTCGGTTATGGAATTGAGTATGGCTACTCGGTGATGGAGCGCCTGCGACTCGCCGCACTACAAGGCGATGCGATGACGCAGTTCCCGATGCTCGTCACGCCAGGCTTCGAAGCGTGGAAGACGAAGGAGGCAAAGGTCGGTGAAGGTGTGCCCGAAGCGTGGGGCGATTGGAAGGCCCGCGCGATCCATTGGGAAACGCTGACCGCCATGTCATTGGTTGAGTCGGGCGCGGATATCGTTGTGCTTCGCCACCCTGAATCGGTGAAGCGTGTCAAAGAAGCCATCGAAGAATTAATGGTTGCGGCATAGGAGGTCACCATGGCGCTCTCAGGAATTCAAATCTACAAAATGCTCCCGCAGACCAACTGCAAGGAATGCGGCTTTCCCACCTGTCTTGCGTTCGCGATGAAACTCGCGGCAAAGCAGGTTGAACTCGGCACATGTCCCTACGTCAGCGAAGAATCGAAAAAACAACTGGCTGAATCCGCCGCGCCGCCCATCCGCCTCATCACGCTGAAGTCAAACGGCACCGAGGTCAGGGCCGGCAACGAAGTCGTGCTGTTCCGTCACGAAAAGACGTTTTTCAACAAGCCCGGCCTTTTTCTGCGCGTTAAAGCCAGCGACCCCGGCATCGCTAAAAAAGTTGCGACCGCCGATACCTATAAAGTCAATTACGTTGGCATGGATTTAACGATCGACGGCTATGCCATCGAAGCGGATGGGGATTTACCTGCGGCTGTCAAGGCTGTTCGGGAAGTGACAAAACGTCCGCTCATCCTGGTTGGAGGTGACGCATCGCTTCTGGACTCAAGCCTCAGCCTGCTCGCTGGCGAAGGGACATTGATCTACGCCGCAGATTCATCCAACTGCGAAGCCCTGGCAGATGTTGCAAAGAAACACAAAGCCTCACTCGTCGTCAAAGCGGAAACACTCGAGGCCCTTTCCGACTTGACTCAAAAAGTCCAGGCACAGGGCGTGGAGGACATGGTGCTCGACCTCGGCGGGAAGAATCTCGGCGAATGGCTGAAACTTTCCACCCAAGCCCGGCGCTTGGCGCTCAAGAACTTCCGCCCACTGGGGTATCCCACCATTTTCTTCGCCGCGCAAAACGGCACAGACAAGGAAGCCGTCTATGCCGCGCAAGCCATCGCGAAGTATGCGGGCTTTGTCGTTATCGACACCTTCGCGCCTGAGATGATCTATCCCTTGCTGGTCCTGCGCGAGAACATCTACACCGACCCGCAGAAACCAATCCAGGTCCAGCCTGGCGTGTACGAGATCAACTCGCCGAAACCCGAAAGCCCGGTACTCGTTACCACCAACTTCAGCATCACGTACTTTGCGGTTGCGAATGAGGTGGAAGGTTCGGGTCTGCCTGCCTGGCTGGTCGTCACCGACGCGGAAGGCATGTCCGTGTTGACCGCCTGGGCGGCGGGCAAGTTCGATGCGGAGCGAATCGCCAAAGCCATCAAGGGCTTCGACGTGGCAAGCAAGGTCAGCAAAAAACGACTCGTTTTGCCTGGCCATGTCGCGGTGCTTTCCGGCGAAGTGGAGGAGGAACTTCCGGATTGGGAGGTCCGCGTCGGTCCGCGCGAGGCGGTGGATCTGCCCGCGTTTATGAAGCAGGCACTCAATTAAGTTTGAAAGGCTGGCAGGTTGAACACCCCAGCCTTTCAAACCTTTCCACACAAGCATGAAACACGTCATCACCTTTACCGGCGAAAATATCAACGCCACAGTCAAAGTTCCGACAAATACATTGTTGGCAGAGGCCGCGCATATTGCCGGCATTGACATCGGTCAGCCGTGCGGCGGGCAGGGACGCTGTGGGCGTTGTGCGGTGCAGGTGACGCAGGGTGGTGTCCGTCGCAGGAGCACCCTTCGACTTTCAGATGCAGATATTGCCCGGGGCTATGCACTTGCCTGTCAATCCGTTGTTGAAGGTGATGTTGTAATTCATGTCCCGCCGCAGGAGAAGATCGAGCGGCGTCTCACCACCGACCGCGTCGTTGCGGAAGTCACAGTTCCAGAAGGATACGATTATCTACAAGTCCAAACCATTCGCCGCATTCACCTGGAATTGACCCCGCCCAGCATGGACGACCAGACGGATGATTGGTCGCGCCTGCAAACTGCCCTGCGCCTCCAATATACCTTTATGCAGGTATCCTGTTCCCTGAACCTGCTCCAAAATCTGGGCAGGGTCCTTCGCGCAGGCAATTGGAAAGTGACCGTTGTTTTGGATGTGTTCAATGTGATCCAGGGCGGTGAAATTGACCAGGCTGTAAGGCTGATTGACCTGCAGCCCGGCCACCTGGACGAGTATTCGCCGTTGTGGGGGACCGCCATTGATATCGGCACAACAACCATAACAGCCTGGCTTGTTGATTTGGTCAGCGGGCAGGTCAGGGCACAGGTTGCAGAGTACAACGGTCAGATTGCGCGCGGGGAAGATGTGATCTCACGCATTATTTATGCCGACAAGAGCGGCGGTGGACAGGAACTCCGTCAGCGCGTGCTCGAATCCATGAAATCACTGCTTGAAACAGCATGTAAGCGAGTGAAGACAAAGCCGGAGAGTATTGTCAAGGCGACCATTGCGGGCAACAGCACAATGATGCACCTGTTACTGGGCATCTCTGCGGGAAGCATCCGCGTATCGCCATTCATTACCGTCGTAAACCACCCGCCTGTGATGACAGCTCGCGAGGTTGGTTTGAACATACACCCCGATGCCAGTGTAGATTGCCTGCCGGGTGTGGCAAGTTATGTAGGTGCGGACATCACCGCGGGCGTGCTGTCTTCCGGTATGGATACAGCCGAAGACACAACCTTGTTCCTCGATGTCGGAACAAACGGCGAAATTGTTTTGGGTGATCGAGACTGGCTGGTCACCTGTGCGTGCTCAGCAGGACCTGCGTTTGAAGGGGCGGGTGTCGTCAACGGTATGCGGGCGACGCAAGGCGCCATCGAAGAGGTATGGATCAACAGCGAAACGCTCGAACCGACGTACCGCGTCATTGGCGCGGGGAGGCCGAAGGGAATCTGCGGAAGTGGATTGATCTCCCTGCTTTCCGAGGCGTTCTTAACCGGCATCCTGGATAAGGCTGGGAACGTTAATTTAATGGCAAACAGTTCAAGGGTCCGCGAAGGAACGCACGGCGGCGAGTATGTTGTCGCGTGGAGTAAAGAGTCCGAAGCGGGTGAGGATATCGTCCTGTCGAGGGTTGATGTTGATAATTTATTGCGTGCCAAAGCCTCCATCTATGCGGGGTTTTCTGTGCTTGCCGAAACGGTCGGGATTTCGCTGGAGGCTGTTTCCAAAGTATTGGTGGGCGGCTCGTTTGGAAAATACATCAATGTTGAAAAAGCGGTACAGATCGGCCTTTTACCCGATATGGACTGGTCACGCTTTGAGTTTCTTGGCAATACCTCTGTGAAAGGCGCGTATTATGCGCTGCTCGATTGGCACCGGCGCGAACGGATTACCGAGATCGCAAAACGCATGACCTATATTGAACTTTCAGCGGATAATTCCTTTTATGAGGCGTTCACATCCGCATTATTTCTGCCGCATACGGACATGGATAGATTCCCGTCTGTGAAAGCTGCATTGCAAAAGAATTGATGTTCCGCGGTTCAGCCGTGGTAGACAAGGAGAAGACAACCATGCTGCCAGACCAGATCAAAACCTTTCGAGAGATGGTAACACTCAAGGATGGAGTGTACGTGTTACTGAGACCCATGGTTCAAACGGACCGCCCGCATTTGGACGAACTCTTTCTGCCGGTTCGAAAGGAGGATATGCGCTACTTTCGGCACGATGTCAAAGACCCGCAGGTCTTGCAGGAATGGTGTGACAACCTGAACTATGACGAGGCCCTGCCGTTGCTGGCGCTCGTCAAGGAGCATGCCGTGGGTAGCGGCTCTCTGCATTTCTTCAAGGGTCCCAAGCGGCATATTGCGGAAGTGCGCCTGTTCCTTTCAAAGGAGTATCGCAAGCGCGGGCTTGGAATGAAAATGATCCGCGTGCTGGTGGAATTTGCCCGCAAACAGGGACTTTCGACCCTGATCGCAGAGATCATTGCCGACAAGACAAAAGTTGTACGCGCCTTCGAGCAGCTCGGTTTTGTCTCACAGTGCATCCTCGAAGATTATTTCATGTTCCCCGATGGCGATTGCGCGGATGTCGTTTTTATGACAATGCGTCTCAAACCGCGCGCCGACGAGTTCTAAGAACGAGTTGCACTCAACCAAGAAGGAGGTAGGTATGTATATCATTGGCGAAAACATTCACATCATTTCCGAGAAGGTCAAGGAGGCACTGGCCGGCAGGGACCGCGAGTTTTTCATGGATCTGGCAGTCAAGCAGGTGGAGGCCGGTGCGAAGGCGATCGACATCAACCTCGGTCCGCGCAAGAAGGATTGGGCGGAGGTCTTCCCGTGGATCGTGGAAACGGTCGAAACTGTCGTGGACGTACCGCTTTCGATTGACACCACCAACGTCGATGGTATGGAGGCGGCCTTGCAGAAGATCACCAAGGCACAGCCGATCCTAAACTCAACCTCGGCCGAACCTGAACGCCTGGAGAAAATTCCTCTGCTGGCGAAGAAGTACAACGCCAGGGTCATCGCGCTTACGATGCGGAGCGAAGGCATCCCCGTCGAAGCGGATGCACGTGTCACCATCGCGGTGGAGACGCTGATTCCCCGTATGTTGGAGATCGACCTGCCGATGGAGAATCTCATCATCGATCCGCTTGTGCTGACCGTTTCCGGCTGCCAGCAATACTGCCCGCATCTCATCGAAACGGTTCGGACCTTGCAATATGCCTGGGACCCCGCCCCCAACATCTCGGTCGGGTTGTCGAACGTCTCGAACGCCGTCCCGAACGAGAACCGTCCGCTCGTCAACCGCGTCTATCTGGCCATGCTGATGGGCGTCGGCTTGCAGATGATGATCGCCAATCCTTTCGATGAAGAACAGAATAAGGTCATCCACTGGATAGAGACGAAAGACACTAGTAGTCCGCTCGCCAGTGTCTACAATAAGATTGCAGATCGAATCGCGGCAGGCGGAGAACCACAGATCGAGGATTTCGACCTGTCCGACCCCGAACAGTCCGCGATTTGGAAGACCACGCAGATCCTGCTAAACAAGGTCATCTACGCGGATTCGTATTTGATGAACTAGACGGTGGACGCTGGACTGCAGACCGTTGACCGTCTGCGGCCCAGCGTCTCTCCGAAGGAGGCACCCATGCCCGTATTTACCCCCGGTCGCCGCTGGCAGCCGCCGTACCTGCCGTTCAAGCGCGAGCCGTTCAACCGCCGCGCGCTGGCAACAATCGAAAAGGCCATCAAAGGCCCGCTTTTCGGATGCCGCATGTGCGGCAACTGCCTGCTTCAGGAGACAGCCTTCATCTGCCCGATGGAATGCCCCAAAGGCGAACGCAATGGTCCATGCGGAGGTTCGACCAAGGAACATTGTTACGTGGATGAGACCCGTCCGTGCATCTGGTACAAGATCTATGAACGCTCCTTCCGAATGGGACGGGAAGAAAAATTGCTTGAAGTCCTGCCGCCGCTCGATTGGGACAAGGTGGGCACGGAAACATGGGGCGATGTATTCGGCAGGGTGAAGGAGATCGGGGTGGGCAAGGTCGCCAGCGGACTGCTCTTCAAACCTGAGGAAGTCCGCTACAAAATGTGGGACGACATCTTCGAGCCGATCCGCGAACCCGACTGGTGGCAGGGTGATAACCAATACCATGCTCCGAACTATGTCGGGCCTGTCTCCGAACTCGAACGCAGACTCAAGGCTGGAGAATTTGTCGTCACTGCCGAAGTCGCACCGCCCGTCTCCTGCAAGACCGACAAGATGTGCATTCACATCGAGAAGATAAAACCCTACGTCGCCGCCATTAACTTCACCGACAACCCGTCTGCTTCACCGCGTACCGCCTCCTGGGCCTGCTCGAAAATGGCGCTCGATCGCGGCGCGGAACCGGTCATGCAGATCGCGGCGCGTGACCGCACGCGTGTCGGATTGCAATCGGAAGTCATGGGCGCCTATGACCTTGGCATCCGCAACATCCTGTGCATTTCCGGCGACTCGATGAAGATGGCTCCCAGCCCGCGCGGCAGAATGGACGTGATCGACGTCGACTCCATCCAAATGCTGTGGATTTTGCGCCGCATGCGAGACGAAGGCAGATACATGGACGGACGCGAGATCAAGACCCCCCCACAATACTTCCTTGGTGCGGCAGCTTCGCCCTTTGCAAGCGAGCCGAAGTTTCAGGCATTACGCGAGCACAAAAAGATCAACGCGGGCGCGCAGTTCTTCCAGACCAACCTGGTCTACGACGTGGAGCACATGGAAGTCTGGCTGAACGAACTTGCCAAGCGCAACATTCTGGACAAGGTTTATATCCTTGTCGGCATCACGCCACTCAAGACTTTCAAGATGGCAAAATACATGCACGATGAAGTGCCGGGCGTCTCCATCCCATTCAATCTCATGGCACGTATGGAGCGCGCCGGCAAGGATGGCAATGCACAGGAGGAAGGAGTACAGATCGCACTCGAGTTGATCGAAAAGATAAAGAAGTTCGAAGGCCAGGGTGTTCACGGCTTGCACATCATGGCGGTCGGCTGGGAGGACATCGTGCCGCGCATCATCACCGAAGGCGGTGTCCTGCCGAGAGGTTTTGCCGCGCCCGCACCAGCGGATGAAATGGCACCGGCATAAGATGCCATGTCTCTGCGAGGCGTTGTTAAGAAAGCCACGGGACAGGATGTCCATGTTTGTCATGCCTGTAATGACTGTGATATTGAAACACATACAGACATGGATGTCCCGCTGTCGAGCCTGATCCAGCTTGTGATGCTGAATGACGAAGAGGCGCTTCACTGTCGGACCCTTTGGTCTGATCCCGTCATGGAAGCCTCTCGCGGCGCCTGCAAGCGCGGACTCGACTTGTGCGCAGTGATGATCGCCCTCCGCGAAGAGTCATTGCGAAGGAAAGGATTATAAAAGAAGGAGGAAGAACATGAATACAGAGGAACTGCTTGCAAAAGCGAAGAAACCCTCTGCCGATGCAATGAAACTGCATCCGTTCTACCGGGGGAAGATCGAAACCAACCTCAAATGCACCGTCCACAGTTTCGATGATTTTGCCATCTGGTACACGCCCGGTGTCGCCGCGCCCTGCCGGGCCATCCAGGCCGACCCTGAACTGGTTTACGAATTCACCAACAAGTGGAATACCGTTGCCGTGGTCAGCGATGGGACACGTGTGCTTGGTTTGGGTGATATCGGACCAAAGGCAGGCTTGCCCGTCATGGAAGGCAAAGCCCTGTTGTATAAATATCTGGGCGGCGTGGACGGCGTTCCCATCATGCTGGATACCAAAGACCCCGACGCCATTATCAACACCGTGATCATGCTCCAGCCCGGGTTTGGCGGCGTCAACCTCGAAGACATATCCAACCCAAAGTGCTTCTACATCCTCGATACCCTGCGCGAGAAGGCGGAGATTCCCATCTGGCATGACGACCAGCAGGGTACAGCCACAGTGACATTGGCGGGACTCATCAATGCCTTGAAGGTGGTCGGTAAAAAAATGGAAGATGTCAGCATTGCCTTCATCGGCGCTGGGGCATCGAACGTCGCCTGCTCGCGCCTGATCTTCGGCTGGGGCGCCGACCCCGCCAAGTGCTATGTGGTCGACACCAAGGGCATCCTCGGCAAACACCGCAAGGACATCAAGATGCGCAAGGCCGAATACAAGGACAAATGGAAACTGTGCAACATCACCAATGCACAAGGGCGTGAGGGCGACATTCCCGATGCGATGAAAGGCGTGGACGTGGTCATTGGTCTTTCCAAACCCGGGCCTGATGTGCTTCTCCCGGAATGGATAAAGTCGATGGCAAAAGACTCGATCGTCTTTGCCTGCGCAAACCCGGTGCCTGAGATCTGGCCCTGGGTGGCGAAAGAGGCAGGTGCGGCCGTGGTCGCAACCGGGCGTTCCGACTTCCCGAATCAGGTCAACAACTCGCTGGGCTTTCCCGGCATCTTCCGCGGCACGCTGGATGTCCGCGCGCGCACGATCACGGATGAGATGTGCTTTGCCGCCGCGCAGGCCATGGCGAACCACGTCGGTGACCGCCTCGCGCCTGACTTCATCCTGCCGGATATGGACGACTGGGAGGTCTTTCCAAGGGAAGCCGCTGCCGTGGCCATGAAGGCCATCGAGCAGGGACTGGCACGCATGGAGACCACCTACGAGGAGGAATTCCAGCGTGCTTCGAAGATCATCAAACGCTCACGCGACATGACGAAGTGCATGATGGAGGAGGGCTTCATCGCCGAGCCGCCCGCAGATGATGACGATCATACCGAAGTGGATATGGAAACGATCAAGGCCGCTTATTAGGCGAAAGGAGAAAACCCATGTACGACTTGATCATCATCGGAGGCGGACCCGCAGGTCTGACAGCCGCGGTGTATGCCATCCGTAAACGACTGAATGTCCTGCTCGTATCGAAGGACCTCGGTGGCAAGACCAATTATCGCCTCGCCCTGCCTTGGATCGAAGATTACCAGGTCATCAAGGGGCTGGAGGTCGTCAACAAGTTCCGCACCGAGCTGGAATATCAAGATTTTGCCCGCCACATTGAAGCCGTTGAGAAGGTTGAGAAGAAGGGGGAGCACTTTGTGGTCACAACCAAAAACGGCGCGGCATTGGAAGCCAAGGCTGTGATCCTTGCCACGGGAACGCGCCAGGTGCGCATGAATGTGCCCGGCGAAAAAGAGTTTACGATGAAGGGATTATGCTATTCGGCCCTGTCCTATGCGCCGCTCTTCATTGACAAATCCGTGATCGTAATCGGTGAGGAGGAACTGGCCTTGCGCTCGGCGGGCGAACTCTCCACGATTGCCAGGGAAGTGACGATGGTCTGTGCCAATGACAACATGCTGGGATCGGCGCTGGGACGAAAGCTGCAGGAAGCCGGCAATGTGAAAATCATGAAGGATTGCGAGATCGTGGAAGTGCAGGGGGATGAATATGCCCGAACGTTGATCCTCAAGGACAAGGCCGGCAAACTCAGGGAATATCCAGCCGACGGCATGTTTGTGGAAAAAGCGCTCACTCCAAACACGGACATGGTGAAGAAGCTCGTCGAATTGGATAAACAGGGACGCATCATCGTTGACAATGAATGCCGCACGAACATCCCCGGTCTCTTCGCGGCGGGTGACGTAACGAACTGCTACGCCGAGCAGGTACTCATTGCGGTTGGCGAAGGTGCCAAGGCTGCGTTGAGCGCTTATGATTATCTGCTGCCGAAGCTTTAGCGGGTAGTTCCACCGTAGTAAATCAGGCAACGCCTGCCCAGCCTGATTTACTACAGTGTTTCTTAAGCAACGAGGATATGCAGATTTACAGGTGGGTGTAATTCTCCCAACCCATGTACGTGGAAAAGCTTCATCCAGGGCCGCGGCTACATGTCCCATTGTCATTGCAACGTGATGTTCGAATCCATTTTTGCATAGATATGCCAGTAGTTACTGCAATTCCGCTGTGTGGACAACGGCGCGATTCCCGAAGGTGTCCACACAGCGGGGTGTTGGTCAGTTCACATCGGTGTAGTCCCGGATCATACCGTTGACATCACCTGTGCAGACACGGGCGTAGGTCATCGGTCCGGCTACGGCTCGGCCCGCCATTGCTCCATATGTATTTTCTTCGCCGAGGGTGGTTCCAAAAATCGAGGTGGTCTTTATTTAAATATCCGGGATAAAGGTTTTGGCCCGGTTACCGCAATGAAACAAGACACAACTGCCAGGATCATCATTATAGTTTTTGTTCCAATCTACGAGCGCGCCGGGGGAGTCGGATGCCAATTGCAGAGCATACATTGAGACCACGCCGGTGATGTCTGTTTCGCAGGCGGAGGGCATGAGTTGGTTGCTCATCAGGGTGCAGGCATTGACACCGTAACTTTTCTGTAGAGACGTCCAGCATTGGAGCGCGGTCGCCTGAATGTCATTGGCTTGCATCCAATCTGATATGACGACCCCCCAGCTTTCCTGATCACATTTTGGACAGGTCCCCTGAACCACCGTGCTCTCTAGGGTGAGACAGAGTTCGTGTTCCTCGGTTTGAATTTCCTCGATGATAAATAGGCGGGTATTCAGCAGCAGATAAGGCAGATTGATGGTGTCCATACAAATATAACCCCGCACTACACGTTCGATTCACATAAATTGGGGAAGAGCTCTTTTTAATCCGATTATTTTTCGTACCACATGCGGGCGAGCAGGTTATCTTTCAACAGGAACTGATGATAGAGCGCCGCGCCGACGTGTAACAAGACGAGCAGCAATAAAGCAGGCGCAATGAAGCCGTGCAGCATCCGCGCTGTGAAATCGAAGAAATCCGCAGGGAGCGGCGCGCTTGAACCGCCAAAGACAATTGGCACCAGACCCGCCTGCATCGAAAGCGACATGCCGCTGACCGCTGTCAGAAAGACCAGCAGATACAAGGCGTAATGCACCACTTTACCGATCCAATCGAAGAAGGCATTGCCTGCGGTGACATGTGCAGGTTTGGGGAGTTTCATGCGTGTGATGAACCGAGTCACGATCACCACCAGCGTCAAAAAACCCACACCCATGTGCGATGCCAGCGGCATAAGTTTGTTCGCATCGTTTGGCAGCCCGCTCATGGATTTGCCCATCACAAATGCGGCAACCACCAGAAACACAACCAGCCAATGCAAGGTAACTTGAACGGGATGATAGCGTTTGGGTGCATTCATTATTGCTCTCCCTTCGCGCCCAGAAACACCATGCGCGTCTTTGCATTCATGCCGCGTTTTGCGCCACTCGGCACCACTACCGTCACACCGGGTTTGATGGCAAAGGTTTCATCGTCCACCGTCATCAAGCCTTCGCCTTCGAGAAAGTGATACATCGCCGCCTCACTCGGGTGAACGGGAATTTGCCCGCCTGCCTCCAGCCCCACCACCAGCGACTTGAACTTTGGCGTGTCGATCAAGAACTGCGGCTTGGGTCCATCTGCCGCAAAGACCGCTTTTGATTTGGTTTCAACAAAATAGATTTGACTTGTCTCAGACATATCGTCTCCTTTGATATGCCTGACTTTAATGGAAGTCCCCGCTTCATACCCCGACTTTTGTCGGGTTTTTCAACCCAATCTTTATTCTCCCCGAAGCATGGCTCGCTCCGCCACGCCCGTGTGGTTCAGAATGCGGATGTACTGCTTATCCATTTCTATCAGCCCAGCCTTTGTCAGTTCGCGGAGGACGTGGCTGAGCACATCGGGCACAGTGCCCAAATGTGTGGTACGTTCGGTTTGATTTCTCCAACGGCGGCGTTCGATCACATCCCCTTCGGCTGAATCCAGCAGAAGTTTGGCAAAGGGTGCTTACACGGTTTTCAACGACAAGTCCACCGCAAGCGTGACTAGGCTGATGATCTTATCTGCCATGTTGCCAATGATCTGCAACGCCGTCTGCGGATACTTCATTACCACCTCTTCCAACGCACCGCGTTCCAGGGTTGGGATGTTTCGCCAGCACGCCGATCTCATTGAATACCTCGCCTGCATCCCAAAAACGCAACACCTGTTTCCGTCCATCAGACGCGGTTCGCAGGGCTTTCAATGAACCATATTGCAGATAATATAAAATGGATTCGGTATCCCCTTCCCAAAACACTACCGCATTGGGTGGAAACACTTTCCATACCGCGCTCTTCGACAGAGCCGCAAGAGTCGCGTGATCCAGTCCGCGCAGGAATTCAAAGTCTTGTAAACCTTTGATGGGAAAAGAAGAATCAGTCATGTCAGGAAGCGTAGCCTGTATCTTTATGTTGGTTGAGTACTAATCTTGTTTTTGTAACATCATAACACCCATCGAAATCAGCGTAAAGATAATAGACAGGATCGCCTCACACCCAACAGGATTCTCCGATCGATCGTTGCGCGCAGTCTCCGATCTGAACTCAGGTCGGAGACCTTTTTTCTTGACACACCCTTCTATCATTCTTTACACAACCTTTACATGCGTTTGCTATCCTTCAGAAAATATAACGTCTGGAGAAACTCATGCGCAACCTGCTAAAAAAACGCTGGAGCCTGCCGCTCCTTTTTGTCCTTCTTGCCGCCCTCGGTGTTTTGGGATACAGCCTGCAAACGACTTCGCAAACCGCAGCTGCCACTGAGGCGCCCCTGCAAACGGCAAAAGTCCGCACGGGGGATCTTTCCATTACTGTGAATGGGTCTGGAAATTTGGTCGCCGCCGCGCGCGTGGAGTTGGGATTTCGCACAGGCGGCACGGTCGTCCGTGTGCCAGTGGAGGTCGGCGCGGAAGTGGAGCAGGGAGCGGAATTGGTCGCCCTCGATGACAGCGCCGCCCGCCTGACCCTTGCCGAGAAGGAACTCGTCCTGCAAGCTTTGATCTCGCCCGATGCGTTTGCCAATGCGGAGATCGCCCGCATAAACGCCCAAGCCAGCCTCGATAAAGCCGCCACCGAACTGCAATATCTCATCAGCCCGTGGGCCTATAACGAAGAAGTTCGCCTGCTCGAAGCCCAGCACACATTGGACGAGAAGAAATCGGGCAATGCATCTGCCGAAGAGATCACTCTTGCAGAAGATGCCGTAACCCGCGCCGAAACCAATTTGAACAGTGCGCGTTCCGCATACGTCAACGAATATGCTCCCGCTACTTTTTCATTGACGTACCGAGACGCTGTGACAGGCGAAATTGTGAAAACGGTCAATCTTCCCACCGATGATATGGTCAACCTCGCGCGCGCCAAAGTGCGCTCTGCTCAACTGGCACTGGAAGATGCCCGCATCTACTACTCGCGCTTGAGCGGAAATACCGACCCGTGTGCCGACCTGACCTCTTACGGTACATTAACCTCGAAATTGACTTCCGCCTGCCTCGCCGTGCAATCGGCTCAATACTCGCTGGATAATACGCATCTGACCGCCCCGACAGCGGGTACGGTGACCAGTGTCAATGCTTCCGTTGGTCAGGCGGTCGGGACTGCGCCCGTGGTTGCGATTGCCTCCGATGAGTTTTTCATCCACTTTTATGTGGAAGAAACCGACCTCGCGTTTGTGCAGTCAGGCTTGCCCGTGCGCATTGTATTTGACGCCTACCCTGAGCAAACCTTTGAAGGCATCGTCACACGTGTGGACCCCGAACTGGCAGTCGTCAGCAGCACACCCTATGTCAGCGTATGGGCGGAGGTAAACCTCCCAGCGGGGCAAAACTTCCTCGGCGGTATGACAGCCGAAATTGAGGTGGTGGCGGGCGAAGCCCAATCCACTTTGCTGATCCCTGTGCAAGCCTTGCGCGAACTCGCCCCAGATTCGTATGCTGTCTTCGTCCTGCAAGCAGATGGCACGCTCAAAATGACGCCTGTGAAGATCGGCTTGCGCGATTTTGCCAATGTGCAAATTTTGGAAGGATTACAAAAAGGGGATGTTGTGAGCACGGGTGTGGTGGAGACCGAATGAATCCGCTCATCGAATTGCAACGCCTGACGAAAGTGTACGGCGACGACCCCGAAGCACAGGTGTTCGCGCTGAACGATCTGAGCGCGTCCATTCAATACGGTGAGTTCGTTGCCATTATGGGACCCAGCGGATCGGGTAAATCCACTCTGATGAACATCATCGGCTGTCTCGATCGCCCGAACTCAGGCACATACCTGCTCGATGGGCGTGATGTAAGCGGGCTGGATAAGAACGAACTGGCGGATGTCCGCAATCAGAAGATCGGGTTTGTCTTTCAATCGTTTAACCTCCTGCCGCGCCTCTCCGCATTGGACAATGTGCTTCTGCCAATGCTCTACGACATCAACGTGGATTTGAGCAGTGAAGAACAGAGAACCCGCGCCGCTGACGTGTTGACTTCCGTAGGCTTGGAAAAACGGATGCATCACCACCCCAACCAGCTCTCTGGCGGGCAGCAGCAGCGCGTCGCCATTGCCCGCGCACTTATCAACCGCCCGCCGTTGATCCTTGCCGATGAGCCGACAGGAAACCTTGATTCAAAATCCAGCGTGGAGATCATGGATTTACTACACACCCTGCACAAAAGCGGCGTGACCATCGTCATGGTGACGCATGAACCTGATATTGCCAAACACGCAGGGCGCATCATCTGCGTCCGCGATGGGCAGACGGTGGATGACGGTCACTGTGCGGAGAAACAATCATGAAATTTCAAAAAATCCTACGCATCGCCTGGGAAGGGTTGATGCTCAACAAAGTCCGATCCTTCCTGACCACATTGGGAGTCATCATTGGCGTTGCTTCAGTCATTGTGATGATGTCCATCAGCGCGGGCGCAGAAGCCGCCATTGCGGAGCAGATCAACTCACTGGGTGCCAACCTGCTCATCGTCTCGCCCATGCGCGGCGTGCCAGGGGCGGCGCGTACACTCTTATATGAAGATGCCCTCGCCATCTCTGAGCAAGTCATCGGCATCAGTGGTGTTTCCGCCGAACAAGCGCCTGCCCCGCAGACGGTCAAAGCCAATGGCATCACACTCGAATCGATTGCCATTGTCGGCACCACAGCAGACTTCCCCGCTGTACGTGATTACTCCGTTGCCGAAGGCGTGTATTTC
Organism: Anaerolineales bacterium; assembly: GCA_030583885.1. Classification (NCBI taxonomy): domain Bacteria; kingdom Bacillati; phylum Chloroflexota; class Anaerolineae; order Anaerolineales; species Anaerolineales bacterium. Next base: position 3,287,206 of record CP129480.1, on the reverse strand, counting down.
ACCGAAGCGGAAAATGACCGAAAACTCAAAGTGGCTGTATTAGGCGCAGGGTTGGCAAAAGATTTGTTTGGCGAAGAAAGCCCACTGGGGCAATCCATCACCGTTGACAGCACCAAACTGACCGTCATTGGTGTGATGCAAACCAAAGGCGTCGTCGCGGATATTGACTACGACGGACGCGTGTACCTGCCGATCAGTGTGGTCTTCCAAAAATATATGACCACAGGCTCGGTCATGCGTGCCGACGCCGTCCGAACGATTTACGTCAAAGTGGAGAGCCAGGAAAAGATCGACAGTGTCACCACCCAGATCACCAGTCTGCTTGCGACGCGGCATGATGTAGACCCCGCCAAGCCCGATTTCACCATCCAAACCCAGCAAGACATCATCGCCACACAAGAAGCCGCCACCGCCGCATTCCGCGACCTGCTGGCATGGGTGGCGGGCGTTTCGCTCGTCGTTGGCGGTATCGGCATCATGAACATCATGCTGGTCAGCGTCACCGAGCGCACCCGTGAGATCGGTTTGCGCATGGCGCTCGGTGCGCGCCCGAACGACGTGCAAACCCAATTCCTGCTCGAAGCCATCATCCTCAGCCTCGTTGGTGGGTTGGCGGGCGTCCTTCTCGGTGTGGGCGGCTCACTGCTCTTTGGCGCGTTCGGCGAAATGCGCACCGCCCTCGTCCCGCTCTCCATTCCGCTCGCATTTGGCGCGGCGGCAGCCATCGGCATCTTCTTCGGATACTACCCCGCCACCCAAGCCGCCATACTCGATCCCATCGTGGCATTGCGTCACGAATAATCATTGAAAAAAGGAAACTGACATGACTCGCAAACTTTTTATCCTCCCCATCTTGATCATTTTGCTGGCAATCTCCGCCTGCGCTTCTGACTCACCCGAGGCTGTTTCGCCATCCAATGAGCCATATGCCAGCCCCAATCTGGATACGACCTACCCCGAAGCCCTGCCCGTGCGCCTGCAACTCACCCTCGGTTCGCTCATGCTTGCAGAGACGCCCAACGCCATCACTCCCGCACAAGCCGCCCAATTGCTCCCATTATGGCAGGCGCTCCAAAGCCTGACCAGCTCTGGCGCCAGCGCCACTGCTGAAACCAATGCCGTGCTCGCCCAGATCGAAGCGACCATGACGTCAGAACAAATCGCTGCCATCCGCGCCCTGCAATTGACCTCCACCACCATGCAAGAGTGGACAGCCGCCAACGGCATCACCCTCGGCTCGGGTGAAGGAACAGGTATGGGCGGCGGGCAGGGACAGAGTCTTTCACCTGAAGCGCGCGCCACCCGTCAGGCAGAGGAAGGCAAAACGCCTAGTGAAACTGGTAACAGCAACGGCGCATCTGCCGCGTTGACGCAGGCATTGATCGCGTATCTTGATGGGATTGCTGCCAAATAGCCAAATCCCTGCTGAGATCTGGCACACAAAAAGGAACCTGGTGGATTATTTCCATCAGGTTCCTTTTTGTTGTTGGTCGGTTTTTGCTTTGAAATTATCCCCCCAAAGGCAGGGTAAAGATAAATTCGCTGCCTTTATTTTCACCCTCACTCTCCACCCAAATTTTTCCGCCTTGCGTTTCTACGAGATGTTTCGCTATCGTCAGCCCGATGCCCGAACCGCCATGCGTGCGCGAACGGGATTTGTCCACGCGGTAGAAACGGTCGAAGATGTGCGCGAGATGTTCGGCAGGGATTCCAATACCCGTATCACGGATAGAGAATTTCGCCACAGATTTTTCGTGGACGACGGTCACGGTCACCGTGCCGTTTTGGGGGGTGTATTGCAAGGCGTTGCCAAGCAAATTGGTGAGGATCTGCAGCGCGCGGTCTTCGTCCGCGAGGACAAGGATCGGGTCGCGTGGCAGGCTGAGGCTAAGAGCGACGCGTTTTTCATCGAACTGGAATTGCATCCGTTTGAGGGTCGTCTCAATGAGGCGGGAAACATCCACAGGGTGGATATCCAATGAAATGGCTTTCGACTCGACACGGCTGAGTTCCTGCAGATCGCTGACAAGTTTATTGAGGCGTTCGGCTTCGTTGTGGATTTGCTGGAAGGTTTCATCGTTCGCGGGCAGCACGCCATCCATGAGCCCTTCGGCAGAACCTTTGATGGCGGTGAGCGGCGTGCGGAGTTCATGCGCCACATCGCCGATGAGACGACGGCGCATCGTTTCCACCTGTTCGAGCTGCTCGGCCATTTGATTGAAACTTGCCGCAAGCTGACTCAATTCATCCGTGCCGTGCGAACCTACGCGTTCGTCATAGTGACCTTCGGCAATGCGCTGGCTGGCGCTCTTCATGCTTTGCACAGGCGCGATTATATTACGGCTCAACACATAACTCGCGACCAACCCAACCAATGAAGCGGCAATGAACGCAATCAGTAGAGACTCATTGAACGACGCCTGAAAGTTCTGGTAAAAATCAGCCATCATGCCGCCCTGCGGTCTGCGCCCCTGCCCTTGCCCCATCATCATCTCACTGCCCGTAAATTGCGATTCCATAAATTGTAAATGGCGTTGGAATGCGGTGGGTGTTGTGAAGCGGGTTGTGATCCAAATTGCCGCCATGCCGATCAGGATCACCAATAAATATGATGCAAATAATTTAGCGGTTAAGTGCGAACGAAAATAGTTCATAACACCTCATCATCAAACCGATAACCGACACCGCGCACGGTGGCAATATACTCGGGGTTGCCCAACTTCGAGCGCACGTGCCCGAGGTGCACATCCACCACGCGGATTTCGCCAAAATATTCGCCACCCCACACTTTCTCGAGCAATTGCTCGCGCGACATCACCCGTCCGCGATTTTCCGCGAGTGCGCGCAGCAGATCAAATTCGATGGCAGTCAATTCGATGGATTCATCTTCCACCGTGACCTGGCGCGCACCAATGTCAATGCGTACATGACGAAAGGACAACACACCTCCTTCTCCGCCCGCGCTTGTTCCTGCTCCGAGACGCCGCAGCGCCGCCTTGACTCGCGCCACCAGTTCGCGCGGACTGAATGGCTTGGTCACGTAATCATCCGCGCCGACGGAGAGACCGACGATTCTATCCGTTTCTTCGGTGCGAGCTGTGAGCATGATGACGTACACATCGGACTCGCGGCGCAGTTTGGTGAGCAGTTCCAATCCGTCCATGCCGGGGAGCATGACATCGAGAATGACAAGGTCAGGCTTGAACGTGCGGGCAGCTTTAAGACCTGCCACACCATCTGCGGCAGTGAAAACTTCGTATCCTTCGGGTTTTAGGTAGGCTTGCACAAGATTTATGATGGAGGGTTCGTCGTCAATGACAAGAATTTTGGTCATATGGAAATTGTACCTTTTATACGCTTAAATGTATCGAAATCAGGTAAATCGCAAATAAAGTCTTTATAAAGATTCTGTAAAGAACCCCAAAATCGAATTGACTGGGGGATATAGGACGATTAATATCCGCAATCATTCTGTCCGTCAGAAACAGCAGACTGAAGTCTGCACTCCGTTTTAGAGATACCACACCAAAGGAAGGTTCTTCATGAATTCCCAGAACAAAACGATTATTGTCACTGCTGTTGTAACGGCGGTATTGGTACTTATTGGCTTCTTTGTATTGATGCCCGTCCTCGGTCCGCGCTTTATGCACCCGATGGTGGAGCGAATGCATGGCGGTGGGTCAGGCACTTCCACCAGTGACCTGAACACCGACACCACACGCACCACGAACAATGGCGCGTTCGTGGTTTCATTCAAAAGCGAACTAGACCCGATCGCTGTCGGCTCGATGCACTCGTGGATTTTGCACGTCGAAACGGCTGACGGCAAGCCTGTGGAAGGCGCGACCATTTTGGTAGATGGCGGGATGCCTGACCACGGTCACGGTCTGCCCACGTCACCGCAGGTGACACAGGACATGGGCGGCGGCGATTATCTCGTCGAAGGTCTGCGTTTTCAGATGGGCGGCTGGTGGGAGGTGAAGTTCAACATCAGCGCCGATGGCGTGGAAGATAACGTCACGTTCAACATTATTTTGGGCGGGTAGTTCCCCCCATCCCCAGCCCTTCCCCCAATTTGGGGGAAGGGAGTTTGTTGGAGTATTGCATGAAAAAGAAAGTGCTTCTTGCTGGCGTACTGCTCATGCTTTCGGCGGGGATTTTGCTTGGGTGCGCGAATCAAACCTCCCCGTGGTCTGAGGCGGAGGAGGAGTTGATGCGCACATTGTGGATCGAGTCCCTGCCTGCGTTGCCGCCTGATCCAACCAATCAATATGCCGATGATCCGCGTGCGGTGGCATTCGGCGCGAAATTATTTTCCGATACCCGTTTCAGTTCGAACAATGAAGTTTCGTGCGCCACCTGTCACATCGCATCGAAAGATTTTCAGGATGGTTTGCAACTCGCGCAGGGCGTCGGCACGACAGACCGCCGCACCATGCCGATTGCGGGCACAGCCTACAGCCCGTGGCTGTTTTGGGATGGGCGCAAGGATAGCCAATGGGCACAGGCGTTGGGTCCATTGGAAAACCCCGTGGAGCACGGCGGCACGCGCACCTTCTATGTGAAGTTGATTCAGGCGCACTACAAAGATGAGTACGAAGTGTTGTTCGGCGCATTGCCTGATTTTTCAGATGAGAGCCACTTCCCCATCCCCGCCGCGCCGATTGATGATGAAGTTGCCGCCGCGAATTGGACAGGCATGAGCGAGGCAGACCGCGAAGCCGTGACGCTCGTGTATGTCAACATGGGCAAGGCGATTGCCGCTTTTGAGCGCACCATCATGCCTGGGACTTCGCGCTTCGATCTCTACGTGGAAGCGGTTCTGGCAAATGACATCGCTGCCGCCCGCGACATTTTCACTCCCGATGAAGGAGCAGGCTTGAAATTATTTTTGAACGAAGCGAACTGCACGCGTTGCCATAACGGTCCGTTGCTGACGGATAACGACTTCCACAACACAGGCGTGCCTGCGTTGGCAGGCCTGCCCGAAGACACAGGGCGCACACGCGGCGCCCTGCAGGTGCTTGCGGATGAATTCAACTGTCTGAGCAGATACAGTGACGCCGCCCCCGAAGATTGTAAGGAATTGCGCTTTATGCTTACGGAGGGCGAAGAACTGGAACGCGCCTTCAAAACCCCGTCGTTGCGGGATGTGGCAAACCGCGCGCCGTTCATGCATGCAGGTCAATTTGCCACGCTCGAAGAGGTGCTAAATCATTATCACTTCGCGCCTGCCTCACCCAGCGGACATAGTGAATTGGAAATGATTCACATTGGTCCCAATGGACAAGCTCAACTTGTGGCGTTCTTAAAAACGTTGACGACGATGGGAAGGTAGTGAGGGAGGATTTTTCGATTTCAGTATAAAGCAAAATGATTTTTGGACTGGAAGGACTGCCGGTTGCTCCCAAAGTGATGTGATTGTTTACGGGAATGGCTTATAACGAAAACACCCCTACGTACAGGGGTATTTTGTCATTTCTTGATAATTTATTCTTTATTTGGTGGGTATACTCCAGGAGGGGCGAAACTTATACCTGTATATCAGATATGTATGTACCCCGTTGGGCAGATCCGATTGCGGTTGTGAATTCCATTTTATCGGGTTTATCCTTTTATATCCTCCAAATTATGGCTGATAAACCTTCGTCTCTGGCTTGAACGCCGCCCAGGAGAACCAAAAGTGATTGATGGCAACCACAAGCTCGAGCTGCCTGCCTTTCAATTCGCCTGCAATCGCCTGACCGAAAATGTTCCATTCACTGCCTGTTTGTGTGTCGAGAATCTTTCCATCTTTGAATTCAAAATCGAGAGTTGTTCGATCCAAGACTCTTGAGTATGCAACTGCCGCGCCGACTTCGCGTCCTTCAGGGATTTTGGTCGTGTCCAGCGCGGAGGCGGTCCCTTCAGCCCAGAAAACGACGATGGCTTCCCCGCCGACGGTATCAATGACCACGCTGGCTTCGCTCAACACATCGTAGGGATAGGCGGTCGCTTCGCCGTTCAAGTCCACGGTCAGCACGCGCGCCATCGGGGGCAATTGACCGGGTGTTTCGCCGCGAAACAAAAATGGGACCTGGTTGATATCGTCGTAGCCGAAATAGGGATTCCTGCCGTAGTCGCGCGGGCGCCCTGTATCACGCGAAAGTACTTTGCCATCGGGGTGCAATTCCTTGAAATCCGCCCAGGAAATCATCGAGGCGGGATAAAACTCCAATTGCGCGCCGGTGTATTGCCCTGCAATGGCGTCGCCTGTGGCTTGCTGCCACCAGGTTTCGGTCTGGCGGTCGTACATGATCAGGTTGCTGAAGCGCAATCGTCCCGTCGTGCCGAAGTCCAGAACCTGACCATCGAATGTGCTCTTGAACGCAATCGCCGTGTTGCACAGCGGGCAGAACGAAACCATCAGCGGTTCGCCGCCGACCACATCATTGACGATTTCATGCCACATCAAAATCTGGATGGGATAGGCGCGCGCGTCGTCACCGACCTGGACGAAGACGACGGGTTCGCGATCGTTCAACCATTCGTCCGCTTCGCTCGTGGACCGGAACTTGGGATCGTCAATCGAGGGAATCCCATCCTTGGGCGGACCTCCCGACAGGATCTCGCTGTACGGCACGGAATGTTTGCTGAAGTCGGTGGTGAATTCGCGCTCGGCGCCGAAGGGAGGCGGCTCGGCTGGCAGGAGAGTCTCCCCGCCCGAGGAGGGAGGAGATGTCTCGGTAGCAGGATCAGGCGCGGGGGAGTCCGAGGCGGGTTGTGTCGGCTGCGCGGGCGTGCCGCAGGCGGTCAATAAAATTCCGAGAACGAGAATCCAGATGTGTGTTTTCATGGTGGCTCCTTTTTGAGTTTGAAAGTGATGAGATTCGAGTCCTTACATAAGTAAGACTTTTCTAATTTTTTGTATCAAACATTCACAAGGAGACGAAACCATGGATATAACCGTGTATGGCGCGTATTGGTGCCCCGATTGCAGGCGCAGCAAACAGTTTTTGGGCGAGCATCAGATCCCCTACAAATGGGTGGACATCGAGCAGGATAAGGAGGGCGAGGCGTATGTTTTGCAGAAGAACAACGGCAAGCGCATCATCCCGACGATTGAGTTTGGGGACGACTCGATTTTGGTCGAACCGTCGAACGCGGAACTGGCGGCGAAACTGGGATTGAAGACCACGGCTTCGCGCAGTCATTATGACCTGATCGTGGTTGGCGGTGGACCTGCGGGGTTAACTGCTGCGCTGTATACTGCCCGCGAGGGAATTGATACGCTGGTGATCGAACGCGCCGCGCTGGGCGGACAGGCGGCGGCAACCGAGCGGCTGGACAATGTGCCGGGGTTCGCCGAAGGCGTGCTGGGCTCGGAGTTTGCCTTGCAGTTGCGCAAGCAGACGGAGCGCTTTAGCGTGGAGATGTTGCAGGCGCAGGATGTGGTGCGCATTCACAGCCACGACAATTATCATTGCGTGCAGACCGCCGATGGCAGTGAGTATTCTGCATGTGCATTGCTGATTGCCACAGGGAGTCAATACAAGCTCTTGGGCGCGCCCGGCGAGGACGATTTCATCGGCGCGGGAATCCATTTTTGCGCCACGTGCGACGGTCCGTTTTATAAGGGCATGTCCGTTGCCGTGATCGGCGGCGGGAACAGTGCGGCGGAAGAGAGTCTGTTTTTGGTGAAGTTCGTCGAGAAGGTCACACTGCTCGTGCGCGGCGACAAATTATCCGCCAGCCAGGTGATTCAGGAGAAGGTGTTGAACCATCCGCAGATCGAAGTGCGTTTCAACACCGAAGTGACGAAATTCAGCGGCAAGGGCGGCAAATTGAAGGAAGTGGAGATCAAAGATCGAAACTCCGGCACAGCAGAAACGATCCACCCGGCCGGGGTGTTCGTGTTCATTGGCTTGACCCCCAACACAAGCATTTTGAACGACACGGGTGTGGAATTGGACAAATGGGGATTTGTATTGACCGGGCATGATCTGGTGCATGACGGGCGGCAGATCCCCGCGTTTGGTGGGCGCGAGCCGATGTTTTTGGAGACGAGCCTGCCGGGCATCTTTACGGCGGGGGATGTGCGTCAGGGCAGTACCAAGCAGGTTGCATCGGCGGCAGGCGAAGGGGCGACGGTGGCGCTGCTCATCCGCGAATATTTGAAGAGTGTATAGGAAAAAGAGACGGTCACGCCAGATGACCGTCTCTTTTAGTTTGCGAGGCTTTTCAAAACATCGTTCACAGCATCTTCATTGGCGCGGGGTTCGAGCAGGTGCGGGTTGTCCGTCATGCCGGTCATTTCCGCCTCAAAGGTATCGCCGCTTTGGCGCAACTTCAATTGGCCATGACAGGCGCGGCAGTAGATCACATCGCCGTCTTTTGTACTGCGTGGAACGGCGATCACGGGTCCGCATTGCGGGCAGGTGACGGCGGGAATCCCTTCGGCGGTATGCCCGACGATGTGATCCAGGTCGCCAGTCAACCCAAGGTCGCACATGTGACGGACGAGTTCCATATCGAACTGGGACCCTGCGCCGTTTTTCAACGCATCCAAGGCGGAGGCAATGCTCATGCCCCTGCGGTACGGACGGACGCTGGTCATGGCGTCGAAGGCGTCGGCGATGCTGACGATGCGGGCGGGCAGTGAAATCTCTTCGCAGCGCAGCCCGGCGGGATAGCCTTTCCCATCCATGCGCTCGTGGTGCTGGTTGGCAACTTCAAACACAATCCCTGCCAGCGGGTGCGCTTCGAGCAGTTTGCCGCCAATGGATGGGTGCGTTTTGATGACCGCATATTCGGCATCCGTAAGAGCTTCCGGTTTGTTGAGGATGTCGTCGGGAATGCCCACCTTTCCCATGTCGTGCAGGTAGGCGGCGATGCTGGTTTTTATGATTTCACCGTGGGGCAGCCCCGCCTTGACCGCCAGCAGTTTTGAAAACTGTGACACCCGCCAGACATGCCCGCCGGTGTACGGGTCGCGCGCCTCGATGATATCCGCCATGATGAGCAGGGATTTGAGTAAAAGCGGGTCGATATCCATGTTAATACTTGAGATGGTTATCGATTTGGGTTTCTTACGCAGGTAAATTTCCGCCTCGAATTTGGTAAGAATGGCAGGCGCCTTGCTTTCCAATAGGGAAAGGAATTTTTATGGAAACGACAGCCGATAAAACTTTTATTCGACGGAACGGACAGAAGATCACTGCGCTTCTTTTTTGGGTTGGGCTGGTTGCCCTCTACCAGTGGTATGCCGCCTCGAACGGACTCTCCCCCCTGCAGGTCGTCCAGCAGTTGCTTGATTTCATGAAGAACGGTATGTGGGGCGTGTTGATCTATGTGATCCTCTACGCGGTGCGCCCGTTGATTTTGTTCCCCTCCACCGTTTTAACCCTGGCGGGCGGTTTTGTTTTTGGACCCGTTCTCGGCGTGCTGTACACCATCGTCGCCAGCAATATCTCATCCACAATTGCGTTCTATGTGGGGCGCTTCTTCGGTGAAGGCTTGTTGAAGGATGACGGCTCGGATGGCTGGATTCAACGTTATGCGCGGAGGATGCGCGAGAATAGTTTCGAGACGGTGATGGTGATGCGCTTCATCTTCCTGCCGTATGACGCAGTAAGTTATCTGGCGGGCTTCTTAAAAATAAAATATTGGGCGTTCATCCTGGCGACCGCGCTCGGCTCCATCCCAGGGACGATTGCCTTTGTCGGCTTTGGCGCTTCGGTGGAAAGTTTCGATGGGGCATTGCCTAAATTTAACCCTGTGACGCTGGGCTTCTCGGTGGCGATTTTTATTGTGAGTATTGCGCTTTCGCGGATGTTTAAGAAGAAAGAAGCGAAAACTATTCAACCCAATTCGGTGGTTGAGTAGTGGCGCCGCTCTTTGGCGCCACTACTCAACCACCAGTTTTTGAGAGAATATTCGTAACAGGAATTACTTTGCTTAGCGGTGGTTTCGATACGAGCGGGACGAACACCCGCTCTACTCAACCACCAGAGTTTCATACATAGGATTACACATCATGACAAATCATTTTCATACCATCGTTATCGGCGCGGGGTCGGGCGGGATGACGGCTGCGATTGGGCTGGCGGGATTGGGCAAGCAGGTCGCATTTATTGAAGGCAATCAGGTCGGCGGGGATTGCACGAACGTGGGTTGTGTGCCGTCGAAGACGTTGATCCATTTGGCGAAGACCTTCAAGCCTGGGATGAACCCCGATGAAGCCTTGCGCGAAGTGACCCGCAAACGTGACGCCCTGCGCGACAAAGAGACCGAAGAAGTGCGGCATCTGAAGAACGTCACCTTCATCGAAGGCATGGCAAAGTTCACCGCACCGAAGGAAATCGAAGTGGCGTTGAAAGCAGGCAGGACGCAAAAACTTACCGCGGAGAATATCGTCATCTCCACGGGAGCGCGCCCGCGCGTGATCGAAATCCCCGGGCTGCCCAGGGAACGGACATTGACGAATGAGACCCTGTTCGACTTGAGCGATATGCCGAAGCATTTGGTGGTTATGGGTGCGGGGATCATTGCGTTGGAGATGGCGTTTGCCTTCTGTAAACTGGGCGCAAAAGTAACCATGTTTGCACTCGATAAACGCCCGCTGATGACATACATCCCTGAGGTGGCGGATGCAATGGAGCCTGAGATCGAGAGGAAGGGTATTGTCGTGCATTATGGCGCGACGGCGAAATCATTCGATGAAGCGACGAAAACATTGATGTTGAATCAAGGCGACAAGGAAATCCAAATCCCTGACGTGGACAAGGTTTTGGTGGCAGTCGGCCGGGTGCGGAATCTCGAGTCGCTTGAGCTGGAGCAGGCTGGGGTTAAGGTCGATGCGCGGACGGGGGTGCAGGTCAACTCATATGGCGAGACCAATGTCAAGGGTGTGTATGCGATCGGGGATGTGACTCCCACGTCCGCTTTTACGCATTCGGCAAATGCTCAGGGACGGCGTGTCGTCCAGCGAATCGCGTTTCCGTTTTTGCCGCTGGCGAAGAAGGAACCGATCTTTCCGAACGCCACGTTCAGCGACCCTGAAGTGGCGAACGTGGGGCTGACGCAGAAACAGATCGCGGAGAAATATCATCCGCAACTCATCAAGCGCATTCGCGTCAATTTCAAAGACCACACTGACAGAGGCTACACCGACGGCGTGGAGCATGGATTCATCATTGCCGATGTGATTCGCCTGACGGGGCAGATTCTGCATGTGACGATTGTCGGTCCGCTGGCTTCGGAAATGATTTCATTTTTCACGCTTGCCATCAGCCAGAAGATTTCACTGCACAAAATTTATCGCTTGGTGTACCCGTATCCCACATTTTCGAGCGCCATTTTGAAAGTGGCGGATTTCTTCATGCGTGAGACGTTGCCGAATATCGGGAAAGAGTTGGGTGCGTTTTTGAAGTATCGCTTTGCGAAAGGCAATTAAACACGAAGGACACAAAGTACACCAAGGTTTTTCCTTTGTGACCGTGGTGTACTTGTGTTTAAAAAAATAAAGGAGAAAAGAAATGAAGAAAATAATCTTTTTGATGACCATCCTTGCTCTGTTGCTCGCCGCTTGTGCTTCACCTGCACCATCGTCATCAGAATTCGACCTCAACGATTGGGATAGCGTGCTCGCCGCCGCCAAAGGGCAGACCGTCAACTGGTACATCTGGGGCGGGTCGGACAGCATCAACGCCTACGTGGATAACTTCTACGGCAAAGCCTTGAAGAAACGCTACGACATCACACTCAACCGTGTCCCGCTCGCCGATACGGCGGATGCGGTCAATCAGGTCTTGAGCGAAAAGCAGGCTGGCATCGACCCTGGCTCAGTGGACTTGATCTGGATCAACGGCGAGAACTTCTTCACGCTCAAACAAGCCGACATGCTCTACAAGGATTGGGCGCAGAAAATTCCCAACGCGGCACTGGTGGACTGGGAAAACCCCGCCATCAATCTTGACTTCGGTAATCCTGTGGATAATCAGGAAAGCCCGTGGTCTTCGGCGCAGTTGCAATTCGTTTACGATTCTGCCCGCACGAATGAACAAGACCTGCCGCGTTCGTACGCCGAACTCAAAGAGTGGGCGTGCGCCAATCCTGGTCGCTTCACCTATATCGCGCCCGGACCTGGCGGGTTCCTTGGTACCCGTTTTGCCAAAGGCGCGCTCTATGAACTCAGTGGCGATGCGAAGCAATGGCTCACGTTCGATCAAGCCCTGTGGGATCGACACTCCCCCGCGTTGTGGGATTACTTCAATGAGATGAAGCCCTGTTTGTGGCGGGGCGGTGAGACCTACCCCAAAGACGAATCCGAACTCGTCAACCTTTTCGCCAACAACGAAGTGGATCTCAGCCTGACTCAAGATATCACGGGCGCAGGTCGCTGGATCGCCGATGGTCGCATGCCTGAAACCGCGCGCGCCTTCGTCTTCGATAACTACATGATCGGCGATTTCAACTATGTCGCCATTCCGCTCAACGCGCCCAACAAAGCCGCCGCGCTCGTGTTGGCAAATCTCCTGCTCGAACCCGAATTCCAAGCCGCGCAGATTCTCCCCGAAAATGGATTCGGACTCGGCTACGCCATTGACGTGACCCGCGTGACGGACCCTGCGGCTCTTTCCGCGCTCGAAACTGCCGCTTCCAAATTGGGCGACGCCGCCACCCCAGCCTCAGACCTTGCCAAATCACTCGTCGGTGACTCTGCCGCCGAATACCAGGGCTTGCTCGAGCAGGATTGGCTGACGTTTGTTTTGCAGAAATAATGTCATTGCGAGCGCACTTTGTGAAGCAATCTCCCGGCGAACCATGAGATTGCTTCAACGCAACGAGCGCGTCTCGCAATGATGGAAATCTACTAAAGGAACACATCATGCGCCGAAAAAATAGTTCACCCTGGGGTTATCTTGGTATCGTTATTGTCCTGGGGATTGTAGTTGCGTTTGGTTGGTGGTTCTTCTCTCCAGCTTTTATTGATAAAGCGGTCAGCGAACCGTTGCCTACTTCTGTCGTCGAAGTCAGTGGGACGCCATCCGAAGCAGAGACCAACCCCACCGTCGAGGCTGTCGAGCCGCAAGCGCCCGTTGAAAATCCGCCTGTGGTTGTGGCGGATCAGGTCTTGTCGCGTGGTTCCTTCTATAACCTTGCGCACTTAAGTTCAGGTGAAGCGGCTGTCTATCAACTGGCAGATAGTACCCGAATTTTGCGTTTGCAAAACTTCTCCGTTGATAACGGACCCGATCTGTACGTCTACCTCGTACCCGTTGACCCCGTGCCCAATGCTTCGGGCAGTGAAATCCCAGGCTATTACAGCCTGGGCAGGTTGAAAGGCAACATCGGCGACCAAAATTATGAACTCCCCGCCGACCTTGACCTGAGTCAATACAAGTCTGTGGTGATCTGGTGTCAGGCGTTTGCTGTCCCCTTTGCCGCTGCGCCATTGAATCCCCCGTGAAATTCGAATCCATACTTTGAGCTCCAAGCCGTGCTTAACAAGATTCAAAAAAATCCCTACACCGCCCTCGCCCCAGCATTGACACTCATCCTCGTCATGCTGGGCGCGAGTCTTTTGTATGCTATTGCAGAAAGTCTCGGCTTTATCAGCGTCATCGGTCAAAGCGACGTTTCCTTCCGCGCTTATCGCGCCGCCCTCGCCGCCGACTCGGAGTTTTGGGTGTCGCTCGCATTTTCGTTGTGGGTCAGCATCACAGCAACCCTGCTTGCATCGGCATTTGCATTGCTCGTCGCCGTCTGGCTCAACAATCACCGCACGCAATCAGACACCCTCGCCCTCAACTGGAATCTCGCTTTCCCTCATCTCGTCTTTGCCACCGCGCTCCTGCTCTTCCTCTCTCAAAGCGGGCTTCTTGCCCGTTGGGCGGCGGCGCTCAGTCTCATTACCGCCACGGACCAGTTTCCCGTCCTCGTGCGTGACCGTTACGGCATTGGCATTATCCTGCATTACATCGGCAAAGAGATTCCCTTCCTTGCGCTCATCGTCCTTGCCGTTCTGCGCTCCCAGCCCATCGGTTACGATGTCGTCGCGCAAAATCTCGGCGCGAACTTTTGGCAGCGACTGCGCCACATCACCATTCCACAAGTGGCGCCTGCCTTGCTCTCTGGCTCCCTGCTTGTTTTTGGATTTATCTTCAGCAGTTACGAAGTTCCAGCCATTTTGGGAGTCGGCTACCCGCGAGCGTTACCTGTCCTCGCCCTGCGCTTCTTCCTTGACCCAGACCTGCGTGCCCGCTCCGAAGGCATGGTCCTCAGCCTGATTATTACCGTCATCGTCATGCTCGTGGCAGTGGTGAGTTTGAGGTTGGAGAAGAAATAATGACCTCGAAACACCTCACCCGATTCCTTCTCTACCTCATCCTCATCGCGCCTCTCCTCCTCTTCATCGCCTATGGATTCTCCACCCGTTGGTTCTTCCCTGCACCCTTTCCCACCGAGTGGACAACCTCCACTTATGACCGCGCCTTGAACGACTCGCGCACGTTGACAGGTCTGCGTGATGGGTTGACGATCGCAATTATTGTTTCTGTGCTTTCCTTATTGTTTGCCTTTCCCGCCGCCCGTGTGATGGGATTGCGTCAATTCAAAGGCAGGCAGTTGGCTTGGCTGTTGTTCTTCCTGCCGACGGTCGTCCCGCCGCTGGCAATCGGCATGGGACTCAACATCCTCTTCCTGCAACTCGGCTTGGCAGGGACGATCTTCGGCGTGGTGCTGGCGCATTTGATTCCGACATTGCCGTACACCATCTTCACCCTTTCCAGCGCCTTTGCCCGTTACGACGAGAACTTTGAACATCAAGCCCTGGCGCTTGGCGCAAGCCCCCTGCAAATCTTCTTCAACGTCACTCTACGGATGATGACTCCCAGTTTGGTGGTCGCAACATTATTTGCCTTCCTTATCTCATGGAGTCAATACCTGCTTACCCTGCTCATCGGCGGCGGGAAAATTATTACCCTGCCCATTTTGTTATTCGCCGCCGCCTCGGGCGGTAATCCATCCACGATCGGGATTCAATCCCTGTTATTCGTCCTGCCGCCTGTGCTGGTCATTGCCTTCACCGCGCGCGAGTTGATGCGACACGGGAATGAGATTCGGGAGCAGTATTAGCGAGTATGTCATTGCGAGTGGCGATGCTCTTTCGCCGCGAAGCAATCTCATCATCGTGGGGGATTACTTCGTCGTCGCTCCGCTCCTTCTCGCAATGACATAAAAGGAATTTATGACCCACATTACTATCACCTCTCTCCACAAAACCTACCCCAACGCCTCTGCGCCTGTGTTGAAGGATTTTTCGCTTTCCGTCAACGACGGTGAAATGGTCGCCTTGTTGGGACCTTCTGGCACGGGCAAGTCCACGCTGCTGAAACTGATTGCGGGCATCGAACGACCCGATGGCGGCGACATTCTCTTCGATGGCGAGTCGATTCTGAAGACGGAGCCGAACAAGCGCGGGGCAGTGTTGATGTTCCAGAAGTCGTATCTTTTTCCGTTCTTCAATGTGGAAGAGAACATTGGCTTTGGGTTGAAGATGCAGGGTGTTTCAGCGGGCGGGATTCATGGGGAAGTGAAACGCATGTTGGATTTGATCGGCTTACCTGGGATAGAGAAGCGCAATGTGGGTCAGCTTTCGGGTGGAGAGGGTCAGCGGGTGGCGTTGGCGCGGGCGTTGGTGACTAATCCCAAATTGTTGATGCTGGATGAACCGCTCTCGAGTTTGGATACGTCAGTACGGATGAATTTGCAGGCGGCGATCCGTGAAATTCAGCGTGAGTTGGGCATTACGACGATCTTCGTCACGCATGATTTGAGCGAAGCCATGGCGATGTCTGACCGTATGGCGATTTTGTTGGATGGGGAAGTCACCGCATATGACAAGCCCAATGTGCTGTTTCATCGTCCGCCGTGCGTGCGGAGCGCAAAATTTGTCGGGGTGGATCTGTTCCTCGAAGGCGAATCAGGCGACGGGTGGCTGGAGGCGGCGGAGGTGGGCAGGGTGAAACTCAAGGATGAGTCAAAGGTCGGTCGAAGTGTGTTCGCCATCAGACCAGAACACATCCGCATTCAAAAAGAGGAAAGAGGACATTCTCTAAAGGGCGTGGTGCAGAGTTGTTTATTTCGCGGCGAGGCGTTAGAGCTTCAGGTGCGGCTGGGCAGTGTGACGACGCGCGTGCGCCTGCCGATGCCCGCGCCGATGTATGCGCACGGCGAAAATGTTTTTGTGCAGTTGCCTGCCGATCATTTGTTTGAGGTGGCGGGGTAGTGAGTGGAAAGTGGGGAGTGTGTTCAGTGGTTAATCGTCCGCGGTCGCTTGAGTCTTTGGATCAACTTCGGCAAAAATAAATATCCCAACAGCAGGATATTGATCCCCAACTCCACCCAGAAGAATTGACTCGCGTGGTGCGCCGTGTCCCAGTAACTGACGGGGCTGTAGAAGCGCGTGTGCCAATCGAAAGGGAAGAGGAGCACGGGACCGTCGTTGTAGTGGGTGAGGATGTCGATGACGGAGTGAACCATGCAGCCGAAGACGAAGGAAAGCCACCAATGTCCGCGCGTGCCGACCTTGTCCACGAAGCGCCAGAGTAGGATGGCGTAGATGATGAGCACCGTGGGCGAGTGTAGGAAGTTGTGTCCCGCGATCCAAAATGGGTTGTTGAAATAGGCAGGGTGGATGACGTTCTCCATCACACTGCTGGTATCCTGCTGAAGAATGAAGCGATAGTACAAAAGCGTTCCCCACGAAAGCAAACCAAACGGCAGGTCAGGCAGGACCGATCCCCACAAAAACGCAGACCTGGCAAGTTTGAATTTTTCGCCAAATTTCTTTTCGATGGCGGCGTTGATGACGAGGTGGGAGGGGATGGTGTTCATGGTTGGACGATTGACCATTGACCGCGGACGATGGATGATGAGCCTTTATGATCTATTGTCCGTCGTCCGCGGTCTTTCGTGTGAGATTTTTTCCAGCGTTTTCAAGAGTTTTTCCACCGACGGTCTGTCGGCGGGGTCGTGGCTGGGATAGACGAAGCGCAGGTTGCCATTCATGTCCACGATGAAGTCGCCACCAAGTTGAGATGTGTCGTCGCCGTGCGAGTCGTGGAATCTTTGTCCCTGCAGCCAGCGGGTGAAGTATAGCCATATTGTGCGCGGACTGCGCGAGCGCAGTTTTGAGCGTTCGAGTCCGTAGTCGTTGTAGACGTTTCGCTCACGGTCGAGCAGGACGGTGAAATTGCCGCAGGTTTCTTTGAGCCATTGTTGCATGGCTGGGAGGGTGCCAAAGGAAATGACAAAAACGCGGGTGTTGAGTTCCGCAAATTCGACTTGACGGTCGCACAACTGTGCGACATGCTCACGGCAGGGAATTCAACCCAGGTGACGAAGGAATACGAGCAGGGCATTTCCGCTTTTGAGGACTTCGCGAAGGGAGACTTGGCCGTCTTCGGCGGAGGTCAGGGTGAAGGCGGGGGCGGGGGAGTTGAGTTTGAGTTCCAAGTTTCAGGTTCCAGGTGTCAGGTTAGGATTCGTTTTGCCCAAATAAGTCTTTGAGCGATGGTGATGAAGACGAGTATGGCGAAGATGGAGTAGAGCGTGGTGAGATAGGCAGGAAAGAGGGTGAAGACTCCGAAGGCGATGATGGTTTCAAATCCGCCGATGAGACCTGCGGGCATAACGATGGTCGTTTGTGTATCGTCGCCGTGCATGGCGCGTTTTTCGAGAATGGCGGCGAGGTACATCCATGAGGCGGTGTTGATGTAAAAGGACGCGAGCATGAAAGCCAGGGCAAGGTAACGCTCACTCGAAGGCGAACCCGCCACCAGTCCGATGGGAAGCGCGGCGTAGGCGACGAAATCGGTCAGGATGTCCACGTATCCGCCGAAGTCCGATTGCTTGTTGTGCATGCGAGCGATCAAGCCGTCGAGTCCGTCGAGGGCGCGGTTGAGAATCCACAAAGCAAACGCGGCGGGATAGAGTTGACGATAGGCTGACCACGCGGCAAGCAGTGCGACGACGAGTGCGACGAGCGAAATGACAATGGGAGGCACACGGCTCAGACGTCGGGCGAGCGGAGCGCCAACCCGATCTTTGACCTTGCGAAGGGGCGTGTCGAACATTACTTGATCTGCCACGAAAGCCGCGCACGGGTCTTGCGTTGTTTGCGGATGCCGCGCTTTGAATATTTCATTTCATCCTTCGCGGCAAGGATCAGCAGGTTGAGCATGGACTCGTCACCGAAGAAGTGATCGCGGTAAATACCACTGCCCATGAAGCCGACTTTGCGATTGAGTAGATTGAGGCGCAGTTTGTTATCGGGCAGATGATTCTTGCCGTGCAGCAATGCGCGGATGGTGGTGGGCATCCACGGGAAGCCGTCGAAGAGGCGGCGGATTTCTGCAACGGTGCGATCTACGTCCGCTTCATCTTCGGGGTTGACCTTGTCCATCAGCGCGTCGATCTGTTCCTGGATTTCAAAGAACTTGCTAAAGCCGCCGCCTGCCAAACGATGTGGTTTCATCAACTCAAGATATTTTTCGCGGTCGTCGTTGGCGCGGAAGCGGTTCATGATAAGACGCAGATATTCGAGATACGCGCCTTGCAGCCAGACGACGGAATAGACCCGCCAAAGTTTGTAATTACTCCAAGATTTGAACGAACTTGCCACCAGCCTGTCGTGCATGTTGATGTACCCAAGCGTCATCGTTTCAAGGTCGGCAAAGGCATTGGCAGAATAATCGCCCGTTTGTTTTGCCTTCAACAACAAATGAGCCATCAGGAAAATGCTGGCATGGGTGACGTACAAACCTTTGGAGTACAACGGGTCAATGAAGCCCGCCGCGTGAGCGAGCAGGGCAAAGCGGTCACCAACGATGTGATGTGCGGAATACTGCAAGCGGTCAATGCGCATGAAGTCGCGCACGGCGCGGGCGTCTTTCAATTGCGCTTCGATATCGGGAAACTGCTTGATGAACTCGCGGAATTCCTGTTCGGGTGTCAAATCATCCCGCTGGGGATACAACCTGGGGTCGAGTTGCAAGCCCACACTGCATAACGGATTCGTCGAGCCTGTGTGATTATTGAACGGAATCACCCACAGCCAGCCACCTTTGAAGACGTGATGCAGCGTCCCTTCCGATAAACGATACGGATGATGAAACTCTTCTTGCGACGGTCCCGCATTGTTGAAGCAGGGCACATCGATCATGTGCGTAAAGATCGTGCGTGAATGAGACATGCTTTCACGATGGCGCCAGCCTGCCTTCTGCGCAAGGATGGATTTCATTCCGCCCGCGTCGATCACATATTCCGATTCGTACACTACATCTTTTGTGGTGATAATTTCCACGCCATCAGATTTCACGTCAATATCCTTGATGAACGTACCCTGCGAGATCGTCGCGCCGTATGAAATCGCCACCGATGTCAAAAAATAATCCGAGTCCTGGCGCGTGATGTGAATCTCATGCCCATACGGCAAACGCGGAATCACCGCCTGCAAACTTTTTTCCACATTCACATGCTGTCCCGCGGTGTGATGCACGAAACTAAAATGCCGCTTCACGCCATGCTGCGTGCCGATGTTCTGATAATAATTTTCCGAACTGTAATACGCCAACTCGGGCACATCGTAAAACTCCGCCAGCGCCCGCATCGCCTCCGACGTTTCAAGGATCATCGACTCGCCGATCGTAAAGCGCGGGTGCGTCCCGCCTTCGAACACGATCACCTTCAATCCCTTCCGCGCCAGAACGCTTGCCAATGTCGAACCGCCAATGCCCGAACCAATGATCGCCACGTCATATTTCATGGGTACTGCCTCCGAGTTGAGTCTACTTTAGATAAGACACATGTCGGGGTGGAGTTCTTACACAATGGCTGACCGCAAACCGTCGACCATGGACGGTGAATAACGGCCTGACGTCTGCGGTTCACGGTCGGATGCGCTATAATCACACCATGCCGCGCGACAACCAGACTTGGCTCCACGACTTGCGCTCGCCCGATGCCCGCGACTCCGCTCTTACAGACCTGCACGGAATCCTGGAGCGCGTCCTGCCACGGGCGTTATCCCGCTGGCTTTCCCCCGACTCTGGTCATTTCGATTCGTTCCTTGAAGACGTCATTCAAGAAAACCTCCTGCGCGTGATGGACAAACTTGACTTGTTCGAGGGACGCAGTCAATTTATCACATGGGTTTACAAGATCGCCACCCGCATTGCGCTCAATGAACTCCGTCACCGCCGATGGAAGGAAGTCTCGCTCGACGGGTTGGAATCCAGCGACGACCCGAGCGAAATCCCTTCTGAACGGTTCGCGTCGGATGATCCGCACCCCGAATCCGCGTTAGAGCGCAAGGACGCCGTCACTCTCGTGGAAACGATCCTTGCCGAAGAACTCACCCCGCGCCAGCGCGCCGTGATGACCGCCATCGGCATCAAAAGCGTGCCAATGGATGAAGTCGCCCGCCGCATGGGAACGAACCGCAATGCCATCTATAAAATGATGCACGATGCGCGGCTTCGCCTAAAACGACGGCTTAAACGGGAAGGCTTTGAACCCGAAGAGTTGTTGAACCTGTTTGGTAAGTAAATACGGTAGTTGAATGTCAAATAGAAAATGAGAAATTTATTAATTTGGTTGCAGGGATTATTTCACAAAACGCCTCGGAACCCGGAGGTGAAGGTTGCGCTTTCCATGATGGCGATGACCCACGACCAGGAACTTACCTGTGACGAGGTCCACGCGCTCATTGACCAATTCGCCGAAATGCAAATGCGCGGCGAAGACCCCGCGCATCTATTCCCGCTTGTCCAGCGTCATCTTGATATGTGCCCCGAATGCAGGGAGGAATTCGAGGCGTTGCTGGCGGCGTTGGATGTTAGCCCATCGTAATCATTGGAAGGTGTTGTAAGTTTCTCCGCCAGAAGTTGTGACTGTGTTTCTTCAATGCCTGCGAGGTTTGAAATAGTTTTTGTCAGCTTTAAGAGATGTGGATACCGATTCTGTCAAGGCTGTTAGGATAGGACCAACAGGTGGCGGCTGTGGAGATTGAAGTGCATCTATTACCCCCATACTTGGATTCGGCGAAATTGCCTGTAATGCACTATTGAGGTAGATTAGAAATCTTGCCGGGTCGTTATCGTTCTCGTCCAGCGATAGCCAGACGGCTGGTCGCCCGCTACTCATTATCCATTCGCTGGCCAATGTGCTTTTTCCGAAGCCAGCCGGAGCAGAGATAAGGGTCAGTTTGTGCCCCGTAGTTAAACCCTCTGAAAGTTGCTTGATCAGGCGGGAATGGGCTACTACTTTGGAAGGTGGCGGCGGAATATAGAGTTTCGTAGCCAGTATTGGGGTAACCATAAATAGATTATATAACACCTACTTGAGTTTTCGTACATTATTCAGGTTAACTGAAGTTGCCTAACAGAAAGACCGGCGGCATGAAAGAAGCCAAGAAGTAAGTCTGGTCGACGACGCAAGCGAGCAAAACCACGATCAAGCATTGAGCGAATCTCCTCTTTAGAAGTTGGACGAGCATTTCTGAGATGTTGTTTAACATTTCCGTGACAATACTCTTCCGGATTGAGCTGTGGAGCGTAAGCAGGTAACTCTTCAATCATGATCTCAGGATGCTGGCAGAGATAAGCTTTGGTGAGCTTGCTAAGATGAATACGGGCTCGATCCCAGATCAAGATGATTTTTCCAGGTACCTGCCTACGGAGGTGTTCAAGTGCCTCAATCAAGTTATCGCTTTTTATCGAACCTTCAAAACATTTCTTGTAGATCTTGCCTGTAAGTGTCAGCGCTACGGCTGTCGATAGCGCTCGACGATCTTTGGTTACCCGTCGAAAAACGGGTCTCTTGCCAGTCCGAGCCCACGTCGTAGCCAATATTTCTTGAAAGGAGAACCCAAATTCATCCCAAAATACGATTTTTGCTTTGAGACGATGTGACTTTTTTTATCCTTGGCCAATCTCCTAGCAACCAAGCTTCCACTAACTCTTTTTCCTGTTCAATAGCCTGTGGCATTGGCTTTTGTGGACTGAAACCTAGTTTGCGCAACAATCGATTGAGGTAATTCGGATGATAAGTGACATCAAATTCTCTTTTGATCAATTTTTGGACACGGTCCAATGTCCAGCGATCAGTTGGATATCCATTCGCCAAAGCCCCTCGTTCCAGCTTCCTCTTTAAGCTTTGCTTTTGTGGATTACTCAACTTCGGCTCGCTACCAGCCGCTTTTCTTTTTTGGAGTCCGCGCATACCTTTTGTTTCTATGATTCTGGCCCATTGGCCGACCGTGGCCCGGCTTACTCCGAGGTGTCTTGAGATTTCGGCTTTTGACATTTTTCCAGCTTTCAACAGCCGTCCACCTTCAAGCCGTCTTTCTTCCATTTGTTCTCGGGTTAGGTATGATGGTTTCCATGTCATACCGACTATTGTAAATCAATCTAAGTAAACCTGAATAATTGCAAAATGAGAAAGGGTAGTCAGCTTCGGGTCGATTTGAGGAGATTTATCTCTCGTGAACCAATCCATCCATTTCTCTTCAAACAGCGCCATGTGGTCATTCCCTGCCCCGACGGCATAAAATATAATTGTGCCATTGCTATCTTTGATTTCTCGTAGAACTTCAAGACCTATCACTTGTTCGTAAAATCTTCTCATCAGATCGAGGTCGTGGACACGTAACGCTATTTCAGCAATTCCTGTAATCGATTGGTTAGGCTTGTTCATGGCTACTCCTTTAAGGGTGATTGGCTTCAACAACGCTCTTCATTTTTGGGAAGAATGCTATGGGTGAGCACATGCTCTTTCACAACGGCCGGTTGCACCAATGCAAGGCTCACCGATGGATGCCCACGCTGCTGATTGCATAATCGGCATCCATTTAGGCTTGATTGCAGGATCGCTCAAGAAGTCGAAAACATCCTGCGGTGAACGGTTGATAAAAACGCTTACTGTGAACTTTCCCATTGTCTGTTCTCCTTGTGAACTTATAAATACGATGAACGATGTTCTTAAAACGGTTTGAACCTCATCAGCCAGAGGAGGATGGCAAGCCCAATGATACCTGTAACCGAAACGATCATCGCATTGGGCGCGTTGCGCACCTCATCAAATTCTTTTTGCGCGGCGGGCAAGTCCACATTTGTTTTTCTGGCTTCGATCAGGCGCCGGGCAGCGTTCGAGATCATGCCGTAGTAACCTGCCCCATATTGATACATGACCCAGGATACGATCAGGAAGACAAGCGCTGAGAGCCAAACCCACTATTGTCGCCACCAGACAGTCATGAATGCAGGAGCAAAGCCGAAGAGCCCCATTGCGACAGTGAGATACCTGACATACCTGATGTCGGGAACATTGCTGAAGAAGGTCAGGCTTCGTTCAGGGTCGGGCTCACCGCGGAATTTCAGCATCGCGGCGGCGTGGGCTCCGTGGGTGAGCATGAAGAGAAAGGCGAAAAAGATGTGCAGAAGTACCAGCCAGTTGTACATGTAAGACTCCTTAACCACTAAAACTATGATATGTTATTGCGAGCGCACGGAGCGAAGTGATCTTCGTGCCATCTGCAACGGACTCGAACTGGATACTTCACTTGGCCTTTGCAATCCTGGTAGCTTCGCTCTCATCAGTGATTTTCTTGTTCACCGCGCATTCCACCTGACGAGTAATCCCAACGGCAGCCCGATGAGCAGATTGTGCTGTAAGATGAGTACAATGAGCAGCCACAATGGTGGGGCTGGCAGCGTGGGCGCAGCACTGAGCGGCAGGACAATAAAGTTCATCACGATGAAAACGCCAAACCCATATAGGAACGAGCCAAGGATGACATGGCGACGCAGGAGCGGAATTCGGTCAACGCTGAAAATAAAAACGCCAGCCATAATCGTGATCATGATGAAATCGAGGACCAGCCCAAACAAGGCAGTGGCAAGTCCGCCTGCAAAAGCAGCCTCGCCCATTATGCCGCTGGCTGCAAATTGCAATGAGCTAACAATTGGAGTCTTAAGAATCAGCCCAAAAACGATTCCTTGTAAGATCACAAGATGGAGAAGACCTCCGATAAACCCGCCGATCAAAGTTAAGCGGAAGAGTGAATTGCGGGAGGTGGGGGATGAGCTGGTGATAGTAGACATAATTAAGGGTTCCTTATTTGTTTAATACTAATTGTTTGCAATGTATCACTAACATGGTATAAGCCTGCACTAGCTAAGAGGTGATTTTGCTGGAGCAGGACGCGAAGCGGCTCGAAGTCACGCTCTGCGAAAGGCTTGATTGCCGCGTAGTCCCGCTATGCCGCAAACAAAAAGTATCCGGCAACCAGAATAATGACGATATTAAGTGGCCAGATCACCATCTCCAGCCTTTTGTCGCGGGCTATTTTGTTGAATGTGATGGTCAAGCCGACAGTGCCGATGGTCGTCAAGGACAGCACAACCCACAGTACATTTGGTACGGAGAGATAGACCGCGATGCCCAAAGCGGCATACACCAACATGAACACGAAGACAGGTAGGTTATTCCGGATTCCGAAGCGGGCAACGATGATGCCATGCAGGACGACGTTGAGGATAAGAAGGGTTAGAAGTAGTGACATGGTGAAAACTCCTATTTAAAAAGATTATGACGTTTAAAGATTTGCGCCATCGTCCCCTTTAGGGGATATCCACTTGAGGTTGGATGAAACTACGCCATGCTTATATGAGCGGACTCGCCATTCCAACAAATGTAGAATGATGAGTCTGCTCATATCAATGAATTACCTTGCGCTTGCTGACATACTGGCTTTGCCTGCCATGAAGAAGCCAACTGCGATCAAAGCTTGGATCAAGGCGGGTATCCATGAAATATTATGGGATGGCATGTCCGTTAATGTGACCCCATATAAGCTTACTAAAGCCCACAGAACAAATAACAAGGTGTAACCCAGGACGACCGAGTCACGCGTTTTTGACGTACCGTCATTCCGAACCAGCCAAGCCAGCACACCAAGCGCAAGCAATATCACACCATTTATTTTGGCGCTGAAAGCTGCCGTCGGATCAGTTCCCGCAAGAGCAGGTGGAGCGAAGAATGACAGTAAGCCGAACAAGATCAGAACAATGGCCGCGATGGTGAACATAACATTGAGTTTCATTTTATTTTCTCCTTTGGTTATATGGGATGCAACTCAGAGCGAGCGCATCAATCGTTACAATTTTATGGATGTGTGAACACATCAAGGCAGTTGCCTGATGACCATCGCCCTGAACGGCGCGGCCAACAGTTCCTCCAGAGGCGTATAGGCGCCGTCGTTCATCGCTTGTTGCATGACTGCCGCCCGCACCTCGGCAGATACCCAATCTGCGATCTCGACCAGGATGTCGGGGTTATCGATCACCTCGTAGCACGTGCTGCCCAGAAAACCTGGCTGGCCCAATCCATATTCCCCCACAACACATTCAAGCAGATTTCTGAGCTCAGTCCGCCTGCCCGGTTTGGCATGGAGTTCGACGATCACTTTGATTGGCGCTTCATTTTCCGTTGACATGGAGTACTCCTACGGTAAATCGGGTTTGATTTGCAGTGCATTGGGTTATGTTGCAAACCATCAGTTGGGATGGACCAGATCTGTTGTAACAATAAGCAGTTCCTTTCTGATGGGAATCATGTAATAATTGACTCATGCTCGTTGCGCCATACTCTTTTGATACTTTAACGAAACGCCATTAATTCATCATTATTTGGACACATATTGTCTGAAATGATTTTTTCTTTATTGGGTCGCTTGCAGATCGAGAATCGCCAGTCGGGAGCCATTACGCTCGCCAACCGCAAAGCGATCGGGCTGCTTGCCTATCTCCTGATCGAGTCAGATCACGCGCACAGCCGTGAGTCTCTGCTGGGCTTGCTGTGGCCCGACTTGCCCACCGCTTCAGCACAAAACAATCTGCGCGTCACCTGGGCGCATCTTCAGAAAGCGCTGGGAAATAGCGCTTCCGATGAACAACCCTTCCTGATCGGTGACCGACTCACGCTGCGTTTCAACCCCCTCAGCGATCATGAACTGGATGTAACCCGCTTCAACACCTTAACCGAGGCTTGTCGCCTCCACCCGCATCCTGATCCACTCTCTTGCATTGAGTGCGCTGCCCGGTTGACACAGGCGCTCGAATTGGTGCGCGGCGAATTTATGGAGGGATTCTCGCTCGGCGATTGCGCGCAATTTGAGGACTGGCTCCTCATTCAGCGGGAAGGATTCCGCCTGCGGGTGACGTCCGCACTGGAACAGCTTGCCGAGTTTCACGAACGTGCTGGTCAACTGGCTGAAGCGGAACGTTCCATTCGCCGTTTGCTTGAATCTGAACCCTTGCGCGAATCCGCTTACCGTCAATTGATGCGTGTGCTGGCGCGCGCAGATCGGCGCAGCGCCGCATTGGATGTGTACGAAACCTGCCGCCGCGTGCTGGCAGCCGAACTTGGACTCGCTCCAGCCGTTGAAACCGTAACTCTTGCCGAACAGATTCGTGCCCGAGCGCTGGTTGAGGCGCATGCCACGCACATCGACCTGCCGCCCGTTCTGACTCGCTTCTTTGGGCGTCAGCAAGAATCCGCGCGTCTGGTCGATTTTCTGTCGCGCCGAACGGTCAGGCTGGTGACATTGGCAGGACCTGGCGGAGTTGGCAAGACCCGCCTCGCAATCGAAGCTGCCCACCGTATGGCAGGCGTTTTCGCCCACGACATCTGTTTCGTTGAATTAGCCGGGGTTACGGATGAAAAGTCCGTGGATGATGCGGTCGCGGCGGCACTACATTTGCCGACCGGTAACGGCAGATCATCCACGGGCGCAATATTGGATTATCTGCATGGCAAGACCATGCTCCTGGTGTTGGATAATTGCGAACATCAGGTGAAAGCCTGCGCGCGACTCGTCCAAACCCTCTGCCGCGATGCCGAAGGGCTGACCGTACTTGCGACGAGCCGTATCCCGCTTCACATTGACGAGGAGCATGTAGTCCGGCTGGAGCCATTTGCGATCCCCACAGTCAATGACACAGGACAACTCACGGTTGTGGACGCGCTAAAGTTTGACTCCGTTCAACTGTTCACAGACCGAGCCGCACAATCGTTGCTGCAATTCAAGCTAAACGATGCGAATGTCAAGGCGGTTGTTCGTATCTGCCAACAGCTGGACGGTATCCCATTGGCGATCGAGATCGCCGCCGCACAGGCTCGTGCGCTGCCTATCGAAGCAATTGCCGAACGGCTGGATCAACGCTTCGCCTGGCTGAATAAGCGGGCGGGCGAAACCACATCACGGCAACATACGCTTCATACCTTGATTGACTGGTCTTACGGACTCTTGAATCCTCAGGCGCGTGCGTTATTGCTCCGATTAGCGGTCTTTGCTGGCGGGTGGACTTTGGAAGCTGCCGAGGCAGTCAGTTCACCTGATGAACCGTGCGCCGATTTACTTGCCGAACTGGTCGACCACTCACTGGTGGTTTTTGGGGCGGATGCCGAGCATCGCCGTTATAGTATACATGAGATCATCCGTCAGTTTGCCCAGGAGTATTTGCGCGGCAGCGATCAAGAACTGGATGCGTCGGAACGCCATGCGCGCTATTACGCACAACTTGTCTCCAAAGTAGCAGAAAACCGAATAGGAAAATCTTTCTCTGAAAGACTGCAGATCGCTGTAAATGATCACGATAACCTGCGACAAGCGTACGAATGGTTGCTCGTTCACGATCGCGAGCAGGCACTTGCCCTGGTCGCACAATTGGGCACACAACTGAATTTCTGGGAACTGGGCGGATTTTTCCAGGAAGGACGTCGCTGGCTGCAACGCGCGTTGGAAGACACTCAGGGTTCGGTTTCGATCGAGCGGGCAAAAGCCCTGCTGGCGGCGGCCGAGCTTTCGTCAGCGATCACGGATTTTGAATATGGGTTGCAATGTGTTCAGCAAGCTCGGCAGTTGTTTCAACAATTTGGCGATCAACGAGGGGAGATTGATGCGTGGTTGAGGTATTGCGATCTGGCTGGGCTTGCTGGCATTGACCCGAATAAACAAGCGCAGGCTGAAGAAGCCCTTGCGATGGCTGAGCAGCTCTCATATACTTTTGGGATGGCAAAAGCTAGGCAGATACTGGGATCTATTGCTTACGATGCCGATATGCCTGAAACAGCACTTCAATATCATATCCCTAGCGTCACGCTATGGCGCGAACTGGAGAACCCGTTTGAACTTGCAAATGCCCTTAATAACCTTGGCGTAGTTTTGATGGAAATTGGCGAATACGTGGAAGCGAGACAGGCATTCGAGGAAACACGGGAGATCTTTCAATCGCTCGGATATCAACGCGGCGTCGCTCTCGCCATACACAACCTGGGAGAAACGGCTTATAAGATGGGGGAGGTTGCAAGTGCCAGGGAACACCTCACCGAAGCCCTTCGTATTCGCCAACATTTAGGCTTGCCGCGTGGTTATCCCTACTCCTTTGAGCTTCTCGCCCAAGTCAACGAAAGGGAACGGCGCTACGAACATGCGGTTCAACTCCTCGCGGCAGCCGAGACCTTGCGGATCCGCATTGGCGCGCCGCTCGAACAAGTCGCCCAGAAGCATGTCACGGCTGTATTGGCCAGCGCACGCACTCAGCTTGGGGATGTGGTATATGAACTGGCATGGTCAAAAGGTGCGGGAATGACCATCGAGCAAGTGATCACACTCGCGCTGAGTTGAGCGGGTCTACACTATTGAAGTGCCTTAAAACAAACTCCCCGGCTTTTTAAAGCCGGGGAATGGGGCATGATTGTTTATGATAGAAATTCCTATTCCCATACACGATCATTCAACTATATAGAGAACTTTACGCTGTTCTTAGCATCCTGCCCCCATATATGGGAGCAAGGTGTGCTATGTATTAAATGTGGTTCAATGTGGGGCGAAACTTATACCCGTATACCAGATATGTACCCCGCCAGGCTGATCCAATTGCGGTTGTGAGGTAGAAACTGGAGGCAATGACGATATTGATCAACCGCCAAAAGAATATTGGAATAAATAGCATGGGCTTATGCAAATTCGAGAAAATTTGGCGGGGCATAAAGGTGGCGTTTACGCATAGGCTCAGGCGATTGGGTTTCGCAAAGCAAGCGTAAGCGTTTCATCTTCTCTGCGGATTGAAGTAAATAGAAAGGTTCTTGTAATGGCTCAATCTCTTTTGTCCATGCAGGAGGTTCTTGTTTTTGACGGGACGCCAAAAGTTCCGCCAGCGATGCAGACAAAGCAAGCAGACGTAAATCGTTTGTTTTCGGTCGCAAGATCAGGCCCCAATTAATGTTAGCGCGGGCAATATCCTGTACTAAACTACGAAGCCGCAAACTATCCCTTTGAAGCGCTGCTTCAGCGAGTTGTTCAATCAGTTCCATGCAGAGCCTCCCATAAATCTAGAAAGGCGTATTGTGCAGTTAATTCATCTCCCGGGACAAGATACGGTTCAAGGCTAGCCCATATTTCATCCTTGCCGCGTCCCGATACAATTTCCTGTAAAAGACGGCGGGCATCGGAAATATCAAGATCATCGCGCCATGCACAAAGTTTCATCGCAAGCAATTGCGCAAGTGATGGGGAGAATGCGTCTATTCCTGGTGCGCTAAATAAAAGCGACCCTTCACTGATGCCCACCATATAGCCCTTAGCTCCATCGTTTAGCCAATCTTCGGGCCAATCGTTTTCAGCAGCGATTTTTTTTACCAGATTTCTGACAAGTTTTGCTTCAGCAGGGGACAGAATCACAGCATCTACATCACGTGTGGATTGTCGGGCGTCATATCCCAATACCATTGCTGCGCCACCTATAAGCGCAAGCCGCACATGCAGTCCCTGACTCTGCGCCAGTTCACCAAGCCGCCGTAAGCCATCTTGAATTTCTTCGCGCGAGAATGTTGCCATATAAATATTTTACCCCAAAAAAGGAGCGCTGCTCTCATATGCTTTGAAACACTAGCAATCCTATTCCCAGCACAGGTCAGTAAAAGTGATTGACTTAACCAACCCTATATTGCGGCAGGTAAGGTTGGTTTCAATCTAATATATTTATCAACTCGTTTCGCAACAAAAAATTATCTTGAATGCGTTTACCGATCTATTTACCCAGCATCCACACATACAAGTTCTTTGGACCATGCACCCCTAATGTGGTCAACTCAATATCCGCGGTGCGGCTGTGACCGGTGATGAAGACGAGGTAACTGCTGTCTTTAGCTTCGGCGAAGACTTGATGCATATCCACGCGAAGGATAGTGGGGTGTACAATGGCAAGGTGAACACGCGTTCTTGACCTTCATTGTAGTTCGGTTGTAGAGAACAGCTTGTAATGAAAAAGATAACGTCTTGACAATCCTGCGAAAGCAACGGATTGTCAAGACGTTTTTTTCAATTAAATTTGCGCCCTTTGATGGAAAGTGCGACATGATCGTTTATGAGAGAAATTCCTATTCCCATATACGATCATCCAGCAATATAGAGAATTTTATTCTATTCTGAGCATCCTGTCTCCCTATATGGGGAGCGGATGTGGTATGTATTAAATGTGGTTCAATGTGGGTCGGAGCTTATACCCGTATGCATGATATATGCCGCGCTGGGCAGATTTTTGTGCAGCTTTGAATGTAAAAACAAGAGCAAGAAGGCTAAAACCTGATATTTCATTGAAACAGCCAAATTCCCACGCTCTTCCCCTGAACCCGTCGAGGAACATTTTCTCGCTCAAGTTCGTTATGCGGTGGTTCAAGAGACCGTAAAGGAATTTTTTGTCAACAATGAACATCTATACTCACTTCCCCGCCTGGCACGTGCTGGGAGAACTCGTACTTCACATCGCCACAAGCACGGACGAGGCTGTCCATACCTGGTTGGCAGAGGTACTCATGCCCATCAACTTGTCACCAGATTTTCTGGAAAGGGTATTGAGGTCTGCTCAAGAGTCCGTTGGGAACACTATTCATCCCAACTCTGAAGATACACTCTCTCATATCCACATCTCGATCCTTGTGCCACGAGGACACACCCCATCGAGAAAGCCCTGGGGATTTTTCCATATCGAAAGGATAGAGGCGAGCGCAGACAACAGCGATGAACGCCATCATGCCATCGATTTTTATTTGTATGTCGAGGGGGAATAACCAGCTTATCTTAAAACTTCCTGCGCCCA
This sequence comes from Anaerolineales bacterium, assembly GCA_030583885.1. Classification (NCBI taxonomy): domain Bacteria; kingdom Bacillati; phylum Chloroflexota; class Anaerolineae; order Anaerolineales; species Anaerolineales bacterium. The sequence continues at coordinate 3,256,001 of CP129480.1, read as the reverse complement.
CTCTTCGGTTGCCTTTTGCTTTGCGTAGTTCTCCGCCGCTTTGACCTGGTCGGCTGTCAGGTGTGATGAGATCGCTTCACGCAGCTTTTCACTACGGGCACGCAGATGCGGGGTCACGGAAGGATTCGAGATGACAGATAAAGCCACCGCCAGCTTCGTCTCTTGTGGAAGCCCATTTTTCATTTCCATCTCTATAAATGAAACCAACGCACTCAGTGTGATAAGCGTCCATTTGTTGTCGCGGGCGGCGGCATAGGCTTCGAGGAACAGGCGTTTCGCTTCCACATTCGACCGAAGCGCGGCATACGTCTGCCCGAGATGGATGACAGGCTGCATGGAGTTCAATTGGTCGCCAATCTCTTTGTAGAGCATGATGCTCCGCAAGAAATGCTGCAACGCTTCTTCATTCTGACCTTGTGCCAGTTCCACCATCCCAAGCATATCCGACCCGAACGCCTGCGCCCAACGATCCATGTTAGCTTTTGCAAGCGCGTTACTCTCATTCAAAATGGAGCGAGTCTCTTCGACCTGGTTTAGTGCAAAGGTTGTCATTCCCAGATATAACATGCAGAAGACCAACCCGCGCGGGTCGCCGACGGAACGCCAGATATTCAGGCTCTCGGTCAGTTGCTGATAGGCTTCGTTCAGGTTTCCGTGCTGGTACGCCACGATACCAAGCATATTGACGGAGATGGCTGTGTGCCACGGCGTCAATGACCTGCTATGGTTAAGGCTTTCGGTAATTAGTCTACCCGCTTCAGAGATCTCACCCTGCATCAGCGCAAGATATCCCCAATTGCCAAAGATGTAATACAGGACTTCGGGGTCGTTGTGTTCGCGGGCGATCTCCAAACTTTCTGCAAGCAGAGTTGTCGCCCGCTCTGTGTTGCCTTTGCGGAACTCGAACCAGCCCACCTGATCTACCAATGCAGCAAAGGATGATTTTTCCTGCGGGCTTTTGAGGCTGTCTGGCGCCCCACCAGCACGGAACTTATTCATGGCGGCTGTGAATGCAGAGAGTGCTTCATCGTAATGAGCATTCACTTCGAAGTACCAATTCAAACAGGGAGACATCCTGCGCAGGATCTCCAGCCGTCCCTGTTCGACAGCCCAATGCCAGCCTGCCAGCCAGTTTGATGTCTCTGAGCGGACCAGCTGCGTTGTCTGTGGCTGGTCCGCGCTTTTGAAGGGGGATTCCAATGCCGCGATCCATTCGGCAAAATACAGGGCATGCTGTTCAGAGGCATCTTGCTCTTCTTCGAGATTGGAATGAAGTCGGGCAGATGCATACTGGCGGATCAACTCGTGGAGGTGGTAGCGGTCGGGGTTGCGATTGAAGCGCAGGAGGGATTTATCCACGAGCGAGGACAGCATGGGAAGGGTCGCTCCCATCGCCTTGATGGCGGCTTCACGCGTGAAACCTCCCTGAAACACGGACAATCTTTTGAGCAGTGTGTTTTCCTGTTCGGTAAGTAATGCCCATGAGTGGTCGAAAACGGCTTTGATCGAGCGGTGACGTTGAGGGACATCGAGCATTTTGGTTTCGAGGAGGTCGAGACTCTTCTCAAGTTCCTCTGCGATCTCGCGGCAGGCTAAAGACCGCACCCAGGAGGCGGCGAGTTCGATGGCGAGAGGCAACCCGCCCACGAGTTTGCAGATGCGGACAAGCGCATTCGCATCATCCGGCTCCAACGAAAAATTCTGTGAAGTCTGGCGGGCACGTTGGAGGAAAAGAGAAACGGCGCTGTTGTGCTCGATGTTTGCATCCGTTCCTTCGGGGATGGGAAGTCCCTGTACTTCGAAGAGCCATTCCCATTGCAGGCGCAGTTGTTCGCGCGAGGTGATGAGCATTTTAACCTGCTGGGTCTGTTGGAGGAGCTTGCCCAGCAGACTGGCTCCTTCGACCAGATGCTCCATGTTGTCGATCACCAATAAAACGTTCTTTCCTTGAAGGAATGTTGCGACTTGCACGAGTGGTTCAGCAGGACCCGAGAACGCCACCCCGAGCACATCCGCAACCGCAGGGACGATGGACTCGGTCATGCCGACGCCAGCGAGGGAAATGAAGTAGACGCCGCCGCTGAAATGGGATTCGAGTTGGCGTCCCGCTTCGATGGCAAGACGGGTCTTGCCGATTCCGCCTACGCCTGTCAATGTGAGCAGGCGGCAGGCGGGTTCGAGCAACTGGCGGGTAATCACATTGACTTCGTGTTCACGCCCGACGAGCGGGGTGGGAGGAAGGGGCAGATTGCCAGGATTCAGTTTGGGAGGTGAAACAGGTTCGATACGGGAAAGAGGCGGGATGGCGTCCAGGCTGGAGGTGCTTTTTTCCTGTCTGGCAATTTTGAGGAAGTGGGCACGCTGGTCGGCGGGGATGTCCAGTTTTTCGGCAAGCAGTTCGGCGATTTGGCGCGAGGGACGACGCTCATCCGACTCGATCTTGAACACAAGCGAAACAGAACATCCCACCTGCTTTGCGAGTTCCTGTTGTGTCAGGTCGAGTGCTTTACGTCTTTTTCTAATCCAGCTTCCGAATGAATGATCCACAAGTGTGTTTAGGTTGAATGATCGGCGAAACGACGCCGAAATTGTACTACTTTTTGTCCAGTTTCTTGTGTTGATTAGCGACACCCACCCCAGATTGACAGAGAATAAAGTAGGCATGGTGTTGAGCAATTGTTTTGGAAGTATTTGAGGAGATCGGAATGAATACCCAAATCCATGATGAATCTCTGGTGCTGGCAGCTTCGAAAGGCGATCTGGAGGCGTTCAACCAGTTGGTGCTGAGTTATCAGGATCTAGCCTACCACCACGCATATTCTCTGATGGGCGATTCAGCTTCCGCTGAGGATGTTACGCAGGAGAGTTTTGTGAAGGCATTTCGGGGATTGAACGGGTTTCGTGGAGGGTCGTTCCGCGGCTGGCTGTTGCGGATCGTGACCAACTGTGCGTATGACGTTCTGCGGCGTTCGCAGCGCCACCCGTCGCAGCCGTTGTTCCCTGAGGATGATAACGGTGAGGAGTTGGAGTCTGCGCCGTGGCTTGCTGACCCGTCCGCTTCGGTGCAGGATGCGGTGGAACAGGCTGAACTCTCAGAGGAGATCCGTGCGTTGATGGAGCAACTGCCTGAGACATATCGCAATGTGCTGACACTGGTGGACATCTATCAGTTTGATTATTCGGAGGCGGCTCAGACTCTGCGTGTGCCGATCGGTACTGTGAAGAGCAGACTCGCACGGGCACGCCTGCAAATGAAGGACATGTTGAAGGATGTATTGGATGATAGATCTTTATTGAAGACGACGAACCTCCTGTACTCATAAAACAGGCGGTTCATCTTGTACGATTTTGATACAACCTTTTAAGTCACATTCGGGAACATTTTCATATGTCACATCGTTATCTGTCCGTTCAAATGGTTGACCATCCTTTTTCTAAAACCATTTATTTGTAAGGAGAAAAAATGAAAACAACCCCCCTATCGTTCCTATTGTTGAGCCTATTCCTGCTGCTCAACGCCTGCTCGCCGCTGACCACCATCGTAAGCGAATCTGGGCAACAACCCACGCCCGTCGAATCGTACGACTCGCCATCAGTTGGCTACCAGACCATTGCGGTGGATCAGGTTGAGGTGGAGGTCGGAGTCGGCTCGCCCATCCCCGTGCATGTGATCGTCAGCGGCTGGATGCCCGATCCCTGTTCGCAGGTCGAACATACCGAGATCAAACAGGACGGCTCGAACTTCATCATCACACTGTCTGCCACGCCCGATGTTGGTGGACCCGCAGTGGACGGATGTATAAAAGATCCGATGTATTTCAAGATGGGAATCCCGCTCAATGTGGTGGACTTACCCGCCGGTTCCTATTCTGTGACCGTGAACGGTTCTCGCGCCGACTTCAAGCTGGATACTGCCAATTCAACCTCTTCCCTGCGGGCAGTGGATATGCCCTTCGATAAAACTGACATACAAGTAGATGCGGTCAACGTTGACATTGGTCGTGGCTCACCGCTTCCCATCCATGCCATCGTTTCGGCGAACCTGCCGAATGCCTGTGCCCAACTGGGCAAGGTGCGTGTGCATCGTGATGAAACAACTTTCTTCGTGCGGCTTGTGGCGTATGTCCCTGCAGAGACCGACTGCAATCCCGATACGCTTCCGATGCGTGTCGAAGTCCCGCTGAATATCGCATTCGCTCCCGAGGGACCCTATGAAGTGAACGTCAATGGCGTCACGGCAAGTTTCGATCACCGCGCGGCATCGACTGAGACCAGCCAATCGCCGATCCCAGCTACTTGGATGACCTACAACAGTGCCAACCAGCAGTGCGGATATGCAATCAGCTACCCACCAGAAATGCAAGCCACTGAGCAAACCCCGTATAGTCAGATACTTCGTTTCAACCTGCCAGATTCAGATGCCGGCATCCCAAATTTCATCTACATGTCCGTGGTTACCCCTGAAATCCAAAAAATGGTCGAGGATGGTGTCTATAACCATGATGTCTACAATTATGACCCAGCGGCAACATCAATCATGGTAAATATGCAGCCTGACGAGAGCAAATCGGTACACCAGGCACCTGGCATGGAAACAGGGTTTACCTTTGAGCGTAAACTGGATACACAAATCAGCGGTCACATTGCTCAAACCTATGAGAATATCCATCCGTGGGAGTTCCCTGGCGGGACGAAGGAGATTCGATATTACCTGTCATTGGACGGGTGCATTTACCTGATTGGTGGATACGTAGATACAACCCAGTCGAATCAACCTGGTGCGATTATGGAAAATCTTTTCCACCAGATTATCGCTACCGTGCAAGTGGCGCCGTGAGTAGTGGTCATCGTGGAAATTATATGGCGCATGGATAATCTCGGGCTTCTCTTCCGCTTTGCCGTTCCACTGAACACGGTTAAGATGGGAGATGATGGGAGATGGTGCATCATCACGGTGCGCTGCACCAGCAGATTTGTATCCGCAAGGCAGGTTCGATTGCGATTATGAATATCGAAGTTTTCCAAAGGTATTCTTATATTGCCCATACCTGAAAGCTTTCCGTTTTATAATTATCTACATGTCGTTTCCGCTCCTATCCACCAAACTGTACCCGCCGCTCCCAACAGATGGGTTGGTCATTCGTCATAGATTGGTCGCACGGATACAGGCAGGCGCGAACGGCAGAGTGACGGTCATCTCCGCCCCACCCGGGTTTGGAAAAACAACCCTGCTTTCCGAATCGCTTGCGGCGAATAAAAATATAAAAGTGGCTTGGTACTCATTGGATGAAGACGACAATGAGCCGGGTCGCTTTTTTACTTATATTGCTGCCTCATTGCGCCCGCTTGAGCCTGATCCTGTCCCAGCGCTTGATCCCCTGCTGGCGGCTGGTCCCTCCAACCCACGCGAACTGACCGCCGCACTCATCAACGACCTCTCAGAATTTGTCAGCAAAAGCGTCGTCCTGATCTTGGACGATTATCACCATATCACGCAGCAGCCCATTCACGACGTGCTTGCCTACCTGATCGACCATCTTCCCAACAACATCCATCTCGTCTTCATCAGCCGCGCCGACCCGCTGCTCCCGCTGGGACGATGGCGCGTGCGCGGACAGTTGACCGAGATCCGCGCCGATGACTTGCGCTTCACCGAAGAAAAAGCCGCGCAATTTCTGAACCAAACGATGGGACTCTCACTGAGCGCCGAAGACATCCGCACGCTGGAAGGGCGCACCGAAGACTGGGTGGCGTCGATCTTGAGAAGATAATGGAGGAAAAAACAATGGGCGAAGTTATTGCGCGTTATATTGGGTGAATTTCAAGTTATCGTATTGATGAACGAAAACACCCCTATACGTAGGGGTGTTCATTCGTTTTTGGCTTTTTGTTCTCTATTTGGCGGGTACAAAATTTTGTGGCCTGAATCTATACCCATATACCAGATTTGTACCCCGCCGGACAGATCCGATTACGGTTGTGAGTGGAAAATTGGATTTAATTATGGTCAGCAGACCATCAAACTTGAATCTTTGGATACAAATATTTTAGGTCAATACGAGCGTTGCAGATTGTAAAACACCAAAGGTAGTATCTAATATCGAAATCACGATTTCATGTCGTTGCGAGGAAGACAGAGTCCGGCGAAGCAATCTCCCCAGGTTATGAGGAGATTGCTTCGCCCTAGCGGGCTCGCGATGACATCGAATATCTTGGATATTAGACACCCTCAAACAAACCATTAAATTTTTCCCTATCTAATTCCGATTATAATGCCCTGAAATGTCAGCCGAAACGCACCTACCTGCGATAGAGCCTGAAATCACCCCAAAGCCATCCCTCACCGACGAAGAAAAACTTCAGCTTGTCGCCAAAGTCTCTGCCGATGCCATCTACGATTGGGATATCGTGGGAGGTGAAACGCGCTGGAACCACGGCATGCGGACGTTGTTCGGTTATGCAGGGGATACTGTGCAGACTCATCACTGGTGGCAGGAACGTATCTTCCCCGATGATAAGGAACGGGTGGTCGAGAGTGTCCGAAAAGCGCTCGAAAAAAAAGTGGATTACTGGACAGAGGAATACAAATTTCGCCGCGTAGACGGGACAAACGCGCACGTCATTGACCGTGGTTATTTTATTTATGATAAGGATCGCAATCCGCTTCGTATGATCGGTGCAATGGTGGATATAACCAGCAGAATCAATCTGGCAGAGGCGGAGATCAAGTCTGCCATCGAGGAACGTCAGCGGCTGGCGCGCGACCTGCACGATACCGTCGCGCAGACGTTATACAGCATGACACTTTTGGCGGAGGCAGTCCGCCGCATGGCGAACGCGGGAGATCTGGATCAGGTTCAGGCGTATGCGAGCCGCCTGGGAGAAACTGCCCAGCAGTCCTTGAAGGAGATGCGGCTCCTCGTTTACGAGATGCGCACGTCGGTTCTCGAGGAACAGGGTCTGGCGAAAGCCATCCAGAATCGCCTTGATGCCGTCGAAAAACGTTCAGGCATTGATGTCCACTTTCAGACCAACCTTGAGGGGAAATTGCCCGAGCCCCTGGAGCAGGGTTTGTTTTACATCGTGAGCGAGGCGCTGACGAATTCGCTGAAACATGCCAACGCAACTTCGGTTAAGGTTGTGATGTGTGTGGATGGCACAGAAGAAGTGGCAATCGAAGTCAGCGACAATGGGCGCGGCTTCGACCTGAACGCGGCAAAGGACGGCGGCGGCATCGGGTTGAACAGCATGAAGGAGCGCGCCGAAAAACTGGGCGGCGCAATGAAGGTCGTTTCGGAAACGGGACAGGGAACGCGCGTGCTGGTGCGCGTCCCGTTCCCTTAGTTTTGGAGGAGAGACATGACGGACAAGATTCGCATCCTGATCGCAGACGATCATGCCATCGTGCGCGAGGGCCTGCGCGCCCTGCTCGCCACAGAACCTGACCTGGAACTGCTCGCCGAAGCGACGGACGGGGTCCAGGCTGTGGACAAAGCCCGCGCCCTCAAACCCGACGTGATCCTGCTCGACCTGATGATGCCGCGCATGGACGGCGTGGAAGCCATCGCCGAGATCAAGAAGGATTGGCAGGAGGCGCGCATCATCGTGTTGACCTCGTTCTCGGACGATGAGAAGGTATTTTCCGCCATCCGCTCTGGCGCGCTGGGATATTTGCTCAAGGATTCATCCCCGCAGGATTTACTGCACGCCATCCACACGGTTGGAAACGGTGAAGGCTTTCTCTCCCCGACCATCGCATCCAAAGTGATGCGCGAGATCAACCAGCCACCCAAACTGCCGCCCACCAAAGATCCGCTCACGGAACGTGAAAATGAGATCCTGCAACTCGTCGCGCAGGGACTGACCAACGACCAGATTGCAGAGCAACTGGTCGTCAGCGAGCGGACGGTGCGAACGCACGTCAGCAACATTCTGGCAAAACTGCAATTGGCAAACCGCACCCAAGCCGCGTTGTACGCGTTGAAAGAGGGATTGGCTTCGCTGTAACTCAATAACACTCGGAGGAATATGACAAAACTGAATCAGCAACTTCAACTACCCGATGGGCGCAAACTTGGTTATGACGAGCGCGGTCCAGCAGACGGGAAGCCGCTTTTCTATTTTCACGGTTCGCCGAGTTCGCGCGTTGAATCCACGTTGTATGTAAGCGATGAGTTGTTAAAGTCGCTCAATGTGCGTTTGATCGCGGTAGATCGCCCAGGGTTGGGACTCTCCGATTTTCAGCCGACCCGCCGAATTCTGGATTTCTCCAAAGATATGCTCGCGTTGGCGGATTATTTGAACATCGAACGTTTTTCCGTGCTTGCCTATTCACTTGGCGGACCATATGGATTGGCTTGCGCATTTTCTATTCCAGAGCGAATAACTAAGGTTGGTATTGTGAGCGGCGCGGCGATGTTCACCGAACCAGAATTGATGAAGAACATCAACGAAGGGACGCGAAAATTCTTAACCATGCCGCGCGAATCTCCCTTCGCCTCGCGCCTGTTTCTGGGGATGATGATGGGATTAATGCCGCGCCTCGCGCCCAAACAGTTCATCGCGGGAGCCGCATCCGTGCTCCCTGCTTCCGACCGCCAAATCGTCGACTCAGATCCTGAATTCCAGCAAGGATTTATCCGCATGGTGCGCGAAGCCACGCGGCAGGGAACGCGCGGCGCGTTCCGCGAATCATTGCTGTCAGTCACGGATTATGGATTCCGCTTTCAGGAGATTCAGATGCCGATCCTGCTCTGGCACGGGGAGGCGGATCAAAATATACCTGTGGAGATGGCGCGTTTTGCTGCATCAGCCCTCCCGAAGTGCGAAGCGAAGTTTTATCCAGCAGAGGGACATCTCTCGCTATTCAAGAAGCACGCGGAGGAGATCATCCGCGCTCTGATAGGTTGAATCTGAATTGCTGCAACCTTTATAAGTTATGGAGGTTTTCATGTCCAGATTGAAGAAGATAGTAGGAATACTCTTTTCCTCCATCCTCATCCTTGTTCTGGCGGTATTTATTTCTGCAAGCCTGTACGACTCGCCTGAATATGCGCGGCGGCTGTTAATGTATGGGCAGTCTGATATTAACGACCGCGCCATTTTTCCTGAGCGCCCGATCCAAAATGGCGGGAATGTCTCTGTGCTGGAAAAAGGCAATGGGGGAATTCCCGAAACGCTTACATGGACCCTTCCCAGCGGTGAAGCCCGCACGGCAAGTTGGGAAGAGGTGTTCAGCCGCACCGATACCAAAGCCTTCATCGTGATTCGGGACGACAAGATCATCTATGAGGGCTATTTCAATGGCGCGACACGCGACACGATCAACACCTCCTTTTCATCAGCCAAGTCATTTAACTCAGCCTTGATCGGCGCGGCTATCGCGGACGGTTTGATCGAATCTGCGGATGACCCAGTGATTAAGTATGTCCCCGAAATTGCGGGACGTGGACTCGATACGCTCACCATCCGCGACCTGTTGTTGATGAGCACTGGCATTCGATACGCGGAACATCCCACTCCGTTCGGCGATGACGCGTTGACTTACTATTCGCCTGATCTGCGCCGCACTGCTTTGCGTGTCCGAGCCTCTGGCGCGCCGATTGGCGATGAATGGCTCTATAACAATTATCATCCACTGCTGGAGGGTTTGATAATTGAACGAGTCACGGGTGTGAACGTGTCGGAGTATTTGCAGGAGAAATTCTGGAAGCCGATGGGAGCGGAATATTCCGCCTCATGGAGTTTGGACAGTGAGGCCTCCGGCTTCGAGAAGATGGAGAGCGGCATCAACGCCCGCGCTGTTGACTATGCCCGCTTTGGACTGGTCTTCCTCCATACTGGAACTTGGAACGGTAGTCAAATCCTGCCTGAGGAGTGGGTGAGTGAGTCGACAACCCCTGAAGATGCCTGGAAGGTTCCATCCCTTTCGGGTTTGTCCCTGTATTACAAGTATCACTGGTGGGGATTCCAGAATGAGGACGGTACATATGATTTCATGGCACTGGGCAGATACTGGCAGGTTGTCTATGTTGCGCCGCGCAGGAACGTGGTGGTGGTTCGCCTGGGCGACGATCCAAACTCATATCCCGTCAATTGGACCGAAGCGATTCACAATCTGATCGATCAAATGGAATAGGCGAACTTTTTCAAAATAAGCGGAAAGTTTGATTGAAATTCAAGTCACACCGGTGACGGGTTCAGGATGGACAATGTCAGCGGGCACACAAATGATGGAGACGGAATCAGCGGAGTCTGCGTCAATTCCAACGAAGGTGACTGGAGGTTTATGGAACACCTGTTGTGACTTTATCATGGTGTCCACAAAGCGTATTTACAGGAGTACGCAGGTAATCAGGGATTGGCTGTCAATACAAGCGCGTTTCTCCGAATGTCGTCTCCGAGTTAATCAAACTTCACTTGTCCTGAGCATGGGCTATACGTCATTTGTCCTATCCAAGACCGCCGAAAAGGCGGTCTTTTGTTTTAGCTGTCTCACGTCACTCCGCCGATGTGATTTCTTCATCAATATCGTATTGTTGGCGCAACCCCAATTCAAAGGAGCGCCAACTCATGTTACGCACCATCTCCCAAAAATTCGACTCAAATGTCTGGAAACGAAAAATCATCTGGGTGGGTATTGCCGCCGTCGCTGCCATTAGCCTTATTGCCTTCACTGCTGAGATCATATCCGATTCGATTAATTCACTGGCGTTCCTCATACCGTGGAGTTCGCTCGGTGGCGCGCTCTTTATCGTCGGATTGCGTCTTGCCGATGTTCCCATTGGAACTCTGAAAACCGTCCTGATGGTGCGCGGCATGCGGACGTGGGCGACAATCCTTGGCTTGATCGAGGTCACAGTATGGATCACAGCAATTGGCAAAGTGATGGGTCATCTCGACAACCCGTGGAATATTGCAGGCTACGCGCTCGGTTATAGCGCAGGCACTTGGCTGGGCATGTGGATCGAGAACCGACTGGCGTTCGGCTCGGTGGAAGTCCACACGATTTCGATGACCAGAAGTGACGAGGTGGCGGATGCCATCCGTGCCTTCGGGTATGGCGTTACGCAGTTTCAGGCTCTTGGTCAATCAGGTCCCGTCTGCATTGTCGGTACGATTGCCGAGCGCAAGCATCTGGATGGACTGCTGAATCGGATTCGGGAGGTGGACGCCAGCGCCTTCGTCACCGTGGACGAGACCAAACAAGTGCTCGGCGGCTACCGCCTTGGCAAGTAACTGTACGTCATTTGTCGCATAAAAGACCGCTCGAAAGGCGGTCTTTTGTTTTACCCGTTTCACGTCACTCCGCCGATGTGGAAAGGAAGGGAAAACCGTACACTCATGGCAGCAATTCAAATTCAAAAGGAGAATGAATCATGAAAACCAAATTCACCACCCTGTTCGTCTTATTGATCGTCGCCGTGCTGGCATCCGCGTGCGGAGGTTCAGCGCCAGAGGGCGAAGCGACATCCGTTCTGAGTCAGGAAGAAGCCGCAGCCATCGTGGAAAACGCCATGCAGGGACTTGCGGACGGCGACTACCCCGCCTGGAGCCGAGATTGGTCCGACACGATGAAGAACGCCATCCCCGAGAAAGCCTTTCTGGATTACCGCAGTCAGGTGACCGCCCAATACGGTCAATTCGTGTCCATCGAGTCCGTGACCCTCGAGCCTGGCAAGACGCAGGGCTACGTCCGCTGGGCGGCGGTCTGCACCTTCGAGAACGGCAGGATCAAATTCAATTTCAGTTTCGAGAACGACGGCAGACTGATCGAAGGCGTTTTGCCCGAAGCCGTGCAATAACCTGAGCCGCTGAACGAAGCCTCCGAGCTGCACATGACGGAGGCTTCGTTCTCGAATACGTCATTTGACGTACCTCAAATCCGCCTCCCCGCCGATGCGCCAGCCTGTTGGAAAAGGTATTCTTGAAACATGGACAAACACATCGAAATCCTTATCGTCACCCGTTCGGATGTTTTACAACAAGGGCTCGGCGCATTGCTCGGATCGCTTCCGCACATCTCACGCGTCCAAGCCGCCAAGGATCTGCCTGACGCCCACACCCTCACCGAAGAACACCGACCCAAAATCGTCCTGCTCGACGAAACCTTGCTTGGCAAAGACCCAATATCCGCGCTGGAAACGTTCCGTTCACTTTCGCCTGGCACGAGACGCGTTTTGCTCGTGGATGATGTTTCAGGAAGGGATGTGCTGATCACACATGCAGAGGCGGTTCTGATCAAAGGCATCGCACCCGCTGCCATTGCATCAATCATTACCAATTTATTGTCAGAAGAAGGAGATGAACACAATGATTCAAACTGAAACCAAAACCAATCCGTTCCGCGAAGTGATTGGCAACTATAACTTCCGCCTGCTGTGGGTCGGCGAAGGCATATCTGTGCTTGGCGACCACTTCTACATGATCGCCCTGCCGTGGCTCGTCTTGCAATTGACAGGCGACTCACTTGCGATGGGAACCGTGCTGGCCCTCTCGGCGATTCCCCGCGCGTTGTTGATGCTGGTCGGCGGCGCCCTTACTGACCGCTTCTCGCCGCGCTCGCTTATGCTGGCGTCAAATGCGGCGCGTTTTATGTTCGTTTCCCTGCTCGCAGGATTGGTCTTCACGAACAATGTCCAACTGTGGATGTTATATACTCTTGCCATTCTATTTGGCGTGGCAGATGCGTTCTTCTATCCCGCGCAGAGTTCGATGACGCCGCAACTGGTGAAGAAAGAAAACCTCCAGGTTGCCAACTCTCTTATCCACGGCATGATGATGCTTGCCATGCTGGCAGGTCCTGTACTGGCAGGTGTGTTAATCGCAGTGTTGGGAGATGGTCGTTCTGCTACGGCAGATATGAAAGGCATTGCCGCAGCGTTCGGTCTTGATGCGCTGACCTTCCTTGCCTCGCTTGTCACGCTGGTGTTTATCAGAACCCCGCAGAACGAATCGCGCGAAACCAGCGAGAACATCCTCGAATCCATCCGCTTAGGCCTGAACTTCGTCTGGAATGATGTTCCCCTGCGTGCTTTCTTCTTCGTAGTCGCAGCGGTCACCTTCTTTTTCAACGGGCCCTTCAACATCGGCGTGCCCATCCTCGCAAACACGCGCTTTCCCGAAGGGGCGGTTGCCTACGGAACCATCCTCTCCACTTGGGGAGCGGGCTCGCTCATTGGGATAGCGCTGGCTGGCATATTACCTCGCCCGAATCCGAAGCGCATGGGTACAGTGCTCCTCAGTCTCGTTAGTGTGATGGGCATCGGACTCGCCCTCCTTGGCGTCTCGTCATCCACCCTCATCGCAGCAGTCATTGGACTCACGCTTGGCTCAGTCAATGGGTATATCAACGTCTTCTTCACCACCTGGGTGCAAAGTCGTGCTCCTAGAGCCTTCATCGGTCGCCTGATGTCGTTGCTCATGTTCTCCAGCACAGGTCTCTTCCCCGTCTCGATGGCGCTCTCTGGTGCTCTCAGCCGTGTGGATGTGACTCTGTTGCTCACCGTCTCTGGTGGGATCGTCGCCCTGCTTGGAATTTTGATGACTCTAAATCCAACTGTCCACGCGATGGAACCTGCCGCGCAGATTGGAGATTGACATGAACCTCTCGCCTCTTTTCTGGACCTTGAGCCTGCTCGCTGTTTCGATCGGCATTTTCCTCGCCCTAGCATCTCGTGCCAAAGCCCGCCTCAGGAAGCAGTATCTGCCCATCGGGCAGATGGTGGACATTGGCGGTTACCGCCTCCACATGCACGTCGAAGGCGAAGGGACTCCCACCGTCATCCTCGACTCAGGCGCAGGCGGGATCGGACTCTCATGGGAACTCGTCCGCCCTGCCATTGCCAAAGCCACGCGGGTCGTCACCTATGACCGCGCAGGTCTCGGCTGGAGCGACCCCAGCCCCTACCCGCGTGATGCGTTCACGATGGCGGTGGAATTACACACGATGCTGGTCAATGCAAACATCCCTGCCCCATACATCCTCGTCGGTCACTCCCTCGGTGGACCTGTCGCCCGTCAGTTCGCGGCGAAATATCCGGGTGAAGTCGCTGGGCTTGTGATGGTGGATTCCGCTCACGAACAGCAGATGAAACACTTCCCTGAAGCGATGGTGAAAATGGCAAACTCGATGAAAGGCATGATGGGCGTAATGAAGTTGATGGGTACACTCGGCATCTTTGCCCTCAAGCCCAGCCTGATCGCAATTGGAGACAACGGCAAACTCTCGAAAGAAGTAGTCGCACAAATGCAAGGTGTGATGGCATCCAGCAATAGCCATGCTGAAGCGTTGGTCGCTGAATCTGAAAGCGTTTACGCGGCGCAGACCCAGCCTGTGTCCACGCTTGGCGACCTGCCTCTGACCGTCATCAGTCATGGGCAATTGGATGCAAATGCCGTTCCACCATCATTGGGTCAACAGGTGCGCGACGAGTACGAAGCCGCGTGGCAAAAACTTCAGGCGGAGATTGTATCGCTGTCAACTCGAGGCAGGCGCATCGTCGCGGAAAGAAGTGGGCACAACGTCATGTTCGATCAGCCTGAGATCGTTACCGAATCCATTTTGGAAATGATGGGTAAAATTCGATATAAGGATTCTTTATCCATCAAAAAATAGGAGATGAGCCATGTTCAAGTTGGTTGAGCCGTATCAAAAACGTCCGATCCGCTTTTTGGAGTTGTGGGAAAAGGATGGCTGGCGCTTGAAAGTGTACAGCCTTGCCTATCGGATGCCGCTTGCGCGTCCGCATGTGGTGGAAGCATCGAAGTCCGTTTTGTGGAAGCACTTGCAGAAGGTCGCGCGCGACAAACCGCATTACAACGTCGGCTTTATCGGCGTCAACGACGGGCGCGGCGCGATCTTCGCCTTCGTGGATTTCTGGGCGGACGAGAACGAACTGCATCATCACGTCTTCGTCTCTCCGAAGGAGGAAGTGGAAAAACTCGAATACAAGACTCACACAGGTCTGACCGCCTGCGTGTGGGACGCGGCGCTGCTCGGCTTCGAACGTCAAGCCTGGGTGGATAATGTGCTGAATAATCCGAATGGTCCGAGCATCGAAGCGTATCTGTTCACGCGGATGAATGAGGATATGTAAATCAATATTCGTTGATATACTTTTGCTGTATGGTTATACAGACCCTGACCACAAAGCTGTTTCCGCCGCAAACATCTGTGAATCTTGTTGAGCGTGATGATCTGGCAGCCAGACTCGACAAGCTCTTGAACACACCGATCACCATTGTTGCTGCGCCGCCAGGGTTTGGAAAAACGACGTTGCTCTCTGCGTGGCTTTCAAATAGACCAGACATAAAAGTGGCTTGGTACTCATTGGATGAAGACGACAATGAGCCGGGTCGCTTTTTTACTTATATTGCTGCCTCATTGCGCCCGCTTGAGCCTGATCCTGTCCCAGCGCTTGATCCCCTGC
The DNA here is from genome assembly GCA_030583885.1 of Anaerolineales bacterium. Taxonomy (NCBI): domain Bacteria; kingdom Bacillati; phylum Chloroflexota; class Anaerolineae; order Anaerolineales; species Anaerolineales bacterium. Next base: position 3,240,570 of record CP129480.1, on the reverse strand, counting down.
TGGCGGCTGGTCCCTCCAACCCACGCGAACTGACCGCCGCACTCATCAACGACCTCTCAGAATTTGTCAGCAAAAGCGTCGTCCTGATCTTGGACGATTATCACCATATCACGCAGCAGCCCATTCACGACGTGCTTGCCTACCTGATCGACCATCTTCCCAACAACATCCATCTCGTCTTCATCAGCCGCGCCGACCCGCTGCTCCCGCTGGGACGATGGCGCGTGCGCGGACAGTTGACCGAGATCCGCGCCGATGACTTGCGCTTCACCGAAGAAAAAGCCGCGCAATTTCTGAACCAAACGATGGGACTCTCACTGAGCGCCGAAGACATCCGCACGCTGGAAGGGCGCACCGAAGACTGGGTGGCGTCGATCTTGAGAAGATAATGGAGGAAAAAACAATGGGCGAAGTTATTGCGCGTTATATTGGGTGAATTTCAAGTTATCGTATTGATGAACGAAAACACCCCTATACGTAGGGGTGTTCATTCGTTTTTGGCTTTTTGTTCTCTATTTGGCGGGTACAAAATTTTGTGGCCTGAATCTATACCCGTATACCAGATATATGCCGCATTTGGAATATCCTTTTGCAGATTTGATATGAAATATGTCACTTTGAACAAAAAGCTAACACGAGATCAAACCGAGCAGACACCCGCCCGGTTTTCGCTTACAGTTCTTTAGTAGGGCAACTTTTTCACTAGAAAGTAACTAACTTCACCCTGCTGAGGACTTCCGTTTCCGCTTGCCGCCTATGATAAAACCTGCCAAAAATAATGGTGTTTGCAATGAAACCCGGTGATTATATTGGTTTCTTTCCCGCAGGAATTTCATTATTTGCAAGTGATGATTTGTGTATCCCCTCCAATGCCAGCGCGATTGCTGCTTCCATCGTCATCGTGCGCCCTTGAGTGGAGAGCTCGGCAAATTTCGTTTCATCGATCATGGTGTGGATTTTTGCAAGAATCTCGTCAATGAATGTCCCTTGCATGGGCCAGATAATCGAACGACTCTTTTGGCGCAAGTCACCTGCCCAGGCGATCAACAACGCGGCACGGACGGGGTCTTCTTGTCGCACAAACAGACTTGCCACTGTTTCGATGGTTTTCGCCAAACCATCGAATGCATTTAGCTTTTGAAACTGTATGACGCAATCATGTAGCAGTTCTTTGGCTTCCTCCATGTCGCCCTGGTGAAGGAGCCCCATTGCCAATTCTCTGCGATTGTAGAGAGCTGGCATGAGATCGCCATTCTTTTCGTTTAATTCGATCGCCTTCTTGACGTATGCGATGGAATCCTGATACTCATTTCGAAAAAATGCAAGATATCCGTAGATCGTCAAAGCATTTGCCTCCCCTACGGAGTTTCCAAGTCGTTGAAAAATTGACAGAGCCTCTTCCGCCATGGGTAACGGCGAGGAAAAATCTCCATGCAAGATCAAAAAGATGGAAAGATAGTACAGGGAAAAGGCAAGCCCTGAAAGATTCCCCAACTCACGTTGAAGACGTATGCTTTCAACCATATAGGCTTTCGAGGCTTCATAGTCAGAGGAACCTACCAACCGCATCAAGGTGGTTGCCTGCCCGAGTTTGTCGCCCACCGCCTCGTACAATGCCAAACTCTGTTTCATGATCGGAACCCCTTGTTCGAAATCTCCCCGCTGCCAAAAACTCACCCCCAAAATATAAAGACTGTACGCTTCAGTAGACTGATCCGAGATACTACGCGACAATTCCAGACCTTGATTGACGCTTGCGCGCGCCTCGTTAAATTTTCCAAGATTTGTCAGTATCAAACCACGATATGCCAGCGCCCGAGCGCGCAGTGAATCCGCAGCGTGGTATTGCTCCAATAAGCGATTCAGCCATGCATCACATTCCTGCGGGTTGATGCGTGCATTCCAATACAAAACCAGCGAAACCAATAAACGCATGCCAGCTTTCGCATCGGCAGCAATCGCCCATTCCAAAGCCAGGCGCAGGTTATCCAGTTCGTCGTCTAATTTGTTCACCCAGACGATTTGATCTGAACGATATAACTCAGGTTCGGCTTCTTCTGCCAGCTTCACAAAATACGCCAGATGTTTTGCCCGCATCGCGGAGGCTTCTTCGGCTTCAGACAATTGCTCAAGCGCATATTGACGGATCGTTTCCAAAAAGTGGTAGCGGCTTTCGGCTTGTCTGGTTTCGACAAGCACCAACGATTTGTTAACCAGTTGCGACAGCAGATCAAGGATCTGGTGGGATTCAGGATCCCCGCTTCCTTCGCCGCCGCAAACTGCTTCTGCAGCTTCGAGCGTCCATCCGCCGACGAAGACCGCCAGCCTACGGAATAGAATCTTCTCCTGCTCCGAGAGCAGGTTGTAACTCCAGTCGATCATGGAGCGTAGGGTTTGTTGGCGCGGGATTGTTGTCCGTGCGCCGCCTTTCAGCAGTTGGAAGCGGTCATTGAGCCGTTTCACAATTTCATCTACCGTCATCATTTTGATGCGCGCCGCCGCCAACTCGAGGGCGAGGGGAATGCCGTCTAACCGGAGGCAGATTTGGGCGATGGTTGAAGCATTTGCCTGGGTCAAGGAAAAACTCGTAGAGGCAGCCGAGGCGCGTTCCACGAAGAGGCGTCCAGATTCGGAGTCCATTAAAGTAGAGAGGTCTGATTTGGAATCGGGAATGTTGAGCGGCGGCACAGCATAGGCGATCTCGCCCTTGACCCCAAGCGTTTCGCGGCTGGTGGCGAGAATGACCACATCCCTGCATGACTGCGTGAGCAGATCCGCCAGATGCGCGATGGGCTCGATGAGATGTTCGCAATTATCGAAAATGAGCAGCGCCTTGCGAGAGCGAAAATATTCGACCAATACTTTGGTGACAGAAGGCGCTGATTTGCTCGACTCTTTCAACCCAACCCAATTCGTAACTTCAAATGCGACCAAGGTAGGCTCGCTGATGGACGCAAACTCAATCAGCCGGACTCCATCAGGAAAGAAGGCGAGCAAATCGGATACGACCTGAAGCGAGAGGCGAGTTTTGCCTGTGCCGCCTGGACCTGTGAGGGTGACGAGGTGATGAGCTTTTAACAGGTCAGTGACTTCAGCGATTTCCTTTTCGCGCCCGATAAAACTGGTCAATTGATGAGGGAGATTATGCGGCGTGCTATTTGTTTGGGAATTATCTGAAGGGAGTTGGGGCTTGTCTTTCGCGAGTTCGAGCAAACGCATCATCCACTTTGAATCATTTTCGAGTCCCAATGCAGGAACGAATAAAGCCGTTATCGTTGCCGCGTCGGGTGTCCGTTGATTCTTTTCAATACGGCTGATCTGTGCATCGCTATACCCGACTGCCATGGCAAGCTCCATCTGAGTCAGATGCGCCTGTCGGCGAAGGTGTTTAACCAGATCACCAAACGTGGAAAATTGATCGGGGGTAACGGCTGTGGGACTCAATATAAATTTACTCCGCTGGCAGGCAAAGTATAGCCGAATTACTATCCCTTCGAGAATTTTTGGAGAAAAATGTCAAGTTCTGAAGTTGAGGGAGGTGTATAGTTGAAACATCAACAAAGGAGACTAACATGGCTTACAGTTTTGAACGAAGTATCGTTATTCATGCAACACCGGAACAAGTCTACGATAACCTGCTCGACGTAGCCTCCCACAAGAACTGGGGAGAGATGACCGAAATGGAGCTTTTATACGCAGGTCCTGTGAAAATTGGCAGCCGCTGGCGTTCGGTCGGCGTTATCGGCAAGGATGTCATGCACGACGAATGCACCATCATAGCGTTGGAGCGTCCGCACTTGTTCCAGTTCAAATCCGTTACCCAACATTCGTCGATGGGAACAGCAGGCATGATCTTTACCTATCAGCTTGAAAAGGCGCCAGATGGTACGCGAGTGACCATTAGCCGCGGATTTGTTCCCGATGAAATGTCAAGCAAGCTGATGCGATTTTTATTACTGATAGGGATCGGAAGGCTGATGGACCTTTCCATGACAGCGCCGATCATGGACCGGGGGCTCGCCCGCTTGCGCGACTATGTGGAACAAGCCCACAAATAAAAATATTCGACCACAGCTAAGCAAAGAGGAAGTATGGAGCCTGTCACCCCAAAACCGATTTTAATACCGCCTGGCTCAGGCAGAGTTTTGAAGTTGATCGGTGTTACGCATAAGTTGACGAGTCAACAAACGGGTAGTGATTATTACCTCTTTGAATCTGAGTTCGATTCCGAAAGCGGGAATCGCCTGCATGTCCATTCGTATGAAGATGAAATCATATACGTCTTACAGGGAACGATTCAGATCAGGCTGGGCAATGACAAACTGGAAGCCAGCGCAGGCGGGATCGCGCATCTGCCAAAATGGATCCCGCACGCTTTGTATAACCCGCTGAAAGTACCTCTCAGAATTTTGGCACTGGCAATCCCAAGCGGCATGGAGCTATTCTTCGATGAACTCGAATCCGCGCTACAGGCTGGCACGATAGACGACGCGAAGCACAGGGAAATTTCTCAAAAGTATGGGATTGAGTGGTTGGAATAACAGCAAACTATTAGAAGTCATCTCAAAAACACGATCTGAATAAAATGATCATGCAGCCCAACAAGACAAAGGCAAGATAGTTTTCAAGGATCCGTTCATGTCGAGTCTGTATTCTCCGAAAGTTTTGCAGCCAAGCAAACAACCGCTCGATCTTCCAACGGTTTCGATAACGCCGCAGAGGCCTGCCATCTTGGGTGCGTGGCTTTGTGCGGTTGGTCTTGTGAGGTGCGATCAGCTCAATGCCTTGTTTTCGCAACCTCTCGTCAAGTGGGTCACTATCATACGCTCGGTCACCGATCAGTTTTCCCGGACGCTCCTTGGTGAAACGGCTTTTGAGCGTGCTTTCGACCAGTCTGACTTCATGCGGCGAAGCACTTTCAACGGATATGGCGATAGGAAGACCAGCGCGATCTGCCACTGCCATGAGCTTTGTACCCTTGCCCCGCTTGGTTTTTCCCACCCCTCGGCCCCCTTTTTTGCGATGACAAAGCTGCCATCGATGAAACACTCTGTCAAATCCAGCTTGCCACGCTCTTTCACGTCTCTCACCAGAGCCTGCAGCACCTTTTCGAAGACCCCCGCCTGCACCCACTCTTGAAAGCGTCGATGGCAAGTCTGGTATGGCGGGTAGCGCTCTGGCAAATCCTGCCAACGTGCTCCCGTTCGCAAAATCCAAAGGATGCCATTTAGGATCTCGCGATCATTGACCCTCGGCCTGCCGCGTCCATCCGCTCTTCTAACAGGCTTAGGAAGAAGGGGTCTGACAATTGCCCATTGTTCGTCTTTGATGTCCATTGGCTCGCTCCCAGTTCGGGTTTGAGCCCCAGTCTACCATTTTTGAGATAGCTTCTAGTCAAATCCCAATAGGGCGATGATAGGCACGCTCCGATAAATTAAGCTGACTCATGCACAGCACGATGTCGCCGCTCGCATCAAACTCTGACCTTCGGGCTAGGGCTGCCTGTACAATTACGCAATGTAATTGCGTAATTGTACAGGCAAAGCGATTCGACGATCAATTTGAAAATCAGTAGTTCACGAAAAGGCTTGAACGTGGTTAACTTGGCTCCGACCAAGGAAACCCATAACCATGTCCAAGCCCACAATCAAGATTACCCGAACAATTCGTTCCGAGCAAGTGCTGAATGCCTTCATGACGGTGGTTCGCAAGAACCTGCCGCTGGAATTGCGAAACACCCGGATCACTGCCGAAGATATCCTGTATGTGTTGGCATACGCCAATGTGCATCGTTTGAGCATTGAATCGGCTTGTCTGGAGTTGCAGAATGCGCCTTCGGGTAATCGTCTGCGAGAAGTATTAGCCCAGTCGCTGCCAGACCGAGCCGGTTTGCAGAACCGATTGAACCGCATCTTTCATCGGCAACTCCATCCCAGTGTATGGAAGTGCAAACGCGATTTCAATGTGGCGATTGACCTGACCCTGATCCCATATCATGGTCAGCCGTATGAAGACAGAAAGGAGATCGTACGCAGTGCACCCAAGTCTGGGACAACCCATTTTCATGGTTACGCCACGGTTTCGATTGTGCGGGACCATCGGCGCTACGTTGTGGCGTTGCGCTTCATCGAACATGGCGAGGATATGGCCGACATCGTCCGCTGGCTGCTGAAACGCCTGAAAACACTCAAATTTCGCATTCGACGGGTGTTTTTGGACAAAGGTTTCTGCTCCAAGCCGGTTTTCAAGGTTCTGGACCAACACAAGGTCAGTTTCGTAACGCCCATTCCCGTGCGTGGCAAGTCGGGCGGTGTGCGGACTTTGTTTCAAGGTAAATCACGTGTCACCACCTACACCTTTAACAGCCCAAAATATGGCATATATACAGTGCAGGCGGTGGTCGTCCAGCGCTATTCCAAAGGACGCTATGGACGACACAAGAGCAAGTGGTTTGCGTACGCCGTCTCCGGATTGCCCTCTGGCATTTTGCCTGCCCAGGTGTTTGAACTTTATCGTCAACGCTTCGGCATTGAGTCGAGCTACCGACAAATGAACCAGGTGCGCGCTCGAACTTCCACCCGTAATCCTGTCATCCGCTTGCTGCTGGTTGGTTTGGCTTTTGTCTTGTTCAATCTGTACATTGCCTTGCGCCAGAATCTGGCCTCCGCGCTTAAAACACCGTTAGAATCTTTCAATCGCTTCTGGCTTTCTTTGCGCCGTGTCGCTTTCCTGCTCAGTCGTGCCATTGAACGCTTCTGGGGTGCGACTGAGGTCATTCAACATCAATCATGTTTTGTGCTTTCGTGATCTACTGAAAATATATAAAGGAAGTGTTGGAGCATAGAATAAAAAGCATCATAGATTACCAAGGAATCAAAAATGTCTCGCCGAGCAGTGATCTATATCCGTACATCATCAGAAACACAGAGCGAAAAATCCAGTCCCAGTGAGCAAGAAAGTGATTGCCAAACGCTGGCAAAACAAAAAGAATTACAAGTGGTTCATGTTTATCGGGAAGTAGAAAAATATCGAGTGGGGAACAGGTTAGTCGAACCTTCTGGCAGTCGTTCAGATCGCCCCGCCTTACAAACCATGCTCAAAGATGCGTCTAGGGACAAATTCGATGTCATCCTCGCCTGGCGCGAAGACAGACTATATCGCGGGATACGATCCATGTTGACAGTCTTGGAAACCGTCCAAGAATACAAGATCGAAATCCTGCTCGCAAGAGAAACCTTCGATCCCAAGATCGCTCCAATTCGTGCCTGGGTAGCCCAAATGGAATTGGATGGGATGAAAGAGCGGATGGAAATGGGAGTCAAAGCGCGGCTGAAAGCGGGAAAAGCAAACACGGGACAAGATCGTTACGGTTATATTCGCATAGGTGAAACCATCCACCTTGTCGAAGAAGAAGCGAAATGGGTTCGGAATATCTTCGCATGGTACATCCAAAAAACTCCCCTCAATCAAATACGAAAATACCTGATCGCTGGCAATGCTCCACAAAAGGGGAGCAGCATTCCCCGACACATCCAATGGTCCCGGTCCAGCATTCAGGCTATACTCAAATCCGCCAAAGAGTATGCCTATGGCTTCAAAACCTATTCCCGTGCAGGGCAGACTTTCCAAATCCCTGTTACACCCATCCTCGATATATCCACCTATGAATTGTTTGTGAAGATGCGAGAAGAAAACAAAACCTACCCAAAACACCGCAGGCAAAATGACTACCTGCTATCCGGGCACCTGAAATGTGCCTGTAAACTGACCTGGCGGGCACGCACCGCAACCCACCGCAATAGTCGCAAGGGCGAGTGGGTGGAGCGTAAAACTCCCATAGGGACCTATTTCTGTCCGCAACCTCATAAGGAACTCAGACCGCCAGACTGTCCCAAGTCCGTGAGCGCCAAACAAGCAGAAACACAGGTCTGGGAGAAATTGTATGGGTAACCCTCCCCTAAAATAGTACCAGAGAAAAGTAGACAACTCGTGGCAAAATAGAGTAAGGAGAGCATGTCATGAAGAAGTCGAAGTTTTCGGAAAGTCAGATCGTAAATATCTTGAAAGAAGCAGAAGCCGGAGTGTCGGTAGAAGATCTGAGCCGCCAGCACGGGTTCAGCAAAGCGTCCTTTTACAAATGGAAAGCCAAATATGGCGGGATGAGTATCAGTGAAGTGAAGAGGATGAAGGAGTTGGAAGAGGAAAACCGCCGCTTGAAGCAGATGTATGCGAACCTGAGCCTGGAACATGAAGTGCTGAAAGATATCATCGAAAAAAAACTCTCAAAATAGACCTCTTGCAAAAGTCAAATTGAGTTGAGTTCAAGGTTGTAAATAGCAGCAATCAGGTTGAAGCGCAAAGCAAATCTCTTTCTACGATTGCGATACCTCTCGCTCAAAATGCGAAACACTTTCAACTTACGGAATATATGCTCAATCACAATCCGTTTCCGTGCCAAGCTTCGATTGCTCTGTTTCTCTCGTTTCGTCAGAGCATGGTATTTGGATTTCTTGAAGGGTGTTTGACTGTTCTGATGAAACTCCATCAATCCTTGATAGCCCGCATCTGCCAGAATACGCAGATGTTCAGAGAACTCACAGGCATCGTCTTTGAACAGTTGGAAGTCGTGTTTGCTTCCATGACTAAAGGCGGTGGTTATGATTTGGGTACTTTTTCGATCAGCCATCACCTGCGCTTTTTGGGTGTGACGCTTCTTTTTGCCACTGTAATGCCGTTTTTGGCTTTTTTTGGACGTTCCACTGGCTGTTCGCTGACATCAACCAGCACTACCTCGAACACCGTGTCACTGGCTTGGAGTGCCTTTTTGCCAGGCAAACGAAACTTTTTTGAACGGACTAAGGCCTCCTCTACCTTGCGAATGGTGCGGCAAACGGTTGCTTCACTGACACCATAGGATTGCGCAATATGAAATTCTGTGCGATATTCTCGCCAGTACATCAAGGTCATCAACAACTGATCGGCTCGGCTCAGTTTTGGCGGTCTCCCGAAGTCTCGCAGCCCTTTCTCAATGACTGTGAGCATCTGCTCGAAGGTTTCGCGCTGGACGCCAGTTAGCCGTTTGAAGTCACTACCTTTGAGATGTGCGATTGTCTTATAGTTCATGTGCCTATTATGGCACACTTATGCAAGAGGTCTAATAGAAGAACGACGGAAACTGGCTGGATATGCTATTGCGGAGTTTGGACTGAGTGAACGACGGGCGTGCCGCACAATTCAGGTGAGTCGTTGTGCGTATCGCTACCAGGCTAAGCGAACTGCAGATGGACCGATCGAAACGGAGTTGCAGCAGTTAGCACATAGGCAGCCGCGCTGGGGCTGTGGCAAGATGAGCGATTATCTGAGAAACCAGGGATATGCCTGGAACCACAAACGGATCCGCAGAGTGTATCGCGCGTTGGCGCTGCACCTGAAAAGAAAACCGAAGAAACGATTACCTGCCCGCACTGCCCAGCCACTGGGGGCGCCTGGGCGTGTGAACCAGACTTGGTCGTTGGATTTCATGAGCGACAGTCTGTCCAATGGCAGACCATTCCGAACCTTGAACGTGATCGATGACTTCAACCGCGAAGCACTCTGGATCGAAGTGGATACCTCCCTCCCAGCCGAACGGGTTGTGCGCGTTCTGGAGCAACTGCTCTTGTGGCGTGGAACGCCCACTCGTGTTCGCATGGATAATGGTGCGGAGCTGATCTCACAGCGGCTGGAGAACTGGGCACAAGAAAAGAACATCGAATTGCTCCACATCCAGCCTGGCAAGCCTGCCCAGAATGCCTACATTGAGCGCTTCAATCGAACCTTCCGAGAGGAAGTTTTGGATGCCTATGTGTTTGATGATCTCCAGGAGGTGCGCACCATCACCGAACGTTGGTTGGAAGACTACAACACCATCCGTCCGCACGAGGCCTTACAGGGTTTACCACCCCGCCTGTTCACACAACAACATGCCTAGATTTGTCTACTTATGAGTGGTACTAACTTGGGGAGGTTGACAGCCATAGAACAATTGGCTTGCAGTGAGCCTTCGGGTGTCGGACTGGAAATGACGCACTGGTCAACCCGAAGTTTAGCCAAAATCGCCATGCAACAAGGCTTGGTTTCTCGCATTGCACATTCCACGGTGTCGCTGATCTTGCGTAACGCAGACTTGCAACCGCATCGTCACCGCTACTGGATTACGCCAACGCTCAGTGAAACCTTTTTGGAGCAAGCCAGTCGGGTACTGTGGGTACTATGAAAGGATTGAAACGCTCAAGGCGCAAAATGAAATCGCTTTGGCGTTGGATGAGAAGCCCAATACACAAGCCTTGCAACGCTCTCATCCAACCCAGCTCATGCGTACTGGACAAATTGAACGACATGAGTTTGAGTATATACGGCATGGTGTCGTCAACTTCCTTGCTTTGCTCAACCTGTACAACGGCAAAATCCGCAGTTGCTGTTTAGAGAAAAACGACAGCGAGCATCTTTGTAAATCTTTACCTGTTCTACTGCAACCCTTTCACTCTTTTAACCGAGTGCATCTGATTTGGGATGGCGGACCCAGCCATGTTTCTGCCGCAACGAACTCGTTCCTAAAAGCTCGTTATGGGGACTGGCTGCGAGTGGTTCCTACTCCAGCACATTCTTCCTGGCTCAATCAGGCAGAAATTCTTCTGAAGTGTTTTGAAGTTCGGTACTTACAACGCGGCAACTGGACAAGTCGCCAACACTTGATTGGTCATTTACATGCCAGCACGCCCGAATACAATCGCTTATGGGCTCACCCCATCAATTGGTCATGGACACGTCGCGACCTTCGCGAATGGGCTGAGAAAAAATCGACAGGACTATGTTAAATTACTTTGCAAACGCACCACTAGGTGGGCAAAAAAAGGCAAGGTGAGCGGCATGGCGGCTGCATAAGCAATTGAGTTGTAGGCTACATAGAACAACGCGCCGGGCAGCCCCAGCAGACCAAATAAGTTCCCGCGGCGGAATAACCACAACATGCCGAGCAGGATGGGCAGGCCAATGACCAGATTGACGACATCGTTGGCGAGGAAAGATTGGCGCAAGTCATCATTGGGGTAGGATGCCATTGGGAAAAGCAGGCCGCCCAGCGAGGCCAAGGTCATCAGGATCGTCACAAGCAGGGCAAGCCGGGAAGCGAGAGCAAGGTCGCGGGTCAGGGGCAGGCGAGGAGTATTCATTGCGGTTGTTTCCTTTTCAAATCACCCAAACCGCAGCCAAAATCCCCAGGCTGATCAACAATCCAATCCCACCCTGGTCGGGCAGTTCGTTGAATTTGCCATCCCAAAAAAGCAGATAAATGAACACGGAAAACCCTGCCGCGCCGAGGGTCATGGTTCGCCACCAGCCGGCCCCGAAGAACAGCCCCAGCCCTGCGGATAAGAATCCGAGCGCCGCCAGCGCCAGAGAAACGGCAGCCAGCCAGCGGGCAACCGGGTCGCTGAGCAGCCGCGAGAACAGCCAGGAACCGTCGGGCCAGATCAAGCCGGGACGCAGTTCAAAAAAGCGCAGGGCTTGTCCAGCGTAAAGCAGATGGACAAAGGCATGCAGAATGAAAAAGATTCCAGCAAAAATGTTCATCGCATTATTCCTCTTTTAAAAATGCCAGCACCTCGCGCTCGAACTGCTTCCCAGTGGCCGGGTGGCGCATGTTTTCGTAAAGCGCCAATCGCGCATGGGGGATGCCCGCCGCCGTCTCGCGGAACAGGACCGGGGTATAAAAGGGGTCGTCGGTGCCGGCAATGACTAGGGTGGGAGCCTTGATTTCGGACAGGCGGTCTTTGAAGGCGTGCTGGTCTTCGGTTTCGATGGTGATAACCAGGTCGGACAGGTCGGGCGTCTTGCCTAGGGACAGCAACTGAGCCGCCGTCCAAGCCAGCGGTGGGTTGAGCACCTTCCAGATTCCCGTACTGGGTAAAATGAACCGAATCATGGCCTGCCAGGCTTGCCTAACCCGTCCCTGCTGCGCCAGATGCCCGATGTCAAGTTGAATCTGCTTGCCTGCTTCGCCCAGGGTGTGCGCGCTGGAGTGAATCACCAGGCGGCGGACAAGATCGGAGTGGTCGGCGGCGAAGTGGAGGGCGATGGAACCACCGGTCGAGACGCCAATCACGTCCACGGGACCGTCGAACTCCTGGCGAATCATCCCGGCGTAATCGTCGGCCATGTCTTTGAATGTGCACCCACCCGGCAGGCCTGGTTTGCGCAATACAGCATACAGGGTGTAGTCTTTTTCCAAGAATCCGTAGCCGAAAGTCATTCCCGATTGCGGTTTGTTCTCAAACATCAGGCCCTGGAAGATGACCAGGGGTTTGGGACCGTGACCTGCCCGGTTGTAGGGCAGGCCGTTGCGAAAATAACCGGAAGTTGCGAATTTTTTAGCCATTGCATTTCCTTCTATCAGCGTTTCGCGCGCCCAAAGCCGGATACCGCCGCCAGCGCCGGCAGGCCAATATCGAAGACAAAAAACAGCAGTCCGCTCGCCGAAAGCATGGTCCCGCCGATGAAATGCCCCAGCAGCCAGTTGCCCGGCAGCCAGAGCGCCATCAAGACCAGCGGCCAGGGCCAGAGTGCGGCGACAAATCGCCAGCCCGCCCCGCCCGGCCTAGCCGGCGAACCCAGGTTGCCCGCTGTCACTGCCGCCGCCATCCCAATAAAGACCGGCACGAAGCCGCCGCCGACCAACAGCGCCAGCAGGGTTAGCAACCCGAGGACACGCCCGCCGCGCCTACGCCCGACAAAAGCCGCTGCCCAGACGGTCATCCCCACACCGGCCAACATGGCGGCAATCCCGGTAACGAGCAGGTTGGGAATCAGCGTCATGGCTGGGAAACAGGCGTGCCAGACCATCTCCGCCTGGCAGGGCGTGCCGATGGCGTTGAAAATCAGGCCGTCCGGCGCAGTGTTTCCCTGCAAAATCTCGAAAATGCCGTGCTGGATGGCAATCAGCCCGGCGTAGATGCCTAGGAAAGCCGTCGTAACTCGCAAGGGGTCATTCCCGTCCAAGCGCGGCAGCAGCATTCCGACCTGTTCCCGATAAGCGGCATACGCTTCCCCAAACATCCTTTCCAGAATGTACTTTTCCTCAATCCGAGCCTGCGCATAAATCATCCCTGCTATGAGGGGCATAAAGCCGAGCGCGTACCATGCGCCCCAGGCTAGGAACCAGCCCAGCAGCATAACCCATCCGGCAGTGTACTGCGGATGCCGCACCCAGGCATACGGGCCGCTGTCCACCAGTTTGCCTACTTTGTCCAGCGTGGTGGTCGTGCCTTTCTGGCGCAGGTAAATTGCCGGGTAGACCCGACCGAACAAGCCCAGGATGAGCAGCGGCAAACCAAATCCGTATTGCACAAGTGGACTCTGGAAAGTGGGTTGAGTGAACAAAGGCAGCGCCAAGCCTAGAAATCCAAGCATGGCTCCTGCCCCAACCAGGGTTTTCCGCACTGTTTCACTTTCCAGTTTGCCCGAGCGGGTCAGCAGAAACGAGAGCGCAGTAAACACAAGCGCAACAGCGGGAAACAACCACCAAATTGCCGGAAAGGGTATCATTTGATTTGCTCCATTCTTGATCTCGATGCGCCAAAAAAGTTGACGATTTCCCTGGCGGCGATGGCCGAGCCGTCTACCTTATCCTGAAGGGCCTTCAGGCGCAACATATTCTCGCGCAGGCTGGCATCCGCAAGCAGGCGTTCCAGGGCGCGAGCCAGCGAACGTCGGTTAAGGTCCCATTTCGAAAGCATCAGGCCGGCCCCCTGGCGCGTGACCAGCGAGAGATTGCCGGTCTGCTCCAGGTGCATGGGGATGCCGACCAGCGGCGTCCCGGAATGGATGGCGGTCTGCACCGTCCCGGCCCCGCCGTGCGTGATGGCGATGTCGGCCAATGGGTTTACCAGGTGCGCCGGAACGTGTGGCGTCAGCAGGACACGACCCGAAGCGTTCCCATCCCGCCCTGGCAAGACTGTGGTGGTGGCAATTACAGATTGAATCTCCAGTTCGTCCGCAATCTCGACGACCTCCCCCAAGACGCGCGGCGAACCGGAAACGCCCATCGCGCAGTACAGTTTGGGGCGCGGGGTATCAAAGTGGGCACGGATGGCTTCAGGGACATCTCCCGGCAGGCGGGCAAAGCACGGGCCGCCGTAGCGATAGACCGGCGACCGGTGGAAGAAGCGCGGATGCCTGGGGCGGTAGGCATTTAATTCGTCGGCCGGGATGCCCAGGATTTCGGGCGCGTCCATCACTAGGGTCAGGTCGCCGGCCATCAGGTCGAGAGTGCTTTTCCACTGCGGCAATCCCAGCGATTCTGCCATGCGGTTGAAGGTCCCCAGCCAGATTTTGGTACGCGGCAGCCACCAGTTGACCAGCCAATTCAGCGGCAGGCGGCGGGCCGCGCCGAACAACGAGGGCTGGAAGACGCCCATCTTGCGGTCGAAAAACGGCGCGGTGAACGGGCCGGGTTGTTGGACTAGGATGGGAATCCCCGCCAGCGGCGCGGAGAGATACGAGGGCAGGTTCCAGCCAATCAGGACGGAGTCGGCGCGCGCCTGGCAGAAGGCGTCGGCTTCGGCGGCGATATAGGCGGCGAGTTCGTCGTCGGTGAAGAAACTCTCCCGAAAGGGGTTGCCCTTTTCGCCGCGGTTGAAGGCCATGTACTCGGCGGCCCGCTCCGGCGACATGGTCGGCGCGACGGCCACGACCTCGAAACCCGCTTCTCGCGCCACAAATTCATAACCCCCGCCGTGACTGAAAAAGACGACCTCCTGCCCCAACCGGCGCAGGGCCTGTCCCATCTCGACCAGGCGCGAGACTTCAGACAGGTAATAGAAATGCGGGAAGCAGATAATTTTCATGGTTTTCTATAAAAAGCATAACCAATCCCATTCCAACGACCAAAACGACTGGCGCAATACGATGGATGGTCAACAACCCTGAACAAACTCGAACCAACCGTGTTCGAGACCGGTAATCCCGGCGATAATTCCCAGCCAGGTGGCGACGGTTTTGGTTGATTTTCTCATCATTTACTCCTTTAAAAATTTCCACAAAACCCGGGCCAGGAGAAAATACCAGAGTATCCAGAATAACCCGGCAACTGCCAGTTCAACCCATCTGCACCTATCCGGCACGCAGCAGTTTACCAAAAACAAAATCGTGGATGACAAAAACTTTGTTCACATCATTGTCCTTTTGCCAGATGGAATAAATCTCGCCCCAGCAAGATGCTCCAGGGCACGGAACCCAGCATACTCAAAAACAGGAACATCAGGCCCACAGCAGGTACCCAGAAGAAAGCACCAATTGAAAAGGTGACGATCCCGATATAGGCAGTCGCTCGTCCAAAGAATTGGCTGCGCCGCATCAAAAACGAATAAATCAGGGAGGCCAAAGCGCCGAGGAACATGGAAATATGCCAGGCTGCGCCATGAAACTGCGCCAGCAGGCTCTCGCCAGCAACCAGGTAATACCCTTTGTCCATCTCTGCTTGGGCGGAAGCATATAACTCGCCGAGCGTGAATATCTCGAAAATCGGACGGGCGGCGATCATGGCAGTCACCGCAACCAATCCGAGGGTCAGGGCAATCAGGGCATACGTCTCATCCACCCGCTTGAGCGCAACGTACAGCGCCAGGTAGATGAATATCGAAACCAGATTGGTAATCGAGACTCCCAGGTCGAGAGCGATGAAAGCCGCCCAAATATTGGTTTGAACCAGGGTGTAGATTTCTTGCGTCGGAGTGACCCCGGCTGCATACGGCCAACGGATGTATCCTACTACCGAGGCCAGCATCAATACCAGGTTCACCAGGACGGCAATCCCGCCGATTGTATAGAGATTTTTCCAGTTGAAGTTGGTTTCGCGCATGTCATTTCCTTTTTGATAAGCCAGATTTTCTCAGTTTCATCATCCCTTGCAAGCCACTGGCGACCTTAGCCTTTGCAGAACAAAATATGACTCTTCAGGCAGGTTTCGAGGCAATTTGGGCGATTTTGAACAAATAACGCGCCATCAGCAAACACCAGGGAATCGTACCAATGGTATTGAAAAAGAGGAAAAGCAGCCCAATTTCGGGCAGGAAGAATCCCAGCCCGGCAGCGCTGATGACAATGCCGAGCCAGGCCGTAGCCTTGCTGAAGAAACGAGAGCGCAACATCAGCAGGCTGTTGAGCAGCCCGGCCAGCATCAAGAAAGCCGTTTGCATGACCCAGGCGCTACCATCCAACTGAACGCGCAGCACTTCGCCGGCAGCCAGCAAACGCATTTTTTCGGCAGCATCTGTTGCAATGGCATATTGATTGCTGAGCATCACCAGTTCGACCAGCGGACGACAGACAATAATCAGGCCAACCCCCAACAGGTTCAGCGCCAGGGCAATCAGGGCCAGCGATTTGTCCACCTGGCGCAGGGCAGCATACAAAGCCAGGTACAACAGCAGACTGACCGGGCCAATCACAAGCATCGAAACATCGAGCGAGATGAGCGCGCCCAGGCGGTCGGTTTGCAGCAAGCCGAAGAGGGCTTCAATCGTTGTCTCGTTGGCCGTGTAAGGCCAGATAAAGTAAGCGCCGATTGCCAAGACCACGAAAACGGCAATCAGGATGCCGGCAATGCCGCCAAAACGGTAGAGTGTTTTGTAGTGTGGGTCAAAAATTGGTGTTTCAGTGCTTTGGACTGACATGAGTTTCTCCTAAGATAAACAAGATTCCGGCAAAGCCCCTCATCGTTTATTCTTTTGCAGATTGCCATAAAACCCGCGCTACCAGCAAATGCCAGAGCATCCAGAACAGCCCGGCAGCGGCCAGGAGCAGGTAAACCGGGACAATGGGTGTCAGCGGGAAGACCAGGCAATAGGCCAGGTCGCAACCGCTGGCGAGCAGGCCGAGGATGGCTGTGGTTCGGTGCGAGGGCAGCAGCACAAGCGAGAACAGCAATCCTGCTAGGGCGACCAACAGCAGGCTGACCAACCCGCCTGTGCCGGGAATGCCTGCCAGCGGGTCATTGCCTGCCAGAATGGTCTGCCCGACGGCCAGCAGGTCGGTGCTTTGCGCGGCGGAGGTCGCGGCAGCGTAGCGTTGACTGAGCGCGAACATGGTCAACGAGATGTTCGAGGCAAGGTTGAGCGTGACGCCCACCAGCCCGCTGGCGAGGGCCAGCGTCGTCAGGCTTTTGTTCAGTGACCACAGCCGTGCCGCCAATGACAGGAATATCACCCCAACCAGTCCATAATTCAACAGGTCAAAAAAAGCCAGCAAAGACAATCCGACGAAGGGATTGGCTTGCAGGAGCGCGTACCAGTCCGCAATCGTGTTCGGGATGGCTTCAATGCCGGTGAATAAGGATACTTCCGCGCCAACGTTGCGGCGGAAGAGCAGGGCAGCCAGGACGGCGGCAATTGCGCCGAGACGATAAATCGGTTGCCAGGTTTCGGTTTGGGTCATTTCAAACCATCCTTTTTGCCATCCAGTAATTTCTTCCAGCGGCGCTGGCGGTGACGATAAAACAGGTGAGCAAAGGCCCAGATTAACCCGGTCAGTAGTCCGGCCTGGATTTCGATTTCATCGCTGTAATGCAGCTTGCCATTTGCAAGCGCGTGAAATCGAATAGTGTGGTTCCAGACCGGCGCGAGCGCGCCGCTTTCCTTGCTCTCGATCAGGTTGGCTTCCCGGTCTATGTTGGTAAGCGTGAGGCGGTGCTCGCCAGCAGGCAGGAATCCAAACAGGGACAGACGCAGGGCATATGTTTTGCCCACAACCCAGTCGCTATCCAATTCGCCGGGAACCAGCGGCTCGAAATACAGCAGCGGCGCGGCAACAAAGCGCAGTGAAGCCGGGCGGCTGATTTCATCCCAAAGTTGTTCAGCCGTACAATCGAACGTGGTGGAAATACTTGCAAGCATTAGTCAATCTCCTTTTTTGCCCGCATAATAAGCCGGGAAGCCAAACATCTTGCCCGCCTGCACCAGGGGGTGAGAGAGGAGCATACTGTCAAGCATAGTTTTGTGGTTGGGGTTGAAATTTGCCATCAGAGGAACCTTTCGTCTTTATTTTTGTAACGCGCGGAAGATTTCCATGGCGCGGTTGAGGCGGCGGGTCATGCTCTGGATGTCGGCGATCTTGAAGTTGGGATCCATCTCGGCAAACGTGAAAATATTTCCGGCGGCATGGAGCATGTACATTTCGGTCTGGCCGAAAAAACGCGCCAGCGATTCATCCATAAACAAACGTAACCCATCCGAATCTTGGGAGGTAATCACATAACGCTCAGCCAGCGCCGGGTATTGGGGAAATGCCACCGGTTCGCCGATTTTCGACATGCCCCATTCCACAATCCGGTTAGCCAAACCGCTGAGGGCGTATTTTTGATTGGATTTTGGGAAAAAAGCAAACGGCGGCAAATTTAGGGATGGTGAAATAATTGCCACTGCCTGTCGCTCTGTCCAACTGTCATCTTCACCGGATGTATCCACCAGGTCGAACAGGAACATTTCTCCATCCGGGATGAGACGCCGGGAAACGTTTCGCAACTGGTAACTATTTTTCGACCATGTGCGGTGATATAGGCTGTAGATTTTCTCGGACACGGATTCGTCTGCTTCGGATGAGGAGAATCCCAGGCTTTGGATAACCTGTTTTTTGGTTTCCTTCTCCTTACGGCTCGATTGAATCGACATGGTAACAATCCAGCCAAATATGACCAGAAAACCGAACATGAAAAGGATGGCAGTAAGGTCCATTGTATAAACTCCGTCTTAGCTGGGGAGACTGTTACAAAATCAGGGAATATTTTCCTGTAAAAAACTAACAGATCGATTCTTAATGAAAGACCAATGATTTTGTAAAAATGGAGCATGTCCTCCTTCAGGTGCAAAATAAATTTCTACGTTATTCAAACTATTTTCCAAATATTGACCATGTAATAGAGGTACTACAGGGTCTTTTTCCCCGTAAAAAGCCAGCACTGGCGATTGAATAAGACTGTAATCGGGTGTAGCCATTAAATTTTGTTGCTGGACTAAATCGTTCTCCGTGCCCTCCCACCTGCGACTTAGCGGCGTTGAATCGCGAAAAGTCCGCTTCAGGTTGTTCACTTTTTCCGTATCTTGTGCAGCTTGATCGGCAATTTCTTCTATTTTGGATGGTTCCAGATTTGTGTTGTCTACCAAGGTTTGGCGAATCGCTCCTTTTGTATCCAACTTCAGGAGTATTTCTTCACTGAACCATATGGTCAGATCAACGAGAATTGGGGGGAAGTCCAAATAGGCTGTGCCTTCCTGGGATGCTTCGTTGTGCTCCCACTGGTAGGTAATGGCAATAGCCATGATAATCCCCCAAACTCTCTCCGGATAACGATTGGCAAACTCCAAAGCCGAAGGTCCTCCGCCGGATACGGCTATCAAGGCCACGGATTGGATATCCAGATAGTCCAACAAGGCCGCGTATAAATCTGCTTGATCAGCAGGCGTGAGGTTGTTTTCATGCAAAGGAGTGTTCAGATACCCCGGACGAGAAACAGACAGAACTCGAAAACCAGCTTTATCAAGTTCTAGCATTTGAGCTGTGCCTAACCCAAAATCATAGCCACCCATCACCCCGTGAATGCTTAAGACTACGGGGCCAGTTTCGCCAAACAAGGTGTACTCTATTGATCCTCGGCTTGTGTTTGCGATCTGGCTTCCTTCATCTATTACCCGGTTGCGCTCGTCTGACCATCGCCAAAAACGGAAACCAACAAACGCAATTAAAATAGTGCTGAGAGCTATCAAGGTTGTTAGTCCTCTGGAAACCAGTCTTTTCAAATGTTGCCACCGGTCGGGCGCTTGACTTTCGGGTAATTTGCCCTCAAAAAAAAGATTCATTTTATCCTCCCCTAAAATGCTCTGCGTCATCCATCGCGATAAGGATGAAAGGATTCTCGCTGCCGTTGATGGAGAGAAAAGCCAGGGATTCTTGAAGGGTGCAGGCATCAAAAATCGGTTCGGGGATATTGGCGATGACCGGGGCAATGCCGGCAATGACACCAGATGTTTCACAATCCAGGCGATATGTCATCATCTCGCCATTGGAAGCGCCGGTCACATAGACACGGCTGGTATCCAACGAATGGGATAGGAGCAGGTTGTCGAGGACGATATTATAGTTGGGGTTGAAATTTGCCATGAGATATGAAAGAATTCCTACGAGAGCTGTACGAACCAAATTGTCGGCAGCAAGACGACCACAGCCAGCAGGAAAGTCAACACGGCGGCAATCCACCAGACTGGTTGCGGCTGCTCAGGCAGGGCAACCGGGTTGGGCAAAGGCTTGTGGACATCCAGCCAGTAGGCTGCCAGGAAAAAACCCCAGAAGAAGCCGATATAGCCAAACCAATATTGGAAGACGACAACAAGGACACCGTCGCCGCCAAGCGGATGCCAGAACGATAAAAGGGTAAAGAGGAGGTTGATTGCCAGATACGGAACCAGCAAAATTGGCAGGGAGACGCGCATCCGCTCGGCTTTGTCGGTGGCGTTGGCGGCGAATCGCAGCGCAGTGCGCGCCAGCCAGAAAAAGCCCCACAGGGTGCCACTCACGCCAACCAGCAGGATGGGAATTCGCGCGCCCCATGAACCGCCGAGCATGTCAATGACTTTTCTCCAATCCCCCACTTGTTCGCCGCCAGGTTGGTAAAACAGGGGGTCAACAAATAGGTAACCAAAACCCATAAACAAGGAATATCCCGCGAAGTACATCCAGAACAGGGCGGGCATGGCGCTCTTTTGTTTCATTGCGCGTTCAAAGAGAAAGACCGCCAGAAAGCCGGTCAGGATGTTGAGCAAAGCCGGGCTGCCCTCGACGATAAGCGCGCCGGTCTCATTCGGTGTGCCAGGCCAGTCCCACAATACAGCAAACAGATTGAATGCCTGCCATTCCGCGCCGACCAGCACAGCCGCAACTCCATGACAGGCTTCATGGAATATCTGCGCCCCAAACGCGCCAAGCAAAGCGGCGGTCAGGGTATTGATCAATGTGGGAGTGGATACTGTTTTCATATTTTATTTTCCTGAATGTGTCCCTTTTCGGAAGGTTCCCGGATCAGTTGGTATGCCAGCGCACCCAAAACTGCGCCGACGATGGGTGCAACCAAGTACAGCCATTGATATTCCCAATTTCCATTAATGAGAGCAGG
Source organism: Anaerolineales bacterium (assembly GCA_030583885.1). Taxonomy (NCBI): domain Bacteria; kingdom Bacillati; phylum Chloroflexota; class Anaerolineae; order Anaerolineales; species Anaerolineales bacterium. Next base: position 3,219,374 of record CP129480.1, on the reverse strand, counting down.
TCCAAATGAACGGGCTGGATTCATGGACGCCCCGCTGATGGATCCTCCCCACAAAGCGTTCACCATGACCGTTGCGCCAATCATGATGGCAGCCAGTTGCCCGACAGCCTTTGTATCAGTTGCCACAGCCGTAATCACAAACATGAGCGCAGCGGTGAGAAGGACTTCGAGCAGAAAGGACTGTGCCAGTGATCCGGAAGGTTGGGTAACTCCCAGTTGGGTATCAAATCCGAACAATATTCCCAATACAGTGCTTCCCGCAACTGCGCCGGCAAATTGCGCTGCGAGATATCCGCCCACCCAACGTAGGGGGAAATGACGTGTAAAAGTGAAAGCCAGGGTCACCGCCGGGTTGAGGTGTGCCCCGGAAATATGTCCGGTGGCGGAAATCATAACCATGACAACCATGCCAAACGCGAGGGCAACACCGCCATGAGTCAGGCTGCCTGTTTGCGATTCCACAACGATTGCGCCGCATCCGACAGTCACCAGTGAGAACGTACCGATAAATTCTGCCAGAACACTGCGCCAGGAAAAAGTTTGCATTATCTGCTCCAATTTGAGTTTTACACTAATACTAATTGAGCATCGGCCTCCCTTGCAAATGTTTACCAGACCTTAACATACGCACCTTGTAAAGCATTTCCAGCATCTTTTTGTGCCATCTGGGGGAGGAAGAAACATTCCAGTTGGTTGGTTCATTTTGGCTCCACTCGGATAAGTTCTTCAATCAACCGCACCGCCTTCGTCACCCCGTCTGGTTCGGCGCGGATGGCTGCGCCCAGGTCGGCGGCTTTCTGGCGCATTTCGGGGGACTGCATCTGGCGCAGGGCGACGGCCATGTTCGCCGCATTGAGTTTGGGGCGCGAAATCGGTTGCGGCCCGACGCCCAATTGCGCGACCTTGCCGCCCCAGATGAATTGGTCAATGATGTGCGGGATGACCAACATTGGAATCCCGGCGCTGAAGCCGGAGGCAGTCGTGCCGAAGCCGCCGTGATGGACGAGACCGCTGGCACGCGGCAGCAGCCAATCGTGTGGGATGGAACCGGCGTGGAAGACGTTCGAGGGGATGGGCAATTGCTTCATCGCCTCGTCCCAGCCCTGGACGATGGCGCGGAAGCCAGCCTGTTGCACTGCAGCAAGCGTGATTTGCGCCGCATCAAGCGAGTCCTCGCCGCTGAGCGCCATCGCTCCCAGGCTGACCACCACTGGCGGCTCGCCTGCCTCGAGGAAGGCGGCCAAATCATCGGGTGGAGTCCAGGTTTCGGGCGCAGGGGCGAACCAGTAACCGGTCAGGCGGTGACGCGGCTCCCAGAGCGGGTTAGGCGGGGAAATCTGCGGGCTTAACGGAATCAGGTTCAAGGTCTCGGAGGTGATTCCGGTCGGCCCCATCGGCGGCAGTTCGGCTCGTTTGCGAATCTTGTCAATTGGGCGGGTCATCAGCATGCCCATCCCTGCCCCGGCCAAGCCCATCAGGGCGCGCTTGAGGAAAGAGTCCTTTGGGTCTTTGGCCGGGATGGCTTCCGGCATCAGGGTCACGCTGACGGTGGGCAGGCCGAGTTTGTCGGCTTCCATGCGTCCAGCGGCGGAGTGCGAGACGATGACCAAATCTGTGCCGCGGCAGGTTTCCAGCAGGCCGGCGTGCGATTGTTCGAGCATGGCGAAGGAAAACTTCATCACGCGCATGAAGCCAACCATAAAGTGCGGGGCATTGGCGCGAATCATGGCCGCTTCGTGGCCGATGTCGATGTCCGGCCCCATAGGAGCGAAGTTCACGCCATAGGATTCGACCAGCCCGCGCATGCAAGGGTGGCTGGCGAGGGTGACGTCATGCCCGGCCTTTTGCAATCCGAGCGCCAGGGCGATGTAAGGCTGCACATCGCCGCGCGTGCCGATGGTGGGGAGGATGATTTTCATCGTATCAACTTATCGCGCGAACCAGGTTCAGCATGAAGAAAAACGGCCGGGCTGGGGTAATCACGTTGAGTGTCCCAGTGAGATAAAGTGAGCGCGATGGGCAGGCGAAGGCGAACGATCCGGTCGAGCCGGAATGCCCGATGAATTCCGGGAGCGGGGTTATCCAAAAGTAGCGCGGCAACTGTAAGTACATCAGCCCATAGCCGTAACGCAGCGGGAAAAAGATCTTGTTCCAGGTCATCATGCGTTCCAGCAGGACTTTCTCGAACAGACGGTCCTCGAAGAAAGCGCGCAGGAAACGCATACATTCGGAGGCGGTAGAAACCAGGCCGCCATCCGAGATATTCGAAGACAGGTATTGGGGGACATTGGCCGGGGCGTTGTTCAAATAGAGCGTGGCGGGCGACTCGCCGGGGCGGAGCTTCGTCCAGTCGTAGAGATAGGTATGCTGCAAGCCAAGCGGCGCGCTGATGCGTTCCTCGAAATTGACTGCCATGGGCTTTTCGGTGATGGATTCGATGATTTCACCGAGCAGGCGGTAGTTGAGATTGGAGTAATAGGCCCAGCCCGGCGTTCCCGGCGCAAAGTGCGGGGACAAGTTATGAGTAATCCTGAGCGCTTCGGCAGTATCAATGGCACGGTCGTGACCGGCCATCAATTCATCGAGGACGCTTTTACCGCCGCGCGGTTTATCGGCCTCGAAATCGGCCAGGCCGGAAGTCTGGTTGACCAGTTGGTAGACCTTGAGTTGGCGGCTGTAATCTACGCCTTTGTAGATATGAATCCCATCGAGCAGGTTAGCCCGTAAATATGCCGAGACCGGCGCTTCGAGGTCGAGGCGTTTTTCATCATACAGTTGCATGAGGATGGCGGCAGTGTACATTTTGGTAACGCTGGCGATGAAATACGGCGTTTCGGGTGTCATCGCCGCTCTGGTAACAGGGTTTGCCTCACCCGCCGCACCGACGAAATCCAGGCTTTGGTCGTAGGATTGCACCGCCGCGACGATGTTATGCAGGCCGCCTCTGCCAACCTGGGAATTCAGCAGGGATTGTAGCTTTTTGGTCTTGTCGGTCATGATTTTGCCTTTCATTGCCATAGAATTATTTTAACAACGCCAATACGCTTGGTGCGAGATAACCGCTCAGTGCCAGTGTTCCACTCAGGCTGTGGGAAATTGCCGTCCATTTGGTGGAGCCGGTGCAGTAGGCGATGTAACCGTATGCCAGGCCGAGTAAAAACGTCGACAGGACGAAACTCCATTTGTTTCCATCGGAAAAGATCGATAACGGGACAAGATGCCACAGTGCGAATCCAATTGACGGGAAAATGACTGCCAGCCAAAAATTATCCGGGAACATCCGGACATACAGTCCGCGCCAGAGGATTTCTTCGCAGATGCCATTGATCGTCGCGGCGGGGATGGCGATCAGGATGAGGGTTGGCGAGGCGCGGAGGAAGTCTCTGCCATACATGAGAATCGATACCAACGTGATGAATGCCCATAGAGCGGCAGCCAGCCAGTTCGGCCGGGCAAGAAGCGGGGTTTTATCCACGAAGAGCGAGAGATAGCAGTCCCAACCCACAATGAAAAGGGGAAGCAGGATACACCAGACCGCCCAATAAAAGAGAAACCCAATCAAGTGTCCTTTTTCCTTTCCAAGTCCCTTGGCGGCTATGGAAAAGACAAGCGCTGTGCTTGGAAGCAAAAGAAAGGGGATTGCAATAGTCAGGATGAGATTAGTTTCTGCCATGTTCATGCTGTTAGGTGTTGTCGATCATTGCGAGCGCGGAGATAAGCATCCCCAATCAAGAGGATATGCCCGCTGAATTCGAAGACACCGATACTGCCTATGTATACATCAACTTGTTCAAGCGCATTACCCCGGGCGATCTTTTTGGGAATTCCCAACCCAAAACAAATACCTGGGAACTTTTTGACAATAACGCACGTATTCCTCTCCAAGTAAGACCCGTAAGTGCTCCTCTTCGGTCATGACCATCCAGTGACCAATTACTCCGTAAAGAACGATCCAAATTACAGCAAACCAGGAAGGCCATTGCACTGTTACCCCGATGACCAACAGATACCCTCCCAGGATTTGTGGATTTCTTGTAAAGCGGTAGGGTCCGATACTTACCAAACCTTTTGTTTCAACGCCGAATGCCCGTCGCATTCCAAACCATCCCATCGTGCAAAAGGCAACGAGGAATCCCAATAGAATGATGACCAATCCCAATATTTGCTGCTGCCTGGATGTTGGTCCTGCTAACATCCAGGATAAGGCCCACTCTGGTGGGTTGAACAAGTATGGGAAAGCCATCAGCCCCGCAAAGGCAAGCAATTGAACGATCGATGACCAGCTTGTCAGGCGTCCATGCAGACGATACTCCCGGCGAACAATCACTCGGAACACCACGTAAGCAACTGCCAGCAGCAGGAAAACGCCACCCAAGAAAACCGCGGGATTTGGATTCGTGCCAGCCATCTTTACCTCCATTGATTGGAATCTTGTTCCCTGATCGGACGCAGGATCGCCATTGCTTTTTTCCGGCAGAACTTTTCCAGATCGGCGCGTTTGAAGCGTATGGGCAGACCATCGAATAAGTGCATGATCAGGCGGATCATGATCGGGTGACGTTTCAGGCGTAGTTCGATGAAATCGGCGATGCGGACCGGGTCGGTGACCGGCTCGGCAGCGGCATCAAACTCACGATCCCGGATCTGAACCCGGACCTTGGGATTGGCGCGGATATTCTTGATCCAGTCCGCGTCTGATCCACGCGCCGAGGCGATGTAGTAAATTCCGTCCACTTCTTCGTATTGGAGCGGGGTCACACGCGGCAGACCAGACTTGCGCCCGATGGTGGTCAGGAGCATCACTACGCGGGTGGGACCGAATCCGCGTTTGTAGTTCGCCATCATGCGGGTGTTGAGACCCTTCATGCGGTGGTAGATGGTTTGGGCTGGCATTACTTAATTCGCCTGTGCAAGCGCGGTAAACAACAAGACCAGCACTCCGCAGATTGCCATCGCGTTGACATACCAGCGAAAGCGGGTAAGCGCCAGCGCCGCGCCCGTGTTCGAACTCATCAGTGGACCGACGCGTATGATGGCATTGAACCAGAAGCCCATGGCGATCATGACTACGATCAACAGATGCTTGACCAGCATCATCATGCTCCAAAAGTTGTTGAATTTTCCAATCCCCAAATAATTTGAATCAACAAACGTCAGGTACAAACCTGTGATGGTAAACACCAGGAGGGAGACATACAGCCATTTGCGGCTTTGTTTGGATATTGCACTGAGTGCCGTGGGAGTGTCTGCAAGTGCGGGCAGATAGATTGCCGCGAGTAAAACAAAATGCCCAACGAAGACCACAGTAGCCAGCGCGTGGAGCCAGTAGGAGAGTGTGATAAATATAGGCGTCATGTTTTTTTCCTCCGAAGGAAACGTTTTTCAAAATGTCAGGTTTTGGATCCCATGCCAGGTATGCAGAGCGACGAATATGACAGAGAAAACAACATAGGGCGCAGAGTGACCGATTAACGCAATGCCGAGAAACGGGAGGAGTGGAGTGAGGCGCGGGGCGAGTAATCCAAGCGGGCTGGCGCTCCAGTCAGAAGCGGGCATCCATATTAGGGGAATCCAGGAAGCGAAATAGATGAGCGTTCCAAAAACATAAATCACCAACCCCGCCTTCCCCAGTACATCTCGAAACTGAAGAGCAAGCAAAATTGGAAAAACAAACACGATGATTCTTGTGATGCTTTCCGCTGTCAATAGCCAGGCAGGCGAGTTGGCATCCGAGACAACTTGTTCAAGGGTTATTTTGGGAGCCAGGACAATGTTCCATGCCAGCAATGGAAGCATCAGCCACAAACCGTTGAGCCAGTGTAGTTCGAACTTCATTCAGACACGCCGTTTCTGCCCATCGGCTGAGGCTTGAGATAGGTCAGGGAACGCCAGAGCCATTCAGCGGGTCCGTATTTGAAGCGTTTCATCCACCAATGACTGAAAGGGATTTGGAGCAGGTAGATGACGAAAGTCAAACCGATGCCTGCCGCCGCGCCCATCTGACCGAACAAGCCAAGCCCGTAGCCGTAGAAGATCAGCGTGCAGACGATGGACTGCGTCAGGTAATTAGTGAGCGCCATCTGCCCGACCGGGGCTAAAACTTGGAGCCTTTTCCCCCAGACCGGTGAAAGCGCCAGCAGGCAAAAGGCGGAGACGTAAGCGAGCATCAGCAATGGCGCGCCGATTGCCTGTGCCGCGGTTGCCATTAACAATAGACCGGACGGTTCGATGCGCGGAAGCGGCATGATGAGGGTGGCATAGAGCGCGTTTCCGGTCAAGCCGATGAGCAAGCCCCAGAACAGCAATGTGCGGAAGAAGCCGCGGTTGTCTTCGAGGTGTTTGAAGATTTCGCGCCTGCCAAAGTAAACGCCCAGCAGGAACATCGCCAGCACGTTGAAACCCATCACAAAAAAGGCTGACAATCCCATGCTGGTATAGTCATATATGCGCTGTTCGGTGATTTCGGCGAAATTACCATCCGCATAGACGCGGTTGGCACGCACCAGGTCGGTCTTGAAGGACGCAATGGTCTCGGCAAAGACCGCATCGATTTGCTGAGCGCCCTCGGGGACGGAACGCCCAAACTCGAGCAGTCCGGCCACCGCAGTGTTGAACAACAGCGGAATCGAGATCAGAATCGCCGCCCAGATCAGCAGGGTGCGCGGCTTTGCCTTGCGGAAAAGAACGAGCAGGAAGCCGAGCAGGGCATACAAGATAAGAATGTCGCCGATCCAGATTAGGAAGGCATGAACAAGACCAATCAACAGCAGGACGAACAACCGCCGCAGATAGAGCGGGACGAACTTGCCGCCGCGCGCTTCAATGTGCTCCATTTGCAGGGTTAATCCCAGCCCGAAGAGCATGGAAAACAGGGCGTAGAACTTGCCTTCCCCGGCAAAATGTATGAACCATTCGGCGGCGCGGTCAAACCAGGGCATGGCTGGGTCGGCGGGGAAGAGGATGGCTTGTATCGGGCGGTAGAAAATGGTCATGTTCACGAGCAGGATGCCGAATAGGGCGAAGCCGCGCAGGATGTCCACGATCTGGACGCGTTCGGCTTGTTGGACGGGGGCGATGGCGGGTTTGGACGAAAGGTCAGGTGTAGTCATTGTTCAACTCCTTGGATTCTTAGGTCGTTCAGAATTCGGTGGGCGGACTGGCGTCCCGAGACCATTGCTGTCGGCATGCCCGTGCCGGGGCGGGTGCTCGCGCCAGTGAAATACAAATTTCTATAACGCGGATGTTGAAAATCGGGACGGAAGTAACCCAACTGGGTCAGGTTGTGACACAGCCCGTGCGTGGAGCCTTTCGCAAGGTTATAGCGTTTCTTCCACGAAAGCGGCGTGAAGGTCATCTCGAATTTGATATGCGCTTCCAGGTCGGTAATTCCCAACGAAGCCAGCCTCCTGAAAACATGCATCCGCGCTTCGTCGCGCAAGCCAGCCCAATCCTGGTCGCCATTCCCACTCATGTGCCCGACAGGGACAATGGCAATCAAAGTATCTTCTCCACACGGTGCCATGGACGGGTCGAGGCGGGCTGGGGCGTGGATGTACAGACTGGGATTGGCGGGCAGGCTCAGGTCACGGATGATGCGCTCGAAGTTGGCGCGGTAGTCACGCGCAAGGAAGAGCGTGTGCGGCGGGAGCGTCTCATAGGGCTTATCCATCCCCCAGAAAAAACTGATGACCGAACACGAATAGCGTTTACGACTTAACTTTCTGGCTTCGCCATCCTGCGGTATAAGGTTTTGATAGACGTACGGGAGGTCGGCGTTGGCGAGGACGGCATCTGCTTCGAGCAGTTGACCGTCCACCCAGACGCCGCGTGTGCTTCTTCCGTTGACCTCGACCTGCTCGGCGGACGAATTGAAGAGGAACTCCACCCCAGCCTCTTGCGCCAGCAACATGAGCGCTTCGACGACTTGATACATGCCGCCGCGCGGATACCACACGCCGTGCGCCAGTTCGGTGTACGCCATCATCGAAAAGGTGGCGGGCGCCTCGAACGGACTCAAGCCCATGTACACGTCCTGGAATGTGAATGCGGCTTTGAGGCGCGGGTCGTCGAAGTAGCGCTTCATATTGGCATAATGTTTTGCCAATGGCTTAACTTGTTGAAGCAATGGCAGGTTGCCCAGCTTGAAAAAATCGGATGCGTTGCGAAAATCTGGGCGAACCAGTTTCTCGATACCAAGATGATAGTGACGATGCCCCTCGTCCATGTAGCGCAGGAGACCTTGAAAACTTCCGCGCTCGAACCCTTCGAGTTGCTCCTGCATGGATTTCATGTCGGATGTCAGCGCGAGTTGGCTGCCATCATCGAAGACCAGATGATAGGTCGGGTCGACGCGTTGCAGGTCGAGCGTCTCGCGCATGGATACGCCAAGTGCGGCAAACTCCGCTTCGTAGAGCAGCGGCATCACCAGCAGAGTCGGACCCGTGTCGAAATGATGTCCGTCGCGGCTGATGCGGTCACAACGCCCGCCCGCATGGGGGTTCTTCTCGATGACGGTCACATGCAGTCCGCGTTTTGCCAGATGGGTTGCGGCGGTGATCCCGCCGATGCCCGCCCCTATCACAAGTACAGTTTTTGTTTTCATTATTCACCCATTGGAACGTCCCGCAGGTTTCTCGATGAGCCGAGATTGATTTGTTCAAACCTTCGGGACGGTGTTTCCCATCTGTTTACCTCTTCTCGAACCGCACAGGTTGCGACGCCAGTTTGCGCGCTTCGGTCCTGGGTGGCTGCAACGTGAACATGGAAGTTATCGTATGCCAAGCCATCCACAACCCTGCTGCAAATCCCTTCCGTTCTGGATATTCGGAACGCAGGCAATAGTTGTCGCGTTCGATGGCATCCAGCATCCATGCGAAGCGCGCCGTGTACGCATATCCAGCCAGGCGGAGGCGCCAATTCTTCACCTGCGCCGTGCATTCGCGTCCCACCTTGAAATAGCCGCGCGCGAACTGGACCCGCCCGCAAACCCAGTCGCGGTATGCCTGACTGTTCACCTGATGCGGTGAAATTCCACACGCTTCAAGATGCTCGCGCGGGATGTTGAAATAGCCGTTTTCCACATCCTCCTGCGCATCCCGCAGCATGTGGGTGATGTGAGCCGCATGCACCGCCAGATAACGCGCTTCGTGAGGCGGAGAAGGATCATCGTGACCGATGAAGTAATACAACGCCTCCGTGACCGCCTTCGCCAGTTTGTGCGAGTACTCGAACAACTCCGCCTGCGAGACAACTCGTCCGCGCCGCCCGGCATCGAAGACCATCACGTCCATCATGTTGCGCAAATAGATTTGCAGTCCGCTGTTCCTTTCGGTGTCGTTACGGATGAGGTCGACCAGCATCATCTCCTGGCTGGTTGCGTCGCGGGGCGAATCGCCCCGATAACATGCCTCCAGAATTGACTTTTGCCGCTCGACAAATGCGATTCTTTCCGCGCCCGCATCATCCCCGTAGGGGGAGCCTGATCCTTCGTCGATGACATCGTCCACCCAGCGGAAATATCCGTATGCCCGATACGCGTCGGCGGCGCGCTCATGGTCTGCAATGAAACGGATCGTATAATAGGTCTGCTTGCTGGCTGTTTTTGTGATGGAAGCGCCCAGCCGCCCGCTTGTGTTAGCTTGCTTGTCCACGTCATCCTCGATGTTATTTCCAGGTATGGTTTGTGTCATTTTGTACATTATCAAGATGTACGGGTATTAACATTTGTAGTTGCGGGGGAGATATACCTGCGGGCATTATAGTTTCAAGAATGGTGTGCCATTGATATACCATCTGTTAATGCATCATAAAGCATGTTAACAACAAACAGATAAGTAGCAAAAACGCCCAGAGCCAGGCCAAATCTGCTTGTAGGGGCGAAGGGGTGACCTGGGTGGTGGGTTCGAACGTCACAAAAGTGAAGCGTTCTTTTTCGGCGAGAAATTGTTCCAAAGTCATCTCAACCTGGGCTCTTTTCATCATGTTTCGCATCGTGGGGTTGGATTGTGTCCATTCAAAGGCGCGGGTTAACTCTTCTTCTGTTGTGATGCGCCGCGCCCGAACGGATTGCGCCCCGCGCCAGGTCTGGATTGTGGCGCGGGGGTTGGCGTCGAGGTTACGGTACCAATCCGCTTTTGTTCCCCAGCCGCTCATCACGGTTGGTTTGCCTTCAAACTCGTGGAATTCGATGCCCGTCCGGCGCGGCTGACCGCTTTTTCGTCCGATGGTGGTCAGCGTCATGAACAGGCGGCCAATGAGAAAACCCATTCCCATTCGGTAGAGCAGGATGGGCAATTTATATAGCCACTTCAGCAGCCCTTTGGGGTAGGGCATGCTCTCGATCCAGGTTTTATGATTCATAACTGACCACTTTGATTCCAGGGACACTTACAAAACAGCGCTTGTCACAGCCTGCTTTGCCCATTATACAAAATGTGAGAAATTTCACATAAATTTGGAGGTTAAGGTTTTGTAAATAATTCGCGGATGACGTGGCTTAACACATCGGACACTTCGCCAAGGTACGACACCATACCCGTTTGATTTGTCCAGCGACGGTGTTCGATCACATCCCCTTCGGCTGAATCCAGCAGAAGTTTGGCAAGGCGCGCCTCCGCTGTTTCTAACGATAGGTCTGCCTCGAGGTTACCAGTTCGATGATCCTGTCTGTCATGGGATTGGGTCGTTTCATCAACATGCCGACCTCGTTGAAAATCTCCCCTGTATCCAAAAAAACGCAAGACTTGCTCACGTCCATCCGGCGATGTTTTCATTACTTTCAACCAGTTTTCATTTCATTGTTGGTTTTCGTTTTGTTGTGAAATTATCACCCCAAAGGCAGGGTAAAGATAAATTCACTGCCTTTATTTTCACCTTCACTCTCCGCCCAAATTTTCCCGCCCTGCGTTTCTACGAGATGTTTTGCAATCGTCAACCCAATGCCTGAGCCGCCATGTGCGCGCGAGCGGGATTTGTCCACGCGGTAGAAGTGGTCGAAGATGTGCGCAAGGTGTTCGGCAGAAATGCCAATGCCCGTATCGTGGATGGAGAATTTCGCAAACGATTTTTCGCGCTCAATGGTCACGGTCACTGTGCCGTTTTGGGGCGTGTATTGCAAGGCATTGCCAATCAAATTGGTAAGGACTTGCAGCGCGCGGTCTTCGTCAGCGAGGACGAGGATGGAGTCGTGTGGCAGGTGGGTGCGGGCATCACGCGCGCGCCGCTGGCATGTTTTGAGCAGGCAATACGGGCGTTCATGTCACTCTGAGGGGTGACGCTGCGCGTCACGTCCAAAGTGTCTCAATGGCTAACAGAGATTCTTCGCTTTGCTCGGAATGCCATACTACTTTATAGGAGAATCCCAATGATTAAAAAACCTAAAGTTGCAGTAGTAGCCGTCGGCGGTAACGCTTTAGTGCGCGAGAAGGGCAAGGAGACATTGCCCGATCAATATGCGGCTGTTTGTTTGACCATGCCCCATATTGTGGACATGATCCAGGATGGATGGAATGTGATTGTCACCCATGGGAATGGTCCGCAGGTTGGGTTTATCTTAAGACGATCGGAGTTATCGATCAGCGAAGTGCATTCCATCCCGCTCGACTATGCCGGTTCGAATACGCAGGGCTCCATCGGTTACATGTTCCAGACCGCGTTAATGAATGAATTCAAGCAGCGTGGAATGCCCAATCAAGCTGTGACAGTTGTCACTGAAACACTCGTGGATAAAAACGACTCTGCATTCAAAAATCCTACCAAGCCCATTGGCTCCTTCATGGATGAAAAGACTGGGCCTAAACACCGTGATGCTGATGGCTGGTCTGTGATGGAGGACGCGGGACGTGGCTGGAGGCGCGTGGTTGCCTCGCCCGGGCCATCAACTTCCTTTGGTAGGTCGCAACTTGGGTTATGTATTAAATGTGGTTCAATGTGGGTCGAAACTTATACCCGTATATCAGGTTTGTACCGCATCGATGTAATTCTGGTGATGATTTGATTGAAATATATATTTATACAGGAGCCAGGGTGCCGGTCCAGATTAGCCAGCACAACACGGTTTTGGCTAATAAGCTCAGGATGATGTAGGCGCGTTCGCCGAACAGATAATCCTTCCAGGGGCCGATCTTTTTGTATTGTAAAACCATGTTGATGGCGAAAATGTTAAAGAAGACAAACAGTGTGGGAACGATGGCGTACACGAAGGCAGGTGGCTTGGCACTGCCATCGCCGGAATTTACTGCGCCCACAAAGTACAGCATGATCACCACCCACGGGATGAACCCGGCGACACAGCCATAGATAAATGCGGTCCAGTCGGTCTTTTGGGTGTGCTGGTTATGCAACTCCATCATGATGCCAAACAGGTTCATCGTGGCGTTGAGCGTGAAGAGCAGGATGATCGCGCCCAGATCCCAAAGCCCGATCAACATGCCGATCAGCACGATCATCAGCGATGAACTCAGGGCATACTCATAGAAACGCACCGGGTTCATACCCTTCTTGAGATTCTGGACATAACTCCCATACCCGATGGTTGACAGATAGAAGTGCGCCACAGCTGAGATAAGCAGGAACATCGCAACGGCTGGGCCGAAAGGAAGTTCATAGAATAGCTCAGTGCCCGGCTTCAACGAACGGGTGGCGAGGTCAAAATTCAGATAATTGGTGAAGATGGGGTAGGTGGTGTCATTGCTGACCCCGATCATGAATATCCCCTGAGCTAGGTGCAGGAATCCCATGATCAGGTTGAATCGCCGCAATCCGGTAAACTTGCGCTCCGTTGCGCTTGTTGAACTGTCCGTTCCTTTACTTTTGGTTGCCATTTCATTTTCTCCTTTTGTACAAATAGATTGATCACTGAATATCGTATTTTTAGGGTTGCGAATTTGCTTCGCTCTTGATCTGAATCAAAACTTCATTACGCGCCAAAAAACCCGGCACCCACGGAGGGTTATAACCAGCCACGAGAAAATCACCTTCGGTTTCAAATCCCTGTTCCTCCAGCCAATGACTGAGGCGCTGCTTGTTTTTCTGGATCGTCTCTTGCTGGAAATATCCCGAAAAACGGATGGCAGCCATGGTTCTGGGTGGGAGGTGTGTGAAATGAATACGAGTATCTTTCGGTTGAGGCAGCGTTTCCAGGGTGTATTCGGCAGGCATAATGAAAGCCACGGTGAAGCTCGCTGCACCGGTGACGGTCACCGGGGTGGTCATGGCAATTTTCTCGGATTGCGAAGCCTGGACAGGCGTAGTCATCTCGATTTTCTGTCGCGATATGTTATTGCCGAAAATATAGCCCGCCAGAAAATTGAACCCTTTTTCAATCGCTGATTTGTAGTTCGTATCCTCGACAATCACCTCGGCTTGGATATAACCCGGATATTGCCGAATTTCAAATTCGTTTTGTTTCCTGAATACGGAATACTTTGGGGTTTCGGCCATGTATGCCTCTCTTTTCTTCTTATTATCCTACATTCTTGCTCTCTGTGCGCAGACTTACGCCAATAGAATTCATTTGCATGCAATCTGCCGAATAATTCCAGCGCTAGGCGTACCAGGTTGCGAATCAGTGCATGTGACTGGCTGTGCCAAAAGCATGTTCGTAGGTTAACATCAGATAATACTGCCAATCAAACTCAGGGAGATATGCAATTGATTGGCCGGTTTGGCCCGCGCCAGGCTGGCTGAGGTGGACACCCAAAAATTTGAGCATTTGCGCCCAGGCTTGGCCCTGAGCGCCACCAGCCCGAATACCCGCCATGTCCTGGACAAAAGCATGTGGCTGATCGGGATAGATCGTGATTTCATGCTGAACCCCGGCCTGGGTCAAGGCCGTCTCGAAGGCTGTCACGTTCTCCAACGGGATGGATTGATCGGCTCCGCCAAAAATTCCCAAAACGGGGCCCGGCAGGTTTTTCAACACAGCGGGGTCAGTCTCGGGAGAACCGTAGAAAACAACGGTAGCCGCCAACTGGTTGTTATGCAGGCTGTAGGCAAGCGCAGTACGCCCACCATAACAAAACCCGATAATCGCAATCCGCGAGCTGTCAACAGCCGGTTGGGCTTCCAACCAGGCGTAGACTGTATCCAGGTCGGCATTGACCTGTTCAGGCTTGGTGGTGCTGACCTGATAAATCGCGCGGGGAATCCAGGAGGTTGTGGAGCCGCGAAACGTATCGGGGGCAACAACCAGGTACCCTTCGGCGGCCAGGCCATCCGCCTTGCTAACAATGGATTCGTTCAAGCCAAAGAATTCATGAATCATAATCACAACCGGAAATGGGCCGGCACCCTCAGGTTTTGCAACGTAAGCTCGTACATCGGGTATACCGCTCATTCCAGGAATGGTGGTATTGGAAATTCGGTCAACACGCCCGGCGCCCAAGACATAATCCGCGGCAACCGAGCCGACCAACAACACAACCACTAAAACCACAACAAACAGCAACCCCAACAAAACACGCCTGACGATTTTCATGTTCAACTCCTTCAATTAATTAATGTACTTTCCAGGTTGTTCAAGAAATGTGATTTTTTCGAAAAATAGAATCTTGATAAAGCTCTGATTGGAAGTCCTTCGACAGTCCGAACGATTAAACAAACCATGAATTGACAAACAACAGCGGATGGGAGTTTCTAACACGATGCTTACGAACTACGGCAGGGGCAGGTTCCCGGCATACCCTGTCAACTCGATGTAGCCATTCCCGTTCACAGACTTGCCATCGCATGTCCCTTCAAAGCGGACGGCACCCTCCCAGTACGTGACCGCAGGGAAGTTGACCTCCTGGTCCGCCATCCTTGGTTGGACGTTCAATTCGCAGTTCGGTTCATTCAGTTGGATGTTCCACGCGGCAGGATACATACCTGCTGTGTGTGGACTGCGCCACTGGTCGAGGACGGTGATGCTGAAATCGTCGTTTTGCAGGGAGCGGGTCGAGCCGTCAGCGTGGATAAAGGTCCCGCTGGACGAATCAGACGTCCCGCCGCCTGATTCGCGCAACTGGAACAGCATCAACGCTGAGCCATCGTCGAGTTGCAGGGATAACCAGTCCCAGCCGATCTGTACTTTATCCAAAACGCCGGTGCTGAATTCGTGGTCTTTCCACGCCAGCCCGCTGACCGGGTACGTTTTACCTCGCACTCGCACCAACCCATCAGCGCGCAGGCGCGGCTGACTGTAATAGTATGAGGCGTTTGTTACTTCTTGTCCCTTGCGGCTGTACCCGTTCTCGCCGTGCAGGATGACGCCCATTTCATCGGTCAGGTTCAGGTCAGTGGCAAGCCCGTCCTGTGTGGCTTGCAGGCGATAGGAGTCTTTGTCTATCTCGACAATGCTCCAATCTTCGAGCCAGACGCGGTACGGACTTGCCTGCGCGCCTGCCAAGCCGGGTCCCGCGCGGGAGTAGCGTTCGTAAGCATGGAACTCGTTTGCCTCGATGTCGCTCAGGGCAAAGTGGGCAAAATACAGGCTGTCGCCATACCACGCTGAGTCAGCGGGCAGGTCAACTGTCGGGGGCACCAAGCTCACTCGAAACACGGTCAACTCGAAGCCGAAGGGACGACCATCTGGCGTGGACAGGTTTCCGGTGTAGTACCACCATTCCGTCCGAAAGTCTGGATGCGCACCAAAATCGGCTGGAAAGGTCAGGGGACGTGATCCATCTGCGGAGGTGAATCCTTCCGGGATTTCAGGGGAGAAATCCACGGCTTGCAGCTCGGCGGCAGGGGTCGTTTGCGGGGTGCAGGCAGTCAACAGGAGCGCGGTTGAAATGAGAATCGTATGAAAGAGTGGGAGTTTTAGAAAGTTCATAGCAGTATGATGCGTCTGTGGATTGGTGAAAGATTAGACAACATGCTTTGCGAAAGTCCTACCTGATGACAGCCTTCCTGCGTTTCCAAGACCTGACCAAATCCTATTATGAGGGCGACGTGCAACGCGTCGTCCTGCAGAACGCGCACGCCGAATTCAAGCCCGGCGAAATGACCGCCATCATCGGCAAGAGCGGGAGCGGCAAGAGCACCCTGCTAAATCTGATCAGCGGCATCGACGCGCCTGACAGCGGGCAGATCTGGGTGGAGGGGCGCGACCTCGCCGCCCTGCCCGAGCGCGAGCGCACCCTGTTCCGCCGCGCGCGCATCGGTTTCATTTTTCAGTTCTACAATTTAATCCCCACGCTGACCGTCGGCGAGAACATCAGCCTGCCGCTGGAACTTAACCGCTTCCCGCGTGCTCAAGCACAGAAGAAAGCCAAAGATTTTCTGGACTCTGTCGGACTGGTCGACCGTTGGACGACGTTTCCCGAGAAACTCTCCGGCGGCGAACAACAGCGCGTCGCACTTGCCCGGGCGCTGGTCCACGACCCGTTGCTAATCCTCGCCGACGAACCGACTGGCAACCTGGATGAAGAAACCGGCACACAGGTTATGTCCCTGCTGGCAAAACTAACCCGCGAACAAAACCGCACCCTGCTGATGGTCACGCATAGCGTCGAAACCGCCTCCTACGCGGATAGAGTCTTGCGTCTCTCGCACGGTCAACTGGTAACGGAGCGCTGAAGCCCATGCTTTCGCTTCGCACCCTGCTTCGACACCCGATCCAATTTGCGCTGATGACTCTTGGCATCGCGCTCGGTGTGGCGGTCATGGTTGGGATCGACCTTGCCAATGCCAGCGCCGAACGCGCCTTCGACCTGAGCGCAAGCGCAATCACAGGACGCGCCACGCATGCCATCGTTGCCGGGAGCGGCGGGGTGGATGAAACTCTTTATGTCCGTCTGCGCACCGACCCGCAGTGGCGGGGTCAATTCGAGAGCGCGCCGACTGTCCGGGCTTTTGTCGTCAGCCCGCAGTTGGGGGAGATTCCATTCACCTTGCTTGGTATTGACCCGTTCGCCGAAGCACCCTTCCGCAGTTATCTAGGCGGGGGACAGGGCTTCGACTTTCGATCCATCGCTCCGCTGCTCACCCAGCCCGGCGCAATTTTGCTCTCCGCGCCGACCGCCGAGCGTTACGGCTTGACGCTCTGCACGAACGAACTGAACGACTCCTGCCGCCTCGACCTCTCCATCAACGGTGAGACGCGCCCTGCCTACTTCGCCGGTCTGCTCGAACCCTCCGATGACTTCACCCGCCGCGCGCTCGATACGCTTATCATCACCGACATCGCCACCGCCCAAAGCCTGACCGGCACAGCAGGAGAATTGACCCAGATTGACTTGATTCTGCCCGAAGACTTTGACACAGCCGCATTCACATCAGTGCTCCCAGCGGGCAATCTGCTGGTCGCCTCCGCCACACGCAACGACCAGGTCAACACCATGACCGCTGCCTTCCGCGTGAACCTGACCGCGCTCAGCCTGTTGGCGTTGGTGGTTGGCATTTTTCTGATTTACAACACCATGACTTTTTCCGTGATCCAACGCCGTGCCATGTTCGGCACCTTGCGCAGTCTCGGCTATACCCGCGAGCAGGTCTTCGGCATGGTGCTGGGCGAAGCCGCGCTGGTCGGTGCTTTGGGAGCAGGCATCGGGCTGGGCTTGGGCGTTTTACTGGGACAGGGAGCCGTGCAGATGGTCACGCAGACCATCAACGATCTGTTCTTCGTCGTAAGTGTGCGCGGCGTGCAAATCCCCGCATCCAGTTTGCTCAAAGGTGGTTTAGCAGGTTTGTTTGCCAGTTTACTCGCCGCCGCCCCGCCAGCATGGGAAGCCGCCTCCGTCCCGCCGCGCCTGGCACTCTCCCGCGCAGGACTGGAGAGCAAAGCGGATGCCGCTGTCAATCTCGCCGCAGTTCTCGGCATCTTTGCCGCCCTCGATGGCGGATTGATTCTCACCATTCCCACCCGCGACCTGGTCGTCAGTTTCACGGGTACGTTTGCTGTGGTCATCGGCTTGGCGGCACTGACTCCATTTGTGACGGTGACACTCATGCGCCTGCTCAACGACCCTCTTGCCGCACTCTTCGGTTTGCTGGGGCGGCTTGCCCCGCGCAACGTTATCCGTTCGCAAAGCCGTACTGTTGTTGCTGTCGCTGCTCTGATGATCGCCGTTTCGGTCACCATTGGCGTGCAGGTCATGATCACCAGTTTCCGCACCACCGTCACACTCTGGCTCGACCAAACCTTGCAAGGGGACATCTACGTTGCTGCGCAAGGCTTGAGCGCCACCCGTCTCGACACCCCGCTCGACCCTGAAGTGATCTCCATTGCATTGTCACATCCGCTCGTGCAGTCCAGCGCGGTCGTGCGCGTTATCAGTGTGGAGACCGAGTCTGGGTCTGTGGATCTGGTTGCGGCGACGCCCGACCCGCTGCTCGATGCACGCATCCTGCTGGATGGGAATCCCGATGAGGTTGTCAGGAAAATGCGAGATGGGGCGATTCTCCTCTCTGAACCATTGGCTGCCCGTCTTGGCATTGATTCTGCAAATGGGACGTTCCCGCTTCTGACTCCTGAAGGCTGGGTTCAATTTCCTGTGGCAGGAATCTACGCCGATTACGCATCCACGAGCGGGACGATCCGCATGGATATTGATGTGTATCGATCCATTTGGAAGGACAACACGTTCAACGGTGTTTCCCTGACACTTATCCCATCGGCAGATGTGGATTCCGTCACCGCTGACTTGCGCGGGCAATTGACCGGCTTCGAGCGCGTTCAGGTCAACCCAAGCGGTGCGCTGCGTGACGATGCCATCAAGATATTTGACCGCACGTTTGCGATCACCACCGCCATGCAGTTGGTCACGACACTAGTCGCGTTTATCGGTGTCTTGAGTTCTCTGTTGGCTTTGCAGTTGGAGAAAGCCCGCGAAATGGGCATCCTGCGTGCGCTTGGTTTGACCCTGTCCGAAATGCGTCACCTCACATTTTGGGAGACGGGTCTGCTCGGCGCTTCTGCGGGACTGCTCGCCCTGCCCACCGGCTACATCCTTGCGTGGATACTGATCTTCATCATTAACCAGCGCTCCTTTGGCTGGACACTTCAAATGCAGATGGAGCCCCTTCCATTTGCGCAGGCATTTGTTCTGGCGGTCAGCGCCGCCTTGCTTGCGGCAGTTTACCCTGCCTGGCGACTGAGCCATATGCAAACCGCCGAAGCCCTGCGCGGAGAGTGACCATCATAAAGAAAAGAGACCTTCAATGAGTTGTAGTGACCCCAAAAAACTGGACAGAAAAGTGGCGTATGCTATCAAGCTAATGCCACTGGGCTTCAAATTCGACTGGGGTCAGATAGTTCAGGGAGGAGTGTACACGCTTGCGCATGTATACATCCTCGAGAAATCGACCGATCTGCTGGTAGGCTTGATCATAATCTTCGTAATCGGAGAGGTCAACCTCCTCTTCTTTGATGGTACGCATCAGACGTTCGGCAAACCCGTTCTCGGTGGGTTTCCCGACGTGCGCCATACTGATGCGAATGCCTTGGGCTTGTAAGAGTTCGGTGTAGTCCGTGGCAGCATATTGAACGCCTTGATCCGAATGATGGATCTGTGGGCAGTGCTGCGTGGATAAAGCCTTGAGCAGCGCTTCCATCGTCAACATTTGTTCAAGCGTCTGTCCCAGGTGCCAGCCGCGAATGGCACGTGTGCAGACATCCATGAGGACCGCCAGATAGACAAACCCATGCTTCAGGCGAATGTAAGTAATGTCTGCGACCCAAACTTCATCGGGCTGAAACACCTGCCGTCCCTCGACCAGGTTCGGATAGCGTGGAAACGGGTGCCGGCTATTGGTCGTTCGTCGCTTGCGGACCACTTTTTTCGCTTGCAGGCCCATCTGGGACATCCAGCGAGCGACTCGTTTGCGGTTGACATGCCAGGCACGCCGACCCAATTCTGCGGTCACACGTCGATATCCATAACAGGGGAATTCGGCACATACATCGCTGATGGCGCGTTTGAGCTCGGAGACGCTCTCACGCTGAGATTGATAATACAGACTGCTGTGGGGTACGCCCAGCGCCTGACAGACAGCCACCTTAGGATACTCTTTTGCCATCTGGCGGCTCAACTCGAGCCTGGTTTGCGGTTGGGCGGCAAGATCGTCAATGCTTTTTTTAGAATTTCGATCTCCAGGCTTTGCTTGCCGGCCAGTTTCTCCAGCTCCTCAATCCGAGCTTGTTGAGGATCCACTGTGGCACCACTCTCAAAGACCTTGGAAGCATTGGCCAGAAACTGGTTCTTCCAGTGTGATAACAGGTCTGGTTTCAAATTATGTTCTCGACAGATCTCGGCTGCGCTCTTGGCTCCACTGAGAATCTCCAGTACAACTTTAGCCTTGAATTCGGCACTGAAATTCCGTCTCGTACGCATTGGCACTCCTTCTTCGACAGTTTACCTTGTTTAGACCCTCTGTCCAAGTTTTGGGGTGCACTACAATGTATTCAAGTGTTTGTATTGACCGTTCAAGTAATTTACTTGAACACATAGGGCTATTTTACAACTTCTGTTGAGTTGAGTCAAGCTTGAAAAATGTGTTATTAGCTTTGCAGTAAAGAGAAATTGAGCCCCAGCGCGATTTGTGTTCCTGGAAAAAAAACTGTCTCAGATGTAAATACCCTACCCGCCTTAAAGTGGCTTAGTACCGTAGCGTCATGAGACCGCAAATAAAGCGAACCGTTATTATCTTGCAGGATTTGCTCAACCCGTCTTAAACCAAGTCCACCGCGTCCTGTGTCTCTGGCTGATTGTCCTTCCATAGCCAATTTGAGGTAATCAATTGCAGAGCCAG
Source organism: Anaerolineales bacterium (assembly GCA_030583885.1). NCBI lineage: Bacteria > Bacillati > Chloroflexota > Anaerolineae > Anaerolineales > Anaerolineales bacterium. The sequence continues at coordinate 3,198,644 of CP129480.1, read as the reverse complement.
CTATGAGGCCATAGCGCGATTCTAAACTTCCCCTTATCCCGCATCCAAGATCCCCAACTGCCACTTGCACATTGACCACGTTTAGTGCTTGTTTCTCGTATTTTTGTATTAGGACAATCCCATTTTTGTCAGCGCTATGTTGGTAGACATTTGAGCACAGTTCGCTTAAAGAACCCAACAAGCTATTTAATGCACTCTTGTTTAGCCAATGACTAAAAATATTCTCGGCTCTTTCAATAGTTTTTTCAACATCTGAATTTGTACTAATCCTGGTCATTTCCAATAATTGACTGGTGTGTGAATTTCGTGCCCACTCATCTGCACCTAAATTCTCTATTTCCAACCAATCTTGTGCTCCAACAGGAATATCCATTCTTTGTAAATATTTTTGCACTTCTCGGGAAACATTTCTCAGCAACACCTTTTTTTTTGTAATCCCGTATATATGCCGGCAAACAAGAATTAATCCAAGAGCGCGAGATGGTGTGATAAATCCTGCTCTCTCCATGTTTATAGAAATAGTTGATGTTGAAGTAGTTTTATTAGCAAGATCGAATAACAAATTTAAATCGGAAAAATTATCTTCCGACGTTGAAGTCGAGTAATTAATTTGTATTTCATGATTAATGTTCATGAAGTTCAAATCCTATTGAGCAAGAAAAATTGCTACAGAGCATTTTGCCTTGACTATTTCTCATTTTGGTATATTTGATCCTTGTATAAATTAGAAACGATAATACCTTGTAAATCTTTTCTTGCCTGTTCCCAATCCAGCCATTCCTGTCCGGTGCGTCTCGCAATCAAATGATCAGGAATAAATTCATCGAATTTTTGGATGCGTTGGATCTCGACCGGGATCATGTTGACAATATCTTCCAAACCATATCCCGAATGGGCAACATCCTGCAATCTGGACGTAAACTGCTCTCTGGTTTCACCTTCTGCCTTGGCAATGGTCATAACCCAGGGAAACATCATCATGGGGAAGTCGGCTTTTAGTCCACAAGCTTGGAACCAATATTGAAGCGTCCGGGCAGAACGTGTGCCTGTCCAGGGGAAGATCACCCAATTTCCAGGAAGTTCAAATATCTGCTTTTGCCCAATACCCCAGTCCAAACTGAGCCGGCGCGTATCTGCCACAGCACGTTGCCCATTTGCATCCAAATATGAAAAGGTCTTGTCAGATAATAGAATTTCCAGAACACGCTGAGCAATACGCGGATGCATTTCAGGGATGCCTGCCCCAAGGAACATAACATCGCGGGAGTCTTTCGCCGGCTCCACCAGGACTTGCTGCTTGTCTTCAAATATCTGCTTTACCTCCCATATCCTGCCCACCAAGAGTAGGCAAGTACCGGGAGCCAAATCTGGACGAGGACTGATCCGTCCAAGAATGCGTTCCTTATGGAAAACATCCCATTCCGGCGGAGTGGTAAAAACAGCATAGAAATCCCTGGAACGAACCACCTTTTCACCAGTCAGCCCCAGAATGATCTCGCCTGTTTCCAACTGTTCAATATGATCTGTAGCTCCCAAATGTTTGAGTAGACCGGCATATTCCTGCGATGTCACACCAGGGAAAACATTCGAGCCTAAGAAATGCCCCACCAAATCCTTGGGGGAACTGCCATGTGTCTCCACTAATCTGGAAAGCATTTGGTGATAGAGAACATTGTAGGCAACGGTTCTCTCAAGGGGCGGCTCAAGCCAGCCTTCGAGGAAGAGATCCACGATTGCCAATGACTTCAACAAGGAGAAGGGAATTCTTTCATAGAATTCATCACCTGCTTCGGACTCGATCTCTGATGTGTAAATCTGCATAATGCGGCTGGCATCCTGCCGCCGTCCGGTTCGTCCCAAGCGTTGTACAAAGGACATCACCGTGTGAGTGCTGTCCATTTGCACGGCAAGATCCAACTGACCGATGTCGATCCCCAATTCCAGCGTGTTCGTACAAACCACGGAGGAAGGTCGGTCATCATCCCGCATGCGGACTTCCGCGTCCTCCCTGATTTCCTTGCTGATCGATCCATGATGGGGAAGGAAATGTTCAGGCAGGCGTTCGCGTTGATTGCGGCGGTTCAATTCTGCCGTCAGAACCTCCACATGCCTACGGCTGTTGCAAAAGATCAGCGACCGTTTGTTCTTGGTAAGAGCATAGAGATCGTCAAGCAGTTCGGAAGGGATATCCTCTTTTGTAAGAGAAAAATGCAAATGGCTTAACTTCGTTGGGGGCAGGCTGACATCTGGGTCGATGACCTGCACCTTCGAGGGGTCGGTTGGATTTAACCACCTCTTTGCCGCCTCCGTATCACCCACGGTGGCGGACAAACCAATCCGTCTTGGACGGTTGGATTTTGCATACTTCTCGATGCGTTGCAACTGGCTGCGGAGTTGCACACCGCGATCCGATTCCATAAAGGAATGGACTTCATCTACTACGATGAACTGCAAACCGCCAAATAAACGATGCAGGTGATTGGTTTTGTTGACAAATAGACTCTCAATGGATTCGGGGGTAATTTGCAGGACCCCGCCCGGCTGCTTGATGAGGTCGGCTTTTTGACTGCTGCCCACATCGCCATGCCAGCGGTGGATGGGAATATCGCCTGCTTCACACAATAGATCGAGCCTGCGGAATTGATCGTTGATCAACGCCTTGAGCGGACCGATATACAATGCTTTAATCGATCCCATTGGCTCCTGGGCGATCAGGCTCAGAATGGGAAGGAATGCCGCTTCGGTCTTGCCGCTGGCGGTGCCGGTTGTGATCAGGACATCGTTCTCGCTGTCAAAGATCGCGTTAATCGCCTGGGCTTGAAGTTCCCGAAGTTCCTGCCAACCAAGACGATAGACAAATTCCTGTACAAACGGGGCAAGTCGATCAAAGGCGTTTGGGGAAGACATGCTAGTTCACTTTGAAGTCGCTGAAACGATCCAATGGGTTTTCATCATTGGAGATTGAAACATCTTGCGGCTGGTCTTCCTTCGGTGCCGGCAAGCCCATGACAATTTCCTGCCAGGTCTTCTCCGGATACTGGTCCAGCAAATTCGATAGATTGACAAACTCACGCACCAGTTCACGCGGCGTGGTAAATTCCCTGGCGCCCATCCTGCGCAGCGTTTCCTCCATGTAGGCATGGATATCCTGGTCTGTCATTTTCACCGGAGCTGCAGCCTGGCTTTGGTGGATCTCGCGGATCTTTTGGAGCAGGACGAAAATCTCTTCCGCGGTTAGGGAAGATAACTTGATAACTGGTCCGGTGAAATCCTGCAATCCCTCCCCGAGAAAACGATTACCTGCCAGACGGGAGCGTAATGCCTCATAGCTGAATAACCCGCGACGTTGATCTTCCAGAAATTCGGGTGTTCCGCCAAAGATAAAGCCAATATGTGCCGCCTTGCCCTGCAAACAATCATTGATGATCGAGAGGATAGCCTCGTAATTATTTTTTCGGGAAACACTGTTGGTGATCGTGTAAAGATAAGCCGCTTCATCCAAACAGACCGTGAAGCCGCTGTAGCCGATCTTTCGGAAAAAGACGGCAAACACCTTTAGATAATCATAGAAGTTATCGCTGTCAATGATCGTTCGGATCTTCAACGCGGCGTAGGCTTCTGTCTTGGTGCCATATTCCCCGCGCATCCAGCGCAGGGCGCTGGATTTCAATTCTTCATTGTTTTCTGCATATCCCTGATAGTAGGCAGCCAGGACGGAACCAAAATCAAAACCGTGGATCAGTTCCTGCATGTCGTTGAGCGTGCTGAGGATCCGGCTTTTCACTTGACTGACGAACTCTGGGGAGCCGTGATCCAGACCACTCTCTGTGGCGACACTGGTTTGGATGCCGGAGATCCAGCGTTCGATGATCGTTGGCAACGCATTGCCATCCGGGCGTGTCTGGGTCGAGAGATTTTTCATCAATTCCCGATAGGTGGCAATGGCTTCATCCCCGGAACCAAAGAGCCTGCGTTCGGGAGAGAAATCCGCATCCGCCACCACAAACTTGCTTTCCAGGGCATAGGTGCGCATCAGCTGTAGTAGAAAACTTTTACCACTGCCAAATCTGCCAATGACAAAACGAACGGTCGCGCCGCCCTCCCGGTTATGATCCAGGTCGCTTTTGAGGGCAGCCACTTCCGACAGGCGTCCGACGGAGATGTGCCGAAGACCCGTTCGGGGAACCACACCGGCGCTTAATGAAGTCAGGATTGTTTTTGCTTCGCGTTTTGTGATCGACATATTATTTCACCTCAAGTCCAAGATGTCCGCGCAGGAGCGGGAGATATTCCTCCTCCACAAACCAGGTTGTCCCATCCAGGTAAAAGGGGAGTTGCCCAATGTGTACCTGCGCCTTTTCATTCAATGAATCCATGACCGCGTTTCCCATTGCATTGTGAGTCCTGGCAATGACATCAAGTTCTGTTTCCTCCAATTGTCCGCCTGTTCCAAGAAGTTTCGTGATCTCCACTTCCACGGGGTCGAGTGCGTCAAAGAATTGCACCCACGGATTGAAGGGTTCATCCATGCCTTCCTGAGAGGCGTCATCCTGGCTGGGAGGCATCTCCTTTACGACAACTTCCAATTCGTCCATAAAATCCTCTGCCAGGTGGATGGCATCGGCGGTTTGATATACCATTTTATCGCCAAGCACACTCAACGATTTCTTGTTGATCGATTCCAGAAGCACGGAAACTTGTTCCAGTTCCACGCCAAGGGCGATGTTGATCTGTTCGAATGTGTTCCATTCCTTCGCAAGCAATCCGGCAAGCACCATCCGCTCAGAGGATTGCAGGGATTTCCAAAGGGTACGGGTTTCTTCAAGATCGGTCAGCAATTCCTTTTCTGCACCGACCTGTTCTGTAGCCAGCATCTCGCTTACCACCCGACTCTCTTCATGCAGCGAGGCGACTCGCTCCTGATCGATGGTGATCTTGATGGGCTCAGGTTTTCTGGGACGGGTCTTTTCCTGTTGGAACGCCAGATCCAGCTGTTGGGCAAGGTCGGCGGGTAGTTCAATGCCGGATAACTTTGCCGAGAACTTCAACTGTTTTCTCAGGATGTTTTCGGCATACTTCATGATGGATGTGATGTTATTTGCCAACCGTGTTGAACCGGCATAATCCCTCCCGGTCGCCAGACGTGCGGTAGCCGGATGGGAAAAACCGATTAAGGCGGAGGCAAAAACAGGTTTCTCATAATTGAGAACGCGTTCTGATACGAACTGGTCGATTACAGATTTTCCGGTTGTTTTGAGATAGTGAGCGTTGGCGACTTTGATGGCTTTCTCATAGGAATAATCGACGAAGTGGTCTGTGTTGTATTTTTGATAAAACTTGTTTCGTGGCTGGTAGTCGGACAATAGGGACCAGATCTTATAAGGAAGCGCATCGACGCCATTGGCGCGGATTGCTTTTTCCACAATGATATTGACAATGGAATCGGGTATATCCACCCCATCCACGCTCAGGATGGACTCCCACCATGCCAATGCCTGGGCGCCACCAACTTTTACAGCCAGAAGATCGCCTCCCCAATCTGGCAGGTAGCGGTCCAGGTTTGGATATTTTTCGCGATATGCCAGCCAAATGATACGAATTCTTTCAGCCGCCTGAATTGGATCGGGCGTTTCGACCAGGTTCAAGACCTCATATACATGGATGAAGATGTAACTTAGGTCACTGGGATGGAATGTATTCTGTCGGGTCTGGGATCTCCAATAAAAGTACCATTGTTGCTGCGAGCCATTCATGTCACTGTAGGTCGGCCAGTAACATTTGAAAGGCACATGATTGGCAAAATTTTCCTTCTTACCCTTCAACTTTTGCGCTTCTTTTACAAAGCTCGTCCCCCTGTTTTCATAGGTGATGGTGACGCCTATGGAAGGCGTATAGCTTTGCATCCCGGCAGGCGTAACATCTACAAACCGATCCGCGCTAGTTACCCTTTTGGTATTGGCAGGCGCGATCTTCTTCCTCTGCGTTGTCTGAGGTCTTGGGGTGGTATTCGGAGAACCGAGGGAATTAACAAGACTCTCCAACAATTGGAACGGCCAAAGCACCAACGAAACCAGACAGCAACCTTGATTGGATTTTCTTTTTCGTTTTGGCATACACTACTACTCAATTTGTTTCTGAACTCCCCGCAGGGCGGATCCCATCTCAAAAAATAAAATGGTTTTTACATCCACAATGAAGAAAGGCGTGCCTTAACAGGGTTTCTTGATTGTCTGTTATTGTAGGCTAGGGAGGCTGATTTGTCTAATGAATTTTTCCGCTAAGGATTAGGATTGATTCGCGATATGCGTTCGCCCGTTGTTGTCCAGGAAACAAAGCGATAACTTTGGCTCCTGCCCAAATAGTTGCTTGATGGCGCTGGCATATCGATCCAGTTGCCTGGAATACTTTCCCACCAATTCCCTATACTGTTCTTCTGAGCGGATCGCATCGGTCTTAAAATCCACCACGAACCACTCTTCCCTTTTGCGGTAGAGCAGATCGATATATCCCGTCTCGGAATGGTCTCCATTCATGCGGGTATACGGCACCTCATGATGACGTTCATCGGCATGCTCGATCTCTTCACGCAACGGATGGGCACAGAAACGCTCGATCAACTCAAGCACACGCCGCACCGCCTCGACGCGCTGCTCTTCGGTCGCAAGCCCGGCATCCAGCGTCAGTGATTTTAGCAGGGGAATCAGTCGGGAGTCATCCACGTGTAGCCAGAGTTCCAGGGCTTTATGTGTCATCTGTCCGATCACACTGGGCGGCACATATAATGTCGGCTCGGTCGCACGCCAGACGCGTCGAACGGTTTCCTCATCCGCTTCAATGGAAATTTGTACAGGATCGATTATGGGCTCATACAAGGGTGATGCCTGTGGTTCTGCTGGTAATGCGGATGGAGTAAGTGCCGCCGTTTGGGACTGCGCACCCTGCCCATGTGAACACCACACCAGAACAGGATGTTTTTGGGCAGTCTTGGGTTGAGAGTAGTTTCCTGTTTCGTCAAGAAGCTCATCAGGAGAGATTTCCAAAATCACACATAGTTCCTTCATCCAGCCGGCAATCTTGCTTCTGCCCTGGCTGACATGCCCACTGACGATCAACTTATCCCTGGCACGAGTCATGGCGACATACAAAAGGCGTCCAGACTCAGCTTCGTTTTGCAGGTCATCCAATTGTTTGGAGAGACGATACAGCATGGGCTCCGGTTTTATCTGGATGGACAAGCCCATCTCCGGCAGAAGATAAACTGGGTCACTTCTATTCATGGTGGTGCGGGTGGCATCCGCCAGAATTACAACGGGGAACTCCAGCCCTTTGGATTTGTGAATAGTCATCAGACGCACGGCGCCTTGCGCATCAGCAGGGGCTTCTCCCTCGCGGGCGCCGGCATCGTTGAGGGTGATGAGGTATTCCAGAAAATCACGCACACTGACCAAGCCGCTGCTCTGTGCATCAGCGAGCAGTTTGTCGAGATTGCGCCAGAGTCGTCCACTTGAACCGCCTTCACCCTCAATGGCAAGAACGGCGCGGTAATCAACTGCATTAACCAGTTCCTTGAGCAGGTCTGCCACAGATTCGCGATCCACACGCGGGAGGAGATCATTCAAGATGGATACCGCTCGTCTGGTGCAGGCTTGATCTGATTCGTTTAGGTATGAAATATCTTCACGCAGGGCATTCCAATAAGACGACTTCTTCTTTCCATGATGGCGCAAGAGATACAGCGCGGAATCGCTTAAACCGAACGCGGGGGATCGCAGCAAACCTGCCATTGCCAGATCATCGGCAGGGTCCGCCAAGGCGCGCAGGATGTTCAGGATATCGCGGATCTCAGGACGTTCGTAAAATCCCCGTCCTGCCACCGTAACGAAAGGAATGCCGACATCTTCGAAGGCATCTTCATACCAGGTATATCCGGTCGAGGCGCGAAAGAGCAGGGCGACATCATCCCAACTTTGGATCTGTCCCTCTTCACGGAGTTTGAGTAGGCGCTGGGCAAGGGCTTGCGCCGCTATGGGACGGGCATCTTCGGCGTCCTCCCCGGCGCCCAGGATGAACTCGATATGCGGATCGGAGATATGATCTGGTTTTGCTTTGCGATGCGCGTTCAACGGACGGAATGGAACATAAAAAGGTTGCCCTGGACGATCCTCTGTTCCCATTACACCTGCGAGCAGGTTGCCGGTGGCATCCAACAGGGACTCATGGGCGCGGTAGGTGATATCCAGATCAAGGACCAGATCACCCTGGGCGTGGGCTCGCGACTGCACTTCACGAAAGACAGTTACGTCGGCACGACGGAACCGATAGATACTTTGACGGTCATCGCCCACCACGAAAAGCCGACCACCTGTGCCTGCCAGGGCATCCACAATCCTGCGTTGGCGCGGGTTTGTATCCTGAAATTCATCCACCAACAGGGCTTGCACTTCATTCTGCCAGACAGCACGAATCGCATCTTGTTGGAGCAGGGACATTGCCCCATATTCAAGGTCATCGAAGTCGAGCGCGTGGCGCAGTTGTAATTCGGATCGATAGGACTGATGCAGGGTCTCAAAACTTTTTTCGACTAGGGGTAGGATTGTCTTAAAGGTCGCTTCGGATTCGGCGCTGGGCGGTTCATCCTTGGAGTTGGCGCCACCGATCAAGGGGTCAAGAAATTCATCATATACCGCCTGCAGGTCGGCATGGATTTCCTTTACCCTGCCTTTTTTGCCCGCGCCTTTTTTCAGAAAATCGCGGCGCGCTTTATGCAGGTGTTGGGTACAAGCGATGACGTCGCCCTTTGTAAACGCTTCTTCTGCGCTTTCCCATTCCTTCAATAGATCGATGATCTGTGGGGCGAGTTTACCGCCCGCGTCATCGAATACCTGCCGTTCTGTGAAACCACGTAATTCCTTGATGCAATCCATGACTGCTGGAGCATGAAACCGGACTTCGAGATGAGAGCGCACAATGGCGTCCCCATCCAGGGCAGATGCGAATATCTCACTTGCTTCCAGTCGCTTGTCCAGCAGGATGGCAAGCAGGTCTTGTACTCCCTGAGTTCCCAACGCTTGAAACAAGTATCTGTATTCTGTCTGGGAAACCATACCGATCACAACCGTTTCCACCAATTGCTTCTTGAGGGTCTTTGCCAAACCCTCGTCGATCACATCAAAACGTGGATCGACCCCGGCTTCAGCAGGATGGGCGCGCAGGATCTCGGCGCACAGACTGTGGATGGTGCCGATCCGGGCGGAATCCATCTGGTTGTTCAGGGATGTCCAAAAGGCACGTTCATCTAAGGTATCCGCCTTGGATACCAGGTCCAACAATGCCCCGCGTAAACGTGAGCGCATTTCCCGGGCAGCCTTTTCTGTGAACGTGATCGCCACCACCAGACGTGGGGAAAGCCCATCTGCCAACAAGGACGCGTACCTTGCGACTAGGGTGCGGGTCTTACCACTGCCGGCGCCGGCGGTAACGATAATATTTTTTCCGCGCTCTAATGCGGATGTACGCTGATCCTTCGTCAGACCAAAGGTGTTGACAACCCGTTGTGCTAGTGTCTCAGCCATTACCAGCCTCCCTTTTGATAACGCCAACACCATTGCGCGGCGGGGCAATACTCGGGACAGCCGCCTTTGGGTGGAACGGGAGGAAAGTCGCCGGTGCGGATGCCTTTCAGGATACGGGTGAGGTGCTCTTTTGAGGTTTGAATCGCAACTTCAATGCCTTCGCCCGTTTTGGACTTGAACGTGGAAAGCTTCAAAGAACCGGATTCTGCAGCTCGAATTTTCCAATACATTCCCTCAATAGGTTCACCCAACTTCAAAGCTTCTTTTGCAGCGAGGGCATACAACGGCAGTTGCAAACGCCTGCCGTGCATCAGATCTTCTTTGGATAAGTGAGAACTGCCAGTCTTGTAATCAGCAACGCGCAGATTCCCGTCTGCATCCTGGTCAATGCGGTCGATCAAGCCTCGCAATAGCACCTTTTCTCCATCCAACTTGATTTCCAAGGGGGGAGTGTCCTGGATCCCAAAGGCTTGTTCGTATGCCATTGGTTTCCAGCCTTCCGAGGCTTTAGCAAGTGCAACAATTGTGGTTTCCAACATCGCAATGAATTGGCCCTGTTCGAGTTCCCACAACTCGGAGGGACGAAAGCCAAAATCCTGTGGCGCTGTGGCAAAGACCGATTTGGCGACTTCGGGGAGACGCTTCAGCACTGAATCGACTTCCTCTGGATTATCGGCAGTTCGGTATACCTCTTCCAGGACCTTGTGCAGGATCGAACCCACCTGGGCAATGTCCAATCCCAGGGATGGGGGTGCAGTTACCTCCAGGTCAAGTACGGTTTTAACGTAGAACATCTGCGGGCAAGTGCCATAGGTTTCCAGTCGCGAAGCAGACCAAACCTTCTCGGGCGCAAACCGTTTGGTAAGTTCCGTTTGCAAATCATGAGTTGCGCCTTCGTAGGTTCCATCGGCAAGTTTGGCACGGCGGGATCGGATCACATCGCGTGCGTGTTGCAGTTGATGCCAGCGTGTTTCAAGGTCGGCATAATGTTGAGGCAATGCTTTGCGCCGGACCGCCCAGAACAACAATTCCTGAGATGAGGCAGCATCCGTAAGATGGCGCGGATCGTCCGGACGGATTTTTTGTACGGTGGTGTTTTTTTCAAACAAAGATTCCACCGCGTTCCAATACGGTGAGGCTTCCCAAAGTTCACCATCTTCTGAAAGATAGGGGCGTGTCAGCAGGAGGTGGGCATCGGCGCGGGTGACTGCTTGATAGAACAAACTACCCTGTTCACGTTCCAAACGCGAGTCCAGTCCCAATTCCTCCCGCAATGATTCAGGCAGGAAAGGATCAGGGCGTTCTACAGATGGAAAGAGCCCCTCTGATAGACCAAGGATCGCTACTGCCTTGAAGCGCAAGCCGCGTGCTTCACGAATATTTCCGATCAGGATGGAAGCGCCCGGAACAGATGGTTCGGAGAGCGCACTGCCTGCCAGCGTGTTTTGCAGGTCAGAGAGATATTGTTGATAGTCCACCACCCGAGCACCCACAATGGATTCGCTCATTACCAGAGCACGAAGCGCTTCTCGGAATCCTTCCAAAGCAATTTCATCTTGTTCACCGTTGCTGTTTTCATGAAAATGCAGATTGGTCAGCAGGTCTTCCAGCCAACGTGTCCATTCCGTCTGCGTACGAACACCTTCCGGCGGTGTGATCATTTGGAAGAAATCATCGAGATGGGTTTGGAGCGCTTGGATAGCTATCCCGCGCGGAAGCTTTTTTAATGTACGTTCATCGTCGAGATCAAAAGGGCTGCTTGTGCCGGATGGGGAGAGTCTCTCCCATATTTCATTCCATTGTTCCCGCCCTTCAACAACCATCCCGATGTGACTGATTTGTTCCAGCGAGTCGATTGTTTCCAAGGGCAGACCAAAGGAGAAGTAGGGGGATCGCAGCACTTTGAATAATGCATTAGTTCGGAAGTTTTGTGTTGGCAGGCTCAATAGATGGAGAAGTGCTGTGATGGCGGGCGACATAGTGAGAGAGTCGCTTTGAGTGAAATGAACTGGCATTCCGAACTCAAGTGCCGCGCTGTGCAGATAGGGTCGATATTGATTCAGGTCGGGCGCAAAGATCGCGCACTCCTGTAGAGGAATGGCAGTTCGTATGACAAGGGACTTGATCCAACGCAGAGCTTCCCTTGACTCTTCAGCAGGAGAGCGTAGTTCCCGCAGGAAGGGTTGGGTGGGTTTTATGATGGAAGTGGGGATGGACGTAAAAAGATGGCTTTCCACATGGGCAATATCGGCGGGAAGAAAGTTTGTTGAATTATTTATCAAGAGTTCCAGTGAAAAGTCTTTTTGCAAAGAGGAATAGGTGCGAGCAAATCGTCTATGTGCAGTTCGGAAAAATGCGGCATCCCCAGGTAGGGTGATCAGCAGGTTGGTGAATTTCTCCAGAAGCTGTAAGATACTTCTTTGTGTTCCGATGAAGGAGTCAAAGCCGTCCACCACCAGGAGTTGCATTGAATTTTCCATCAGATTTGGGGACTCTTCCAGGGCGGCGACAGCCAGCCAGCTCAGTCCTTCAAAATCCGCCCATCCCATATTTCGCAACTTTGTTTGATAGGCGACATACAGCTGTGCCAGTTCCTGTTGAGCGAGTGAAGTACCTTTTGAAGAAGTGATGAAAGTTTCTGGGTAGATCAGGGCGCGTTTGAGTTCAGCAAAGACATCTTGCAAGGCAAGAATGAACCCCGGCTGGGTCCGCAGGGTTGCATAATGAACCAATGGGGTTGTATCCACAACATCCTGAACAATGCGGTGCAGGAGCGCATTCGAGGCAACAGGAACATATCCGCCAGATTTTTCCAGGATATTCTTATACAGGTCGTTGAATGTTCCAACGTATACACCGATTGATCCGCCGCTGGCCGACAAGCGACGGCGGAAATAGGCAGCCTGCAAACGATCCGGGACGATCACACGAATTTTGGCAAGCGGGTATTTTTCAAGTACGACGCGAATATCGTCGATACAGGCATTTGTTTTGCCTGTGGCAGGGGCTGAAACAATCAAACGTGTCGGCATGGTATCTCCCTTATCTTTCCGGTCCGAGATCGTAAAGTATAGCAGATGAAATTCTGTTTATGGTTTTAAATTTGTTTGCAATCAAAACAACATCTCTACCACTTGATAATCTGCTATATGGTCAATACTATATTTTAGATAATCGTCACTTTTCCCCACTCAACATTTGGAAGTTTTCCATACTTTCGCCTATTCCCCATCAACACTGCGATGTCTTCAGGTAAATTTTTAAATGCCCAGAGAGCAGCCTTCTTGACCCAATCCGGGCTTACCTGTGCATAAACAAGCCGGACACCAGTTTCCCGACAGAATGCCAAGGCTTCTGTCCATCTCTTTCGTGTAATATCTTCTATTTCTTCCTTCTTTTTGTGCTCATCCCCAATTTCCAACCAGAACAAGGTCTCGAAACCCTGAATCCGACCCCAGGCAAGCCCGTCAGGGCGCACTGCCGTTTCAGGAAGTTGCACTTCGGTCCATCCCGTCCATATTTCAACTTGTGGGTAGGCGGATCGTAACCATGCCGGCCACCTGCGGGAATTCGTCCTATGTGATGTCCCAATTAAGTGCGGGTTCAATTCCTTCACGCCGCTAAAATCCACTCCATTTGATGCCCCCCAACTGCGTAAAGAAACGGATACTCCTTTGCGGGTTGGATGCCACATCCAGTACGGATCCATTTTCTTTGGCTTTGACTTGTCTTTTTGGAACTGCTCGCCAAGTTTGAATACCACCATTTTTCTTTTTTGAAGCCTCTGCAAAACATCATAAGTTATTGTTTCAGGAAGACCTGTCAAAGAAGCGATCTCCTCCTCAATCCCTTTCCGGTTTCTGGTCAAAACCTGGAGACTTTTCAACTCTTCACGAGAGAAACGGGAGATCTCATCGTCCACCTTGGGAGGATGATGGAGTGAAGAAGAAAATAATCTTGGACCAAAAGAGAAACTGCGATAATCCGGTGTCTTGTCTTTTGAAGTGACAACATATGGAATGGAAAACCCGGATGTCATGGATCGTTTGACCTCCATCAGGTACCATTCCCCGGGAGATGTCACGCGGATCCAAAGAGATGCGCCGGGTCTTTTTTTATCCAACTCGGCAACCAGGCGCTGCAAGAGGGGATGAAAGTCAAATGGTGGCAATCCATTCAAGGCGTCAATATCGAATATGAAGGTGTCGGTATAACCGCCTTCAAATTTTAGGCTGATCCAATCAGAGAAGGTAACATCACCCAATCGAACTGTCATGGGTTAATCCGAACATCCAATGTTGATGTACTCATCGACCGTAAAATAGTTTTGAGGGTTCAGCCAGACAGCGCTTTGTTCCCCTGTCTGCTGGCGAATGCCGTAATGTAAATGCGCACCGGTGCTATTGCCGGTGTTGCCGCTCAATCCCACCACATCGTCGTAGTTTACGATTTGCCCCTCCACTACCTGGATGCTGCTCAAATGAGCCAACCAGACCTGATAACCATTATTCTCAACCACTACCAGATTACCCCACGGACCGTTCGAGCCAGCCCACACGACCTTGCCTGCGATGGTTGTATGAATCGGTGTGCCTTCATTCACGGGAAAGTCACTACCAGTATGCGTCTGGTAATGTGGGTCTTGGAACTTACATCCTAATAATGGCTTGTCATAGATATCACCCCAATGTGGAATGGGGCCGATCAAGGGCAAACCATAGATATCAGAACCGGGTCCAACATAGCCATCGAAGGGAACAGCGCTCATTCCGGATGGAAGTGAATTGCCATACGAACCGTTGTCGCTGGTCTCTGCATATTGGGGGATATCGAACAACCATTGCTCCACACCGGGCTGCGCCCATGCCGGGAGTTGCGGAATGGTCAGAACCACCAGCATGACATAACCCACCACCAAAGCCGCCCCGCATAACAACGGGGCGGTCATCAAGGCAATGGAAAATCGGAAGAAACCTTTCATTACAGGACTCGTCCCAGCCGATCCAGGCGAATTTCGCCCTGCTGTCCGGCTTGCAAGCCCATCGAGGCTTCAATGGACAAACCGTTGCGGATCATGCGCATCGAGAGCCAGTAGGAAACACCTGAGCCGAGGATTACAGGAGATAGAAAAAGCGGATTACCAGAATACAACTTCCCAACCTCGGGAGTGGTGACGGCAATCAATACCAAAACAGCAGGAGGGAAAAGAGCAAGAAAACGCGCCTGCCATTCGACACCTTTGGCGGCGGCACGCGCACGGGACAGCACTTCCACAACCGTCCCAAGAGTCTTTCGCAAGGAAGCCACCAGCGGACCGATCTCGATACGCCCTTCGATGGAAGCTAATAATGAAGTAGCGACAATGTCCACGGCGGGATTGTCCCAGGCGGTTGTCCATTCGCGGACAGCTAATGCCGCTTCATCGGCGGGTGCAGTCCGTAAGCGCACAACTAAATCACCCAGCACCATCCTGCCATCCGGTCCCACTGCTTGCGCCGCATCATCGAGGGCATCTCCCAATGGCTTGCCTTGTGATAACAATGTCTCCACTACACCCAAGCCACGTAAAATATCCTTGGCCTGCTTCAAGCGAAATTCCTGGCGTTTGTCGGAAAGTGTTCCTGCGTACAGCAAGCCACCTGCAATCGCAAACAGTATGGCGGGAAAGAATCCCAGGAACATGCCGCCTGCCAAGCCACCGCCAACCCAAGCCAGAAAGCCATAGGCGATCTGGTTGAACGCCAGTCCTGTTCCAGTCTGACGCGCAAACTTTTCGGGATCGAATTTTTTCTTCGGTTGCGCAATGCCCATCGCACGCGCCATGCCCGCTTCGTCCACGGTACGACGCCAGCCAAAGGCGATGGGGATGGTTGCCAGCGCCAGGGCGCCAAGTATTGAAATCAACGTAATCATCTTATCTCCACGTAAACCAGAATGCGAGTTCCTGCGCTCCACCATTTGCCAGCCAGACGGCAAAGTAAATTCCCACGACTCCCAGCAGGACAGTCAACAGCGGATAGACTCCGACTTCGTTCCATGCGAGGTCAATGGGGCGCATGTTTGCTTGCGGCATCTGTGGTTGGTATGAAGGAGCAGGACGTTCACGCTCCACTGTCGGACGCTGTGCCTTTTGTTTGGATGGAGGTGGATCGCCTTCGGTTCTGCGGGTGGCTGCTTGTTGGTTGACATACTGCCGGGTCTGCATCGAATAGCGAAAACGACGCATCAACCAGACTTCGGGTGGGACGCGGTCGGGTCCAAGTCGCAGGAGAGCCAGCGCCATGAACCCGACCAATACCAGAAAACCGATCACCACCTTTCCGGTGAAGGATAGCGGAAGGAATAAACATAAGACAGCCAGCAATGCGCCAGCGCCAAGGATGCCAAGATCACGGTCGTTGAACATGACACTCCTAAAACGGTGGTTTGGGTTGGAAGTTCTTCAACATCTCACCCAACTGCGGCAGAAAGAGGAAGGCAAACAACACAATGATGACCAGACCGACCACACCTATGATCGCCATTGATGTCATGCGGCTTCCGCCGAAGGCCATACCCGCCGTGCCCTGCAGAATGAAATACAGGCCACCCAGCAATGCCACAACGATCAAGAGTCCTGCCATGAATGCCCAGGCATCGCGGGCAATCGCCAGAATTTGTTCCATGATGGGATCGAACATAAATATCTTCTCCTTTGAAATTTCAACAAGTACCGAGGAACCAGGCAGCCAGGGGAATGGCGGCGCTGGCGAGGATCATGCCAAAGAGCGCTTCACCAGATTCAATGAGTGCATTGGCAAATGAGGATGCGCCACCAATCGAAGCGGACAACATCGTCGTGAATGCCGCTTTCAACATACGCAAGGCTGCCAGTCCACCGATCAATCCAGAGGCAAGTGTGCCCAATTCACTGATTGGTCCGCACCCACCTACACCGGGTAATGTGGATTGCAAGGCGCTCACGATCTGCGGAATTCCAAGGAAGGCAAACAAGCCCAACACCAGAATGGAAATCAGCGCAGATATGGATTCCCACACCCAAAGATTCGCGCCTAATACAGAAGCGGAACTCACGCGCAACATCTGGGCAATACCCGCCAGCAGCGCGAAGGCGACAAATGCGCCTGCCAGGGCAACCCAGGCTTCGCGCAGGAAGGTCAATAAAAGGGATGTGACTTCACTCATGACAATGCCATCGGATTATGTTTATGGAATTCCGCTTCGAGCGCGGGATAGAAACGTTCACCCCAGAACTGCATGGGCCAGCGTCGTGCCGGTCCGGTGCGATCTTTGAGGGTCAGGACTTCCAGCGGAGCGCAACCGCAATCGCGGACATCGCCGGTGCGGTTGACCACCAACACACGGTCCGCTTCATACGGGACACGCTCATCGCCTAATAATGCGGATAGATCATCGCCATCATTGAAGCGTTCGGATTTCAAGGCGGCTGCCGCGATGATCGCCCAACCATGATGCCGCGCCATCTCACGCAACGCGGCGGCGGCTTCGCCACTGCGACCTTCTTCGTTCATCATGCCGGTCAAGCCAACGACAGGCACGCGGTTGAGATAATCTACGGCGATCAGTGCCGGCCCTTTGACAGGGAAGGCGTAATCATGGATCAACATGTCTTCCAACGCGCGCACTGTATCCTCACCTGAGTTGAGCGATAGCAATACCGCTTCACTGGCGCGTGCCAGGGCTGCCTCCACAACGGGTTGCGAGGGTTGCGTATGAGGTCCACCGGTCATTGCCTCTGTTTGCAGAAACAGGCGAAAACGCAATTCCTCGGGGGTGTGTTCATAACAGCCAATGGCAGATGGAATATGCAGGCAGGCAGACTCGAAGATCATCCGCAGCAGCCAGGAAGTCTTTCCGATTCCTGGCGCTGCGGCGAGTAATGTCAAGCCGCCGCCCCAGAAAGGCAGGCCAGCGAAAACACCAAAAGGAGTGTAGGGCTGTGGGTTGCCCAAAGTTCCAGAGCGTGGCATGGGGTCATCTTATTCAATTGTGGAAGGGGGATGTGTGCTCGTGTCGCTAGAGAGTCGGCAGGAATAAACGCAAAAAGAGATAGACGATCAATCCAAGCAACAGACCTGGCAGGGCAGGGATGTTCCCTTGTTGTCTGCGTATCCAAAGCCTGCGCCAGAGTTCCAATCCCAGAAGAGACAGCAATACGGCAGGGAAAGGAAAAAGACAGGCAAGCCCGCTAATCGCAAGCAAATCTGCCCTGCCAATGATGCCCTTGCGATACCCATATCCGGTGAACAACACTGGCCAGACAGGTGGGTAAAACAACAGGGGTATGGCAAACCAACCGGATAGATTACGGAAGATGCTCCACAAACATGCCAACAGTACGATCCCGGTCTGAATGGGTGTGGCGGGAAATGTCAAAAGGATCGTTCCAAACAGAAAGACTTCGATTCCTGGCACCAGGCGATAGCGCAGGTCGGCATAGCTGAATATGGAAAAGGAGACCAGCGCAAAGGTCTCTGCGAGGGTCATGAGCGCTCCTCTTCATCCCTGGAGTTTGGCATGAATGTGAGTATCTCCTTCACCCGTGTTGCGTTTCCGATTTCAGAAGCGCGCATCAATGGATCGCGCGCTGTCATGATCTCTTCAGAATGATCCAGATAAGCTCGTGTCATCTGTGCCGTTTCCTGCGGGTATTGAGCGGCGAAAACATTTGGGTCCATCCCATGTTGAGAGATGTCCGCGGACATGGCTTGAAAGCCCTGCTGGAATT
Organism: Anaerolineales bacterium; assembly: GCA_030583885.1. Lineage (NCBI taxonomy): Bacteria > Bacillati > Chloroflexota > Anaerolineae > Anaerolineales > Anaerolineales bacterium. The sequence goes on along the minus strand of CP129480.1, from coordinate 3,180,323 downwards.
CCTGGGGGGAGCCGTTGAAGTTGGATTGAATGGAGGCATTCACCGATGGCGAGAAACCAAAGTCATCTGAAGGTGATGAGGGTGGAGCGCCATTGAAGCGCTGCATTCGTTGCCCCAACTCCGCCTGTCGCGCCGCCAATTCATGTCCATGTGCCAGGGAACGATTGTAGGCAGCCGGAGCACGCAATCCCATTGCTTCCAAATTTCCGGCTTGTTGTGTCAATTGCTGAGCCGCATTCAAATGCCCCATTGCGGCTTCCGCGCCGGTCAGTCCACTCGTGGCAGTAGATGTTGCAGATGCGCCTGCACCTGTCGTGGCTCCTGCCGCTCCAACCGCACCAGCTCCCGCCGCTCCCACGCCGCTGGCAGCCAATATCCCGATGGAAACGATTTGTTGCGCTGCCTTGATCATCCCGCCAAAGGCATCAGCCGTGGTGGAGATGGTCATCTTGCCCAGGATGCCTGCCAGTGACAGCAACAATCCGGTCGCGCCCCACAGCCAGACGACACGCAGAATGGCGGACAACAACCCCTGCTGACCCATCCAAGTACTGGCTGCCATGCCTGCCTTGAAGACTCCACCTGCCACAATAGGCAGAAGAGCAATCAAGATCACTGCCTTCATCCATAGGGAACGCAGCCAGGTTGCCTGAGGCAACACGCTCGCAATAGCAAGAGGTGGAGCGAGTACAGCAAGAATAAATAGAACGGCATTGGCGGACGCAAACGCAAACAACATTCCGCCGATGGCGAGTAATGAACCAATCGATAGACCGATGTTGAGTAAACTGCCAAGGAAGGTCTGGTTGGCAAGACCCAATAAAATGGAAGTTGCTGTAGTGTTCTCGACGAAGCTGATCGCCAGTCCTCCCGTTTCACCAATTACTTTCCCAACCATCCACCATCCAAGACGAACGATCAGATCCAAAAATGGACCGGATGCAATCGCCAATACACCAGCAGTCACCCAATCCCCAACCACACGCAAGCCACTGTCATCATCACCGAGTAGCCTTCCCCAGTGATACAACGCCAGTCGTAATAGAAACAAGGCAGGTGCCAATGCCGCCGCGACCGGCAAACTGGATTGTGCCACCGTGCTGTAATCGCCCTGACTGGGAGCCTGTACGATCTCGCCGATCACGCTTGTCCAGCGTGCCACTTCCTCACTCATGGCGCGAACTTCTTTATCGGCAGCTTTATCGAAGATGCCCGCCAGGGCTTCGGAGATGGTTTCGGCGGGGAAGATCAGGTGATTGAAGATCTGCGAGATGGTGGTTGTAGTGCTTCCTCCACCTCCCGTGGGTGGAGTCGGCGTGACTGTGACCGTCACAGTGGGTGTGGGAGTCAGGAGCAGGTTTGCGTTGGAGGCATACACTGGCGTGGCAGACATTGTCAATCCACTCAGGAGCAGGACGGCAAGGAAGATCGTCAGGATGATAAGGATGCGAAGTTTTTTCATAAGTCCTTCAAGGCGTGTTGGGAGATATAGTTCCTTGTAAAACACAATTGCTGGTATCCGCATTGTTTGCAGATCGATGGCTGCCGCAGGGCATTAATGGGTGGGTGCGGACCCTTCTTCGCAAGGTTGGACAGGGACTCCACCGTTTTTTCCAGATCCCTGTTGGCAAGGAGTTGATCGAAATGCTTCGCTTCGCCGGTCTCCCGATCCAGAGCAACGATGGCAGGCGTGTTGGACCAGGGCTGTTTTCCCAGGGTGGTGCAGCGGCTTAGCAGGGAAAAGCGCAGTTGATCCTGTTCGCCTTTGGAGATGAGTGAACCAATCTTGGTTTCCGTGACATGTCCCACAGGGATCTGCCAGACCCAGGTATCGAATTGGACAGGCAGGCGTACTCCAGGCAGGGTCAGGCAGACTTTCTCCGCATTCAGGCTGTAGCCAGCGTCACGTCCGATCAACATCGCGGCGCGCCAATCCTGGGAGAGGAATGCCCAGGTGCGAACGTAAATAAACAGGTTGCGCCAATCCCCGCCGAGATTATTGATCGCATTCTGGGAACCATACCGGCGACTCATGGAGATATTCCCGCCGCGAAAGAGGGTCATAAGTTCCGGGGCGCGAAGATTATTATGTTGCCTTCTATATTCCTCCACTTCGCGGATGTAGGTTCGAATTTCCTCGATCAAAGAGTCAAAGTCATACTTGATCAAGAATTCGAGCAGAGTCCCACCGGATGATAGATCTTCGAGGGATTTCCAGACGGGATCGAAGGGCGGGGTAGGGTCGGCGCCCACCAGCCACCAACGTGCGGCAGCGGGGCAGAAGGTATAAACCAGCGCGGAGAGAATGGGATTCCCGCGCGCGTTTTTGGGGTTGAGCATCGCAAGGAAGAGATCAGTGTACATGCCAGACCATCAGAAGAAATGGAATCGTTCGCCAGGCGGCGGGGGATTTCATGCCGGTGAGAGATTGCTTCTGAATAATTCTCCAGAAGAACTGAATGATGCTGGTGATCAGGAAGGAAAGGAATACAAGCAGGATCAGGGATGGGATATTGGAATCGGGTAAAGCCCAAAGAACTGCCATCCAGAGTTTGACATCCCCGGCACCCATCCAACCGCTTGCCCAGGCGGAAAGCAGCAGGAAACATGCCAGCCACAAATCAATATGTCCGGGGAAATGCGCGATCATGCCCGCAAGAATCAATGGATAGGTACACCAGTTCGGGATGCGATGAGCACGCAGGTCATACAGGCTTACAGCCAGAAGATAAAAAAGCAACCAGGTCATTGGTTGCTCATGATATAGAGATGGATGGGTGGGTATGGGGCAAGTGTCGCTTTCGCCCATAATCGGAATTGGCGACAGAAGTTTTATGCTTGATGAAATATTTGGTAAAATATCTTTGCAACGTTTAGGGTGCCCCCCTCACCCTGGGCGTTGCATTTTTAATGCGTGATGCTTGACATAAGAACATTTGTTCTGTTATTATCCCAGCAGTATGTCTATCTGGGATCGTCTTCTGTACCTGATAGGCTTGCGTCCAACGCCCGGTCCTCGAACCTATCATTTTGATGCGAGTGAAAGCCTGCAAGTCACGCTTTCCACCCTATCCTCTGACGAAGGCCGTCCTGAACACGATTTGATCCCCGATATCCTGGCCGCAGGTCTGACACAATACACAGCCAATGAAAGACTCTGGAATACCTGGGAGTCTCTCTCTCAACGCGAAAAGGATGTCACTGCGCTGGTGTGTCTGGGCTATACCAACCGCGAGATCGGGGCAAGATTGCATATCTCGAGCGAAACGGTCAAGGATCGTCTGGAAACAGCATTTCGAAAATTTAAAGTACACAAGCGCAATGATCTGCGCGTTCTTATGTCTTACTGGGATTTTAGCGAGTGGGAACGCCAGCACTAGGGGCTCACCCCAGTCTTCACCACTACATACAGTACCCCCAAAACACCCCCATCTGACACCCAGGTGGGGGCTGTTATATATGAAGGGGAGGTTGTATTCTGTCGGCATGGACATCCTTCCCGTTCTCAAAACCGGCAAACTAATTGTGATCTACACATCGGATGCTGCACGCACCGAAAGCATGGTCTTGATCGCTGAACTTGGCTTGCGCGGCGAAGTCACCATCATGGATGGCGGTAACCGGTATCGTCCGTATCAGGTTGCCACATTATTGCGCAGGAAAACGGTGGATATTTCAACGGCAGCAAACCGCTTGTTCAGCCGACGCGCCTTCACCTGCTATGAGATGAATACCTTGTTGAGTTCCACTCCATCCCTGAACCAGCCCTATTTGATCCTGGACTTGTTGAACACATTCTATGACGATCATGTACCAGCCTATGAAGCGGATCGACTGTTGAAATCCTGCCTGTCTCAGATTCAACGCCTCGGGCTATCCGGACCAGTCGTTGTGACTCTTGCTCCACCTCTGGCAGAGGAACGCGGTTTTCTGCTTGAGCAGGTCTGCCGACAAGCAGATGAGGTCATCATCAAAGAAGTGCCTATTTGCCAACCCACCCAACCAGCGCTTTTCTGATCGAACCATATGGGTCGCACTCTCGTGACCATCACCCAATTTTTGACAGAAACCGAAGCCAATCTTTCGGCATTTCGGCGTACCTTGCGTCGCAGTGATCAGTATATATTCGATGGTCTCTTTGCCGCTGCGCGTCGGCACATTGCTGCCATCGGGCAGGCGGAGTCTCTATTGCCTTTTGAAGCTGCCTTGCTTGCCATGTTGTTGGAGCAATCCAAGGAAATCGCGGTACTTCAGCAGGAACTTGATGAACTGAAAAAGAAAAACCTGGGTTGAATGGCGAAGCCGTGTCGGAATATGGCTGAGGCAATTGGCTGGCTCCTGGATGTATATGCGGAGGAGGATGGAATCACTCTATGGCTGCTGACGGATGATGACAAGCGCCTGCACCTGCGTATGGAATTTGACATCACGTTCTATGCGGCAGGGGACTTCAATTCATTACGACAGGCATGGATTTACCTGAAAGAAAAAGATGTCAGACTGGCACGTACCATCCGCCGCGATCTCTTTCTTGGCGAACGGGATGTAATGGCTGTTACTACCTCCAATCCAGCCAGTCTTCAAAAAATGTTCGGGGAACTACAAAGGCAATTCCCTTCCATCGATTACTACGATGCGGATATTCCCGTCACCCTGCGTTTTATTACCCGGACAAACACCTATTTATTGGGGCGCTGCCATGTCAGGTTCGATGATGAATGGATTCAGTCCATTGAGCCTTTGTCCTCGCCTTGGGAGATCGACCCGGTGCCCATTCCCCTGCGCATTCTGACTCTTGCACCGGACTGTAATCCTGCGATCCGGAAACCCAAACAATTGCATGTGAAATACGGGCAGAGGGAATACAGTCTGTCCCTTGATTCACCCAGACCCTTCCTGATCGGCTTGAAAGCCGACCTGCAGCGCCTTGATCCCGACCTGATCCTGACCGATTACGGTGATACTTGGTTGTTCCCGCAACTTGGTGCGTGGTCTGAGGAAACCGGCATTGAGTTGAATCCGAATCGTGATGAGAACAGACAGGTCATGACGCGCAAGGCAGATAGTTATTTCGCCTATGGACAGGTGACGTATCGCGGTGCGCAGTCATATTTGTTTGGTCGCTGGCATATCGACCGCAGGAATGCAATGTCTTTCGGCGAATATGGTTTGGAAGGCGCAATGGAACAGGCGCGTGTTACGGGCATTGGTGTGCAGGAAATGGCGCGCAAGTCTCCCGGTGCAGGCATCACTGCCATGCAGATGTTGACCGCTTTGCGCAATGAGATCATGATCCCTCTCCAAAAGCAACAAGTTGAAGGGAGGAAGACTCTGTCCGAATTGATCCGCGCTGATCATGGCGGTTTGATCTACCAACCCTTGATCGGACTCCACGGTAATGTGGCACAGATCGATTTCTCTTCCATGTATCCTGCAATCATGGTGAAACACAATATCTCTCCGGAGACCGTTGGGCTGGAAAATGCGCCAGAGGGATTGATACCAAAAACCCTGCGACCTCTGTTGGAAAAACGCCTAATGCTAAAGAACATCCTCTCCGATCTCGACCCGCGCGATTGTAGAGTCGGAATCCTCAAGGCCCGTGCTGCGGCGCTCAAGTGGTTGTTGGTCGTGTGCTTTGGATACCTGGGATACAAGAATGCCCGTTTTGGGAAAATCGAATCCCATGAAGCCGTGACTGCCATGAGCCGCGAGTTGATGTTGCAAGCCAAGGAGGTGGCAGAGGATCTGGGATTCACGATTTTACATATGTATGTGGATTGTTTGTTCGTCCAGCAGGAGGGGTTTCACAAGCCATCAGAATTTATGTCACTTATGAATGCCATCGAAGAGAAGACAGGCATTCCCATTGCATTGGAAGGAGTTTTCAAGTGGGTGGCATTTTTGGCGTCAAAAAGAGACGCACGTGTGCCTGTACCCAATCAATACTTTGGCGCCTTCCAGGATGGTACGCTCAAATATCGTGGCATCGAGTTACGTAGAAGGGATACAACCCTGTGGGTGAGAAAGGTTCAATTTGCGGTGCTGGAAGTTCTGGCAGGTGCGAATACCCCGCATGAATTTGCAGACCGCGTTCCAGAGGTTATGAAGTTGGTGGAATGTGCAAAACGAGATCTCAGAGTCGGACGTGTTCCATTGGAAGAATTGGTCATCCGTCAAAGGTTAAGTCGGACAATTGAAGCCTACAAGACTCCATCACCAGCTGCACGAGCCGCCTTGCAACTGCAGACACATGGCAGGCTGTTTGCTCCCGGTCAATCGCTGGAATTCCTGTTTGCGCGCAATGCCTCCGGTGTCCATGCCTGGGAACTGGATGAGGCATTGGACTCCAAAAGATTGGATACAAAGCGCTATTGCAGGCTCCTGGATCGGGCAATTCAAACGGTGCTTGATCCAGGCAGGCGATTCCAGAAAGATTGGTTTAATGAAAGCAGTGCCTTGTAAGGAATATATTACGGTGATGAAGCAAGGGACGGATATTTTTAAGAAAAGAAATATCTTCCCAGAAATTTGAAAACCATCTTGTTCTTGAAAATTACCAACTCTTCTTGGAAAATATGAAGTAAAATGTAACCACTGTTACATTATGACCACCTGGCTGCTCTTCCACTACAAGCTCCCCTCCAAACCATCCGCCCTGCGCGTTTACGTCTGGCGCAAATTGAAGCGGCTTGGGGCGATCCTGCTAAATGAAGCCGTGTGGATTTTGCCGGATACACCCAAAACCGCCGAACAATTTCAATGGCTGGTGGCTGAGATACAGGAGATGAAGGGAGAGGTCGCCCTCTGGAGATCAAATCTAATTCTTGGGCAATCAGAGGATATGCTGGTGGAAAAGTTCAGGCAACAAGTCGATTCGGAGTACAAGATGCTGCTGAAACTATTGGATCGCAAACAACCTGACCTCTCCAAGGCTTCACAAGAGTACCAGCAGATCATGACTCGGGATTATTTTCGGTCAGAGATTGGCAGACAGGTCAAGAAAAGACTTTTAGTGTTGCGAGGAAAAATACAATGAAATGGGTTACCTGGGAACAGATCGGCGTGGACCGCATGGCGTGTATCTGGCTCATTCGCCGCTGGATCGATCCCAAAGCGGAGTTTCTTTTTATCCCGGCAGGCACAGAGTCGTTGCCTAAAGGCGCGGAACCGTTCGATATTCCCGGAGTGCGCTTTTCCCATTACCGGGGACATTGCACGTTCCACACCTTGTTAAAGGAACACGGATTGAAGGATCCCATACTGATACGCATTGCCAGCATCATCGATGAAGCGGATATCGTCCAGGAAGCCAACGTCGAACCCACCGCCTATGGCTTGGACCTGCTTTGCCGCGGTCTGCGGCGCATCAGCCGGGATGATCATGAAGCCTTGGAACGCGGTATGCTGATCTATGAAGCTCTGTACGCAGAGCTATCCACCGGTGAACATTAACCTCAAAGGAAAGCATGAAGCATTCAACTCCAACAATCATCTTTGTCTGCGAGCATGGTGCGGCAAAAAGCATCATCGCCGCTGCGTACTTCAACCAACTGGCTCAGGAGAGGGGCTTGGAATTTGTTGCGCTGGCGCGGGGCACGAACCCAGATCCTGAGCTATTGCCAAAAACAGTTCTTGGTCTTCAACAAGACAGGCTTGCCTCCACTGAAACGACGCCGCAAATGTTGTCCCTTCAAGAAGTCGTTTCGGCGCAAAGAGTAATTTCGTTTTGTGATTTGCCAGCCGAATATCAACAGAAGACCATTGTTGAGCGGTGGGAGGATGTCCCACCTGTCAGCGAGGATTACGAAAAGGCTCGCGATGCGATCATCGCTTATCTCAAAAGCCTTGTCAAAAGCCTTTGATCAAAATTCATAAAGGAGAATTATTATGAAATGGATCACCCGTTCGCATGTGCATGTTGACCGAGTCGCCTGCCCGTGGCTCATCACCCGCTTCATCGACAACGAAGCGGAGTTCTTGTTTGTACCAACCAATCAGATCGAAAAAGTTGCCAAAGAGGAAGATGCCATACCCTTCGACGCGCCCGGCGTGGAATTAGGTCATGGCGAAGATGGGCGCTGTTCGTTTGAGTCCATCATCCTCAAATACGGACTCAAGGAACCCGGTCTGTTGCGGCTCGCAAAGATCGTCCATGCCGCCGATGTTTCAGAAGATATTGACAAAGACCCGATCGCGCGCGGACTCGAAGCGATTGCCAGCGGGTACAGCCTGCGCTTCCCTGAGGACATGGAAAACCTTGAGCACCAGTTTGAGGTCTACGATGCCTTGTATGCCTGGTGTCGCCTGGAAGTTGCCAAAGGGAACAAGTGAACCAGACGATGATCGTCTCGAAGGATAAGGTATATCGTACCCGGAATTCGTAGAACCATCGGGACGATTTGAACAAAGGATTTAACATGAGCCTACAATTACAGGGATATATTGACATGCCTGAGCATCAACAGGATGGCGGCTTTGATCATGCCGCCGTACATCTTGCCAAACACTTGTTATATGTAGCCCATACATCCAATGATGCATTGGATGTGATTGATTGCGCATCCGACCGCTACCTGCGTTCCATTCCCAATCTGACTGGTGTTGCCGGAGCACTCGTTTCGGAGGAACGCAATCTCATCTTCACATCCAATCGCGGTGAGGACACCGTTTCGATCTTTTCTCCGGACGATGATGCTGGCGCAACAAAAATTAGCGTCGGCATCCGCCCAAACGGACTCTCCTTCGACCCCAAGCGCGGGCACCTTCTCGCCGCGAATGTCGGCAATCCTGAGATCCCTAACTCGTTCACCGTTTCGATTGTGGATGTGGAACGCCATGAGATGATTCACTCCATCCCGGTGCCGGGTCGCACATGCTGGACGATCTTCGATTCAAACTCGGATTGTTTCTACGTCAACATCGCCGACCCGTTTGAGATTGTGGTAATCGAATCCGCCAACCCGACACGTGTCGCTCGCTCGATGGCGATTCCAGCCAAAGGTCCGCATGGACTCGATCTCGATCCAGCCAGCAATCAACTCTTCTGCGCCTGTGATGCGGGCAGACTGTTTGCGTTGGATGCATCCACAGGCAAAATCCAACGTGAAGCCGAGTTGAGCGGTACGCCGGATGTCATCTTTTACAACGCTGCTTTACAGCATCTGTATGTCGCCATTGGCGACCCCGGTGTCATTGATGTTTTCGATACCACCAAACTGCGAAAACTGGAAACTGTAAAAACCGAACGGGGCGCTCACACCATCGCATTCGACGCAGAGCATAATAAAGTGTATGCATTTCTGCCCAAGACTCACCGTGCAATGACGCTTTTAGATGCATAAGCCGTTACTTTAGGAGTATCATGACCAACACCCCTCTCTCGAACATTCCGCACGAATCATATCCAAAATTATTCTGGCGCTTCCTGAAATTCGGTCTGTTGGCATGGGGCGGTCCCGTTGCGCAGATCGCCATGATCCGCCAGGAATTGGTGGACGATGAAAAATGGATCAGCAACGAACGCTTCAATCGCGTGCTGGCGGTCTATCAGGTTTTACCTGGTCCCGAAGCACATGAGTTGTGCGTTTATTTTGGAATGCTTTCACGCGGGCGCATGGGCGCGTTTCTGGCAGGGCTGGCATTCATGCTGCCCGGCTTTCTCTTGATGTTCGCGCTCTCGTGGTTCTATGTCGCCTATGGCATCACCTCTCCGTTATTTCAAGCCGCTTTTCTTGGCATGCAACCCGCCGTCGCCGCGCTGATTGTCCGCGCCGTGCATCGCATTGGCGGTCATGCACTTCATACCAACCGCTGGTTGTGGGGCATCGCGCTATTAGCAGGCATCGCCCAATTATTGGGAGTGAACTTCCTGATCATTCTTTTGGTTGCGGGAATCATGTATGCTCTTGCTCAACGCGAAAAACAAAAATGGGCGATGGGGATTGGAGTTGGATTCGCTGCATGGATATTTGCAACCGCGCTCGGATGGATTCCATTGTTGACATTACAACCCGCTTCTTCCCTGACTTCGGGTGGTTCACCCACCCCGGGCAGTTTGCTACTCTCTGGCTTAAGAGCAGGCTTGCTTACATTTGGTGGTGCATACACCGCCATCCCATTTTTACAGCATGATGCCGTTGAGATCGGCGGCTGGTTGACCAATGCGCAATTTCTGGATGGGTTAGCTCTGTCTGGTTTGCTGCCTGCACCATTGATTATTTTCTCGACCTTCATTGGCTATCTCGGCGGCGGAGCATTGGGAGCGATTGCCATCACATTTGGCGTATTCGCCCCCGCCTTTGCCTTCACGATGATCGGGCATGACTACGTGGAACGGTTGATCGAGAACACCGCAGTCCATGCCTTTCTCGATGGAGTGACTGCTGGGGTGGTCGGGTTGATCGCTGCCACCGCGCTTGGCATTTTGAGCGAAACACTGATTGGTATCCATGCCTGGGTGATCTTCGCTCTTGGATTGTTGGCGCTCTTTCAATCCAAACCCAAATGGACGATTGCTGTGGTAATTCTTAGCGCAGGAGTCTACGGTTTGATTTTTCTCAGATAAAAAGTTTAGAATCAAAAACGCAGACTCAACGAGTCTGCGTTTTTGATTCTAAAGATTCCTGTTTAGTCTGCTGCGGGCAGAAAGACATGATGTTTGGTCGGGTGATAATCCACCGTCTCATCGCACTCGCAAGGATCGACATGCACCACTACTTCCACCAGGGCGGGTAATTTATGGAAAAGACTGTGACGCACTTCCTCAGCGATGAAATGGCTTTGCAAGGTGGTCAACTGACAATTCACGGTGATGTGCATTTCGCCATATAGCCGATGCCCCAGCCAGCGAATGGCTGTGCTATGAACATCCAAGACGTCTTTTACATGGGAGGCAGTATGCTTGAATTCTTCGTAGATTTCAGGATCCACCGCATCCATCATGCGATGCCACATATCCACTGCGGTTTTCCAGACGATACCAAGGATGGCAATGCCGATTCCCAGACCAATGATCGGGTCAAAGAGCGGGAAACCCAGCCAGACACCAATCGCGCCAGCCAAGACTGCCAGTGAGGTAAGCCCATCGGTGCGGGCATGGTAGCCATCCGCGATCAACGCGGCGGAGCCGATCTCTTTGCCGACCCGAATTCGCAAGACCGCTACAAGTTCGTTTCCGAAGAAGCCGATAATGGCAGCGGCAGCCACCCACCCAAGGTTGCTAAGCGGCTGGGGATCGATAATTTTCAAAATGGATTGATAGATCGCCACCCCTGCGCTGAAAGCGATCATAACTACAATGATGACGCCTGCAATATCTTCTGCGCGTCCGTAGCCATAGGTATAGCGGCGGTTACGGGCGCGGCGCGAAAGCCAGAACGCCAGCCCAAGCGGAATCGCTGTCAATGCATCCGAAAAGTTATGGATGGTGTCGGCGAGAAGCGCCACACTGCCGCTGATCGCAACGATCACAACTTGAAAAGTGGCTGTAACAAGCAAACCAACCAGAGAAACCTTCAGCGCCCACATACCGCGATCTGTTGCCAGAGTGGGATCAAGCGCAGCTTGTTGATGTCCGTGACTGTGAGGCATAAATAAGTGTTGCAGCCAGGCGATCACAGGATTGCTGGAGTGGGAATGTCCATCCTCATGGTCGTGGTCATGGTCGTGTGAGTGATCATGATCTGCATGTTCATGAGGGTGAGGGTGGTCATGTTCGTGCTCATCATGTTTGTGCTCTTCAGAATGTTTCATTTGCCTCTCCGTTTTGGTAATGTCTCACGCCCTAAGGCGCGTTTTTTTATTTGATAAACCGATCCAATGAAAGTTTCAAGTCGCTCATCGCATTTTCGAAATCCCCATCCTTCACCGCGCGAACCATGCAGTGTTTTAGATGGTCTTCAAGGATGATCTGCCCTACCTGGTTGAGCGCGGAACGTACTGCTGCAATTTGCACAAGCACATCCGGGCATTCCGTATCTTCCTCCACCATACGCTTGATGCCGCGCACATGTCCTTCGATGCGTGCCAGTCGTTTGAGTACAGCGTCGTTGCTTTCGTGCTTGTGGGGAGTTTTTGTTTTGCCCATTTTGACTCAACCTTTCAACGGTAACATAATATCGTCCGTATCCCCCCAGGGGGGATACGGACGATATTCTAGTTCAAGGTTTTTTTTATTTCCAGTGACAAACATCACACTTGTGATAGGTGTATATAAAGTTAATGGGTGGGTTTTATCGCCCGTAAAAACCCTATCGTCAAAATGCTTTCATCCAATAACTGGACATTCTCGAAACCTGCTTCTTCCAGTTTCTTTTGCAGGTCTTGAATGCCAAACCGATCTACCCGACCACCGTGAAAGGTCAATGTAGCAAATAGACGGTCATGCAGGGACTTGCTCAAACGCAGCATGTCCGCGATAAAAATACGCCCGCCAGGTTTTAGAACGCGGCGGATCTCCGCAAAACCCTTGACCTGCACCTCATGCGGCAGGTGATGCATCATCAAGCTGGAAGTGACTACATCGAATGAAGCATCTGGATAGGGTAAAGACTCGATCACACCGACGCGGAAATCAATCTCAAGTCCCGCGCGAGCCGCTTTCTTGCTCGCAACGGCGATCATCTCTGGTGCAGGGTCGATCCCTGCAGCCTGACCATTGCTTCCGACACGCTGTTTGGCTGGGATGGTCACGCCACCAGTACCACAGCCAACATCGAGAATCTTTTCACCCAGCTTGAGTTGGGCAAGATCCACTGTCATGGTGCGCAGCTTGCCAGCATGTCCAAGTGTCAGGAGGGTTGTAAAAGCGTCATAGAAAGACGCCCAGCGGATCAAGCGTCCCTCGGTTTGCGCGGGTGTTTCATGCGAGTGAGAATGAGAATGCATTTTGACCTCTTTGTTTTTTTATTGAATTCTAGCGATGGCAGGTCATGGAATCAATCATCAATCCGGGTAGAATGTTCACTACTGGACAAAATCGACAAAATGTTCAGTTCTGGAGAATCAAATGAACGATAAGAACGACCGGCGCAGCCAGCGTACACGCCAACTGATCAGCGATGCCTTTGTGGAGCTATTGCTGGAAAAAGGATATGAGGCGATGTCCATCCGGGATGTGATCGAGCGGGCGAATGTGGGGCGTTCCACGTTCTATTCGCATTTCAGGGACAAGGAAGAATTATTCGTCAGCCAGTTGGACCGGCTGCTCGAAGCGCTCAGCCGTCATCTCCCCCAGGAACACGTCGAGCAGAATCCATTCTTCCCCAGTCTTGGTTTATTCCAGCATATTCAGGAACAACAAAACCTATTTCGTGCGCTGTCATGGACTTCCGGTGTGGATATCCTGACCAAGCACTTGCAAAAATCCATGAGTGAAAAAATCGAGGAGAAATTGCAATCCAGCGGACAGACATATGAAGTCCCGGCGCCTGTCATGGCGAACTTTCTGGCTGGCAGCTTTCTAACTCTGGTCAAATGGTGGTTGGATAATAAAATGCTTTACTCTCCGGAAGAAATGGACGCCATGTACCGCAGCCTGGCATTACCTGAAATTTCCCATCCGGTTTAATTTTTTAGATGCTTATGAAGCGCAGCTTTTTGTTCTGCTGCTCCTTCAGTTGCGGCAACTTGTGTTCCAACGCAAGATACAGTGTTTGTTTGTATTACACCCAAGGCCGGGATATGCTTTTTGCCATCGCCAGCCGTTTTGAGATAAGTGAGAATGAGATCACCACCGATGCCGATTTAACCAACAATGACCTGCTGGATCCCGACATGTTGCTCATCATCCCTGACCGGATTTCAGAGCCCACCATAAAAATAACCATGCCCATTATTTTTGAACAACAGCTAAGTTTCACAAGTCCATAATATGGAAAAGAATCTTGATCCCAAAAAATCATCTTGGTTTTAAGGATAAATTTTCATTATTTTGTGTAAAATTAATTGTTTATTATTTGGCGAGCTGAGAGGAGAAAGATATGGTTTATCGGTACATTCATAATGCAATCAGTTGTCTTGTCGCAGTGGGTTTGATTTTTGCTTCATTTGCTTCGTACAATTTGGTTTCTGCGTCAAACTTCCAACAGGTTGACTACGCAAGCCGTCTTGATACGTTTCTGATAACGCAAATGGAAACCTATAAGATCCCCGGGTTGGCTATTGCCATCGTCCGCAATGGGGAGGTTGAATACCTAAATGGATACGGGGTTGCAAACCCCGATGGCGACCCGGTTACGCCTGATACGCCCTTCCTGCTGGCATCGGTCAGCAAGTCATTCACTGCGCTCGGCATCATGCAACTGGTCGAAGATGGGAAGATTAACCTAGATGACCCGGTGCAAAAATACCTGCCCTGGTTTGATGTAAAAGGCGAAGGCGAATCGGAGATCACAGTGGCGCATTTGGCGTATCAGACCAGCGGCTTCAACGAATATCAAGGCAACGAGATGAACCTGCGCCCGAATACTCCGGATGGGTTGGAAACCGGGGTGCGGGATTTGTCTCGTATCGAACTCAACTTCAAACCAGGCGAAGACTGGGGATATTCCAATATCAATTACAGCCTGCTTGGTTTATTGATCCAGGAAGTGGCGGGACAAAGATACGAAGCCTATATTGAGGAAAATATTTTCACTCCGCTGGGCATGACCCATTCATACACCTCATTGGAAAGCGCCCGGTCAGGGAATGCATCCCGTGGCTATTACCCCATCTTCGGGGTTCCGATGGCACTTGACCAAAACATGCTTTACACAACAGCTACCTTGCCGGCGTTCGGGTTATGGTCAAGCGCGGAAGATATGAGCCGCTATTTGATCGCTCACTTGGATGAAGAATCAGCCATCCTGCTCTCTCCCGAAGGGATAAAGCAGCTCCATACTCCCGGTGCAGAGATCGGACCCGGCTATAGCTACGCTATGGGCTGGTTCCATTCCCCGGCTGCGTTCGACTCCGACTTCCTGCAAACCCTTGGAACAAACATCACCCCTTCGGACGATCAGCAAGTCCTTTGGCATGAGGGCGACTGGAAGGGTTACAAATCTGTTGCGCTCCTGCTTCCCGGGTTGGATTACGGCGTTGTATTATTGATGAATACCAATGACCCTACCATCGCATCGGTCTATCGGGATTTTGCATGGGATGTGACCCTGATAGCGCACGGCGCTGATGCTTACTACTTCGCCCCCAGCGAAGATTTCGTCGTCCGTTATTCCCGTCCGATTTTCAGCGGATTGACGCTACTTCTACTGGGTGGGTTGGTGTGGTATCTCCGTCAGTGGAAACGTCCAATGTCCAAAAACAATGCTTGGGGAAAGTTGATCAGCCTACTGATCAACTTGGGCTTGTTAGCTTTTATACATTTAAAATTGTTACCCGAGAACAACACCAGCATCATGGCGTTACTTAACAGGGCGCCAGATCTTGGCACTCTTACCATCCTTGTTACCCTGCTTTCTGGTGCCTGGGTCATAGTGAGTGTATGGATGCTTGTGAGGACCCAGCCAAAATGAAAAATACAAACGTCATCACCAACCTCGACCAGATCACCACCGAGTGGCTGACCTCCGTCCTCACCCAAAGCAGAGCATTAACCCAAGGTGCGGTGCAATCATTCGAATTCGGCACAGGTCAGGGCAACTGGTCCACAAGCGCGAACCTGAAAGTGACGTATACCGAAGACGCACAAGGGGCATTGCCGGGACATCTCTTCCTCAAAATGGTGGATACCGATTTGGGGGACGGTGAGTTCTTTAGCGACTCGGAAGTCGCCTACTATACCCGAGATTATGTGGATGTGAAGAATGCTCCCATGTTGCGCTGTTATGGCGCTGCGTATTCACAGGAGCTCAATCGTTATCACCTTTTGTTGGAGGATGTTTCTGAAACGCACATTGAAGCCTACGACAAAAAACCGACACTCGAATATGGTCTGGCGCTTGCCGAGGGATTGGCGATCCTGCATGCCCGTTGGTGGGGAAAGGCTCGGTTGGAAGTGGCAGGCACGAGTGGGCATGATGCGCAGCACATCCGAAACTTTGTTGAGATCGCTGAACCGGGCGCGGGGCACATCCTTGAACATTTTTCTGCGGAACTAAAACCGCATTGGGCGGATCTTCTGCACGAACTATACGCCAAACATCCATTGGTATTGATCGAACGATCCAGAGACTTGAATGGTTTTACCTTTATCCACGGCGATGTTGGTTCATCGAATGTGCTTGTGCCGCGAGATGGTGATCGTCCGCTTTATATCATTGACCGCCAGCCCTTCAATTGGAGCCTGACCACCTGGCTGGGAGTCTATGATCTCGCCTATGCCATCGTGCTGGATTGGGATGTGGAATTGCGCAGGCAATATGAAATGCCAATTCTCAGGCGGTATCATGAAACGCTTATCCAAAACGGGGTTTCCAACTACACATGGGAGCGACTGTTGGATGATTACCGTTTGTGCGTTGTAATGGGTGTCTATATTGCCACAGAATACTGTCGTGGAGGAATCAATGAACGCTGGACGCACGTCTGGCTGCCCATGTTACAAAGATCATTGACGGCTTGTGATGATCTGGATTGCCAGGCACTATGGAAGGTATGATCTAGTTGCCATGCATATCTCCATTCTTGCCCTAGGTTCCCGTGGTGACATTCAGCCTTATGCCATACTTGGCAGCGGGTTGAAATCCGCAGGGCATCAAGTCCGCTTTATTACATTTGAGAGTTTTGCTTCCTTAATTGCTGAACTGGGTTTGGATTTTCAACCCATCCCTGGAGATGCACAGGCAGTGGTGGCAGATGGCGGGGCAAATATGTTGGGGCTGGTGCGTTCTTTCACCGGCCTCGCAAAAGGATATGCACGAAGCCTATCTGATCCGCATTTGGGTGAAACAGACCTCATCATCAATCAACTGCCCGGCGGTTTGTATGGATTTGATCTGGCAGAAAAATACAACCTGCCGATGATGCTGGCGTCTGTCATTCCGTTGGCTCGAACAAATACCATGCCGTTAATGGGTTTTCCACCCCTGCCTCTGCCCGGATACAACCGAATGACCTATTCTGTGGGGGAGAGGGTTTTGTGGCAGATATTTCGTTCGGTGATCAATGAATGGCGCACACAAACTCTTAAACTTCCACCTCTCCCTCTCAAAGGATATTTTGAACAACTGGGAACTCAGAAAATCCCAATTCTGAATGGATTCAGTGAACACGTCGTACCGCGTCCTGCCGATTGGAATGAGCATATTCACATTACTGGCTATTGGTTCGCTGAAGAGAAACACTGGGAGCCTCCCAATGACCTGCTGGATTTCCTGAATGCCGGCAAGCCGCCTGTATTTATTGGATTTGGAAGTATGCCGATCAAGAATCCGCGCCGTACTACGGAGATTATTTTGGAAGCCTTGAAGCGAAGTGGACAACGCGGCATTCTCCACTCGGGCTGGGGAGGGCTGGGGAACATATCCCTGCCAGAGAATGTATTTAAGATCGAATATGCCCCATATAGTTGGTTATTTCCACACATGTCCATGATCTTTCATCATGGTGGTTCTGGCACGACCGCCTATGCACTCCGCTCAGGCGTGCCCTCTTGTGTGATTCCATTTGTGTTCGATCAGTTTTATTGGGGAAAACTGAGTGCAGAATTAGGCGTTGGACCTCATCCCATTCCGTTTAAAAGGATGTCCATCGAGCGTTTACGAAACACGATTGATCTTGGGGTTCATGATCTGTCTCTACGGAACTGGGCAACTGCTCTCAGAGAAAAGATCATCCATGAAAACGGGATTATCAATGCGCTAAAGACCATCGAAACTCACTACACACGATGACAGAAAGGTATGCATGTAAGGAATGCATACCTTTCTGTTGTAATAAGGTTTCGGAGGAATTTATTGCCCCGGCCAGCCAATCTGTCCCTGCCCTTCACGCACTGCCCAATAGATGATTCCGCCCCAATTCCAGGAGCGCTGGTATTGTGGGCTGCTGATACTGCCGGCATCATCCATGCGCCGCAGGGTTAGGTTGGTATCCCAGTATGCGTCCGGCGTGCCATCATTGTTGATATCCGCCATTCTCGCGGCAGGTAGATTTGCCACTGCTGACGGGGGAATCTCGCCTCCGCTGGACTGGGTTTTCCATTCATAACCAGTGATGCCACGATGTCCGGTTCCGCCCCCGCAGTTGTAATTTCCGTTGCCATTCGGACCGGCAAGACAGCCCTCGATGGCTTCATACTCCTGATAACGCAACTCCCAGAACAACTTGTACGGAGCGCGTCCGTTTCCGACGAACAGGGGCATGTCTCCGGGGAGTTCATCCAGTCCACTGACACTGCCTGCGAGGGTGGTCGCTCCGACAGCCGGATGGGATGGTACTTCCCATTGAATGGTTTGGCTTGCGCCATTGGATAACATCAGGTCTCCAATCAGAGGCAGAGTCACAAACATGGGACCAGCAGGTCGCAAGGTCAGGATCAGGCGTAGATTTTGCCAGTCGCCCACCTGTGGATGACTGGGCGATCCGCCGCCATTGGGAATGTAGTTCACGCCACCTGATCCGGAGGATTCAGGCATACCGCCATTGCGGACAACGGTAGGCCAGCGAACAAGAGTCGCAGGATAGGGGCGCACATCCAGATAGATCTCGGGAAACGTAACACGCGCACTTACGTTCCAGCCGCTGTTGGCACAGGTAATACCGCCAGCCGTCACAGAGAACGATGTACAGGGATGTTGAGGCGGCGTGGTATTGGGCAGTTCACAAGGCATGACTGCCGGCTGCTCGATGATATGCAGGACCTGCCCGGTGCAGTTATCCACCCGGATGGGAAACACCTTGCAGGAACTGCTTTCCGAATAATATTCAACGACCTGGAATGCCAGATGATTGCCGGGTGTGCAAGCGCCACCGCCATTGTTGTTATTGTTATTTCCACCGCCTTCCTCTCCGCCTCCTTCATTTCCTCCACCTGTTGTGCAAATGATGCTTCCATCCGGTTGAAAGGAACAGGATGGGGCAGACTGTGCCAGGACGGATAAAGGTTGAACGGAGATCAGGACGATCAGCAGAAGAAATAGACTGGCGCGTTTCATGGCGCGGCTCCCGATAACACGGAGAGGATATACTGCTTCTCGTTTTCATCCGTGAGAGACTGCCAGTTTTCCGGCAGCGTTTGCATGTCAAGATGATAAGTGTTACTCAGCCACTTGGCATCCCAAGGCTGGGAGTCGTATAAGGTCGCCACGGTTAGACGGTCGCTGGCATTTTCCTTTGCATTAGTGATCTCCAACTTGGGTTCCGTCTGTGTTCCCAACCAAACCCACTGTCCATCACCCAAATACCCAAAGAGCAGGAAGGAGCGCATGGGTGTGGCGGGCGCAGTGTAGATGTGATTATTCACTGCATAGAGGATGTGAGTATTCTCGGCATCCTCCACCACCAGACAGATTACCGGATATTCACCGCCCCAAATCTCCACACGATTGCCTTTCACAGAGGATGTCTCGAAACAGCCGCGTAGTCCATATGCTACCGCCGCTTTGCCATTGGCATTCAGACGCCATTCCTTGAAATCGGGATTGGGTGGGATGAAACTGACTGGCACATCCACAAGATCATTTGCATCCTTGGGAAGGGTGACGGTTTCCATCTGTCGCATGGGCATTTCGCTAAACCCAAGTAGTTCTGTGGCTTCAGCGCGACTATATCCTTCACGGATTGCCAGTGCCCATGCAATGGTTTTCTCCAAGCCTTGATATACACAAGCCGGCTGGATGATTTGGTAATTCTCGCTGATCATGGTCGGTGTGAAGGACCACTCCGACGAATCCGTTGGACAGCCAAACGAATCCACAGCTCCCGATGGGCCGGTCACAATGGTTTCCGTTGCCACTGGCTCCATCGTCTGTGTTGGGAGGGTGACTGCTTCCGGAGTTGCTTGTACACGGCTCATCAACAGATATCGATTCAATCCTGCCATCCCTCCAGCCATTAAAAGCAGGAGCAGGATCAGCCCGGTGACAACGGTGTAAATGCGGGGTTGCCGTTTCCCGGCAAGGTCTTTATAGGTCAATCCATCCAGGATTGTTTTCCAAAGGGATTTCATTCTTCTCCAAAAAAATTATTGATCTTCGCGGGTCACGCCATGCGCCAGATATCCAATGGCGCGCACGGTCACCCAGCGGGCGGGGAACAAGTACCCCGCCGATTGAACTTGAGCAGTGACATAACAGGCAGGGCGCCCTTGATGTCGTCCACAGGAGACCGAGGTAAGGTGCGCGGACCCCGGTCGCTGTGAATTGAAGTAAGTAGCGGCGATCCCGTTGCCAGCAGTAGTGGCGGTGATGGTCCCATCCGGCAAGACTGTGATCTCCTGTGCGCCGGCATGAGCAGCAAGGTCTGCGGCTGCCACGGTCTCCATTACGCGCGCGTTGGTCACCATGTAATCGAGGATGCCCAAAAGAAAGAGCGACATGATGGGCATCAGGATGGCGAACAAGGCAACAGATTGTCCGCGCTCGTTAAGTTTGATCTTCATCGCCACTTTGCCTTCCAGGTCTCCGAGCGCGAGATGAACCACTCGCTGTTCCATCCGCTTTGACTCAAACCAAACAAACCATCGAATAAGGTTGGCGCTTGAAACGAGACCAGACACTGACCTGGCTCTCCCGGTCCACCGGGCGGCGAGACCTGCACCCGATATTGCACACCCGCCGTGGCGGACCAGTCCGCATTCAGGGTTTGCCAGGCGACATTCACCGCATTGTTTCGGGCGCGTGCCGGATCAGGCGATTGCGACAGGAACTGTGAGCAGGCATAGGCAGCGGCGGTCGCTGCGGTGCGGGCTCGATGTGTGGGTATCCAAGCCAGCAGACCAAATGCCATGATGACTGCCAACATGGCGAACAAGGCGGTCTCTGCCAGAGCTTGTCCGCGTTCGCCTATTCGATGACGTGCTTTCATTCGAACCCTCCCGAAGGGGGCGGACCGGGATAGAAACGCCACAGGCGAAAGTTGGTCTCTGCGCGTTGAGCTTCGATCAGTTGGATGCCAAAGATCCAATTACGTGAGTCCTCCACGCTGATCAGCGAACGTACCTGACGTGGGCCGGTCTGACCGGCATTTATGCGATCTGCCAGGTCGGGCCATAAAACATTGTCACGGGCGTGTTCGGTGGCGGGTGTGTTGTATGAACCTGAAGCAACGCCCGTGATGAACACGCCCCAGTCCGTGGCAGCGGATCGGAAGGCATAGAACGCGGCGAAGGTCATGCCGAACATAAGCAGAATTAGAATCGGCATGACCAGGGCGAACTCTGCCATCGTCTGCCCCTTTTCCTTCCAGCGGAACATCTCTATCCGCCTCGCGCCATGCGCAGAGCTTCGATACCGGCTTCGAAGGCGGCGATCAGTTCATTGCGATAGCGGGCGATCACAGCGATGGCAACCACGCCGATGGCACCCAGAATCAGGGCGTATTCGGCAAAGTCCTGACCATCCTCTTCGCGGATGAAGCGTTTGTACAAATTGAACATGTGTATCTCCTTTTTGAAATGAAAATCGGCTGATAGTTCAACTATCAGCCGACATGATAAGGAGTCACGGGAAGGGGTATGGGAGCGGTGTCGTTTCATATCCCCAGGATCAACTATTCAACAACCTACATTCATGTTGGAAAGTGCATTAATTCAACGAATCGTATTCTGATATGTCTATTATGGGGATAGCAGACCTATAGACCTGCCTCTTTCACTGCAAAGACTCCATCAATAACCCCACTCCCATAAGCACAATGCCGAAGTTCTTGATGACCATGCTAATGATGAAGATGGTCAACACTGCGGAAGAAACATGATTCATGAAATATATTTTTGCAGGCATGCCGATCAACATCGCGGCAATAACGATCAATCCGCCTGCAATGCCATAAGGACTTCGGATGCTGACGAAAAGTATTGTCAGGGCGGTGGAGAATCCGAAGCCGCCGATCAGCCCGCCAAAGAGGGCGCCGAGTCCTTTCAAGAAACCCGCCTGCGTCAGCGCGGTGTAATCATGGATCGTCGGATGAATCTGGATGCTGTTGGCGAAATTGATGGTGACGTAACTCCAAAATACTCTTTCCAATATGTACAGGATGCCGATGAGCATGGCAATCAGCGCAATGGACTTGTGGTATTTCAGCCAGCTTCCATAGAGACCCACAGTAAGCATGGCGATGGAGAGGATCAAAAAAGGTTCGCCGAAATAACCCGCGATCGTGTACGGCGCAGCGTAGATGGGCGCCGGGTTCAAAGCGTACTTTCTGGACTGGAGGGAAGAGATGAACCAATCCCCAATCCCGTGCATGTCCGATACCAGGGTGGCGGCGGTCGCTAAAAAGAATGCTCCCAGCGCGCCTATGAACAACATTTTGTTTTCCATGTGAAATTCCTCTCGCGTTTCCTTGACCATGCCGTGGCTTATTCTGCCTGGGACAACAATGACTACACAGGGAATTTTTGGAACAAGACGCTCAGTAAAGAGATCAGGTAACACAGAGTAACGATCACAAAGGCTGACAACATCCCGTATTGGAGACCCGGGTACAGCGAACCTTGCGGGTAGATCACCTGGAATGCCACCCTGGTGATCCACAAAACACAGGTTGCGGCGAGCACCACGATGATCGAATACCTGTTTGACTTGTCTCCATAAACCAATAGGATGTTCACAACGCCAAACAATACCAGGGATAGGGAAAAGAATGCGTTGATCGCCCGGACAGCGGCTACCAATTCTGTCGCACCGCTGGCGATGTAGGAATACCACTTCCAGGCTTGGGGTACGAAAAAGTGCCATACCCCAAAGCCAATGGAAGCGCTGCTGCCAATCATTACCAAAATCTTAACGAGCGAATTTGTCATCGTATCCATTCCTGTTGGCAAACATCAAACGGTTCACGTTCGATAATCACTCTTCAACCTCGATGCGATCTACGAGAATCTGCGAGCTGTTGTAGTCAGGCACGTTGCTCACTAATGTTCCATAAATATGGACAACCTTGCCGCTGTCACGCAACGCCTCGATCTGGGACTTTACCGCCGGGTCCATTGAATCGATACCAAAGTAGATGATCTGTCCCAAGTCCTGCCGCTCGAAGTAATCATCATACTGCGCGCCGGGCTCTGTACTCTTGATGACGCCCCACCAGTCTACGATCTCTTCCGTTGCGCCGGGCGGCATGGAACTGCCCGGGTTGGTTCCTCCTGCATCGCCTCCACTGGCGTCTACGGTTGCCTCAGCGACAGCGGGACCACACTCTCCGCGGTAATAAGCCCACTCGTCACAGACGCTTCCATCGGGAAAGATGCATACTCCGCTTTGACTGCCATCGGGCGCGGTGCGAATTTCGAGTTTGTTCCCGTTCTGCTCACAATAGACCGAGGCGGGATTTGGCAACCCCGCCTGAGTCTGGGGCGACGCGCAGGCTGTCAGCGCCATCAAAATGATTGTGAATATAATGATCCTTTTCATTTTTTCCTTCTTTCTGTTGTCCTTGATTTTTGAAAACTCTATTTTTCTTTGGTCTCTCGCGACTTTACCTATGTCAGGATCACGCCGAAAATCGTCGCAAAACGGAAACTGATTTCCCAGTCCACGGCGCTTTCTCCATGCCCGATGAAGTTCCATAGAAACGTCACGAGCGCGACGGTGACGAGGGTCACTGCGAAGACGGTTCCAAATTCAACGACCAGTTTCTTGATGTTCATTTTTTTTCTCCTTGTCAACAGCGTACACTTGTCAGATTTTGGCATTATGTTCTACTGTAATGACGACGTTTCCCTTTTTGTGTCCCTGTTCCACATACCTGTGCGCCTCGGACATCTGTTCCAATGGGTAGCACCTATCGATGACCGGACTGACCTTCCCCGCCTCAATCAACTCGATGAGGAAGACAAGGTCTTTGATCTTTTCACTTGCGGACCTCAATCCTGCCGCCACAAATCCAACTTTTTTGCCTCTGCGTTTGGCAGGCAATATCGCGTTCAGTATCCCCATCGGCGTTGGGACTGTTGTCAGAAAAATGCCTTCATCCGTCAACGAGTCTTTGCACTTTGAAACCGAACATTTGCCTACCGTGTCAAAAATAATGTCATAGGTCTTGCCGTTTTCGGTAAAATCCTCCTGGGTGTAATCGATCACCTGATCGACTCCCAAAGATTTGACCCATTCCAAATTCGATGTACTGCATACCCCGGTCACCTTAGCCCCGTAATACTTGGCAAGCTGTATCGCCGCAGCGCCAACCGATCCGGAAGCGCCATAAATCAGCACGGTCTGCCCACTCTGGATCTTGCCTTTATCTCTCAGGAAAGGCAACGCGGTTAATGCCCCATTCGGGACGCTGGCGGCTTCTGCGTAGCTCAGATTGACCGGCTTGATGGCTAACGCCCCGCTCTCAGGCATACATTTGTATTCTGCATACGCGCCAAACATGTCGAAACCAAATACCTGGTCGCCGGGTTTGAAGCGGGTCACATCTCTGCCGATAGCTTCGATCTCCCCAGCCAATTCCTGCCCCAGGATCGGATTTCTGGGCTTCAGGAATCCATTAAATCCCGGGGAAGCCCGCATGTCTGGGTCTTCTTTTACGACGGTTGTCGCGAATATTTTTATCAGGACTTCATTCACTTTCGGAATGGGCTTTTCCATCTCCTGAAGTTGAAGAACCTCGGGCGGACCAAATTTTGTGTAAACAATTGCTTTCATGTCATGCTCCAGGATTACTTTTCAAGTTAGGTTATATTTTCAATGCATATATATTATGAAGATATATTTGACCTCGAAATTCAGTTTTCTCTTCACCCACTTTAATAAATCTTAGTTTTTCCAAGAGTTTTATGCAGTTTTTATTTTTAATGTATACAATCGCATTTATTCTTTCCACCTTCATCTTATGTCTTGCAAATTCAATGATCGCTTCTATAGCTTCCAGCATATAGCCCTTGCCATTGTATTGTTCCATTAACTCAAAACCAATTTCTACTTCTTTATTGTCAGGATTCCACAAATGATAACCACATGTTCCAAGTTTTGTATTTGTAGTTTTATCAATTAAGACCCATCTATTTTGCTTTCTTGGCTCAACCATAGTATAGAAATCAATTAATTCATCTGCTTGAGATATACTCGTCATAGGGTCTTCATCATATTGATACTTAGTAATAAAATCATTCTGATACTCTTCAAAAATGAAATCCCTATCACTTTGATCAATGCACTTTAATATCAATCGCTTTGTTTCAATATCTATAAACATTTTTTCTCCTGATAACTTTTGTATAAGAAAGCGGGCTAACAATATTTATATTGAAAAAAAAGATTTCACGATAGCCCACAAGTCAGTCGGTTTTGCGCTAAAACTATTGTTAAACAAGATCGCTGCTGCTATCACATAAGCGAAAGATCCAATCAAAACGCCTTTTTGCAGTAACGACGTTTTCTGAATCTCTTGTTTTGCCTTGACATCACAAATTTCACCCTGGCAGTATTGCGTTTTTTCTTTATGAAACATTGGATAAAATTTACATCCCAAACAAATGCCGAACACAGCTTCAAAGAATAAGAAAAACAGGCAGATTTGACAGATGATCCCGGTAATGAAGCTGGTTGAATTCATTACTACCAACAGCAGGAATATGATCGTGGCTAGCACCAGACCGATCTTCCAGGCAAATTTTTTTGGGGCCGCGCCGACATATTCGGGGGTTTGACCGCCAACGATCAACCTCCCGATTATTAATGAAGGAGAATACTTGGGACTGATCAATACCCGTATGATGAAATCTGTCAGGAAGATCGTGTTAACAAACTTGATCAGAAAATAATTCTCATTAAATATAACCAACATCCAGGCCAGGAACATAAAAAAATAGAGTATCCCTGCCGAAGCTCTTATTTCCCGCTCGTTTAAAACGGGGATGTTATAACCTTCCACAGTTTCCCCAAATTGTTTTGCTTTATTCATTTTTTCTCTCCTTTTCATGCCATTGTTCTTTTCTTTTCAAAATTAGAGAGGTTGAGAGTCAACCTCTCCAATACTCTTGTTTGCTGTTGAAACTTGAAGTCTAGATGTTTGTTGTGCTGTGGCGCGACATGAACGCATCTGTTTTTTGCGCCACCGTGCTTCGGTTGCTGCGCAGCATGGCGATCCCCAGCCAGACGAACCAGATGATCTGACCCAGGCCGAACACAGCGACTAAAGCGTTCAGCGCTGGGATGATCGTGATGATGCCCACCGCGCCGACCAACACGCCAAGGATGTTCAGCCCCTTGGGAAGCCCGCCTGTCCGCATCGCCGCCAGGCTGACCAACAGCGTCAAAGGTCCGCCGAGGATTTCGCC
Organism: Anaerolineales bacterium; assembly: GCA_030583885.1. Classification (NCBI taxonomy): domain Bacteria; kingdom Bacillati; phylum Chloroflexota; class Anaerolineae; order Anaerolineales; species Anaerolineales bacterium. The sequence continues at coordinate 3,153,937 of CP129480.1, read as the reverse complement.
ATTAGCGTTGCCCAGCCCGTTTGTGATGGACTCAATTGCCTGAAAGGTCAACGCGGCCTGGGTCGGGTCTTTGGCGTAGAGCGCGACGATAGTAGCGAGTCCCGCATTTGCAGCCATGCCGCTGGCAATGAGCGAGCCAGCCCAGATGATTCCGATCGCCGTAGCCACCTGCATGAGCACCGGTGCGCCGGACTTCAAGCGGTCATACAACGCCAGCGACAGGACGATCAGCGCAAAGCCAAAGAACACGTACATGAGCAGGTTGGTCGAGAAGATGACCGTCTGTTTTTCGATGTTCATGGCGAGCTTTTGAGCCGGGTCGCTGATACTGAGAACATCCAAGATGACGATAAAGATAACGATTCCGATCGAGTGGGCAGCTGCCATATAAAGGGCGGCGATACCGCCAGATTTCTGCAAGGTATTCATGTTTGCTCCTTTTATTAGCTTTCAAAACCACTGCCTATGGCAGTGGTGCCATGAAAAGGTTCTACCGTGGTAGTAATTCATGGAGAAATAATGGTGGCTTCATTATCAACACGAGTGATAGATAGGACTGGTTGCGACGGATTGAAGACTCTTTATCTTGAGTTCAACATGGCTAGAACGTTCGCCAAAAGCCACCGCCTATGGCGGTGGTAGTTTACTTTGAATAGGTTAGGCTTCGACGTTGCGCCAGGTCCATGCAAACCAGACAATCAGCAACAGACAGAGAGTCTCGACTGTGGCGATGAAAACGTAGTGGGGATACGACGCCATGCCGCCCCAGATATAAGCAATGGTGACGATGCCCACGACGATATTGACCCAGCGATTGAGACCATACTTCAACACGCGGGACAGGATGATCATGGCAATGGCGAGTTGTCCCAGGATCGCGCCGATCAACATCAGTTGGGGAATCGATGCGCCCGTGCTGGTGGAGGTTCTTGCCACTTCTTCCGCCGCGTCGGGGATGTTCAGTGACAGGATATCCGCTTTCAGCATGTTGAACATGACCACGATCCATAGGGTCGAGAGCAGGACTTTCATGTCTATCTTATTAATGGAATTCATTTTTGTTTCTCCTTGTTTTGAATGATATGGATGAGTTTCGTCGAATTGGACCTGATTGACCGAGATCAATGGCAAACCCAAATCGCGCACTTTTTTGAGCAAACCATGCAGGGCCGCTTGATCAGCTACAAGTCCAGAAAGAAGCGTGTCGCCAATGTCTTCCAGCGTGATGGTCAGGTTCTCAAACCGGTCAGCCCAATGGGCATCCAGGTGGCCCTTAAGGCGAATTTCGTATTGCTGAGCGGTCGAAGTCGGTTTGTCAATCATTTGTTGGCTCATGGTTGATCTGCCCATAAGATACCGTTTGAGGTGGTGAGACGTCATCACCACATGATGTGATTGAGGTGGTGATTGAGTGGAAAATAAAAACTCCAGCGGCGAGGCTGGAGTCGGGTTGGAGAAGTTTCAGGCAACTAGAACAGATCGAGTTCTTCGGCGCGGCGGACAGCCGCCCGACGGTTGTTGACCCCCAGCTTGTTGAAAATATTTTTGGTGTGTGTACGCAAGGTGTTGAGCGACACGATTAATACTTCGGCGATTTCGGGTCCGCTCAATTCGGTTCGGAGAAGTCGAAGCACTTCCACTTCACGCTCGCTCAAAGGTTCAACGATTTCAGATTTTTGATTTTTGATTTTCGATTTCGGGGCGGTTGCTGCCGGTTGTGTAAAGGCAGACAGAAGTTTGCCGGCATAACCGCTCATAGGATGATCTCGATTGCGCGATTGTATTTCGACCAACAACCGCATCGCTTCGCCTTTATCCACAAAGATGCGGACATAACCCTCTGGCTCAGCCAGAGACAAGGCACGTTCCAGCGAGGCGAGAGCGCACGGCTGGTCACCCTGCGCTTGATGAGCGAGCGATTGCAGTATCAGGATTTCAATCACGCTCCCATTCCGTTCGCCTGTTTCTGCGGCTTGCAAGAGGCGCGCCAGCAGGCTCAGTGCCGCCTGAAGATCGCCAGGTGCCCGATCAGTTTTGTATCGGGCAATGAGTGCCCGAACCAGTGTGAAATGGTCAAACTCGCGCATGAAGCTCAACTCATCATCTGGGGATAGGTCCTGTTCGCGCACCCACGCAAAGGCTTCGTTCAATCGCCCCTGCCTAACCCACATCCGCGCCTTCAACGCCGCGACAGAAGGATCGGGAAGCGGATTCCTGACATATTGACGCTCTGCCTCATCCAACAAGACGAGCGCCCCAGCCAGATCGCCATGCGATTCTTTCAAGCGCGCCTGAGCAACGCATAGACGCTGCGTCCAGCCGGTTGTCGCGCCTCGCTCGCCCATCTGCTGGGCTGTTAACAAGTGCTGTGCCGCGGCTTCCAGCTCGTTCTGCTCACAAAGCAGTTCGCCGAGACCTCGGTACAGATCAGATACGCCGATAAAGAATGGCGCACCACGATTCGCCGCAAGTTGCAGTGACTGCTGATAAGCACTGACAGCCTCACGCAGACGGCCCTGAACCAGCTTAATGTTTGCCAGGGCAAAAGTGATGCCAATAGCGCTGGCGAGGTCGTTGACCTGCCACATCAGCGCCTGAAACTTGAGGAGTTCCTGCTCCGCTGCCTGCAAGTCGCCGCTGGCATATTCGGCTATTCCCAGTAATGCCGTACCCTGAGTGTGATGGGGTGAAGTATCCTCAGTGACAAGCGCCAGTGTTTGACGGGCGTACATTTTTGTGCCGGGTATATCACCCAAAGCCAGGGCGCGATAGGCGCGGGCGGCAGCGATCGAGGCAGGCAATGACCGAAATTCCACTTCGTCCACAACGATCATTTTGCGGCGGAGTTTATCCTGAGGATAGTCGACACTTGCACCTGGCGCATGTGCAGGTGAGGACTCAAGACCAGTCTTGACTGACGAATCCTCTGCCTGCATACCTGCCGGTTCCAGCCAGCGCTCGGCATCCCGCAAGCGGGCTTCGCTCGCCTCCAACTCCCCGGAACCCAACAACGCCCAAGCATAGCCCACACTAATCACCGGATGGGCGTAAACAAGATCTTCGGGCAGTGCTTTCACCCAGCCTAGCCATGTAACATGTTGGTAATTGAGATCCATCGGCAGCCAGACCCGTTCGATCAAGTCTGCCGCTCGCTCGAAATCTTTAGATGCCAGCGCATGACGGATGGCATCAGCCGATAGATTATTCTGTTCAAACCAAATACTCGCCCGCCGATGAAGCTCAGATATCCGATCAGATTGCGCCTCTTGCAAGTACGCTTGCAGAACCTCGGCAAAAAGGTGGTGATAGCGATACCACTGGCGCTGGTCATCAAGCGGAATGACGAACAGGTTGTCTCGCTCCAGGGTTTCCAGCATCTCTTTGCTGTCTTCCCGATCAGTAACAGCATTGCATAGAGAGGCGCAAAGTCTGTCGAGAATCGTAGTTTGCATTAAGAAACTGCGGATCTGTTCCGGCTGACGATGAAGAACCTCTTCGACAAGATAGTCGAGTACGTACCGGTGGCTGCCGGTGAACGCCTGGATAAAACTGGCGGCGTCTGATCGCCCCTGCATGGAGAGCGCGGCCAATTGCAGTCCAGCGATCCAACCTTCGGTGCGGGACTCCAATGCGGCGACATCTTCATCAGAGAGATTGAGTCCCATCATACGGTTGAGGAACTCAGTCGCTTCTGAGGGGGTGAACTGCAAGTCTGCGGCGCGCAATTCTGTCAGTTGACCGCGAACGCGTAGACGAGCCAGCGGCAGGGCTGGGTCTTCGCGCGTGGCAATGACCAGGTGCATCTGCGGCGGCGGTTGCTCGACCAGAAAGGCGAGAGTGGCGTCCACAGGTTTGGAATCAATTACATGATAGTCGTCGAGGATGAGGAGAAAGGAATCGGGGATGGAAGAAATTTCGTTGAGCAGAGTCGTCAGAGCCATTTCGACTTGTGGCTGCTGGTGCGATTGAAGAGTTGATAAAACTCCCTCGCCAAGTCCCGCCTTAATGGTCTGCAATGCCGCGATCAGGTACGTGATGAAGCGGACAGGGTCGTTGTCCCCTTCGTCCAGTGATAACCAGGCGACTGGCCTGCCACAATCAGTAATCCAATCGCTGACCAATGTGGTCTTGCCGAAGCCGGCCGAAGCGGAGATGAGCGTCAGCCTGCAACCCATCGCCAACCCATCGTTCAGCCGCTCAATCAAGCGCGGACGTGGAACGATGTTGGGACGGGGCGGGGGAATGTACAGTTTGGTAGCCAAAACTGGCGCGGGCATATTGGTTATTATACAGCAAGGGAATTTCCCTGATTATTGATAATAGCATCTTATGTTTGTCGCTTGAATATAGAATAACCACACAAACCAATGCCCACAACGTAAAGCATGCTCTGAAGGACATTCACCTGCCAGCGTCCATGCCCAATGTATGAGGAAGCGAGAAATGCCATCACTTCGATGAATCCGATCACGAAGACCAGCGTCCAGAAAGCCGATTTTTCACCGGCGACCAGATTCTTACGAATAAGCGGCCACGTAAGCACCGAAACCATCAGTGAGCAGGAGTTGTACAGGATCGTAAAGCAATTGAGCGCGGCGATGGTTTTGGCGCCAAGCCCCGCAATTTCAGCCTCTGAAAAAGAAGCCACTTGCAGGATCGGGGAATTCTGTTTGAGGACGATGACATAGCACAATATGATAAAGGCGAGAATGAAGTTGATGCCGCACCATATTGAAAGGACTGTCGAACCTTTTTTCAACATTTTATTTTTTCCTTGTGATGGGTGGTCAACCTTAACTCAGGCAGATTTCTGCTCTTTTGCGCCCTTTATCAAAAGCCACAAAGTAAGCCCAAATTCCGCAATGAAGCCGAGTGGATAGCTTACATAGGTGATGGCTGTGAAGCCTGGGAAGAGGAAAGACTGAAAGAAAGTCGACATCCAGGTAAAACAATGAACCATCAGCACGATACCCAAAATTTTGGGAAGGAAGCCCGACTTGAAGACTAAATAGCCAAGCGGAAAGAGCCAGGCGCCATAGAATAGCTGGGCGACTGTAAACCCTTTTTCGCGTAAATCGAGAAAGAACATTGCCAGAGATTGCAATTGATCCGACTGGAAACCGTTCAAGGTATCGGGACCATTCATCAGCAACTGGCTGGCAAACAGAAAAAGATCGCTGGAACATTGAATGGCGACACCGCCCAGGTTTAATAATAAGAATAGGAGAGCAAGGTTCTTATTGACTGGTTTGAGTAAAACATAGAGAGCCCAGGCGGTCAAAAAGAAAAGCGCAGCAGCGAGTAGATCACCTACAACAGTGATAGTGAATAACCCTTCATGAGCTATGATATTACTGACTGTTGCGGCAGCATCCCCAGGCACAATAAAGCTGCCGCGCCACACGTCACTGATGATATGAGTTACCATGTAAATGAGATACAGGAACCCTGCCATTCTTGCGTTCTTATTGATTGAATTCATTTTTGTCTCCTTTTAGCAATACATGCAATGAGTCTTGATCGAGCGCCATGTTATTCAGGTTTCACTTCAGCGGTAGTCCACTTCCAGGAATACCAGATAATTAGCAATATGCATGCAACTTCCACTGTTGCAAATAACACATAATACAAACCGTGCCCGCCTATAACGATATGTACAATCATGTAGGCACCAATGATGATGGTTACCCAGCGATTTACTTTGTAGCTCAATACCCAGGACAGCATGACCGGGGAAATTGAAGTTATCATTAATATTGCACCCGCCAGCAAACCACCCGCAGGCAATGGAGCTCCCGCCATTACTTCGCGGATCGGAGACGTGGGATCCAGTAAAGAAACAATATCCGCGTAAACCATAAGCAATACTACAAATATCCATAGCAATGAAAGTTTTACCCTTGGATCTATTCCGATAGTCGATTTGTTTGTGTTCATTTTTTTCTCCTTATTTGAACGATATGGATGAGTTTCATCGAGTTGGACTTGAACGACCGAGATCAAGGGCATTCCCAGATCACGCACTTTTTTGAGCAACCCATGCAGCGCGGACTGGTCAACTATTGGACCGGTTAGAAGCGTATCGCCGTCCTTGTCCAGCGTGATGGTCAAGCCCTCAAACCAGTCTGTCCATTGACTACCCAAATGCCCCTTGATTCTGATCTGATAGACCACGGGTTGACCTGGAGTCGGTTTTGATTCGAGTTCGTTTGACATCACCTTGTACCTGTTGTGGCCGGTCATTACAGTCCGTGCCACTTGTTCAATGTACAAAGATAATATCCCCCACACAGTGTTAACGAACAGACACTTTAGTGTTGGTTACAGGTGTTGTTTTCAGTTATTGAGAAGAAATGTTGGGGAAAATAGATACTTACAGCAAACCCAGTTCGCGGGCGCGGGCGATGGCTTCGGTGCGGCTTTGAACTTGCAGTTTATCAAAAATTTTGCGGTTATGCCCTTTGATCGTGTCCAGGGCGAGGAAAAGCCTCTCGCCAATCTCACGATTCGATAGTCCCTGGGCGATGAGTTGTAGTATTTTTAACTCGCGTTGGCTCAATGGGTCAATAAGGAGATTGGCAGAGGGTAGAGCAGGTTTGTCTTCGCCTTTCCGCTTCTCAGCTTCAAATCCTGCCAGTAGCTTGTCTGTGTAGTCTGGCATGATTTCACGCGCGGAAACTTCGCGAAGCAGTTGTATCATGCTTGAGCCTTCGTCAAGGAACATGCGGACGTAGCCCTCCGGCTCGGCCAACGCAAGGGCATGTTGCAAAGGCAAGAGAGCAGCAGGCAGGTCACCTTGCGCGTGATAAGCAAACGCCTGCAATACCAAAATTTCAACCACACTACCCTTCCTCCCGCCTTCTTCCGCTGCTTTCAACAGACGCTCCAACAGCCCTACTACCCCGGAAATGGAGCCATCTGCACGGTCGCTCTGATAGCGAGCCAGGAGCACCCTGGCAAGGGTGATGTGATCGAACTCGTGCAGGTAGCTAAGATCGTTTTCAACGGACAGTCCCTGCTGGCGCGCCCACCCCAGGGCTTCACCCAACCGGCCTTGCGCCAGCCACACCCGCACCTTCCTCGTCGCGACCGGGCGCACATTCGGGGAGAAGTTGCCATCGTATACGCGCTCAGCCTCCTCGAGCAGTTGAATCGCGCCATCCAAATCCCCCTGCGCTTGTCGCATGCGTGCCATCGCTGCGCGCCAGCGATACGGGTTTTGCGGTAACCCGGCAAGATCACCCATAGACTGGCTTTTGAGCAGGCACTGCGTGGCGGCTTTCAGATCATTATGTTCATAGTGAAGGGTGCTCATGCCCACATACATATCTGCCGCTCCCCGCAGAACTGGCGCGCCCGGCTCCATCGCCCATTGCAATGCTCGCTCATAGGTTGTCATTGCCTCGTGGAGACAGCCTTGCGCGATCTGGACATCCGCCAGAACGATGGAGCAGCCAATGGCGGAAGAGATATACCCGGCCCGCCGCACATTCGCCATGCCATCGGCAGTCATCCGGAAGGCGGTGTCGAGATCCCCGCTCGCCCATGCGACGAGACCCAGCTGCGATGCGGCCCCACCAAGCATCAGATGGGCATCCTCAGGTGCGAGATTGAGCACCCGTCGAGCGTTTTTTGCGGTCTCAGGCATATCGCCCCGGGCCAGTGCGTGCGCGGCACGGAGAAGGGCGATCATACTCGGCAGACGGCGAAATTCCTCTTCATCCACGACAACCATCCCCACCGCCGGGGCTTCCGGTCGTTCGCGTGTGCCGCCCGTCGTATCCAGCCACCGTTCGGCGTCCCGCAGTCGGGCCTCAACAGCCCCTAGCTCGCCGCCAGCAAATAATGCGTAAGCATAGTCAACGCAGAGCACTGGCCTGAAGCGGATCAGCTCGTCGGGTAGCGCCTTTAACCAGCCAAGCTCCTTGACTGTGGCTCCCTGTCTATTCCTGCGCATTTCTGGGACTGCCAGTTCGACCAAGGTCGCCGCTCGCTCGAAATCCTCGGCAGCCAGCGCGTGGCGGATGGCATCGGATCGCAGGCCGTTCTGTTCATACCACTCACTCGCGCGCCGGTGCAGGGCAGATACCTGATCGGGCTGCTCCGCCATCAAGTGCATACGAAGGACATCGGCAAAAAGATGGTGATAGCGATACCAGTTGCGCTTGTCATCCAGCGGAATGACAAAGAAGTTGCCTCGCTGTAGGACTTCCAATTGCACGTTGCCATCCTCTTTACCAGTGACGGCATCACACAGCGAACCATTCAACTGGTTGAGAATAGCGGTTTGCAGTAAGAAGTTGCGCACATGTTTAGGCTGGCGTTGCAGAACCTCTTCGACCAGATAGTCCACGATGTAGCGGTGGTCTCCAGCGAATTCTTGAATGAACCCAGAAACGTCCTTGCTGCCTTGCATGGAAAGCGCAGCTAATTGAAGTCCAGCAATCCAACCTTCGGTGCGGGCTTCCAGCGCGGCGATGTTTTCCGTCGAGAGGTTCAGGCCCATCATCTGGTTGAGAAATTCGGCGGCTTCGGAGGGGGTAAAACGCAAATCAGTGGCGCGCAGTTCGGTCAATTGGCCCCGGGCGCGTAATCGGGATAGAGGTAGCTGTGGATCCTCACGGGTGGCGATGACCAAGTGCATCTGTGGTGGCAGATGCTCAAGCAGAAAGGTGAGTGCGTTGTCTACTGGTTTGGAATCAATAATGTGATAGTCATCAAGGACGAGGACGAAATTGTCCGGGATGGTGGTGATTTCATTTAGCAGGGTTGTCAGAATCGATTCAATTGGCGGTAGTTGAGGGGATTGAAGCGCGCCCAATACCCGTGCTCCAATATTTTCCGCAAGCGTCTGCAAAGCAGCGATGAGGTATGTTAGAAAGCGTGTGGAATCATTATCGCCTTCATCCAATGATAGCCACGCAACTGACCTCCCACAATGCGTAATCCATTCGCTGACCAGCGTGGTTTTCCCAAAGCCGGCAGATGCGGAGATGAGCGTTAATCTGCGCCCTTTTGCCAGGCCATTATCCAATCGCTCGATCAGACGCGGACGCAGGACAATGCCAGGTCGGGGCGGAGGAATATACAGTTTCGTCGCCAAAATCGGAGCGGACACAAATCAAGTATACAGCACATCCCCAAAACGTAGACACGGTTCAAGGTTTCTTTGTAAATGCCTCACCTTGAAAATAAGGCTGCCTGCTGCCAGGATTGGGAGGGCAGTCCGACCGTCCCGCGATCCAAATCGTTACCTGCAAAAGCGGGATAAAAATCTTTTTTGGTGGTTTTGCTAAAATCCTCCTGGCAGTTTATCCACCCAATCCTCCCCAATGCGAATCTCGATATCCACCGTGGAAGCCGGATCAGGCTGGATGATGATCTGTTGACTCCCCACCCCAAAGAGTTCCGTCAAATACCGCAGGGCATATAACTTTGAAGAGTAAAGAATTATTTTCGTGGTGTTGGATGCACCGGTCGGCGGACCATATTCCACTACCTGCATACCCTGCGCTGTCAGAAAAGACGCAGTGCGTTCCTCCAATCCGGCAGTATAGGTGTTATTGATAATCCTGACCTTCGCCTGATCAGATTGCATCAGTGTCACTGGATCACCTTGCGCCAATGGACTGAGCGGACCACCGGGGACAAAGATTTCATCCCTCAGGATGCGAATAAGATCCGGGACAGGACGCAAAACATTTGCCGGTATACCGTTGATGGTTGTATCGGCTGGGATCGCCATCGTGGTATCGATCACGCCTCTCTTGATGTCATCCACCCGAATGTCCTTTGCCAACACCGCCAGTTGGATCGCATTCTCCAACGACATGTTGGTGTGAATCCCAGAAGAAAATTCTGCATACAACTGTGGCGCCTGGGTAATCAATGTGGCAAAGGTTTCCGGTTCCAGCACCTTGTCGCGGATCGCGAGGATGACCTGTTGTTGGCGTTTGGCACGTCCCACATCCCCGCCTGAACAGCCTTGTGATTCATGCCGGCAGCGTGCATACGCCAGGGCGCGCGGTCCGGTCAGGTGGCGGTAATCTCCCGGCTTCAACACAAAATGATCTGGTCCCTCGCCGAGCGGATCAAGCACCATGCGTTCCTCGACATACACATCGATGCCGCCAATCAGATTGATGAACGAAACAAAGGTCCCAAAATCCACCTGCACATAATAATGAATCAGAACCCCGATGAACTGTGAAACGGTCTGCATTGCCAAGGCAGGTCCGCCGCCCGGCAATTTGGCATTCTCGCCAATTGCCCAGGCAGTGTTGATGCGACTGTATCCTGCGCTGGGAATGTTGACCCACATATCACGTGGGATGGACAACATGCCGGCAGTCTTTGTGACTGGATCCACGGTCAGAACCATGATCGTATCGGTGCAGGTCGGGCAACCTTCTCCTTGTCCATCGTCGCCGCGCAAGCCAAAGAAGGCGATGTTGATCCGACTGGCGCCGTCCCATTGAGGCAGCTCCATTTCCGGCGCGGATATTTCAATTGGAAGATCGTTTGCAGTTGCCGGATCGGGAGATGCCGGCAGATCGGAAGATGGTTGGTTTTGTAAAGCGCACTCTGCGGGTGGAACACCTGGTAGGGCAGTCAGGGTCCAGCAGAGGGTCAATTGGCGAACGCTGAAAAAAACAGTCAGCACTGCCAGTGTGACAAAGATCCAATAGGCAAGCGAACGCCAAAAGGGATGATAAATATTCGGAGTTCGTGAACCTGGCATTACATCAACCCCGACCCCATGAACGGCGCGATGATCGCCAGCACCAAACCCAACACCGCCATCACCCCAAACAAGCCGGCACGCTGGCGCACCAGAGCCGCGCGTTCTTCAGTTGATTCCACCACGGAACGGTGAACAGACCCTTGAAGTCCTTGCACACTGGACAAGACTGGACGGTTGTTGGCGAAGAAGTCATAGATGTCACGCAGGAATAGATTCGCTTCCACATCCTTCGGATCGGGCAGATGGGCGCGGGTGACATCAATGGCTTTGGTGAAGTCCTCCACCTCCATGCGCGCAACAAGCAATCCCAATAGATTACAGAACGGTCCACCCACGGTCGAAGCGCGGCGCAGGGCTTCCTGCACGCCCACGCCGGAAGAAAGTAATGAACTCAATACAGAGAGACCGATCAACATGTTATTGCGCAACGACTCGGCGCGTTTCTTTGCGAGTGTCTTCATCCGTACATACGGTCGCCGTAATCCAAGCAAGATGAAGATGCCAGCGATCACCGGCGCGGCAGCGATGATGTTCATGGCGGCTAAAGCGCCTGCCAGCATCCCGCCCACGAACAGGAAGGTCGAGAAGTCGCGGATCGCCACGGCAAAGAATTCACCGGGGGTGTCGTATGGATAGCCGGCACGTCTCAAGAGGCTGATCACATCCCCCATGTTCTTCGCCTGATCCGGATCGAAGCGTCCCGGCAGCACGGCCAGCAGCAATGCCTCCCAGGTTGAGCGTCTCTTGACTGGAGTCTGGGATTGAACGTTCATCAGGCGATTGCCGCCAAAGGTGCTGAAGGCGGATTGAAAGACGTTCAGCAGTTCAAATGCGAGCACGCTCAAACTAAGCGCGCCGAGAAAGGCAAAAAAAGTCATCGGGATTCTCCTTGTGGAATGTCGAGCCGGAAGTCTAATAATTTTTGCAAAGGGGTCTCGCCCGGCTGTCGCCCGCGAAACTTTTTGGTGTACAACCCACGGCGCAAGGCTTGCATATGCTGATCACTTCGCACGACCTGATGCGGGGGTCGCGGTTCGGCGGACGTCAAAGCGCCGCTACCGGTCTCCCACTGTTCTCCACCAAAGTCTGCCGGCCAGAGCGGATGGGCGTACATATCCCACCCCTTCGGCAAACGGTTGTTCTTCCTTGCGCGATGCCATCCCCAGAAGGCTTCGAAGCGTGGACCCCACAAGCCCCAAACCAGATCAAGTTGCAACGATGCATCCCGCAGAAGGTTTAAGGTTTCCGTGCAATGATGGCAAATCGGGATGGCGTTTTCGGGTCGTTGGTAGCGCCATAGAATTTCCACCGGTGCATTCGGAGCAGGGTTGAGGATCGGTCGCCACGAAGCGGGCTTGCCGCAGCGCATACAGGCTTTGGGAAACTCGTGCCGCCAGGGAATGCCGGCTACAGAGGCTGCCACGATCTCATCCAGATAAGGCTCCTCGGCTTTCAGGACGGAGTAGGATAACTTCACCGCGCCATCCGGCAGATTCCACGCCCGCGAAAAATCCAGGATGAACCCGGCCGAACTCACGATCTGCCCGCGTTCCCAGGCTTCGAACCGGCGCCGTTGGAGTTCGGGTTTGATCTGCCCGCGATGGGCTTCGCGAATGCGGCGGATGTCAGCGACAGCCTCCGCCAGCAATGCAAATAACAAACCGTCCATGCGCAGGCTGGGATCCATTGAGCCCAACTGAGGCAGGTCCGGCGCCACGGATAGCACCGTTTGGAGATATGGGCGATAGTCCACATTCGGACCGGTCTCGATCACGTACCGACAAACGGGCAATTTCACCCAGCGCCATTTGGTGATGACTTCATCGAAGACCACCTGTCCTTCCGCGCTGAGCGCAATGATCCGCATGGGCGGGCAGAAGAAGGTGTGGAAGGTCCGTCTCCCATCCGTGGGATAGATAAACGCCAGGACGGTATCGTTCAAAGACTCCATGAACATGGCGCCGGAGGCGCGTTGTTCGGAGGTGATCAGAAACTGTAATTGCATATTATTCACTGGCTCCTTCGCCAAAGAGGATTTCGCGCACAACGGGCAGCCTGGGGTTATTGGAACCCATTGCCTTCTTCCAGGCGTGCGCGAGTGGGTGTTCAATTTTCGTGGGCAGTTCATATGCCCGGGTGGGGGTGGAGTCGATCAAGGCCAGCAACTCTTCCGGTGGCAGGTCGGCAAATTGCCGGAAGACTCCGCGCGCTTCACGCAGAGGATGTTCGCGCAAGCGGCTGATGGCATAGCCCAAGGGATCGGAAAGATTCCCACTTTTCGGACTGGCGACATACAGCACCCACGAAACAAAGGCATGCACGGATGCCTGGACTTCGAGCAGCTCCTTCTGCACTTTGGGATGCACGTCATTTTGTGCAAGCAGGGTTTCGAGTTCCCAAAAATCAGGAGCGACCGCCTCCGCCGCATTTTCGCCGCAGGCGTGCTGGGTGGTGGAAGTGTTTTTCTTGTCAGTGTTTAAGGGGTGTTTAAAAGAGTTTAAATCACTCCCATTTGCGTCCACCATATGACTCCCATTTGCGTCTGCTAATGCTCCCATTTGCGTCCAGCTAATACTCCCATCTGCGTCTGCCATATGACTCCCATTTGCGTCCACCTTATTACTCCCATCTGCGTCCAGCGGTTCGTCCAGCAATACCCGAAAAGCACGTGGCATGGATTCCACGCGCAGGTCGGCGTAGGTCTTTGAATCCGGCAGATCGATTTCTTGCAGAAAGCGGGAAAGGTTACCTCCGCGTTGTTGCGAAGTCCAATGCAGATGGAGCCAGGCTTGTACGGTTTTGTAACGGTTGGAACCGATCAACTCCGCCATCTCCTGATATCCGCGCTTAAAGGTCACCACATCCCGCCGTTCGCCGGTACGCGCATTGATGAATGCCATATCGCGCGCGGCCGTGATCAACCAGGCTTGTGCGGGCGTCAGGTTGTACCGCTTGATGGTTTCTGTGATGAAGTAGTGGGGAATGTGAATGTCGCCCAGACAGTTGATGATCTTGCGATGCAGTTCCTGCGCCAGACGCTCGATTTCAGGTGAAAAGGTTTCACCTGTTTCCAGATGTACCATATCCATCACCGTGTTCATGGGCGCATGAGGCAGTTTCATATCCAGCGGAGTAAGCAGATCCATGACATCCTCCACGGCGAGCAGCTCCTGCAGAGCATTGGAGACTGAGTTATGTTTTTCGATCAATGCTTTCAACCGCAGATGAACCGCAATGGCGTCGGCGCGTGTCAGACGCGGAGTCATGAAGACCTGATAGCGGATCGGTGCGCGATGGGGACGTCCGTCGCGTCCACGCCGGAAACGGCGTGCATCCTGGGAATCGATACGCTGCACGAGTCCGGTCAGGTGTCCCTGAATGCCAGTGTGTTTCAATAGTCGCCAGAAGGCGCCGTTGCTCATTGTGCTGAAACGCTTCACCTCATGGCTGTGCAATGGTTTTCCGGATGGATGGTTTTGATCCTGCACCCGCCACGCCGCCTGATGAAATCCAACATACAACCAGACCGCCTTGGGTCCGATCTCCATTCCCAGTCGGCGCAGATAGCCCTTCACCACGACCTGCTTGTGCGGCTGGACGATGCGGTCGTAGTCCAGCCACTGCACAGGCTCGATGTTCAATTCCGGTTCGTCTGTTTCCTCCGCTTCGGTTTCCATCTCCGCCTCTGCCTGTGACTCATCGCCAACGACAAACTTCACAGAGACGGAACGATTCAGAATCCCAACCAGCAATCGCTGGACTGTGCTGGTCAGACGCGACTCCAGCCAGTCACGGGCATAGGCATTGCGCGTGGAAACAAGCAGTACATCGTTTTCCAATCCCAACGCAACCGTGCCCACCACCCAGGTTTCATACGAGGCGCGTGGCATGTCCAACTGCAATTGAGCCAGCACGGAACTCCAGCCTTGTTGAAGGTCTGTCATGCAACACCTCCTAGCAAAACAAGCCTGGGTCTCCCAGAACGTTCATGCAGGATTTCTTTCGCCTCAGCCCTTCCTGTGCGTTCGACGTAGGCGGCAGCGTAGGCGGATGTGTAGGCGGCGCGTGGACAGGGCGCAGGCGGCACGTTGTCCATGCCGCCTGCGTTTCTCATCCCATTCCATTGAAAAAGGTTTTTTTGATGGAACTTCATTATTTGCCTTTGTGCGCTAAAGTGAATGTGGTGGATTTCGGTTTGGGTTCAAGCACCAACAATCCGGTTTCATATGCTTTCAGACCAAAGCGCAGCAGGGCCGTGATCAATTCCCCGATGGGTACATGCAAGCCATCATCGGAGGCCAGCGCTGCCAGTTCCTGTTTGAGTTCAGGAGAGAAACCGCGCCAGGTGGTGATCACCCGCCACAGGGCTTCCGGTCGTTTATGTTTGGCAGTACGTTGAGGTCTGTTGATCGAATGTGCGGAGTCGCTTCGTGGGAAGAGGGTCATGCGCATGCGTTCCGGATTGGGACGTGGGTGGAGATCAAAATCACCGCGTTCATAGGAACGCAGTGCGTATTCGATCACCACACATGCGACCTCTCCTGCGGGGACTTGCAGATCATCGGCAATCGTCTTCACCTTCAACGCCAGCTTGGGATCGATGCCGCGATAGACCACCTTGCGGCTCTGTTGTTGTTTTTCCCATTGACGGTTGCGTTTGCGCGGTGCTGCCATGCGCAGGGAGTCGTAGAGACTGGGTGGTTGAGTTGGGGTCGGTGTATCAGTCTTTTCAAATGGGTCACGTCGTCCGGTCATATTCACCTCCTAAAATTTCAGCACGTGCTGGGTCAATGCTTGATATTCCTTGGTAGCCCGACACACAGGATCAAATTCCAAAATGGTTTTCCCCTCGGCGGCGCATTCCCGTAACAGCGTGGAGCGATGGATGGGCGGCAGAACGCTTGTATCAAACCGTTCCTTCAGGTTTTCCATCGTGGCTTTGCTCTCGCGGGTTTGTTCATCAAAGAAGGTCGGCAGGATGCCCAATAGATTTCCGCGCCAGTTTTTCTTTTCCTGAAGCACGCTCATCATGAGCAGCACCTTCGAGACGCCGTCGGCGGAAAGGAACTCGGTGGCAGTCGGCACGATCACGAGATCGGAGGCCCAGACCGCGCGTTCCTGGATGCCGCCGACACTGGGCGCGGTGTCAAAGAGGATGTAATGCAATCCATCTTTGAAAAAGCGTTGGATGGATTGGCGGATGGCAGAAATGGGTTTGTCCTGCGCGTTGAGCACGGTCTGGGCGGCCATCGTCTGCTGGTCGCCAGGCAACAGATACAAACCCTCCCTTCCAGAGAAGCGCACCCACGACTGCACAAAAGTGGTCTCCTGTGGTGTGCTTCCCATTGTGAGCAGGTAAAACGCGCCGGGTTCGGGGTTGCGTCCGAGGGCGGTGGCGGACTGCCCTTGTGGATCAAGGTCGATCAGCAGAACGCGCCTGCCTTTTTGGGTCAGGCCGTGAGCGAGGGATACGGCAGTCGTGGTCTTGCCGACCCCGCCTTTTTGATTGGCAATACAAATGACTTTGGTTGACATAAGATGGGTTTCCTTGAATGGAATATGGTTAGCGGAAAAATGCGACTACCAGCAGAAAAATGATCAGCCCCACTGCGATCGGGCCAAGGCAGGTGGCTACACCGGAAAGAATTCCTGCAAACATGATTTACCCTCCTTTCATTTCCGACTGAATTGTTTCATCCACAGGGTGGATGTCAGGTTGAGTTGGAATGAGTGTTTCGACCGGGATCATGCCCAGTTTTTGCAGTTCCCTGCGAATGATCAAGGCTGCCTGAGCCTTGGGAGCGCGGTATTCACGCTGCGCCAGATCGTTCAGCGCAGTCAGTTCGTAATCCCGCAGATGGATGATGACTTTCGCCATGTTCACCTCGTGTGAAAAAAATAAAGAGCCGTACAGTGACGGCTCTTTTATCAGGCGGGAGTCAAGGAATTACCCAGTTTGATTTATGGGAATTCTACGGAAATTCAAACGAGCAGATCATCAAGGATTGAATGGCGCGAATCGCCATAATGAAAAGTTGGAATGCTTCCTGAACATTGGAATCAAAAAAAGATCGGAAACGTACTTCCCCGTAATTTGTGCTGTTTCGGGTTGTGTTTTCCTTGCTGCTTCCTCCCTGGATTGTTCTTGCGATTACATGCCTTACGCGATTTCTTTTTCGTGCTCCTGTACACCGGTGGATCTTTTCGCCTTTGCCCGGCGGCGGATTTCATCCATCGCGCGTTGCCGCCAGACACTGTAGTAGGTTTGTTCGGAGACAATGGGGGAGCCGTCTGAATTCGTTCCCAGAAGCTCGGCGATCAATTCACCAAGGGTGAAGGCATCGCGGATCGGGTCGCGGTTTTCCCATTTCATGGCGATGGGGATCCAGCGCTCCAGGGGAAAGGTGGGTTTGCGACCGCGCCGGGCGGGCATGTTGAAGAGGTCGAAGGGTTCGATCATCTGTGGTTCAGGGGTGATGGTTTGGATTTGCACCACTTCCTTTTCCTTCAATTCATAGCCCCACAGATTCATGAACGCCTCGGTCCAGCTTCCTTTTTGCGGATGCTGGAAGATGGATTTCTTCAAACGGATCAACTGGTCGATCCAATGACCGAGACCAATTCCAGCCACGACCAATATCATCAACAGAACAACATGATACATGATGGCAACTTGTGCCACCGCTGCGCCCAATCCGCTTTCAAGACTGTGATAAGACCATGTGATTTGCAAAAACAATCCCACAAGGGCAATCTTAAGCAGGGCGAGCAAAATCATCTTTTTGGGTGAGCCATATTTTTTGGCTCTGATGAGAGACAAAAGTTTCATGGGGCGGAGATTTTACCTTAAGAAAATTCCACAAAGAAGGTAAAAATTAATTTCATTTTTGAAATTCGATAAATGGGACTTTATTTATATGAAATATGTGCTCCGATGGTTATTTCGCTTTTTGTTTTCAGACAGTGGATCTGAATTTTCATAATCAAATTATCAAACATACTGGACTCATACTTGACTCGCGCCATGTAAAAAGGGGCACATCATAAAAATGTCAAAAGAGAGTGACCACTGTGAGCATGGATTCAACAACTGATCAAATGGAAGCGAACCGCATCGCGTTGAGAAAGATGTTCAAGGCGATTGCCGAGTATGGCAGGGAAGTGCGATTACGCAGACAGGCAAATGGGGGAGCGTCCATCCAGGAACCACCGGACGGACAGGCAGCGGATCGTGAGAGCCGGCCGGCTCGGCGTAGGAAGCAACGCCGGAAGAAAGGTGTAGCTTGAAAAAATAATTCATAAATGGGCGTTTTCTGTATGGTTTGAAAGGTATAATCCCCGTTCGGAGCGCAAATATGACAGACGATGAATGGTTGACAATCGAGCAGGCATCCAAGCTAAGCGGTTATCATGCCGAATATTTGCGTATTATTGTCCGAGCGGGGAAGTTGACGGCTCACAAATTTGGTTCTGTGTGGGCGATCAGCAAAAAGTCATTGCTGTCTTATCTCAAGGCTGCCGAAAAGGCTGACGATAAGCGGCACGGTCCAAAAATAGTCAAAAAATAATCCCTCTTTGCCTGACCCGTTACTTGTCTTGCTTTAAATACATTTTACTAGTAAAATGTATTTTGCTCGAATAACGGGCGCGTAAAGTGCTGGAACACGATACACGCCCTGACCCAACCCACCGATATCAGCGGTAGGCGGGCTATTCGTATTATAGCCTCTGCATACGCCCTGGTGGGATTCCATCGGGGCGTTTTGCTTTCCGGCTGGGGGAGGTGGAACGCCCAAACAAGGAGACAACCTATGGATGTTCAATTTGCGGTTCGCGAGACCCCGACCCTTGCGCCTTTGGATCGGATCCTGGCATTGGAAAGCCTTTCTGCTTTTCGTCAGGAATGGGAGTCCGTGGCAGAGAATGGAAGCTTGATCGATGTCTCTGCCTCGGTTGGGCTGGTGCTTTTCGATTTCACCAGTCGGCTGGGTTTGACGCCGGAGGAGCAGGTGCAAGTCCTCGGCGATCAACTCTTCTTTGATGCGCTGCGGAAGGTGAACGGGAATTCCATCTGATGCAGACCTCTTTTGGGCTGAGCCAGCCCCGGCCCAAAAGAGGAAAACCTAATTTGATTTTGAGAAAAGGATTGAAACGATGGCAAAGAGAGCCGTGATCTACATTCGTACTTCATCTGAACAACAGGGTGAAAAGTGCAGTCCAAAAGAACAGGAAACGGATTGCCGCCTGTATGCAGAAAAACAGGGACTGATCGTTGTCAATGTGTATCGCGATATTGAGCGGTACCGAGTCAAGAAAAAGTGGGTGGAGCCTTCTGGTGTGCGCTATGACCGCCCCGGTTTGCTGGCAATGCTGCGGGATGCATCTGACGATCAGTTCGATGTCATCCTTGCCTGGCGGGAGGATCGTTTGTATCGGGGAATGCGTGCCATGCTTCTGGTGTTGGAGACGATCCAACAAAATAACCTCACCATCATGCTTGCCCAGGAGACCTTTGATCCTGCCACGGCTCCACTCAAAGCCTGGCTCGCACAGGTCGAACTTGAGAATATCAAGGAACGCATGACGATGGGGGTCAAGGCACGCCTCAAAGCCGGCAAAGCGAACTCCGGGCAGGATCGGTATGGCTATCGGCGGGTGGGGGCACGGATTGAAATTGTTCCCGAGGAAGCTGAATGGGTAAGGCAGATCTTTGCCTGGTATATCGAACGCGTTCCCTACAAGGTCATGCGCCAACGCTTGATCGCAGCAAATGCCCCACAGAAAGTCGCAACAAAACCGCGAAAGATTACCTGGGCTATCAGCAGTATTCTCGGCATCCTGCAAGGAGCGGAGGGATATGCAACCGGCAAAAAAGTCCAAACCCGTGAAGGGGACTCTTTTGAAATGGATGTCGAGCCGATACTCGATCCCCAAACATATCAAACATATTTGCAGTCCAAACCAAAGGCGCCGGTGCCGGCACCGAAAAGCATCAAGCAGTATGCCTTAATTCAAGGCTTGCTTTATTGCGCCTGTGAATATCGGTGGCAGCCTCGCAGTACCACCAGTCATTCACGAATGCAAAATGGAAATTGGCTGAAAAGGCGAACTGTCAATGGAGTCTATTATTGCCCATGCAATCATGAGGAAATCCGCTCCCCGGAATGTCCCCGTACCATCCCGCGCATCGATGCAGATCGCGAGGTTTGGAGGCAGGTTTGCAATGCCATAAACCACCCTGAAATTCTACTGGGTGGAGCCCGGGATTTGGTTGCTCAACTCATCAATGAAGCGGGTCACCAGGATGTAAATCGCGAGCGCATTCAAAAGGAATTGGAAAACCTCTTTTTGAATCGGCAATGGGTCATCACCCAGACTCGGATGGGCAATATTTCAGAGGCGGACATGGAACGTACGCTCAACGAATACTCCCAACAGGAGGTCGATCTTAAGAGCGAATTATCTGCGATGCAGAAAAGAATCGATGAACGGTTGTTGGTGGACTGGGAAGCCAAAGTGATGGGATTTCTTGCCGACTTGCAGGATGGCATCCAGGCATTGAGTGACCTGTCTGTGAGCGAAGAGGAATGGCTTAAATCGTTTGACCTGAAAAAACATATCGTTCAGTTGCTGGTGGAGAAGGTGACGATTGACATTAACCGACAGTTGACTGTGACCATCCATCTGGACCTGATGGAATTACTTGAAGAAAGTCAGAAGAATAGCGGTGATTCCGGTTCGTCCGGCTCATGGCCTGTCAGTGGTAGCCCTGGAAAATCGGATTCGCATCGCAAGCCGTCAATGTTTGCCGGTCGATCAAGATACATATCGATTAGCACGATTTGGAATAACCAATAAACTGAGGATAAAACAATGAATAACCGTGCGGTCATTTATGTTCGTACATCATCTGAGCATCAAGGAGAAAAATCAAGCCCGGCTGAGCAGGAAGCGGATTGCCGACAACTGGCGGCTGATAAGGGGCTGGTGATTGTCAATGTTTATCGTGATATTGAGAAGTATCGTGTTCGCACGAAATTAGTGGAACCCTCTGGTACACGATCTGATCGCCCTGGGCTGCTTGAAATGTTGAATGCAGCTGCCCGGGATGAGTTTGACATAATCCTCGCCTGGCGTGAAGATAGACTTTATCGAGGGATGCGTGCCATGCTACTTGTATTGGAAACGATTCAGGAACATAAGGTATCTGTCATGCTTGCGCGGGAAACGTTTGATCCCAAAATTGCTCCTTTGCGTGCTTGGGTGGCTCAAATGGAATTGGATGGCATGAAAGAGCGCATGACAATGGGCGTGAAAGCCCGCCTGAAATCGGGAAAGGCAAACACTGGACAGGATCGTTACGGTTATCAGCGTCATGACGGCCAAATTGTGCTGGTTGAAGAGGAGGCATATTGGGTTCGGAAGATTTTTGAATGGTATCTTGATGGCTGCCATCTCATGGAAATTCGAGACAGATTGATTGCTGGTGGCGCACCCCAAAAGGGGAGCAGTATTCCAAGAAGGATCCACTGGGCTCGATCCAGTATTCAGGCAATTCTTAAATCAGCCAAGGAATATGCTTATGGATTGAAAATTCAGTCCAGAAAAGGAGAGCTTTTTGAAATACCAGTCGATCCAATTATTGATATTGCAACTTATGATAGCTTTAGAGAAATGAGAGCAAGAAAAAAAACTTATCCTGCTCGTCGCGTACACCACGATTACCTGCTTGGAGGGGTTCTAAAATGTGAATGTGGCAATAAGTGGGGCGCGAGAACTCAAAAAACCAGAAAGAATCGAAAAGGTGTGCTGGTCGAGCGAAAAACATTCATGGGTATTTACTATTGTCGCCAGAATCACAAAGATCTTGTTTCACCCGATTGCCCAAGACATATTGGCGCTAAAAAGGCTGATGATGAAGCCTGGGAAAAGATTTGCCGCGCTCTCGACAAGCCTGAATACCTGCTTTCTCAAGCGATGGATTTGGTTGATCAACTTCGAGCCAATGCCTCAAATCTTCATGAAGAAAGGAACAGAATTGAAAAACAGCTTCAGAGGATCAATCATGACCGTCAATGGGTGATTACACAAGCAAGAGAAGGGAAATTTACAAATAATGACATGGAACAACAATTGGCAACTTTGACATTGCAGGAGATCAGTTACAAGCGCGACCTGGCTGCATTAGGTCAGACGATAAATATCAACGCGCTCAATAACTGGGAAGAAAAATTTGAGGAGTACTTGGCGGATTTACAGTCGGGCGTTGTGGAGTTAAAAGAAGCCGCTCCTCAACATGAAGAGGAGCGACATAGAGTGTTCTTGCTCAGAAAGAAGGTTATAGATACCTTGGTTGAGGAAGTAAAAATCAACAGAAACCGAGAACTAGATGTTGTAATTCGTTTAGATTTACTTAAGATCCTCGATCAAGATGCTGGTTTAGAGAACCTTAGCCCTGCGGCATATTCCAGGCGGGGCGAAACTTATACCCGTATACCAGATATGTACCCCGCCGGACTGATCCGATTGCGGTTGTGAGAGCATTTTGTCTTTCTGCAAGACATAATCTTAATGATAATGTTGCGCAGGTGTTCCTAAGATGTCGCTAAGTTGAAATTTAGAAATCCTGTTTTTCTACAATCACCCTCGTTCCTCCCGGCATTTCTACCGTTAAATCACCTGGGTCATACGGAATTACTGGCAGGCTCCAGCGAAAGATCCATTTTGCATCTTCCGGGCTGGCATTGACACATCCCCTTGAGGAAGGTTCGCCATAATTGTTATGCCAATAGGTGGAATGAATTGCCACACCGGAGCCGACAAACAAACTGACCCAACCAACAGCCGGCAGACTCCAGCCTGCTGATGCACTTCCTCCGCTCAATGGCAATGAGACCGCTTTGCGCCAGATTGGGAATTCACCCACCGGAGTCGCCCACGCATCCACGGGATTTCCCCAAGCGTCATACAATGCACCACTGGAAATACGCGCAAAATACACCTCATTCTTTCCTTCGAAGCACGATAAGGTTTGGTAATCAATGTTGACCACGATTCTTTTTTCTTCTGCTTCCGGGTTGATTGGAGCGATTTCCTCCATAGTCAGTGGACGAAACGCCTCTGCCGGACCCCAGAACAGGTCGCCCGACCCGAAGCGTTCATTTAACCGATACCAGACTCCACCATTTGCTTCAATACGGACCTGATCCACCCAGACCACCTGACTATAGATAAAGCGCGCCGGCAAACCGATAGATTCCCGATACTGGAGCCAGGGTGCTCGAGAAGGCGGGTTATCGAGAATCAAGTCCACATACGGGACTGTGACTTCAACCCACATACCGGAACCCAGACTTGTGTTTGGCAGGGTGGACACTGGCGAATTCGGCAGGTCGCGAACAGGTTGCAGGTTTCCTCCCCACATATAACCATACGGAGTCTCGACCCAGCGTTGATTGATCCTGCCGGGCATGGATCCAACCACCTCCCGAATCCAGGGGACGACCTGATCTTCATACAGAGCGCCAACGATCTGTTCGTTCCCATCAGGGCGTGCATGCACATCCACCTTGCCGACTGTAACACGCCCCAATAATTCCGACGGTTGCAATTCAGGGAATCCCTGCCAGACAAAAGGGCGAAAGGCAAGCGAGCCGATCCCCAAGGCGGTGATCTTTAGAAAATCACGGCGAGTGAGTGGTGGTCTTGTCTTGGATGGAATGGTCATGAGGCTGATCCAACTGGTTGTTGTGATTATGCATGTTGCCCATCATGAAGAAATGCGCCAGCGGGCAAAGCAATGCAAGACCCACATAGACGACTGTATTAACGGGGATTTTCAGGAGCAGGACGGCTGCCAAGCCCAAAATGGGAAGCAGGCAGCAAAGCAGCATAATCCAGATGTGACGTTTATTCATGTGAACCTTCCTTTATCCGTTCCGTTTTATAGGCGGAAGGGAAACCACGAGATTGCCGTTTTTTATTTCTGTAATAAATTCATCCAGCGGACGCGGCGGTGGACCGCTGACCACGTTACCGGTAATGTCAAAATGACCGTCATGGCAGGGACTGATGTAATGTCTTTCATCGGGATGCCAGGTAACACGGCAGCCAAGATGAGTACAAATGTCAGAGAATACCCTTACTTCACTTTCACTCTTACGCAGAACGAACAAGCCATAATTGGTCGCTGTCCGTTCCCATCCGTTGACCTTGGTGCGGGTAAATTCAAACCGGGTTGGAATGCCAATCGGATATTTTTCAGGCGAACCAAGATCGATGATGGAATCGTCTTCCGTTTTTTCAAGCGACGGCGAGAGAAGATAGAAAATGGAAGGAAGACCGATCCCGACGCCGATAAAGGTTCCGACGAACCCGGCAACCGATTTGATGAAGTCACGACGGCTGATATCTGTTTTGTGTCCCATTTTCTTCTCCTGCTATTTCAACTCCCAGTCAAATGTTCGGGTGGGTGCATCCACGTTGGTGATTGTGAGGGTGAGCTTTGTCGCTCCCTCCAGGATGGATTTGCCAGCCTGTGTCGCCGGGAAGATCAATTTCCCTTCCACATGATGCCCGCCACGTGGCGCGTCCCACAGGGTGGAGTTCACGCTTACACCCGTATCGGTCGTGAGCGTTGCGGTTGCGGCAAGATCCATGCTCAGGTCAATCGAATGGGTGGTTAAGACTATATTGAATTCAAGAGATTCACCAGTTTGGTCAAGGTTAAGAGGAGTGACTTCAAAGATGATCGCCCCTTGGTTATCCATGCGGGTGGCGGAAGCCAATTCAGGAGAGGTGGATTCGGTCGAAACAGTATCAACCTGCGGTTGGGAAGGAAGCGAGGGCAAAACTGCAGAGCAGGCTGTGATGGTAAGTATCAGAATCAGAAGAATGGGGATGATCAGTCGTTTCATTATGTCTCCAAAAGAACAGGTTGTAATTTTTGTCGTTCACGATAAAGTACGAAGAGCATGACGCCAATTCCGATCAGGTTCATAACGAGTCCGACCAGCATGAAGGGACGCTGATAGCGGGTCAGAAAACTTGCTGCCACACTCAACCCAAGGATGGGCAGGACATCAGTGACGTGATGGATGCAGCAAGCCACCATCGCGGTGGTAGATGTGCCTCCGCTCGCGCCGATCATCGAGCCGGCATGTGCTGTGGATGTAACCGGAATGAATAGGCGGAAGCGCAGGACGGAATAGAGCGCGGCTTGTACGCCGAAGCCGAGGATGATAGGGATGACATACCAGCGGTCACGGATGAATTGAGACGAGGCATACTCCCAACCCTGTGCCCACGTGAGGATGCCGATGTAGAAAGAAGCGATAAAGACGGAACCGAGTAAGAATGCCGCGAGGGGAATGAAAATTCGTTTCACCGTTAATTAATATCCTTTGGCATCATCATAGTCCCATCAGTGGCAGACGTCTTGCGCAATGTGGCTGAATCAGGCATAGGCACTATTGCCTATGCCTGATTCAATGAATCTTCATAACTTCTTTACATTTATCGGTTAGGATGTGCCGTCGAAAAGGAGTTCCTATGTGCGGCAGACAAATGCACAACGAAAAAACGATCATCATATTATGTCGGGAGAACACCTGAATGATATGAGGTGTCAACAATCAGCAAATGGAGACAAGAACCAATGAACAGTTTCAACATGCAACGATATTACCCAGCCGGGCAGGAATTTGAAATCGATCCTGTGTGTGAAATGAAAGTCGATCCAAAGAACCCACCCTTTCAGATCGTACACAAAGAGAGAACCTATTACTTTTGTTCCGAGGTCTGCAAGCATTTGTTTGAACGTATTCCCCATCAATATATTCGTATGGAAGAAGATAAGGAATGAAATCGAATCCGTGAGCAATTTGGACTAACAATGACGTATTAGGCAATAATGCGTATGTTCAATTTCCCGGTGGGTGCTGTATAAGTGCGGACTATATCCGAACCGACCAGAAGGAGTTGAACCCAATGAAAAAGTTTTCGATTTGGAAAATTGTGACCCTGCTAATGATCGCTGCTGTGATATTGAGCGCGTGTGGCACGCAGGCGGAACCAGAATTCACTGAACAACCTGACCAGACCCAATCGGATGTTGCAGGAATGGAGGGAACAGTATGGGTGGCAGATGAAGAAGGCAATAGTATTACCGTGATTGATGCGGCAACAAATCAAGTCCTGACCACGCTTACCGGCGTGGAAGGCGCTCACAACCTGCAGGTTTCGCCGGATGGTAAAACCGTCTGGGTTGTCAGTGGACATGACTCCCTGGCAATCATGATCGATGCTGCCACCTTTGAAGTTCATGGTGCCTTGCCGACCGGGATGATGCCCGCGCATATTGTGCTAACGCCCGATGGCAAAAAGGCTTATGCCACCAATGGCGGGGATAATACGGTCACCGTCATCGACACAAACACGTTGGGGGCGGTTGGCACGATCCCGGTCGGCGAGTATCCGCACGGTCTGCGCGTCAGCCCGGATGGGCGGTGGGTTTATGTCGCCAATGCCAAATCCACCACATTGAGTGTTATTGACGTCAAACAGGATGTAAAGGTGGCGGACATTGAAGTTGGAGAGCATCCGGTGCAGGTGGGTTTCTCGCCGGATGGGGCGCTGAATTATTTTTCCCTTAACAGTGAAAACGCACTTGGTAAGTTGGATGTTTCCACGCAGGAACTGCTTGGCAAAGTGGCGGTGGGAGTGGGACCTATTCAGGTTTTTGTTACCCCAGATAATCGATATGTCCTGGTCGCCAATCAGGGAACCGAGGAAAAACCCAGTACCACTGTTTCGATTGTCGATGTCGTCACCTTTCAAGTGGTCGCAACCGTTGAAACAGGTCAGGGAGCACACGGAGTCGTGATTGATCCCTCGAGTCGATATGCCTATGTATCGAACATTTATGAGGATACGGTGTCGGTGATCGATCTTGAGAGTCAACGTGTCATCGCCACCATTCCAACAGGTGATGCCCCCAATGGGATTAGCTTTTCGCCGCTCCCCGCACTAGCCAACGTCCCTTCGGAAATCCAACTTGAAATTCCGGAGGGTGGCACAATGAATATGCCCATGCCGTAAGGGTCTGAAGGTTGCAAACAGACAATTCCCCTGTCGATGCCAGTGACAGGGGAATTGTTATAGGCAATTTCGCCTACCAGGAAATACGCCACGCGGCTCTCCAATCCAAATGGGAACCTGCCTACAATGGAGAATATCCAATAATAGAGGCATCCATGACTACATTTTCCTTCTTAATCGTTGCTATGCCCTGCGATATGGCATTGCAGGCAGCAGAAAAAAAATTATCGCAAGCCGGTTTGCGTGCCATGCAAACCTTCGACCTGCATACTGTGCGCCATACCCAGCCGGATTGCCCCTGCCCAAATCATGGCACAGCAGATTGTGACTGCCAGATGGTTGTTCTGATGGTCTATGGGGAGACCGCTGAACCTGCCACCTTGATCCTGCATGGAAGTGACGGACAAACGCGCTTCTCCATTGCGGATGACCCCTCCCAACGGGCGGACAGAAAACTAGTCGCTTCCATTAAAGAGGTATTGGACATCAAGGCAATCGAATCTGTTTAACCCTTACATAGGCAATATTGCCTATACAGTCCCACGTCAAATTGCTCTGGATGGATCAAAGGGGAATCCATATATTTAAGTGCTATTCCAACTTTGCAGAGGAACCATAATGAAGAAGATTTTATTTTTTACAATCACGAGTCTGCTATTGATCTTATCCGCTTGCGCGCCCACCACAACATCCAGTGGAAATTCCGAGATGATGGATGTGACCGCCACACCGGGGAGCATGATGATGGACAACCCCGAAGCGGCTCATATGATGGAGCCAATCACCGCGCCAAACGTCCAGCCTGCCACCGAAGCTGAAGGCGGATTGCCCCTGGAATATCGCCTGGAAGATGGCGTCAAGGTCTTTGAACTAACAACCAAAGCTGTCCAATGGGAAATCCTGGATGGAGTGACCGTTACTGCCTTCACATACAACGGAACCGTACCCGGCCCCATGATCCGCGTGACCGAGGGCGATCAGGTCCGCATTATCGTCAAGAATGAATTACCCGATCCAACCACGATCCACTGGCATGGAGTCGAAGTCCCCAATGCAATGGACGGCGTACCGGGTGTCACCCAGGACCCGATCCAGCCGGGCGAGACGTTTACCTATGAATTCACTGCCAAGCCGGCAGGGACGTTTATGTATCACTCGCATTTTGAGGGCGATGTGCAGGTGGGCGCCGGGTTGTACGCTCCGTTCATCATCGATCCTAAAGAACCCGATGCCACCCCTCCTGATGTGGACGTAACTTTGATGATCTCGGAATGGCGCATGACGGATGGAACAACCTATGCCGCCATGCCCATGAGTGGGATGGAACCTAATTACTTCACAATTAATGGCAAATCCTTCCCTGCCACCGAAACCATCACTGTCAAGAAAGGGGATCTGGTCCGGCTGCGCTTCATTGCCATCGGTCAGTTCATACATCCCATGCATCTGCATGGCGTTCCCTTCAAGATCGTGGCGACAGATGGGCATCCTGTCCCCGAGGCGGCGCAGTTGACCAAGGACACGGTCAGTGTCGCTCCGGGAGAACGCTACGATATTGAGTTCGTCGCCACAGAGACCGGGCAATGGATGCTGCACTGTCACATCCTGCACCACACCACCAACGACAATGTCGAACCGGGTGGTTTGATGTTGATGATCAACGTCGTTGAATAGGTCTCGATACGGGCGTGCGGCGGTTGAGTAGCGCTCTTTGCATGTCGAAACTCCGCACGCCCTACTCGACCAACAAATACATTCAAAGGAGAGAGTGAAAAATGAGAAAGCTGTTCTTTATTAGTATGTTCGTTTTGGCGTCTGTTCTACTGTCAGCTTGTGGAGGCGGGGCTGCTCCCGCCGCAGACACAACAGAAGAGAAACCGGTGAATATCCAGGTGGAAACCAGTCCCAGCCCCGCAATGAAGGGCGATGTCGAACTGATTTTCACCCTCACCGATGCAAATGGCAGCCCCATCGAAGGCGCGACAGTGGATGTCTCCGTGGATCACACCGACATGACGGGCATGGGCATGAGCGGAGTTGCCACCGACCAGGGAGGCGGGAAATATTCCATAAAAGCAGGTTTCAGCATGAGCGGAAACTGGAAGCTAACGGTCTATGTCCGCAAGGATGGGCTTGACTTCCAGGAAGACATCGATATTAAGATCCAGTAACCAGCCTGAATGATATGGATGCCAGCTCTGGCATCCATATCATTCATTAGGGAAACCTTATGCCATCCAAAACACAGCGACAGATCCAACAAGAAAAGAATCGCAAGCAAAAACTGAAATCGAATTTGATCTGGATCGGGGTCGGGGCAATTGTCCTGGCGCTCATCGGATTCATTTTCTGGCAGGGCGTTCGCCCTCCAATGGGCGAGGCGATTCCCATTATGACCAGCGCGCCTCATCTTGCACCAGACACGAATCCCGGGGAGTACAACTCCGACCCGCCGACATCAGGTTTGCATTATGCAACCGAATTGGATGCAGGTTTTTATGACCAGAATATTTACACATTTCCCGCCGCTTATCTGGTTCACAATCTGGAACACGGCTATGTGATCGTTTGGTACAACTGCAACCTGCTCGATGAATCCGCCTGCACAGAGTTGAAATCACAGATCCGTTCAGTTATGGATGAATTCAACAGTATAAAGATGATCGCCTATCCGTGGGACTCGTTGGATGCGCCCGTGGTGATGACCTCCTGGGGACGTATGCTGCGATTCGAGTCCTTCGATGTGGAGCAAGCGCGAGCCTTCTATCGCGCCAACCTCAACCAGGCGCCTGAACCGGACGCTCCATAAAGGAAAAGACATGTCCACACTGGGAACGAACACCCGCTTACACCAAAGTCGATCCATCTTTCAACGGCTGGGAGATCACTGGTTTGGCACTTTTCTGGTCATCTATGGCTTGTGGGTGCTCGTTCCATTTCTTGCGCCGGTTTTCATGAATTTGGGATGGATAGGCGCGGGAAAAACGACCTATTTTTTCTATTCCTTCTTTTGTCATCAACTCCCCGAACGTTCCTTCTTTTTCTTCGGGGATAAGAGCATGTACTCCCTGGCGGAGATCCAAGCTGCCTGGCAGGATACAGCCAACCCCATGATCCTGCGTCAGTTCACTGGAAATGAAACAATGGGTTGGAAGGTAGCCTGGTCGGACCGCATGATCTCGTTCTATACCAGTGTCTGGTTTTTCGCAGCGCTCTGGTATCCATTCCGCCGCAGAGTAAAAACTTTAAGTTGGTGGGGGGTTGCCTTGTTCTTGTTGCCAATGGCCTTGGATGGTGGGACTCACATGGTCAGCGATTTTGCAGGAATTGGAAATGGATTTCGTGATACAAATGCATGGTTGGCTGTATTAACGGACAATTCTTTGCCCATGACCTTTTATGGGGGCGACGCGCTGGGATCGTTCAATTCCCTGATGCGCTTCATTTCGGGTGTGCTGGCTGGAATGGGTATCGTCTGGCTGGCGTTTCCATATATTCAACAAACGCAGACGTATAATCAGCAATTGGAAGAACTAAATTATGCCAAAATCATCGAGCAAATCAAAACCCAAAATACGCATTCTCCTGGCGGATGACCATCATATCGTCCGTGCAGGCGTGAGGCAGCTGCTGGAAAGTGCGACTGATCTCCAGGTCATTGCCGAGGCGGGGGATGGCGAGGAGGCGCAAACCCTTATCAGCAAACACAAACCCGATGTCGCCGTGTTGGATATCCAAATGCCCAAAGCCAGCGGCATTGAGGTGACACGCTGGGTACGGTCACAATTCCCTGAAGTGGGTGTGTTGATCCTGACCGCCTACGACGATGATCCATATGTGATGGCCGTCCTGCAGGCGGGTGCCAATGGTTATGTGCTCAAAACCGGGCAGGCGGATGAACTCATCCAGGCGGTGCGCGATGTCAATGAAGGCAAGTCGGCTCTCGACCCCGTGGTCGCGCGCAAATTGATGTCCACCATCTTCAAAGGACCCGATAAAAATGTCGTCGAACCATTGACCGACCGGGAACTGGATGTGCTGCGACTTGCCGCAAAAGGATTTACCAATAAAGCCATCGGTGTGCAACTGACCATTAGCGACCGCACGGTGCAGGGCCATCTTGCGCACATCTTCGCCAAACTGCAAGCCAACAGCCGCACCGAGGCGGTCATGCGCGGAGTGGCGCTGGGATTGATCTCACAAAGCTCAGGCAACATTACCGAAGAATGAAACGACTCCTGCCAGGCTGGCGCGGTCTGACACAACTCTTTGCAGTCACGGTTCTGCCGTTGACGCTATTGTTGCTATTCATTGCGTTCGGCGGGGTCAACATGCATCAGCAGGATATGCGTACCTTGGTTGGGGAACGCGACGAACGCGCCGTGCAGTCTGCCGCTGCCGCCCTGCAATCCGAACTTCATCACCGCATGGCGACTATCACGAGCATGGCGGTGCTGGCGTCTGAAGAGATTTCCTTCGAGAAAATATTTGCCACCACCAATGACCTTGCAAAGGATTTCAACGGGGAGGTTGCCTTTCTGAGCTCGAACGGACACTTGATCGAGAAAACGGGGAATGATAGATTTTGGGGATGGGTGTCGCAAAACCCCAACTTGATCAACCTCGCTTCCCCTTCGGACCCCGAACCTGTTTTCTCCGATCCGGTCATTGACCCAAATTCCAAGCAACTCTTTATTATCATCTCAGCCTATTCTGAAACTCGTGATGTGATCGTCGCCGGCGCATTTTCACCCGAGGCGCTGGCTTCCGAGACCCTGACACCCACCTATCCAGCAGGCAGTCATGTGACTATCTATTTGCTGGATGCCTCCCGCCGCTTGTTATTCGTCAGCGGCGCTCTTGAACAGGAACGCCTGGACGCTGAGCATCCAGGTGTGATGGAAGCCCTGAATGGGAAAAGCGGTGTTCTCTATGTGAAGAAGGATGCGACCGAACATGTGGTTGCCTACAGCCCGATTGAGGCGGCAGGCTGGGCGTTGATTACAGAAGAGGAATGGGAAATGGTGATCAGTCCCTCGCTGCAATTGACCCAGATGGCTCCGCTCGTGGTCGTGCCAGCCTTCATCCTGGCGCTGATCGCAATCTGGTTTGGCGCAAAACAGATCGTCCAGCCATTGCAAAAACTTGAGTCCAAGGCGGCTGCGCTGGCATGGGGGGATTTTGAAGCCATTCAGGAACCGGTCGGCGGTATTTCCGAAGTGCAACATCTTCAAATGGAATTGACCGAAATGTCGCGCAAGGTACAAGCCGCACAGGAGGGATTGCACGATTACATTGGGGCGATCACTTCGGCGCAAGAGGATGAACGCATGCGCCTGGCACGCGAGTTGCATGACGATACCATTCAGGCTGTGATCGCATTAAAACAACGTGTTCAACTTGCACAGAAATCCATCAAAGAACAGAATGGCAGACAATCCCTCAAGGAATTGGAGACACTCGCCGAACAGACGATAGAGAACCTTCGGCGTCTCACGCGTGCGCTAAGACCAATCTATCTCGAAGACCTGGGGTTGGTTACCGCGCTCGAAATGCTGACGCGTGAAATCAGCCAGAGCAATCCCTTGACCGTGGAATTTCAAAGGACAGGCAATGAACGCCGTCTCTCGCGCGACGTGGAATTGTCACTTTATCGCATTGCGCAGGAGGCGCTCAATAATGTGGTCAAACATTCCAGGGCGACCCACGCCGACTTGTCCATTCGTTATTCCGGCTCAGAAGTAACATTGGTAATTAAAGATAACGGCAACGGCTTTGTCGCTCCGGCAAGTCCGACCGAATTTGCTACCAACGGGCATTTTGGGCTGCTTGGTATTCATGAACGCGCTGACCTGATCGGGGCACGGTTGGGAATTGAATCTACCCAAGGACAGGGAACCAGGATTGAAATTCGCTTGTAAAGCGATAAAACTCATAAGCCATTTTGCCTGCTGATTTTCCCGCCATCCTGCGCTCATGCAGGGGCGGGGTTTTGCGTATCATGGTGTCATACCCTTATCGAATAGGAAGACTTATGACTACTGATACTGTCAGTCCCCGCTTTCCCTCCCAAACAGAACGATTGAAAATATTTTTACACGCACTGCTTTTCGTCCTCGGCTTCTCACTGGTGTTTGTGATCGGCTGGGGCGGCTCGGTGACGGCGCTGGGTCAATTATTTGGCGCATACAAACGGGTCATCGCGCAAATTGGAGGTGTGGTCGTGATCATGTTCGGGCTGGCGACTCTCGAAGTGATTCGTCTCCCCTGGTTTTATTATGATACCCGGGCACAATATACGGGTCAGCGCGGAACTTATGGCGGGTCTGCCCTTATGGGCATATTCTTTGCGGCGGGCTGGAGCCCGTGCATTGGCGCGACATTGGGCGCGATCCTGACAATGGGGCTTAGCCAGCAAACCGTGGGGCAGGCGATGTGGCTTTCTTCAGGGTATTCGCTTGGGTTGGGCATTCCATTCCTGGCGATGGCACTTGGGCTGGAACGAGTTTCCGGTTGGCTCAAACACATGCGGCCCTATCAAAAGTATTTCAAGATCGCCAGCGGCGTTTTCATCATAATCATTGGCGTTCTGCTTCTCACGAACACCATGAGTCTGATTGCAATCTGGGCATTCAAGAATGGGCTTTACATTGAAAAATTCACCCTGTTCTCCGCGGCGCCAACGTATTTCACCGCCATCATTGCTGGGTTGTTATCCTTCCTCTCGCCTTGTGTCCTGCCACTTGTACCCGCCTACCTCGGTTATCTGAGCGGGCATACCATCCAAAAATCATAAGCTGTTGGAGAATAGAACTTCATGGATTCCCCTCTGGATACGGAAGATACCATTACATTTAAGCGCACCCATTTTTATTCGGTCCTTGTGGTACTGGCTTTTGCCATCGGCATCCTGACCGGTTATGTTGTCTGGGAGCTGGCACCCCGCTCACAGCCGGTAATTACCAATAATCCACCCGCTGTCCTGGGACCCGTAGTTGAAGTACCAACAGCGACCCAGTCACCTCAATTCACTCGCTATGACATCCCATTCGAAGGCTTTCCCAGCCAGGGCCCAGTGGATGCGCCCATCGTGATCGTCGAGTTCAGCGATTTTCAATGCCCGTTCTGCAAACGCTTCCAGGATGAGACGGCTGCACAATTGCTGGCGGCGTATCCTGGTCAAATTCGTTTTGTCTATCGTCATCTTCCCCTGACCTCCATCCATCCCGAAGCCTTCCCATCAGCGGAAGCCTCAATGTGCGCCAATGAACAGGATGCGTTCTGGGAATACCATGACAAAATCTTCGAGAACCAGGACAAACTTGGGCGCGAACTTTACCTGAAGATCGCTACTGATCTCAATCTGGATAAAGGTTCTTTTGAAGAATGTTTAGAGGCGGGTACATATAAGGACTCGATCCAGCAGGATATGGATTTTGCGCTTAACCTTGGTGTTCAATCCACCCCGACGTTTTTCATCAACGGGCTGGCAATCGTTGGCGCGCAACCGCTTTCTGCTTTCACGCAGATAATTGATAAAGAACTGGCTGGAGAAATCCCCAAATAGTTTACGAAAAGGAGTTTTTAGTGAAGCAAATATTTTTGTTATCTATTCTTCTGGTTTTGCTCGGGGCTTGCCAGGGTAAGCCTGCCGAAATTGCAGGCAATAAAGTTCCCGTTGATGATGGCGCCTATACCAACGTGAATGCAGATGAATTGAACACGATGCTGAGGCACAAAGATTTCATGTTCATCAACGTTCACATTCCCCTTGAAGGAAAAATTACTGGAACAGATCTATCCATTGCTTACGACCAAATTACCGATCCCCTCAATCTTGCACTATTGCCTGTCGATAAAAACGCAAAGATTGTTCTGTACTGCCGCAGCGGACGTATGAGCGCCATTGCCGCGGAGGCATTGGTAAAGCAGGGGTATACGAACATTTGGAATCTGGCAGGTGGCATGGCAGATTGGGAATTAGCCGGATACGAATTGGAAAAATAATAAGAAGGATGAAAGACGATCAAAAACCCCGGTATTCGGCATGGCGGTCAATCCGCAACATATCCTAGCCAGTTTTCAGAACAAAGGGTGGATGTATTATTTCTGTTCCCAGACTTGCAAGCCAATGCTCGAGCGCGAGCCTGAGAAATATACGAAGAGCGAAGAAATAAAGCTCGAATAAATGCAAGGCAGAGGAAAAACATGACAAAACAAGACTTTGAAACAACCGGAAAATCCACCGAAGGATCATTTTCAACGAACTCACGCATCAAGCAAATTGCATGGCTCGTTATCGTCCTGATCATTACTTTCCTTCTCGGCTATGGGGGAGGTTACCTAAAATGGGGGCAGGATGAGAGGGCTGAGTTGAAACAGCAAAAATTAATGACCAAACTTTACGAGCAGGTTAATCCTGTGGATGGGTACACTCTTCCCATTTCCTACGAGCAGTTGGGTCCGCAATTGGTAGAGGCGGGGGTCATTGATACCGATGCTTTTGCACAGGTCATGGCCGCAAGCGGTGATACGCTCAGCGATAGCCAGATCGATATTCTAAAGAAGGGCAGTGATGAGCAAATTGTGATCACTGCTGAGAATGCCCATTTCCTGCTTAATTTCTTTTGGGCTGTCGGGTTGGCTAACGAGAATTCAATTCTCACTGATGGACCAATCGTCCAATACAGCGAAGGGCAGATAGAACGCTTCGCCTCCACTGGCGGCTGGACGCTGGCTACTCGACCCGTCACCGACGTTTATGCCAGCCTGGATATGATTCCACTTACGCCTGAACAACAAACGCGATTGGAGAAGGTGGCTGCAGCGATATATCGTCCATGCTGCAACAATCCCACGCTTTTTCCGGACTGTAATCATGGCATGGCCATGCTTGGCATGTTGGAGTTGATGGCTTCGCAGGGCGCCAGTGTGGATGAGATGTTCGAAGCTGCCAAATATGTCAACGCATACTGGTTTCCCCAGCAAAATCTCGAGATCGCCATGTATCTTCAATCAAATCAAAATCTGGATTTCAAAGACGCCGACGGGTGGCTGGTCACGGGTGCGCAATTCTCTTCGGGGTCGGGTTTCGCTGCCGTCCATCAAAACCTGCAAACGAGCGGACTCCTGCCGCAGGCGCCCAGCCAGGGCGGAAGTTGTGCAAATTAATTCCATAACGAACAGGCGATCATGAAAGTTCAAAAGTCCATCAAATCAAAAGGATGGGCTTTTGGGCAATAAGCAAAAATGCCTATGTAGCGAAAGGGGCTTTGGCTCTATACGTTCAGAAATTTATTATCTATACTGGCTGTCATAGCTTGCTTAATTCAATTCGATGTGTATAGATTTTGAGTGCAGTAGTATTTCGAGGATCGAATGGCAGAGATCAAATCAACTCCACGCCAGAGGGTGTCAATATGGACACAAATCCTTATTTGGGCACCACTATTTGGGTTGTTATTTCTAACAGGGTTTGGTTTGATGCGTGCGCGGCAGGGAACCATTCAACCCGGGGATAAAGTTCCTGATTTTAGCCTGACATTGTTTAGCGGTTATGAATACAATGGTCAATCCGAGATAGAAATTTCAGATTTTCGCGGCAAGGTGGTATTTATTAATTTTTGGGCTTCCTGGTGCAAGCCATGCGAGCAGGAAGCTCCTGCATTGGAGCAAGCTTGGGAATATTATCGATCCAGCGGCAAGGTGGTCTTCCTTGGAATAGATTATTTGGACACTGAACCCCCCGCCCGCGCCTTTCTAAAAAAATTCAACAATACCTACCCCAATGGGCCGGATGTGGGCACGGTTATCTCACAAATGTTCCGAATCAAGGGTGTGCCTGAGACTTACATCATTGATACCAACGGCATCCTTAATTATGTCAAAATTGGTCCATTCCTAAATGCGGATGAGATTATAGCCCTGATCGACCCTCTGCTCACCGAATAGAATGGATGGACACCAGCCGCTGAGTAATAAGCCAAATTGCCTATACCACAGCGGGTAATATAACTCTCAACAATGCAGTCCATTAAAGGGACAACTATAGTTACCAAAAGGAGACAAGTTATGACAACCACAGTACATGATCCAGTATGCCACATGGATATCGATCCCGCCACCGCCGCCGGCACGTCCGAATACAAAGGGCAGACATATTATTTCTGCTCGCTTGGTTGCAAGAAGGCGTTTGATGCCGATCCTGAGAAATATCTCGGCAAAACCGAGGAACACACGCATCATCATTAATTCCATCACCTCCTCCTCAGGTAACCTGCCCAACGGGCAGGTTATTTTTTTAGACATTTTTCCGAAACAAAATCTTCAATCACTCTTTGTCATGGCTTTATACATTCTTTACTCGCGCCTGATATTCTTAAATCCTCGAAAGGAGTACGTAATGTTTCTCATGTGGATCATTCCTCTATTATTGATAGGACTGGTGGTTTATAGTTTGTCGGGCAATAACCTCGCCTGGGCATTCCAACCTTCTTCAAATTACACCTGTCCACACTGCAATCAGGCAGTGCAAAACGATTGGAAAAACTGCCTGCACTGCGGACAGACCTTATGGAAGGGAAGTTGAAATGAAAAAAGTTGACTGGTGGATCGTTGGTATTGTGGCGGTTCTTGCCGTCCTGTTTTTCTTCGGAGGCGGGATGATGTTGGGCAACCGTGGCTACGGAATGATGGGTGGCTATGGCGGACATGGCATGATGGGGAACTGGGGCACTTCTCCCTTTGGTTGGTTTGGCATGGGTCTTCGTATGATTTTTATGTGGATCATCCCCATCGGCATCGTTGCGCTTATTGTGTTTGGCGTTGTCGCACTGGTTCAGCAGACTGGCAATCCACCCCAGCTCGCGACTCAGAATTCCTGCCCCAATTGTGGAAAGGGTGTTCAAAACGATTGGCAAAACTGTCCTTACTGTGGCAATGCCTTGAAATAAAGTCACCCTACGTTCCCAAATTAGCCTGTCAAAAGATAGGCTATTTTGCTTATATGGAACTAGGCTGAAAACCGCTACCTTCGGTCGCCCAATGGATATACACTATTAGCATCTTAAAAAAGGTAGGTAACCATGACTGTCCGTGACCCTGTATGTGGAATGGAAATCGAACCCCAAGATGCCTTCGCCAATCGCGAACACATGGGGCAAACGTTTTATTTTTGCTCACAATCCTGCGTAGATCAGTTTGACGCAGACCCACACCACTATGTGATGACTTCGGCAACAACGGGCTTCAATCCTGAGCAGACCCTCACCCGCGTCGAACTACCCGTTGCCGATCTGCCGTTTTATAAACCTGTCACCACCCTGGAATTTGGTTTGCGCGCCCTGGAAGGCGTACATCAAGTAACCACAAATGCAGGTGCGGGTGTCCTGCAAGTGGAATATGATTCCAAAAAGGTAAATATTCCGCAAATGGCGGCAGTGATCCGCTTGGCTGGATTTCAACCTGGCGGGTCGAATATCAGGATTGGAATCGAGAACCTGCGCTGCGGCTCGTGCGTGAAATTCATTGAAGACGAATTGAAATCCACCCAGGGCGTTTTGAATGCAACCGTCAATATCGCCACGCAGGAAGCGATGGTGGATTATCTGCCGCAAAATACAACACTCGCGCAATTGAATGCGGCGATTGAAAACTGGGGCTACAAGCCACGCGCCGCGTTGAGCGATGCGCCTGTGGATAAACAGGAAGAGGCTCATGCGCGCGAATACAGCCGCCTGATGAAAATGCTCTGGTTTGCAGCGGTTGTTTCAGTACCGGTATTGTTATTCGCATATCCGCAGTATGTTCCCGGCATCCGGGATCTGTCAATGGAAACCATCCGCTGGTCTTGGATTCTTTCCGCCATTGCCACTCTACCTGTATTGTTCTACTCAGGTTATGACTTTTTCACAGGTGCATGGGCAGCGTTCAAACATCGTTCTGCAAACATGAACACGCTGATTGCCTTAGGCACAGGCGCGGCATGGTTGTATTCAACGTTTGCAGTCGCATTTCCTTCCGTTTT
Organism: Anaerolineales bacterium; assembly: GCA_030583885.1. Lineage (NCBI taxonomy): Bacteria > Bacillati > Chloroflexota > Anaerolineae > Anaerolineales > Anaerolineales bacterium. The sequence continues at coordinate 3,115,070 of CP129480.1, read as the reverse complement.
CCCCGAAGGCACATCCGAACCATTTTATGATGTCGTTGCAGTTGTGATTGCATTGGTTGTGTTGGGGCAGGCACTTGAACTGCGCGCCAAGGGACAGTCCAGCTCGGCAATTAAAAAGTTGTTGGGTTTGCAAGCCAAGACCGCACGCGTGATTCGCGAGGGCAAAGAAATGGATCTGCCTGTTGAAGAAGTATTGGTCGGTGACGTGATTCAGGTGCGTCCTGGCGAGAAAGTGCCCGTGGATGGTGTTATTGTAGCGGGCAGTTCGGCGGTGGACGAGTCCATGCTAACTGGTGAGTCATTGCCTGTTTCAAAGAAACAGGGTGATGAGGTCATTGGCGCGACTTTGAACAAAACAGGCGCATTCCAGTTTCGCGCCACGAAAGTCGGCAAGGACACTGCGTTGGCACAAATTGTAAAAATGGTGCAAGATGCACAAAATTCGAAGGCGCCAATTGCCCGGCTCGCAGATACGGTTTCAGGATATTTTGTTCCCATTGTCATGATATTAGCCGTGTGGACTTTCGTTATCTGGTTCGTGATCGGACCACAGCCGCAATTGGTATACGCGCTGGTGACAAGTGTTACTGTGTTAATCATCGCCTGTCCCTGTGCATTGGGACTTGCCACGCCCATGAGTCTGATGGTCGGTATCGGCAAAGGCGCAGAGAATGGAATTCTCATTCGCTCGGGTGAAGCCCTGCAGACTGCCCGTGCCATTCAAACTGTGGTGCTGGATAAGACCGGTACCATTACGAAGGGCAAGCCAGAATTGACTGACGTTGTAATCAGTGACCCATTAATCGTAAATGATGATGAGTTGTTGAAATTATCCGCTTCTGTGGAAAAGGTCAGCGAACATCCGTTGGCGCAGGCGATTGTCGAAGGCGCACAGGCACGTATATTGGAATTGGTGGAAGTGAAGGATTTCGATGCCATTCCTGGTCATGGCGTTTCAGCGAAAGTCGCTGGGCGCAACATATTGATCGGCAATCTCAAACTGATGAACCGCGAGAAAATCGCGCTTGGTTCTTTGGAAGAAAAATCAAAATCAATAGCCGACGATGGCAAGACGCCAATGTTTATTGCGCTTGATGGCAAAGCGGCTGGCATCATTGCGGTGGCAGACACGGTCAAGGAAGATTCTGCCGAAGCCATCAAAGCCTTGCAAGGTATGGGTATCGAAGTGGTGATGATCACTGGCGACAACCGCCGCACCGCCGAAGCAATCGCCCGCAAGGTCGGCATCACACGCGTGCTGGCGGAAGTATTGCCCGAAGACAAAGCTAATAATGTCAATCTGTTGCAAGCCGAAAACAAGAAGGTTGCAATGGTCGGTGACGGCATCAACGACGCTCCCGCGCTCGCACAGGCGGATGTCGGTCTCGCCATCGGCACGGGTACGGATGTCGCCATTGAAGCGTCGGATATCACGCTCATCAAAGGCAGCCTCAAAGGAGTGGTCACAGCGATTGAAGTCAGCCGCGCCACGATGACCAATATTTACCAGAACCTGGTCGGTGCATTTTTCTATAATGTGCTGGGTGTACCTGTTGCAATGGGATTGCTCTTTCCCTTCTTTGGCTTGTTGCTTAGTCCATTGATCGCAGGCGCGGCAATGGCGTTCTCCTCTGTGACAGTCGTTGGCAATGCCAACCGCCTGCGCGGGTTCAAGCCGAAGTTCAGTGCAAAGTGAGATGATATGAAAATCCAACTTCTTTATTTCGACGGTTGTCCATCCTGGGAGACTGGTTTGAGAAATCTTCAAATCGTATTACAGGAGGAAAACCTTTCGGCTTCCATTGAAATTGTTAATGTGGTGGATGATGACAACGCGACCCGTTTGAAGTTTCTTGGTTCTCCACACTTCCGAGTAGACAGTGAAGACTTATGGCATGAAGAACGCGAAATATATTCATTAAGTTGCCGCGTCTTTCCAACGCCAGAGGGAATAAAAGGCTTTCCAACCGTATCCATGCTACGCGCGCAACTCAGAAATTTCGAGCAGGTGTGAAATGTCCCACTATATCCCCGCCCTCAGTTTTCGCTGGCTGACACCATTATATGATCCCCTGCTCAAATGGATGATGCGCGAAGAGACCTTCAAACAAAGATTGATTCGGCAGGCGGGCATTGCACCCGCCATGCAGGTGCTTGACCTTGGTTGCGGGACAGGCACGTTGACACTCATGCTCAAGCGCGCCCATCCAGATGCAGTCATCACAGGACTGGACGGCGACTCGCAAGTGCTGGATATTGCCCGCCAAAAATCGCGTGGCATGAATATCCAATGGGATGAAGGGTTCGCTTCCTCCCTCCCTTATCCTGATTCTACTTTTGACAGGGTGGTTACCAGCCTTGTCATTCATCACCTCTCCACCGCTGAGAAGCGCCGTGCGTTCAAAGAGATATACCGTATTCTCAAGCCGCAAGGTCAACTGCACGTCCTCGATTTTGGCGCACCGCATTCGGCGTTCACCCGCTTCATCGCGAAATATATGCGTCATCTTGAGGAGACCGCTGACAACTTCGACGGGTTGATCCCGCCCTTTATGCTGGAAGCAGGCTTCCGCGGAGTCAAAGAAGCGCAGCAGTTTGTCAACATATTCGGTCCGCTGTCTTCATGGCGGGCTGTCAAAGGAGTTTAATATGTCTGAGTTACAAATATTTGTGATCCTGATGGGGATCGTGTTTACCGTTTTGATCGCTTGGTATTTCTGGTTCGCACCCAAGGCGCAGACGCGCCTGGCGGTCAACGCGACTGGTATGCAAGAGGCTGCCATCCTTGTGAAAGGCGGCTATAGTCCTGATGTGATCGTTGTGCAGAAGGGGCGACCCGTGCGGCTGATATTCACACGGCAGGAGAGTTCTGCCTGCTCTGAACAAGTTCTGTTTCCCGATTTTAATAAGAACGCCTTGCTGCCCGAGGGCGAACCCGTGACATTGGAATTCACCCCCGAGAAGGCGGGCGAATATGGGTTTCAATGTCAGATGGGCATGCTGCGCGGCAAATTGATCGTGGAATAAAAGGAGCGATCAAATGAAAGCATCAAGGATCCATTTATCAAATATCTCCTATATCGCAGCCTTCGTGATCGGCGTGATATTATTCGCGGTGTTTATGAAAAGTCTCTTTGGTACTGCTTCCAGTGCAATGGTTCTGGCAGGGATGGCAGGCGTAGCGATTACTGTCACTGCATTCCGAATCAGGCAGGAATTGCATAGCCATAAGAAGGAAAAATGATCATGCAGCCTCAAGCCAATTCCTCATCCCAGCCGGAACTTAATACAGTGTGTGGAGGCGGGATCCAGGATGTTTCAAAATTCCCAGACGCTAAATACAAGGGTGAAAAAGTTTACTTTTGTACAATGGCGTGTCTGAAGGCGTTTTTATCCAGCCCGGATGCATTTATGGCTGGCGAAGTGGAACATCCGCTTGAAGAAGATGAATAAAAGAAATTAACTGACTAATAATCGAAAACCTCCCTAATCAGGAGGTTTTCGATTCTATCGTCCACTATCGATCAATAAAATGTCTGTCATAAAAGCGATGTGATGTTCTTCATAAGTCATTCAGCCTGTCATAAGTTGCGCCATTCCGCGCTCTTTTTATCCTGTTGAACACGATAAGATTTGGCAACTTTGTTTGCAACAGGAGGCAGGTTTCGTATGAAGAAAACATGGTTCCATTACACGGTGACGATACTCACCATTACCATATTGCTGGCAATCCCGCTTCAGCGCGCCCTGGCGGATGGTGCCGGGGAGGGGATCGAAAGAGAAGCCAACGGCTATCACATCCGGTTGATTTTTGTGGAGTCCCCCAGGTTGGGTGCGAACGAATTCCATGTTCAAATCACCGATGCGATGGGTATGCCGGTCGCGAACGCGGATGCGGGAGTGATCGCCATGCCGAACGAAATCATGTCGGAACATGAAGAAGACACCAGGGTTGATGCGCATGGTTCCGACAGCATGAGCGGAATGGACATGCCCACAGAAGAGGCTGCGCCCACCGATGATATGAATGGCATGTCTGGCATGGATATGGGGAATGAACCTGAAGCAAATGAACCTTCTACGCATGGTGAAGCGCAAGATTCTCATGGTGAGACCCAAGACTCACATACTGCTGAACCGACCCAGGTCGTCCTTGAGGCTGGGCACGAACCTGGTGAATATTCCGGGCATGTCTCGTTCAACCGAACCGGGGAATGGATCTTCAATATTCATTTCACTGTGGATGGGCAGTTGACGGAAGTCGAATTCCCCGTGATCGTTGCAGGCTTGGATGCCAAATACGGCATCCTGGCTGGTTTTGTCGGCATCAATGCCTCAGTAATGACCGCGGCCGCCATCATAAAGCGCAAGAAAAATTCAATACAGGCTTAAGAGGAATATTCCATGACGACTTCTCTTCCCAACCAAAACCCATCCCTGCTGAATGGCGGAAACCTGCTCAGCAACAAATGGATCGACCGTTTCCTGCGCAGCCGCTGGTATCCCGGCATCATCCAATGGCCCACCCTGATGATCTTCATGGTCATTATGTTCGAGTTGATCCTCGGACCCGAATCAGCGCATGATAACTTCGGCACCGCGCTGACCTGGGTGTTGTGGTGGCCGCTCATTCCGATCATCTTCCTGTTTCTCGGACGTTTCTGGTGCGCCATCTGCCCGTTCGCCAAGATCAATGATCTGGTACAAAATTTTGTCGGTAACAATCGTCCCGCTCCACGGTTCCTGAAAAAATACGGCATTTGGATCATCGATGCGCTCTTTATCTTCATCACCTGGAGTGATCACGTCTTTGGCGTGGTGGAAAACCCGCTTGGCTCCGGTGTACTGATGTTGACCCTTACCACGGGCGTGGTGGTCTCCGGCGCTTTTTACGAACGCCGCACCTTCTGCCGCTACGTCTGCTTTCTCGGCGGGTTATCTGGCAATTACGCCCGCAACGGCATGTTGAGCCTGCGCGGCACGCCGGAGATTTGCGCGACCTGCACAATTGCCGCCTGCTATAAAGGCACGGATCAGTCTGCTCCCTGCCCCTTGTTCGAATTCCCCAAAACGATGACCTCCAGCGCCAATTGTGTGCTATGCGCGGAATGTATCAAAGGCTGCCCCAATAACTCCATTCAATTGACTGTACGCCCGCCCACCAAGGAATTGTGGTTCATCCGCAAGCCGAAACTTGAAGAAGCCTTCCTTTCAGCAGTCATCATGGGCATCGTGTTCGTCCAGAATGTGACCATGCTCGAGATATGGGCATCCATGTTGAAATGGCTGGAGAATGTAACCGGCACGACCAACTATGCGGTCACCTTCAGTATCACTTTCGCAACCGCCATCATCATTCCGGTGGCTTTGCTCGGCCTGACCTCCTGGATCGCAAGCAAATTCAACAAAGCCACGCTCGTTGAAAACTTTGCCCGCTTCGGTTACGCCATCATCGCGCTGGATATGGCGGGACACATTGCCCACAACCTGTTCCACCTGCTGGCGGAAGGCAAGTCGATCTTCTACACAGCCCTTGGGCTCATTGGGAGAGAAGTCCACGGCGCATCTCCAGCAGTTCTCAGCATGGAAGCCATTCAATACCTGCAATTCGCATTGATTGCCCTTGGCTTCATTGGTTCCCTTTACACTGCCTATCGCATTGCCAAGTCCAACCATGCGGATGGGAAAGCCTGGGGAACCTTCGTGCCCTACGCCGCGTTGATGGTCTTGTTGACGATCATGAACGTCGTTCTCTTCACCCTGCCGATGGCAATGAGAATGTAAATATCTCGAAACAAATTACAGGAGCAAAGATCATGGAACAGAATTGTCATGTCGAACCGATCAGTAAAGCTGTTTTAGATGGCGTGCTCAGCACTGCCGACCGTATCCACCTTGCAGTAGCAGGGATGGGCTGCCAGAATTGCGCCATGCGCGTGCGAAATGCCTTGGTGTTAGTGGATGGAATTCATCACGTGGAAATGTACTTGCAGATGGGATTGGCAGAAGTCTATTACGACAGCGGGAAAGTCGCTCCGGAGGCAATGGTCAAGGCAGTCTTCGCCGCTGGAAATGATGGACGTCATCATTACGAAGCACAGGTGATATCAAACCTTCCCGTGTGACATTCCTCCAAAGTCACCGACACCGGCGATGGTACTCAAACCAGGTGAAAGCACAATCGTCAAGTCTAGAGTCTTTATGATGCATGAAGGCATGGACAGTCCGCAAAACTTTGCGGTTCACTTGAAAACAAATGGACTCAACAATCCAGATATGATCGTGGATTTGGTATCCTAAATAAGGTCCTCGCTATTTTCCAGTAGCCGCATAGATCATCAACGATTATCTGTGTGGCTTCCGGGATTATTGCATCATCAACTTTAGACGATATTGCGGCGCCTCTGCCAGCCAAATCTGCGATGGTGCGGGATAGCTTGAGGATGCGGGGATGATGAGGAATTGTAGGATCGAAGGTTGATGTGGTACAGGCACCGAGAACAACGGAGCCTGTTTTTTTTGTATAAGCAAAAAAGCCTACTCTAAAATGCGATAAACAGCGCTTTGGTATTCCCGATCAAAGCCATACAATGTGAGTTGGAACTTCCAGGTCAGATTAAGTTCAGAAGATTCGCAATTCACTTTGATGACATGGTACTTGTCAGCATCATTGGGATGTGTGATCTCCCGCTGGTGCGCTTGTTGATTGCTATTCTTGTGCTTTGCCGAAACGTTTGCTCCTGGGAAATATTTCACCCCTGAGGACTATATAAAATATGTTCACAATTTCAATTGACCCAATCATTTTCAGTATCGGGCACTTTGCGGTGCGCTGGTACGGCATCATTCTCATGATCGCGATAGGAATAGGTATTTGGCTGACGGCACGTGAGGCCGAACGCAAAGGTTTCAAAAATGAAGACATTTACGATGCCGCCATGTGGATCATTGTCGGCGGGTTGCTCGGGGCACGTTTATTTCACGTGCTCGATCATTGGCCAGATGAATACGCGGCAAACCCCATCCGTGCCCTGTATATCTGGGAAGGTGGGCTGGCGATCTGGGGCGCGCTCGTCGGCGGGCTTATCGCAGGTGCTTTAATTGCCCGGCGGCGCAGCTGGCACTTCCCCAAATTGCTGGATGCTGCTGCGCCAGGTTTGGTTCTGGCACAAGCCATAGGCCGCATTGCGTGTGTGATTACAGGTGATGCAATGGGAAAACCAACCAACGGCCCATTCGGATTTGCATACACCAATCCCAATGTGATGGTTCCGCAACTAGGGGTTTATTACACGCCGATGCCCGTTTATGAACTTGTGGTCAACCTGGGGATTTTCGCTGTGCTCTGGCAATTGCGAAAACGCAAATGGTCTGACGGGAAGCTGTTCCTGGTTTACCTGACTCTTTACAGCCTGGAGCGTTTTTTCCTGGCATTCACCAGTTCATACCGCATCATCGCTTTTGGATTGACGCAATCACAGATCATTGCCGTGATTGGATTTACCATCGGCATGGCTTTGCTCGCATGGACGCAGCGTGGGTTTCTAAATAAACAAACAATCTAAGGAGAATAACATGGACGAAAATTGTTATGTTGAACCCATCTATAAAACCGCTTCAAGGGATCAGATTCAAAAATCTGACGTTGCAACCCTGGCTGTAAGGGGTATGGGCTGTGAGAACTGTGTTACACGCGTCCGTAACAGCCTGCTCACGCTGGAAGGTGTATATGGCGTGGACGTGTATCTGAACATGGCGGTGGCTGAGGTCCGTTATGACAGCAGGAAGATTTCACCCGACAAACTTGTGATTGCAGTATCTGCCGCAGGGAACGATGGACGCCACAAATATCGCGCAGAGTTGATGGCAGCAGAGTAATTCAGCAAATTTGCGAAAGGACGAAAAATGAAAAAAATCTTCCCGCACAATTCGCAAAGAAGCTCGTACACGGCAAAAGCACGTCTACTCGATGCTGCTTGTCGTGATCGTCAACGGCGCAGTCTATTTAGGTGTACTTAGCTTGCTTGCACTCCAGCCCTCAGCATTGCTTGGATATAGCTATCTCGTTCTTTACAATCTAATCTTTGTGCTGCCGTTGGTTGTTGTCCTGATCGCCGCGTCCGCCCGCCCAACACTTAACCGTTTAGCCCATTGGAATCTACACCACAAGGAATGGGTACGGCTGGCATTGGGTGGTGGTGTGGTCGTGATGGGACTCCTGATTTTAGCGACAGTGTGAACTGCCAAGTCTTCAAGAGACTTTCCCCAATCTTCACTATCCCTCTACGCACGTTGCTTATACTGAAACCGTAATATATAAAAATGAACCTATATCGTGAGGGGACTTGGATTTCTCCATGCTTGCGCTGGTCGTTCTGACAGTTGTTCTCGTCGTAGTGCTGGTATGTAAATTCAGCACCAACAAGAACACAATTGCATAGTCTCCTCCCGCAGGGCTGCATTCAAGAAACTGCCCTGCGGGAGGGTTTGCCTGTCGTGCCATAAGCGAAAATGCCTATCACGAAACGGGGGATTTAGCGCTATGGCTTTAACATCCATTCATCTATACTGAAAAGTATAGGATGTGCAGTATGAGCGCTTTACTCCCATTTTTGGTTTTCGATCAGCCATGTGACCAGGTCTTGACATTGGTCAACGATCAGTTGAAGAGGGCTGGGTTCCGCGTCGTACAGACCTTCGATCTGCAGAATGCCCGGCTTGCTCACCCAGATTGTCCCTGCCCCCATCATGGAGCCGCGGATTGCAACTGTCAGATGATCGTCCTCCTTGTCTATCAAAAGAAGATCGGTCCTGTCACACTGGTTGTCCACGGGCAGGATGGCAAAACCTGGATCTCCCTGGCAATCCCGATCAATGGACACAGCAATCAGCGTCTGGAAACTGCCATCCGACGCGTGGTTGCGCCTCAGCGCACCAACATACCAGCATCCATTGAGTTGACTCATGAAACCCGATCAACAATCTGAAATCGTCCGTCGATTGCGCTGCGTGGCAGGACATTTGAACGCAGTCATCGAAATGGCAGAAGCGGGACAGCCTTGCGAGCAGGTGCTCCATCAGCTTGGGGCGGTGGATGCGGCCATCCGTGTGGCTGGGTCAAAGTTGATTATTTGTCAGGCTGAATCCATCCGATCTGTCATTCTGAACAGCGCCTCACCTAAAGAAAGGATTGCCGAATTACAACATCTTCAAGCCTTATATACGATTTTTCTCCACTATCCAAATCATAACATTGAGGTCTCTCATGACTAAAACAATATCTGAAATAACCTTGCCCATAAGCGGCATGACTTGTGCCTCCTGCGTTTCGCATGTGGAAGGCGCACTCAATGAATTGCCGGGCATATCGAATGTCCTCGTCAATTTGGCGACGAATAAGGCAAATGTCGCCTACGACCCTCAACGCATCAAGCTGAACGATATGCGGCGTGCCGTTGAAAATGTTGGCTATACCGTCCCAACCACCGAATTGACTTTGGATGTGCGCGGTATGACTTGCGCCTCGTGCGTGGATCATGTCGAAAGCGCATTGCGCGAACTTGATGGAGTCACCGCTTCTGTTGTGAACCTTGGGCTGGGCACTGCGAAAGTGACCTTTGTCCCCGGGTTGGTTTTTGCCAGTACGATGAAACGCGCCGTGCGCGAGGTGGGGTACGAGGCAGAGGAACGCAGTGAAGGCACAGACGCCCTCGACCGTGAACGACAAGCGCGCGAAGATGACATAAAAATTCAGGGCCGCAACCTGATTGTTGCTGGAATTATAGGGCTGGTCGTCATGATTGGCACGTTTTACGAAATGCTTGGTCCGCTTAAAGCCTTCGTGCCGGTTTGGCTTTCTTATAAATGGGTGATCGGTCTGTTGACCACGCCAGTTGTGTTTGGCCCCGGCCGGCAGTTCTTTACAAACTCCTGGCGCGGACTTAAGCACGGCGTCACCGATATGAACCTACTGTATGCTACCGGTATCGGCGCGGCGTATGGAATTGCTGTTATCAATACACTATTTCCAAAAGCGGGCTTTGGCGGCGAAGGTGCGACCTTTTTCGAGAGCGCTGCGCTGCTGACCGGTTTCATTATCCTTGGGCGCTGGCTTGAAGCGTTGACGCGCGGAAGAACGTCAGAGGCGATTCGCAAATTAATGAAGCTCCAGCCCAAAGTCGCGCGCGTGATGCGAAATGGTCGGGAGGAGGAAATTCCCGCAGACGAGGTCGAACTTGGGGAGGTGATCCTTGTCCGCCCTGGTGAATCCATCGCGGTCGATGGTCAGGTATTCGAAGGATATTCAGCCGTGGACGAGTCGATGCTGACCGGTGAAAGCCTACCTGTTGAAAAGAAAGCAGGTGACCTGGTGATTGGCGGTTCGCTCAACAAAACCGGTGCTTTCAAATTCAAGGCGACACGGATTGGCAAAGAGACCGCTCTCGCGCAGATCGTCAAATTGGTGGAAGATGCGCAAGCCAGCAAAGCACCGATCCAGAAACTGGCTGATTGGGTGGCGGGACATTTTATTTTGGGTGTGCATCTGTTGGCGGTGGTTGTGTTCCTGTTCTGGTTCTTCTTTGGCTATCAGGCGTTCTTCGATCCAAATTCAAGCTTTATCCTGTCTCCCTATAAGTTGGGTGAGATCGGCGTGTTTGGGTTCTCGTTGCTTCTGAGTGTTACGGTGCTGGTCATCTCCTGCCCGTGTGCTGTAGGATTGGCAACACCCTCTGCCATGATGGCTGGGACCGGCAAAGGCGCGGAATTTGGTGTGCTCTTCAAAGGCGCAGAAGCTATCGAAAACACCAGTAAATTACAAACCATTGTGTTCGATAAAACCGGAACGTTGACGAAAGGCGAACCTTCGGTAACAGATGTAATCGCTGACTACGAATGGAATCTGGAAGGGTCACGTCTTTCAAGTTCGGAAGTAAAAGCAGAGACAGTTCTCCGCCTGGCTGCCATCGCCGAAAAGAATTCTGAACACCCCTTGGGCGAGGCGATTGTGCGCGGCGCGGTGGATCGGGGCTTGAAACTGGTAGAAGCTGAAACATTCAATTCGATCCCGGGTCACGGTGTGGAAGCAAAAGCCGTAGGTTCTGAAATCCTGCTCGGCAACCGCAAATTGATGCACGACCGTAGTATTGACTTTGATCATTTGATGACACAAGCCGAAGTTTTGGAGGCGGATGGCAAGACTGTCATGTTTGTCGCGTTGAATGGGCGGGCGGCTGGCCTGATCGCCGTCGCTGACACGCTCAAGGAGTATTCGGTTGAAGCGATCGAGCACCTGCACAAGTTGGGACTCGAAGTAGCCATGATTACTGGCGATAACCGCCGTACGGCTGAGGCGATTGCCCGCAAAGTTGGCATTGACCGGGTGTTGGCTGAGGTCCTGCCGCAGGACAAGGCGGAGGAAGTCAGAAAGCTTCAGGCGCAGGGAAAAAAGGTTGCGATGGTTGGCGATGGCGTGAACGATGCTCCCGCTTTGGCGCAAGCTGAAGTAGGCATGGCAATTGGTTCCGGCACAGATGTAGCAAAAGAGACCGGCGACATCATCCTAATTAAGGACGATATCCGCGATGTGGTGACAGCCTTGGAAGTTGCCAAGGTTACCATGCGTAAGGTGAAACAGAACTTGTTCTGGGCGTTCTTTTATAACACATTGGGAATACCGCTGGGCGCTGGTCTGTTTTACACATTCGCCTCGGTCATTATCAGTCCCGAACTAGCCGGCTTGATGATGGCTGTCAGTTCTATCTCTGTAACTCTAAACACGCTGCTGTTGAAGGGTTTCAAGCCATCGGTCGGACGCGAACATAAGCCCAGGCAGGGAAGTGGTAATACGCAATTACAACCGTCAACGGTTGCTGCCGGAAATGATTGATTTTTAGGAGGTTCCTATGGAACATGAAATGATCGAAAAAGAAGTCGCACGGAAGAGTGTCTTGATCTACCTGCCGATTTCGATTGGCGTGTCACTGCTCTTTTTACTGGCTGCCACACTGACCGGAGACTACTCTCTGGTGGCCCGCGTCGGCGGCTCGGCATGGGTCGGGTTGCTTAGCTTGATCGTCGCGATGCCGATTGTCATCTCGCGCGTCAAGAAACAGATCCATGTAAGGTCACAATGATCGCTGGCGCACTCATCACAATTCGCGAAGGCTTGGAAGCCTTCCTGATTGTTGGCATCCTAATAGGATACCTGACCAAGATCAAGCAGACGCAGTTCAAGGTACATATTTGGACCGGCATGGCTGCGGCACTAGTGGTTAGTGTTATGCTGGCATTTCTTTTTCAGTATATGGCGTTTCAGTTCGAGGGGACTTCTGCGGAAATCTTCGAGGCAGTTGTGGCTTTGATGGCAGTCGGCGTATTGACATGGATGGTTCTCTGGATGCAGCGTCAGAGTTGCGGCATCCAGGGTGAGCTTGAACAAAAAGCCAATGAAGCAATCTCAGGCGGACAGGCATTTGCACTGGGAAGCCTGGCTTTTATCTCTGTTCTGCGCGAGGGAGTGGAAACAGCTTTATTCCTAAGTGCTTTACTAGTCACCTCACGGGATATGCGATTGTTTCCAGGTGCCATCCTCGGGCTAGTGATAGCTGCCGTTATCACCTATTTGCTTTTCCGTTCCTCCATCCGCCTGAACCTGCGAAAATTTTTTGTCGTCACCGGGATTTTCCTTATCCTGATCGCGGCGGGTCTCGTTGGACATAGCGTGATGGCACTTCAAGATATTGGGTGGCTTCCGATGGGTACAACCATTATCTGGAACTTGCAAGGATTCATTTCAAATGAGAGTCTGGCTGGAAGATTGCTGCATGCCTTTTTGGGATACGAAGCTGCGCCAACTTTTCTGATGGTCTTTGCTTATACCCTTTATGTGGTTCTATTTGGCGGGCAATTTTATAACGCCATACGTCAAGGTATCTCGCAGCCTGTGATGCGATATGTAAAGCAGGGACCTTGAGTTTTTCCCGCCGCGACTTTCTGAAAGCATCTGGCGCAGGTCTGCTGGGGTTGTTTCTGGCAGACCTGCGCCTTGAACGTGCATTTGCTGCGATTACTCCGAAACAGGGCCGCATTACGTTGAGCGGCGTAGAACTCCATAGTGAGCCATTTTATAACGCAAAGAAGCTGGATACTTTGGGGCGCGATGCAATCGTGAATATCAGCGATGAAACGGATGGCGACACGGGTTATGGCAATCCATTCAATTCAAAATGGTTCTTCATCGAAAATCTGGGCTATGCCTACTCTGGACTGATTCAGCCAGTTGAGACGCTTTATCAACGACCTGTGACTGAACTACCGGCGACTACTGTGCTTGGCGAGATTACGGTACCGTTTTGTGATACGCGGCGTGACATGAGTCTTGTGGCGAAGCGGGGTTACCGTATTTACTATTCATCCACGCATTGGATTACCGATGTTGTTGTTAATCAGAATGAAAAAAGCATCTGGTACAGGATTTTTGATCGCCAAATACAAGAGTCTCTTTATGTGCCGGCGTACGAGATGCGTGTGATTCCGTCCGGTGAACTGGGGGCACTTTCGCACAAAGTAGCGGAAGAAAATAAATATATTTATGTTGACCTGGCAAACCAGTTCGTGACCGCCTTTGAAGGTGAAAAACCTGTGCTGGCAGCGCGTTGTTCCACGGGCGGTAAAGGGACGGAAACCCCTGCGGGCAAATTTCGCACCTTCCATAAGGGACCGAGCATCCACATGACGAATCAAGGTGATGGGACGGAGAATACCTATCATCTGCCTGGTGTTCCGTGGGTATCCTTCTTCACCGGGACCGGGATCGCTTTCCACGGCACCTACTGGCACAATAATTATGGGCGGCCCAGCAGCCGTGGCTGTGTGAACTTAACCCCGAGCGACGCAAAATTCATTTATCGCTGGACCCGCCCCGAAGTCCCACTTGAAACTCCATATTTATATCAGCCAGGTGGGGGCACTTTAGTCAAGGTTGTCTAAATACTTATTCGATCTTCTTTGAGAGAGTGATTTCAAATTAAGTAACATGGTGGCATCAAGGCGCTTTTTTCTGAAGTTGAGCCAGCGCTGGCTCGAACCCTGGATGAAACTTGAGCGCAGAACGAAGGTCTTTTATGGCATTATCTGGGTCACCTAGCGCTTCGTATGCCAGCGCGCGCCAATAATAACTTTCTTCGAGAACCGGCTCGCTCATTGCAGACAAGGTTGAGCTTGCTAATCCGATTACGTCTTGATATCGTCCACTATAGTAATAAGCCCAATACGGACCGGTCTGATACCACATCATACGCCAGGGTCTTTCCTTTTCAGGGATGGCGGGGTAGATCGCAAATGCTTCGTCATAAGCTAATGCAGCGCCTGCAAAGTCTTGCAGACTTACCAGGCTGGTACCACGATTGAACCACGCAAAGAATTGATCCTGGCCATTCAGTGTGTAAATTTCATCAAATGCTTTTTGTGCGGCATAGCGGTAGTTGAACTCTTCATCCGCTTGTGTGCCTAAAATTCCCACGATCTCATCTTTACTTTCAGCCGGGTACACTACGAGATAGGTGAAATTAAATGCCCGCCAGTATGACTCAAAATCTTTGTACCCCATAACCTGATCGGGCCCGTAGTAGGAATCCTGGAATTTGAATTTCTGGTCGGAATCACTGTAACCCGTTACCAATACATAGTGACCCATCCAGCCGTCGAAATCACGTCCTTCAAAACCTTTTTCGATGATGACTGGGAAGCCTGCTGCCAGGAAACGCTTGAGGAGTGGGATTTCCCCACCAACTCTGAGTGAAACTTGTAATTGGGTTTTCTCTTCAACATAATTTGCCAGTTCATTTGGCATCACATTTTTGTCGCGTGGGTTCGGCTTGGTAAAGTCTGCGATGATGCGCTGGTTGCCATCCCACTTCCAATATGAAAGCGCCATTGCCAACGTGGCGGGACCACAGTTGTTCCAGGTCTGGTATTCATGCTGAACACCTGTGAGCGAAATGTTTTTTGGTATCGGCGTTAATGTTTGGGTTGAAGTGGGCTGTGGAAGATTTGATGGGGCGTCTGGTGTTGAATTGGTGGGAATAGGAGTTGGCGGAATGACAGCCCCGGTTGGTGAAATTGCATTTTCCTCAGGGACAAAGATCACCTCTTCTGGAGGCGAAAAGGCGTACTTGATACGCGCTGCCAACTCAGCCACCCGCCATCCGACTCGTTCCCGAACTGCGGGCAGGTTGTAAATCGCGGGGATTCCCAGGATAGACACGACAAGGATGATCAGAATGGGTTTGGAATA
Organism: Anaerolineales bacterium; assembly: GCA_030583885.1. NCBI lineage: Bacteria > Bacillati > Chloroflexota > Anaerolineae > Anaerolineales > Anaerolineales bacterium. Next base: position 3,099,775 of record CP129480.1, on the reverse strand, counting down.
TTTTGGGTTTTTCATTTCAATTCATTATGAAATTTTGCATATCCTAGGACAAGCGCCAAATGGCATCCGGTTCGATAGGCAATTTTGCGTATTCATAAAATTGAGAGATCTTCTATACATTCGTATGGGCATAAACGCTATCCGCAAAACAGCGTATGTCCGCAATAGGCTAAACGCCTCTCACTCCCAATCCACAAGTCATGTAGACTCACTTTTGAAAGAAGATTGCTTTCAAAGGAGTAATAAATGGAATCCCATCCCTCAGTAACAGATCGTCCCGTACGCATTCCTCTCATCGCCTGGTTTCTAGGCATTGGCTTGATTGGTGCGCTTGTGGCAATTTTCGTTTTCAATGTGGCGATCAATACCGTTGCATATTATGGCTTCATCGCGTTGATGGTCGGCAGCCATCTCTTTATGCACGGTGGACATGGTGGTCACGCCGGACACCAGCCCGGCGCGGAATCGAATCCTGCCGAGGCAAAGAAGAACGAACATGCCGGGCATTCCGGTGGCTGCCACTAGGGACAGTGTTCACGTGTTCTCATAAGTAAATTTTCACAAGGAGGACCCATGTTATTCAAAGATCCTGTTTGCGGCAAGCGGCTTCAACGCGGTAAGGCTCATATCATCATCGAGGTCGAGGGCGTGAATTACTTTCTATGCTGCCCGCGATGTCAGACGGAATTCGAACACAATCTGAAGTTATACGCCAGACCGGAATTAGGTGAGAAGGCAAAAAAATCACTGCAGGTGCCTCATCGCCCTCACATTCAATAGAGTCAATGTCTGTAAGGAAATCTCTGGTGAATTCAGGTCCACGGGTGCTTGACACAATTAGTTTGTAGTACATCGAAGACGATAAATCATAAATACCTTAATAAGGAACGACATGCAACACGAAACAGTACAGATACATACCTTCTGGAGAAACGGAGCCAAGGCGACCCATAAGCACAGGTCTCAGGTCCCGGAGGTTACAGTTTGCCTTCCCAGGAATGCAGATGAGTTTAGGCAGATAGCAGATGAATTATGCGACCGCGCACAAAGGGTTGCTACGGACCAATTACATCCCCTGCTTGAACGAGTTGACCTAGTGAAGCTGAGTCAACGTCATGAATTTCTAGAGGCTTTTAGGTTTTCATTGGAACGAGAGATCGCTCAAAAAATCGTTTTATGGCTGCCCTGTGTTAAAGTAGTTTATAGGTTTGATGCTTCACGAAAAAACAGATTGGAAGAGTGGGATAACACGATCCATCTTCTGGTATTGGTACCCCAACTCATGCCTTCAATAAAGGAGCTTGGGACAATACTTGATAGCGCATTTCTGACAACCGTTAAGCACCTGCCCTGGTCGCGTTTTCAGGAATCCAAATCGGTAATCGAAATTCAGCAAGTCACTCCAGAGGAGATACGTCATGGCGTATGCTATGGCGCAATGTTCTTCTCGTATTATGCGGCACCTTCACAGATCTGGCCGGAAGGTTAATCAGCCATACACTGACAGGTGATTCACCTCGCATTGAAAAGGGACACGATGCCAAGCCTACTAACCAAAATCCTGAAATTAATCACCGTTATGCTTGTCACGATTTTTATTGTCGGTGGCGCGTTACAGTTACTGGCTACTGACTCGTATCTGGCTTTCGAATACGGCAAGGCAAATTTTCCGACTGACTCATTTGGTTACACCCAACAACAGCGTTTTATCCTTGCTTCAACGAACATTCATTATGTGCGTGCGCATCTTCCCAATGGCGAACTCTTAAAACAATTCCTGAATGGTTTGCCGGTTTACAATTCACGTGAAGTCTTGCACATGGCTGACGTGCAAGCGGTCTTTCAATCTATCTTGCGCGTCTGGCAGTTGGCATTCATTCTGCTTATATTGCTGAGCTTCTTCCTTTGGAAAAAAGGAGAGCGGAAGGCGCTCGCCTCAGCACTTCAATCGGGTGGACTGTTGACTTCCGGGATCATTCTCTCAATTGCCTTACTGGCAATCTTCGGCTGGCAATTTTGGTTCAACACCTTCCACCTGGTTTTCTTCAAGCCGGGTTCATGGCTGTTTTCCTACTCGGATACGCTCATTCGCCTCTTTCCGGTAGAGTTTTGGTTCGATGGGACATTAGCGATTTCTATTCTCAGCCTAGCCGGAGGATTATTGCTTGCATTTGTCGGTTGGCGTGGAAAGCACCTGCTGATTGACAGACATACCTAAGGATGCAACCATCTGTGATTAGATTAAACCCTGAAAATATTTGTAAATACAAGTCCAACGAGAGATCGCCAGGCTTTTTTGAATAAGTATTTTTGCCTATTTATGTTGCGCTGATTTGCGCTTATGCCCTGGCAGGCATGGTGCTATATTTGAAACATGGATAACCCCGGTTCTCTTAAAGGAAATTGATCGTGTCACTTGCGCGCCGTAACCTCTTTCAAGATAAAACTCGTCTGACGTTGAGCATTGTTGGAGTGGCGCTGGCGGTAATGTTGATTCTGATCCTGAAAGGATTTCTGGCTGGAATGAACAGCCAGATCACGGGATACCTCGACCATTCTCCCGGTTTAATTGTTGTAGCGGAGGAAGATGTGGTCAACCTGCTTGGAGCCACCTCGCTGCTTCCGGCGGGGATGGAACAAAAAGCGGAAACCGTACGAGGCGTGGAAGATGTCGCCCCGATCCTCTCACAGTTCGTCATTCTTGACTTGCATGGCAAGAAACAACCCACCTACATGATCGGATATGAACCACGCAAGGGTGGTGGACCGTGGAAGCTGATTGCCGGGCACGAACCAGCTTCAAAATGGGAAATGGTCTTCGACCGCGTATTGGCAGACCGTCACGGGCTGAAGATTGGCGATGAAGTGGAAGTCATGGGAAAGGACTTTACCATCGTTGGCTTGTCGAGCGGCACGACATCCTGGATGACCAGCTTTTTCTTCATCCGCAAACAAGATGCAGAGAGGTTATTGCTTGCCCCCGAAGCGACCAGTTTCCTCTTGCTCACCACGAAGGATGGCGCCGACACAGATCGCATCCTCGAGCGGTTGAATGATTATTCCGGGGTCAACGCCCTCACCAAAAAAGAAATGTCTGCCAACGACATCAAGTTGTTTGCGAAAGTATTTTCTGCGCCGCTCAGACTGATGGTCGGGATATCTTTTCTCGTTGGCTCCATGATCGTGGGCTTGATTATCTACACTGCCACAATCGAGCGTCAACGCGAGTATGGCGTGATCAAAGCCATTGGTGGGAAGAATCGTTTTCTTTATCAAGTTGTGCTGACGCAAGCCTTGTTTGCCTCGGTTGCCGGGTCTTTGCTCGGAATCTTGCTGGCAAACGCTACCGCTCAATGGATCATGTCTGCCAGGCCTCAATTCCTGATTGTCTTTGATCTTGTGGATGGAGGGCAGGCGCTTCTTGCCGGAGTTGGCATGGCACTGCTTGCTGCGATCTTCCCCACACGTGTGGTTGCCAATCTTGCGCCAGCGGAGGTCTTTCGGAAATGATTCGACTCGCCTTTCGTAACCTCTTTCAGAACAAGATCCGCCTCGTTATTTCATCTGGCGGAGTGGCGCTTGCCTTGCTCCTCATCCTTTCATTGGATGCCATCTTTACCGGCGTTGAAAAACGAATTACGGCTTATATCGAAAATAGTGGCGCAGATATTTGGGTCTCGCAAGAGGATGTGTTCAATATGCACATGGCATCCTCTTCACTACCAGATAGTGTTGCCAGAAAAGTAAAAGCTGTGCCGGGCGTTGACTCTGTTTCACCCATCCACTATCTGGCAAATAATATCATTGCAGGCGATGAGCGCAACCTGGCTTATGTCATCGGCTTGACAGAGGACGCCGAACTTGGCGGTCCGTGGAGCGTTTCAGCCGGGCGTAGTTTACCGGACGAAGATGAAGTTATCATGGATCGGGGCGTAGCAGAAAAATCCGGGATTGGATTGGGTGACGAAGTTGAAATCCTCGGTAAAGATTTTACGGTGGTCGGTTTTACAGAGGGCACATCCAGTCTGGTCAACTCGATTGCCTTTATTTCCATGAAAGACTTCGAGGATTTACGCAAGAACTACGATACCTTCAGCTTTCTGCTGGTCAAGGTCAATGATGGACAATCACCGGAAGTGGTGGCGGATCGAATCAGAGCGCAGGTTAGAGATGTCACGGTTCAAACCCGCGACCAATTTGCCGGGCAGGAGCGCAAAGTTGTGAAAGATATGAGCACCGATCTGGTCACCATCATGAATCTGATCGGCTTTTTGATCGGCTTGGCAGTATTGTCATTGACCGTATACACCTCCACTCTTTCTCGCCGTCGGGAATATGGCATGTTGAAAGCGCTTGGCGCGCGCAATCGCGATCTTTATCTAACGGTTCTGGCTCAGGCGATGTTGTCTGTCGTGCTGGGATTTCTTTTTGGGCTGACGATCACCGTGTTATTATCACTGATCATTCCCGTGCTTGGTGTCAATCTGACAATGGTAGTCAGTCGCGTTTCATTACTTAAGGTTGCCAGCGCGTCCCTTATCCTTGCGGGAATTTCCGGCATGATTCCCATTCGTCAAATTGCGGGCTTGGACCCGGTGATGGTATTTCGAGGCAGGTGAGCATGTTTACTTCTTCCAACAATAAATCGTTGCAAATCAATCATGTGAGCAAACGCTACGGCTCTGGTTCCACCGAAGTCACCGCAGTGCATGATGTGTCGTTGTCCGTAAACCCGGGCGAGATCGTGTTAATCATGGGTCCCTCCGGTTCAGGCAAGACCACCCTCTTATCCATGCTGGGCGCGTTGCTCAAACCCACTGAAGGCGAGATTCATTTGAACGGAACGATCCTCAGCGCGCTGGCAGAAAACCGCCTGCCTGAGATTCGCCTCAAACAATTTGGTTTTATCTTTCAGGATTTCAACCTGCTCTCCGCGCTGACTGCATTGGAAAACGTTGCCATCGTGGCAGAACTTGCAGGGTCGAAATCTGGCGAAGCGAGACGAAAAGCCGCTTCGCTCTTAACCGAACTTGGGCTCGGCGAACGATTGCATTTTCTCCCCGAGAAATTATCCGGTGGAGAAAAACAACGCGTCGCCATTGCCCGCGCCCTGGTCAACGACCCAAGCCTGATTCTCGCTGACGAACCGACAGCAAATCTCGATTCAAAGATTGGTCATGAAATCATGCGCCTGCTTCGTCACATCGCCAAAGAGCAAGGGCGCAGTGTCGTCATCGTCTCTCATGACCAGCGTATTAAAGACATCGCCGACCGCGTATTATGGCTCGAAGATGGTGAGTTTAAAGAAACAGTCACGATGGCGATTGACCCGGTTTGCGGCATGTCAGTCGAGCGCGAGAAAATGTTCCGTGCAGAATGGAAAGGGCAGACATATTATTTTTGTGCGCGCGGCTGTCGGGATGAATTTGTGAATGATCCCAAAAAATTTATTTCTGCGGTTTGACGGCATTCTCAAAAGAAGCGCAGGTATTCCGTCCGGATTGAAACCTAACTCCATGCGCCATTTTGCGTATTTATCAGACCGGCAAGATGGCGCTGGTCTTTTGCATCCCAAGGCAATATTATCAAGTGAAAGCACGATCGATTTTTTCCACGGTCGCTATCGAAACCATGCAAAGACCAAGATGAAACAAATATTCAACCTCCTATTGGTGGCGGGCTGTGTTGCATCCATTGTTGCAGCCTATGTATTTTCAGCAAACCCTGTAAAGACAGTCGCCGCATCGACTTCCCAAATTGAGACTAGCAACAACACACCAACTCTGCCGCCCTTGGATGCAAATTTAAAGATTCAGTCAATGGAAGCTGGCATTCTACGACGCTTACAGCTAAAAACCAACATCCCAGAGCGTTCGACTAGCAAGGTGTTCCAGTACAGAATACAGCCGGGTGATTCGCCCTGGTCCATAGCGCAGAAGTTTGGCATCCAACCGGAAACCGTCTTATGGGCTAACGAGAATCTAAATGCGATGGCAGGTAGCCTACGAATTGGTGATACTGTGAATATCCTGCCGGTGGATGGTGTATTGCATACTGTTCAAGAAGGCGATACGCTCGAAACGCTTGTAGGTCTTCACGAGACACCCCCACAGGAAATCCTTGAGTATTTCGGTAATAATTTTGATTTGACGAAGCCGCCTCAATTAACCGTGGGACAGCAGATCATCGTTCCCAATGGCGTCGCCCCCATCTCATGGTCAGAAGCACAGGCGCCAGCCGCATCTCAAGCAGGGTCAAATGGCCGGGGTTATTCCAGCGATGTTCCAAACCTTGGAACAGGCACCTTTATTTGGCCCGTCTACGCCTACTCTCTTTCCCAAGAATACTGGAGCGGTCATCCTGCTCTTGATCTAGCCACAGACTTCCGTCAACCAGTTTTTGCATCCGATAGCGGCACGGTGGTCTTCTCAGGCTGGGATGATACCGGGTATGGCAATATGGTAATCATCGATCACGGTAATGGCTATCAGACCTATTATTCACATAACGAAGCTAACCTGGTCAGCACAGGGCAGACTGTTGGCAAGGGACAACAGATTGCCGAATCTGGCAGCACAGGTAATTCGACCGGCAACCACGTCGACTTCCGGATTCTTCTAAATGGCGTCTTTCTGAATCCAATATCCTATTTGCCGTAAGTTGATTTGAGAAAGCGAACATGGCACTTATCTCCCGCCGCGATTTTCTTAAACTGAGTTCCCTGTCTCTGACAGGACTTGTATTTTCTCCATTCCTGCCCAACTTGGGAAGATTCGATGATATAGAACAGGCGCGTGTGACAACCAATTCTGTCAGTGTATTTCAAGCTCCCAACGATCAAAGTTTGATCGTTGGACAGTGGTTCAGGGACGAATTGGTTAATATTTATGAAGAGGTTAATTCTGGTATGCCGGCTTACAATCCCATCTGGTATCGCGTGTGGGGTGGGTACATGCACCGTGCGCGTTTGCAAAAGATCAAGATGCTTTTTAATGAACCACTGACAACCATCCCGGAAGGGACGCGGCAATTATCCGAATTGACAGTGCCCTATACCCAAGCAATGCGTTACACGAAGACCTATGGTTGGCAGCCCAACTTGCGGCTTTATTATGGATCCGTGCATTGGATAGATGGGATTGACGAAGGTCCGGATGGTCAGCCCTGGTATCGGATATTCGATGAACTGGTTGGCTTCTCATATCATGTGTTGGCGATTCACCTGCGCCCGATCCCATTGGAAGAATGGACGCCCATTTCCCCTAATGTGCCTCTTGAGGACAAACGTATAGAAGTCAACCTGTCCACCCAAATATTGACAGCTTATGAATATGACCAAGTCTCGTTTCAGACGAATATTTCCTCAGGCATCCCGGCTGGGCGCCCAAGCCCCAAGGTGATTTCAACGAAAACACCAGGCGGCGAATTTCGCATCATGTCAAAATATCCCTCCAAACATATGGGGAATGGAAATCTATTTGCCAGTCTGGATGATTATGAATTACCTGGCGTGCCTTGGACAAGCTTCTTTACCGAATCGGGCGTGGCAATTCATGGCACATACTGGCATGATAATTTTGGCACCCCCATGAGTCGTGGATGCATAAACATGCGCATTAGCGAAGCCAAATGGATATTCCGCTGGCTTCTGCCTTTGCACAAGCCCGACCGTATCTTTACCCCAGGGTATGGAACGCGGATTTTTATTGTCCCATGATTCAAAAATCCATATTATCTTCAAGTTAGAAGCCGAAATCACAGCTATGACATTTATCATAAGCCATTTGGCGCATATTCCCACCCGCCGTACTGCGCTGGAGATAACTCAATTGTCAGATTACTATTGAGCCATCCGAACACGGAGGCTCAATATGTTTTCCAAACTAAACAAATTCTTTTTCCTCTTGATTGTCCTTGCGCTGGTTGGTGTAGCAGTATCAGCCTGTTCCACATCAAGTTCAAGTGAAGTCCATCTTGTTATGGCGCCTATGGATCAAATGCCGATGGACGTTCAGTCTGCGCCTGTGGCGGTGCAGGAAGCCTATCAATTCAACGTCGCCAACCCCGACATCATGCAGGACATTCCTTGCTATTGCGGATGCGGCGACATCGGTCACACCTCCAATTACGATTGCTACGTTTCGAACGTGGACGCCGGTGGGAAGATCACCTTCGACAATCACGCCCTCGGCTGCTCCATCTGCGTGGATATCACACAGGATGTGATGCGCATGTTGAATGACGGCAAAAGTCCGCAGGATGCCAGGGCATATGTAGATGCGACCTACTCCAAATACGGACCGACCAACATCCCATAACCTCATGCGCTTTCATTTCTCTCTTCTCCTCCTTGTAACGGCTGGACTGGTGGTGGCGTTCGCGCCGCTGCCAGCCCAGCCCATCACGCCTCAAGAACGGACCTTTGAGATTGATGCGCACCAATTTGCCTATTCTCCCTCTGAGATTAAAGTCAACCCCGGCGACACTGTAACCATCCAACTGGTGAGTACCGATGTAGTACATGGCATTTATGTGGATGACTACGATATTTCCGTCGAAGCGGATCCAGGTCAATCTGCGACTTTGACTTTCGTTGCTGATAAACCCGGCTCCTTCCGCTTTCGATGCAACATCACCTGTGGAGCCATGCATCCGTTCATGATCGGCAAGTTGACGGTCGGTTCAAACAACTGGCTCTATCGTTCCATCGGTTTGGCAGCGTTGGCTGTGCTTGGTATGACGGTATCCAGAAAACAAAAAGCGTAGTCCTATTATGGCGAAGATCGAACTTACCCGTATCCCTTTTATAAAGAACATTCTCAAAAGCCGTTACCCGCAATTGGCAGTCTTCATCGTGATGTTGATCGGATATATCTTTGCCATCCTTGCGGGACTCATCGGAACCCCAGTTGGGAGTCATAACTTTAGCATTGTCTTTGTATGGATCGCATGGTGGGCGCTCCTGATCCTGGTCGCGGTTCCCTTCTTCGGGCGGGGATGGTGCGCAGTTTGCCCGATCCCGCTGCCAGGGGAATGGTTACAGCGCGGCGCAGTGTTGAGTCCCCCCGACAAAAGACCGAAGTGGCTCAATCTCCGTGTACCGAAGATGTTCCGCAATATCTGGTTGCAGAATATTTCATTCCTGCTTCTGGCTCTCTTCAGCAGTGTTCTGCTCACCACCCCGAACATCACCGGCATTGTGCTTGCCGCCATGCTCTTTGCTGCGATTGGATTGAGCACAGTCTTCGAACGCCGCGCCTTTTGCCGCTATCTCTGCCCCGTTGGCGGATTTATCGGTTTGTATTCACAAACCGCCCCCGTCGAATTGCGCATCAAGGATAAGCAGGTCTGTGTCACTTGTGAAGGCAAGCCCTGCTACAACGGCTCATCCACAGGCTATGGCTGTCCGTGGGATATTTTCCCTGGCGGCTTGACAAAGAACACCTATTGCGGCTTGTGCATGGAATGTATCCGCACCTGCCCGCACGATAATATCGCCGTCAACCTGCGTCCTTTCTCTGCTGATCTCGCTAAACCATCGACTCGCATGGACGAAGCCTTCAAGGCGTTCATTATGCTTGGCTCGGCAATCATCTATGCAGGCGTTCTGCTTGGTCCGTGGGGTGCGTTCAAAGATGCAGCCTACAACGTTGGTTCTGGAGCATGGTTCATTTATGCTGTTGTTTTTCTTGCTATCATCTTCGTTGTTCTGCCTGGTTTGTTCACGCTTGGTATTCTAAATACGAAGAACGCCTTGCCGCTCAAACAACGTTTTGCGTCACTCTCAACCGCCCTCATTCCATTGGGGTTGATGTTCTGGGTGGCATTCAGCCTGTCCTTCGTTCTCACCAACGCATCCTACATCATAGCCGCTCTATCCGATCCGCTGGGTCTTGGTTGGAATCTTTTTGGTACAGCGAATATGGCATGGCAGCCGATGCTCACCTCTATTCTCGCACCCGCACAAACATTGGTGCTGGTCGGCGGCTTGATCTGGTCGGCTCGCACCGCGCAAAAAGCCGCCGGGGAAGTGAAAGTTTCACCCATCCCGGTGATCGTATATTGTTTACTTGCCACGTGTCTCATGCTCTGGTTATTACTATGAAACGACCTGAACTCATCGCCCGTTTTCTGATCGTCACAGGAATTCTCCTCGCGGTTGGCGCGCCATTATTCCTTTGGGCACGCACACCCTTGATCCATGCACGCATGGCGGAGGATGGCGGCTGGAATCCCGATATCATTCAAGCACAAGTTGGCAAGCCCCTTCATCTAAAGATCACTTCCGATGACGTTGTACATGGCTTTGCAGTCGGTCAGATGGACATGCAAAGCGTGGACATCCTCCCAGGCAAAGTCACGGATATTACATTGAACTTCGACAAGCCTGGGATATACACCTTCTACTGCACGCGCTGGTGTGGACTTAACCACTGGCGTATGCGCGGCACGATAGAAGTCAGCGGTTCACCCTTGGACCCTGAGCCTGTTTCGCCGCCTCTTTACGTTTCCCTCGACCTTGACCTTGACGCTCCACATGAAGCGCCATTGATACCTGCTGATCAACCTTCTGCGATTAACGGTCAGCCGTTGACAGCGACCAACTCGATTACTTTATCTCGTGAAGATTATCTGACACATTCACCCTATGATGTGTTTACCGAACTGAAAAATACTTCCCTCACAGAAGAACAACGTTGGGATGTGGTCGCCTATATTTGGCAGTCCAATACGACATCTGTGTCCTTTGCCAATGGGAAAGAACTTTATGCCCAGAATTGCGCCGCCTGTCACGGGGAAAACGGCGCAGGGGATGGGGTCTTTGCCGACGACCTGGCAATAGCAGGCGAGTCCTCCATGCAATCGATGGAGGGCGCAATGGACATGGTGATGCAGAGTCCCGTAGATTTCACTGATCCACACCGCATGCTTGGTGCAAGCCCCGCTTTGTTACAAGGGAAAATCCTGCGCGGCGGCATGGGCACAGGCATGCCCATGTGGGGTTCGATCTTCACCGAAGAACAAATCTGGGACCTGATCGCATACATCTATTCTTTCCAGTTTGAATATCAAAATTAAGGAGGCTCTATGAGTAAAAAACATAAGAGACAGAAACAAAAGCAGAAATTTCCTTGGTTGTTTCTGGCGCTGGGCGGGGTATTTGTTGCTCTTGCCGTATTTCTGTTCGCACGTCAAGGGGGTGATGGAGGCGGCACGCCATCCATCGCAGTGGATCAACGGTTGATTGATTATGGCGATGTGAAGTTCAGCGTGGAAAAGACCTTTGCTATCAAGGTCACCAACACCGGTGATGGCACACTGCGTTTCAAGGAAGAACCATATGTCGAAGTTGTGGAGGGATGCTGACCCCCCGAATTGACCATCGGTTCGATGGTACTCAAACCCGGTGAAAGCACGATCGTTCAATCCACTGCCTTCATGATGCACGAGGGTATGGACGGTCCACACAATTTTGCGGTTCATCTTAAAACGAACGACCCAAACAATTCTGATTTGGTTGTGAACGTATTGTCCAATTGGATACCGTAAGATCACAAGGATCAAAACGGCGGCGAGACTGTACAAACCTCGCCGCCGTTTTGGTTATGCTATTCATAAAGTTTCATCGTTGCAATAAGTTGCAATTTCTTAACGACACTTCGGCATCACCTATTCAGTAGCTCATGTATCGTTGAACTGGCAGGTTTTATGTTCTTATGAAGGGTTTTCAAATGTCTGGCAGAGCAGTGATCTACATCCGTACTTCTTCTGAAACCCAGGGAGGAAAATCCAGTCCCAGCGAGCAAGAGAGTGACTGCCAAACTATGGCAAAAGAAAAAGGATTGCAAGTGGTTCGTGTTTATCGCGATGTGGAAAAGTATAGGATAGGCAACAAACTGGTCGAACCTTCAGGCAGTCGTTCAGATCGTCCCGGTCTATTGGCAATGCTCAAGGATGCTTTCCGGACTGAATTCGATGTCATCCTTGCCTGGCGAGAGGACAGGTTGTATCGCGGAATACGAGCGATGTTGACAGTCTTGGAAACTGTCCAGGAATATAAGATCGAAATCCTATTGGCAAAAGAAAATTTCGATCCCCAGATCGCCCCTATCCGCGCCTGGGTAGCCCAAATGGAATTAGACGGAATGAAAGAACGGATGGAGATGGGAGTCAAAGCGCGGCTTAAGGCGGGTAAAGCAAACACGGGACAAGACCGTTACGGTTATATTCGCATAGGTGAAAATATCCACATTGTCGAAGAAGAAGCGAAATGGGTACATCAAATCTTTGCATGGTACGTTCAAAAAACTCCCCTCAATCAAATTCGAAAACACTTGATCGCTGCGGCTGCTCCACAAAAGGGGAGCAGCATTCCCCGACACATCCAATGGTCCCGGTCCAGTATTCAGGCTATACTCAAATCTGCCAGAGAGTATGCTTATGGATTCAAAACATATTCCCGTGCAGGGCAGACTTTCCAAATCCCTGTTGCACCCATCATCGATATACCTACCTATGAATTGTTTGTGAAGATGCGAGAAGAAAACAAGACCCACCCCAAACACCGCAAGCAAAATGACTACCTGCTATCCGGGCATCTGAAATGTGCCTGCAACCTGACCTGGCGGGCACGCACAGCCACCCACCGCAACAGCCGCAAGGGGGAGTGGGTGGAGCGCAAGACCCCGATCAGTACCTATTTCTGCCCACAACCCCATAAGGAACTCAGGCCGCCAAAATGTCCGAAATCCGTGAGCGCCAAACGAGCGGAAACACAGGTCTGGGAAAAATTGTATGAATTCGTCATGAACCCGGAATTCCTGAATGCGCAAGCCAGAGACCTGGTCAAGCAACTCAAGCAAAGGTATGAACACCTACAAAAAGATCGGGGACAGATTCTTGAAGAACTGGAAAAAGAGTCCACCAAGCGCCAGCAGGTGATCACGGAAGCCCGTAAAAAAATGAGGGCGGATGCCGAATTTGATGCGCGGATGCGTGAACTGTATACAGTAGAAGAACGATTGAAGCGCAGGCTGACAGCCTTGGAACAAAAGATAGACACCTATGCCAGGTTGGATTGGGAAGAAAAGGTCAAGGAGTATGTGTCGAATCTTCAAGTTGGGATGGCAGAATTGAACAACGCTATGCCCAAGACTCCCGAAGAGCAGCATCATGTCTTTTTGTTGAAAAAACAATTGGTGGATGAACTGGTAGCCGAAGCGAGGATCAATGGCAAGCGAGACATTCAGGTGGAGTTTCGAGCCAAAATCATGGATCAGGAAGTGAGAAAACAACTACTGGATTTTCCAAATGGTGGTGATATTGTAGTTCGGTTGTAGCGAGCAGCTTCTAATTAAAAGAATAGCGCCTTGGCAATCCTGAGAAAAGGAAAGGATTATCAAGGCGTTTTTCCATTAAATTTGCAATCTTCAATGGAAAGTGCGGCATGATCGTTTATGAGAGAAATTCCATTCCCGTACACGATCATTCAGCTATATGGAGAGTTTTCTTCTATTCTTGGCACCCTATCTCCATATATGGGGACAGGGTGTGGTATGTATTAAATGTGGTTCAATGTGGGTCTAAACTTATACCCGTATACGATCAGCCCGCGCTCGTCGCCGTCGTTTCTCATCTTGCGGGTGACCATTTCCACGGGCATGCCGATCTGGACTTCTGAGTTGTCCACGTCGGTCAGCTGCGCGGTGAGCATGGGACCCTCGTCCAGTTTGATCAGTGCCACGGTGTAGGGAGCGTTGGCTTCATAACCAGCGGGGGCTTCGTAGATGGTGGTATAGGAATACACTTCACCCTTGCCGTTGAATGTAAATAAGTCCCTGGCTTCGTCGCCGCAGTTTGGGCAGACGTCGCGCGGGGGAAAGATTTTATGGTCGCAGTGCGGGCAGACCTCGCCTACGAGACCGTATCGTTGTTTTTTGAGTCGCCAATGTCTTGGAATTTCCATTCTAGATGTTCCTTTCTTCAAGGCTAATTCTATGCAGTGGGACTCTCAAAGACTATCAGGATTAAGTGCTGCGTGTAGCCAGAATAGTGGTAACGATGCCTGCATAAATACCTGGCGAGGGTAACAAGGCAAATGCAAGACCGCTAATAACTATTCTTCATTCATTCCTTTTCGCGACCCGCTCCCAGCCACCTGCCAACTGACTCGAAGTGTATCAACTATCCCGTAAAATGAAGCGGGTTTATATAATACCCACGGTCATATCATGCCCGTGGGTACAGATTGCGCTTTCCCCCTTCTTAATAAGTGCAATTTGTGACCGCGCTGGGTATAATCGCACCTGCGCATGAAAATCCTGCTTATCAATCAAGTCTTCGTTTCACCTGAAGAACCAGGGCACACCCGTCATTTCGAAATGGCGCAATTTTTGCAAACCCGCGGACATGAACTCGTCATCGTCGCCAGTGACCTGAATTATCAGACGGGCAAGCGCATCGTGGATCGGCGCGGACTGTATGCCGAACAGAATTTTGATGGCATTCGTGTTTTGCGTTCATACATGTATCCCGCCATTCATCGTAATTACGTGTGGCGCGTGATTGCCTTCTTTAGTTTTATGTTCTCTTCGATCTGGACGGCGCTGCGCGTCAGGGATGTGGATCTGGTGATGGGCACCACACCGCCCATCTTTCAGGCGGTTTCGGCGTGGGTGGTGGCGGCTCTGCGCGGCACGCCCTTCCTGCTCGAAGTCCGTGACCTGTGGCCCGAGTTCGGCATCAGCATGGGCGTGTTGAAGAATCCACTCATCATTGCGCTCTCGCGCTGGCTGGAAAAATTTTTGTATGCGCGCGCCACTCATATTTTGGTGAACTCGCCCGCCTATCGCGATTACATGCTTGCCAAAGGTGTGCCCGAAAACAAAGTGACCTACATCCCCTACGGCACGGACGTGGGCATGTTCAACCCGTCCATCGACGGTGTATCCATTCGCAGGGAACTGGGCGTCGAAGATAAATTCGTGGTCTTGTATGCGGGCGCGCTTGGTCAAGCCAACGACATTGACACGCTCTTGCGCGCTGCTGGACGATTGAAACCGTACGACAAAATTCATTTTGTCCTCTTCGGCGATGGTAAGGAACGCGCACGGCTTGAGTCCGAATCGCATCGCCTAAACCTCACCAACATCCTCTTCGCAGGCACGCGCCCCAAAAAGGACATGCCCCGCATCGTTGCCTCAGCGGATGCCTGTCTCGCCATCCTGCAGGACATTCCCGCCTTTCGCACCACCTACCCCAACAAGGTCTTCGATTATATGGCGGCGGGACGCGCCAGCATCATCGTCATTGACGGCATCACCCGTGAGTTGATCGAGTCTTCGCAGGGCGGCGTATATGTCCATCCGGCAGATGATGCCATGCTCGCGCAGAAGATTCTCGAACTGTCGCAGAATCCCGCAAAGGTCAAAGAGATGGGCGCAAATGCGCGCGAGTATTTAGTTAAGAATTTAGATCGACGTGATAAATTGAATGAAACGCTCAACTTGCTAAAATCATTAACCACAAAGGAGCACTAAGGATCACAAAGGGTTTCCTTCGTGACCCTTTGTGGTTGAATCTTTTATGAAAGTACTCGTCACAGGTGCGACAGGATTTACCGGCTCACGTGTCGTCCCTCTTCTTTTACAAAGCGGATACCAAGTCCGCTGTTTGACTCGTGCCACCAGCGACCGCGCGCCTCTTTCCGCGCTGACAGTTGAGTGGGTGACTGGAGATTTATCCAACCCCGAAGCGTTGACCGCCGCCCTGCGCGGCGTGGATGCACTCGTCAACATCGCATCGCTCGGCTTCGGGCACGCGGAGGATATCATTGCATCCGCAAAAGCGGCGGGCGTGAAGCGCGGAATCTTCATCAGCACCACCGCCATTTTCACCCAGTTGAACGCGGGCAGCAAATCCGTGCGTCTCGCCGCCGAAGAAGCCATCCAAGCCAGCGGACTGGACTACACGATCCTGCGCCCGACCATGATCTACGGGGGACCGCGTGACCGCAACATGTGGCGGTTGATTAGATTGCTGCGCCTGACACCAGTCATGCCCATCTTCGGGGACGGTGAGTCTTTGCAACAGCCCATTTTCGTGGACGATGTCGCTCAAGTCGTGCTCCGCGCTTTGCAAACAGACGCGACCATTGGCAGGAGTTACAACATCGCAGGCAAAGACCCGTTGACCTATAACCAGGTCATCGACACGGTGGCATCTGCGCTTGGCAAACGCGTCTGGAAACTTCATCTGCCTTACATGCCCATCGTCCGCGCCTTGCAATTCACCGAGCGGATACGACTGCGCCTGCCCATCAAAGCCGAACAGGTGCTGAGATTAAATGAAAACAAGGCATTTTCCAATGAAGAAGCCCAAAGGGATTTTGGTTTCAGTCCGCGCAGTTTTGAAGAGGGGATTGGGTTGGAGATAAAATCAACGGTGTATAATTGACCTGTGAGGTGATTTATGGTTACACCGACAACATCCGATGTCTTAAAAATGCTTCGTCAACTCCCGCCAAATGAGCAGTTGAGGATTATTTCACTTGCCTTGCCTGAAATTGAGAAAAGCCTTGGTAAAGCCCGCCCACGTAAATCTCTGCGTGGATTGTGGGTTGGCGCTGGTGTTAATTCAAAGGATATTTCCGAGGTGCGCAAGGGGATGATGAATAATTTCCCTCGGAGTGATATTTAATGACAGATTACGTTGCCGACACTCATGCTCTGATCTGGTATCTGGAAAATAGTCCTCGCCTTGGTTCGCAAGCCCGCGCCGCATTTGACGCGTGCGACCAGGGCGATATTCGTATTTATGTTCCGACGATTTGTCTGGTTGAAATCGTCTATCTGATGGAGAAGAGACGAATTTCACCCGAAATGAAGTCCATGTTGGAGGAGGAATTGAAATCAGGCGAAAGCGGACTGGTATTGGCTGACCTGAACATGGACGTTGTAGAGCAGATCGCGAATGTTTTGCGTGATGACATTCCCGACCTGCCAGACCGCGTGATTGCGGCTACTGCACTGGCTCTGAATCTGCCCTTAATTAGCCGAGATCGAAAAATTGTATTGAGTGGGTTGGAAACGATTTGGTAATATAAAACGAAGAAACCTGGGGGACTTCGGTTTCAGTCCTCGTGGGTTTGATGTGGGGATAAGAACCGAGATATCCAATATCCAATGAACCGGTAAATTCAAACCTTCCCAGTGGGTGTATGATGAAAGAGTGGAGGCACTCATGGACGATTATCAGATCAAGCAAGTGGAAAAGATCGAAGACCCCATCTGGGAAGCCATCGGCGGCGGGATCAATTCGTTCAACGAAGAGCAGGCAGGCAAAGAAAACGCCAAGCGGATTTGCTTCGTCGTCTACGATGCGGAGGAAAAGATCGTGGGTGGGGTGATTGCCCTCACCTATTGGAACTGGCTCTACATCGACTTGATGTGGCTGCGGGCGGACCTGCGCCGTCACGGCTATGGCAGCCGTCTGCTGGCACTCGCCGAGGAGGAAGCCCGCATCCGCGGCGCGAAACACGCCTATTTGGACACGTTCAGTTTTCAGGCTCCCGAGTTTTACAAGAAGCAGGCGTATCAAATGTTCGGGGAATTGAAGGATTTCCCGAAAGGGCATCAAAGGTATTTTTTAACGAAGGAGTTGGGATAGTACGCACAGCTTTGGGATGAGATAAAATTAGGAATAAATCATTCTTGGAACATAGAAATAAGGTGTCGGATATGAAAAAATCCCCTGTTTGTTTTATCGCAATGGCTTTTGGATGGGAGGATACAGATGCATTTTACGAAAAGCAAATACTTCCCACCTTGAAACGTAATGGCATTAAGCCAGTAATTATTAATCGTCATCAAAGCAATGATGACTTGAATTTCCAAATCTTTGAACAACTTGATGGGGCTGATTTTTGCATTGCCGACCTAACTTACACAAGACCTTCAGTCTATTTTGAAGCAGGATATGCTCAACGATTTGTCCCAGTGATTTATACTGTGAGAAAAGATCATCTTGGAAAAGGACAACCTGACGACTTAAGGGTTCATTTCGATTTGCAGATGAAACCTATTGTAGTGTGGTCAACTCCTACCGATTCAACTTTTTCAAGCCGCCTTGAGAAAAGAATCCAAGGAACTGTCTTAAGAGAATGGAATAGAAAACAAGAAAAAAACGAAAAGGAAGAAGTTTCCAAAAAGCAATTTCAGCAGTTTAATCAATATGAAAAATTGTATCGTGTCAGACGGTTGGCTTTACATGAAATTAAGAAAGCAGGAATTAAATTGCCTCAATGGGAGAAATCCAGCTTTTCATTCTTAAGTGACACAAGCCATCACAGAGGGGAAATAAATAAGAAGTCTATAACCGACGGTTACGTAGACCATATTTTTACTTTTTACAAAAGTAAAAATAGGATTATTGAAATATCTCTGCAAACATATAGCACGGTAAGTAAAAGAGATCTTTGGGATTTACAAGGTGCGTATTACAAAGGTGATATTAACAAAGAACTGTCAAAGGAAGACAAAAAACTTCCGCTTGAATTGCATAATATCGTTCTAAGTTTACGTCCACTTACTGCTCACCAAATCGAGTTGGTGTTTTCAAGCTTTTCACCATTGATTAAATCAAAACATTATAAGAAAGAATTTAGGGAAAATAATTATAGTGAAAGAACACTTGATAGATTGATTTCAAACAATTATCATTTTTTGTCTGGAATTGAGTCTGAATATCAATTAAGAGAGTTGCTGAAGAATATAATTGAAAACAATATTTCTAAACCATCAGAGAAGAAGTTGTAAAATCATTTCTCGTTTAGAATCATCCCGTGACCTCCATCCTCATCTTCGCACTCCTCACCATCCTCTCCGCCCTCGGCGTGTGGATCATCCGTCAATACGCCGAACGTCGCCGCATCATCGACCATCCTAGCGAACGCAGTTCCCATTCCGCGCCCACTCCAAGAGGTGGGGGCTTGTCCATCGTCATCGTCGTCCTCGTGGCAGGGATTTTCGCAGCATTCAATTCAAACTTAATTCATAGCCTCATCTACCTCGTCTGCGGCGCAGTCATCGCCTACCTCGGCTGGCGTGACGACCTGCATTCGCTCAGTCCGCGGGTACGCTTTGCCGTGCAGGGATTGGTCGCCCTCGCCTCCGTGCTGGGTATGGGCTATTTCAAATCCGTCACCATTCCGCTCTTCGGTCAACTGCAGCTCGGCGCGGTCGGCTTTATCATCACCCTCCTGTGGATCGTCGGTCTCACCAACGCCTACAACTTCATGGACGGCATCGACGGCATTGCGGGCGGTGTCGCGCTCTCTGCCGCCTTCGGTTGGATGTTCCTCGCCTCGCGCACGAACAACGACTTCGTCTATTGGGTCGCGCTCGCCGTCGCCGCGGGGGGAATGGGCTTTCTCTTTCACAACTGGTCACCCGCCAAAATTTTCATGGGCGACGCAGGCAGCACCTTCCTCGGCTACACCTTTGCCGTCCTGCCGCTGCTCTCCGCCGATGAAGGCGGCGACGCCCTCATGCTCGGCACCCTCCTGATGTGGACCTTCATCATGGACGCAGGCGTCACCTTCATCCGCCGCGCCTTCAAACGCGAGAACGTCTTTGCCCCGCACCGCGATCACCTTTATCAACGTCTCGTCATCGGCGGCTACAAACACGCCCAAGTCAGCGCGCTCTACATTCTGCTCACCCTCCTCGCCGCCGCCCTCGCCTACGCCTGGTCTTGGGGGCAACCCTACGCCCCGCCATTAATCATTATCGGACTTCCCCTTCTCTGGCTGATCCTGTCTCGATACGTTTCCCGGCTAAAGAATGTTGACTAAACTCCGAACCCTCGCCTCGCTCTACCTCGAACTTGGTCCGCGCTGGTCAGCCTTTCGCCTCGCCTACGCCTTCCGCCTCCGCAGCGGACTCATCCGCTTGCAGACCCCGCAATACAAATGGAGCGACCGTCCGCTCAAGCATTGGCCCAAACCGAACATCCCCTCTGATTCTGATTCCTATACCGCATGGCGTAAAACACATGCACCAAAATTCTTTGCATCCGTAGGGGCGAGGGGACCTCGCCCAGATTACGGCAACACCGCCATCGAAGAAGCGAACAAACTTCTCAATGGCGAACTCAAATACTTCTCGCACACCTACCATCAAGTAGGCTTTCCACCGAATTGGTCTACGCTCCCGACGCCGCCCTTAGCGAAGCATCCCCGTGGGACGGCGGCGGACGATTACACCAAACGCGCCGCCGAGGACGGCGGCTTGAGCAATACCCCTCACTGGTCACAAATCTCCGACGACTCCCCAACCGACATCAAATTCATCTGGGAACCGAACCGCTTCGCCTTCGTCTACACCCTCGTCCGCGCCTACGCCGCCACCGCAGATGAAAAATATCCCCAAGCCTTCTGGAGACTGATTCAAGACTGGGCGGAACACAATCCCCCCAACAGCGGCGCCAACTGGAAAGACGGACAAGAGATCGTCCTGCGTCTCATGGCATGGACATTCGGCTTCTACGCCTTCATCCATTCCCCATCCACCACGCCTGAACACATCACCCAATTTACCCAACTCGTCGCCGCCCAAGCCGAACGGATTCACGCCAACATCGGCTACGCCATCTCCACCCGCAGCAATCACACCATCAGCGAAGCCTTCGGTCTATGGATGGTCGGCTTGCTCTTCCCCGAACTCAAACATGCTGAAAAATACCTCGCCATCGGTAAAAAACTCCTCGAATCCGAAGCCGCCATACAGATCTTTCCCGATGGCAGTTACGCCATGTACTCCCTCAACTACCATCGCTTTATCCTGCACCTCTACCTCTACGCAATTCGTTTGGCAGATATTAACCATTCTCCATTTTCCAAAGCACTTCAACAATCCATCTCCAACTCCATCACCTGCCTCTCCCGCCTCATCGACCCTGCCACTGGACAAATGCCCGTTTACGGCTCCAACGACGGCGCCCTCGTCCTCCCGCTCAACAACTGCGACTTCACCGACTACCGCCCATTGTTGCAACTCGGCGCTGTCATCACCACCGGCGAGCCAATGTTCGAACCCGGCGCTTGGGATGAAGATGTCTATTGGTTGTGTGGAGTGGAGATAGAAAAGAAAGAGGAAAGAAGAAAGAAGTCATTTGGCGATGCCTTTCCCGATGGAGGAGTTTATATCCTTCATGGAGAAAATAGCAAAGCGGTGATTCGCTGCACCGACTTCACCTCCCGCCCCTCGCACGCCGACCAACTCCACATGGATTTATGGATGGGGGGGCACAACATCGCCATCGACGCTGGAACCTACCTGTACTCTGGCGAAGGCATCTGGCGCAACGGGCTGGCTCGCACGTCCGCGCATAACACGGTGACAGTGGATGATAAAGACCAAATGACCATGGTCAGCCGCTTCACATGGACGAACTGGGCGAAGGGACGCGTCCTCAAGCAAACGGATAATTTATGGCAAGGCGAACATGACGGCTATAAACCTGTCCGCCACAAACGGACGGTCATGGCATTGGAAGGGGACAGGTGGCTGGTCATCGATGATCTTGCAGCAAATGAGCCGCATCACTATATCCTGCACTGGTTGTTGAATGATGGTAAATATGGAATCGAGAAGCTCGCTTCTCAGTATGGGATATTACTTGCTCCAGTGACCAGCAAGCTGGTCGACTCCAAAATTAAAATCCAAATGGGGTTGATGGAAGGGGAAGGCAAATTCTCAATCGTCCGCGCCGACCTCAATTCCACCTATGGCTGGCGCTCGCGCTATTACGCCCATAAAGAGCCAGCGATTTCCCTGCTGCTCGAAGCCGATCAACCCACCACTCAATTCTATACCTTCTTCGGCTTTGAAAACGACCCTGTCGACTCATACCTGACGCAAATAAAAAGACCGTGAACGAATTCCATCGTCCACGGTCCATCGTCTAATCAAGTCTTTGCAGGATGTGACTCACCGCCGTGGACGCCGGTCCGCCCAGCGACTGGATCAATCCGAACCGCGCCCCCTCGACCTGATTCGCCTCCGCCTGACCCCGTAACTGGATCGCCGCTTCGACGGCTTGATACACGCCCGCAGCCCCTCCGGGGAATCCGCGCGCCTTCATGCCGCCCATCGTCGCACAGGGGATTTTGCCCTTCAACCCAATCGAACCATCCGCGGCGAGTTTCCATCCGCTGCCCTTGATCGCAAACCCTACCGCTTCCAATTGCAACGCCGCATAGATACTGAACGCGTCGTGATATTCGAAGAAGTCAATCCCATCCAACGTCAAGCCGACCTGCTTCATGGCCCTGTCCGCGGAGAGTTGCGCCGTGTCGAAGTACAGCATGTCCTTGCGGTCGTGCAGCGCCAATGTGTCGGACGAAGCCCCCGAGCCGGCGATCTTCACAAGCGGATTCCCCCAACTGGACGGAATCAGCTCGCGGCGCGTTAAAAGCAGCGCGGCAGCGCCATCCGCATTGGGAGCCATGTCGAACATGTTGAGCGGGTCGCTGACCATTTCGGTTTTGGCGTACGTCTCCGCTTTGATGGCTTTGCGGAACATGGCGTTCTTGTTCGCCACGCCGTTGGCATGCGCGGTGAGCGCGAAACCAGCAAATCCATCTTTGGGGATTTCGTACTCGTGCATGGAACGTTTCATCAAGAGCGCAGCTTGCGCGGCGGGAGTCATGCCCTGCACCGCTTCAAAATCCGAGTCGGATGTGGTGGCGAGGGCTTCGTCCACCTCCGAGCCGACCTTGTCGGTGAATTTCTCCACGCCGACGACGAGCGCCACATCCACCATGCCGCTGGCGACGGCGAGATAGCCCTGACGGAGCGCTGCCCCGCCTGATGCGCCCGCTGCTTCGATGGTCACGGCTTCGATGCCCGTCAGCCCCGCATAATCTGCGAGCAATACGCCGACGTGCGCCTGCCGCGAGAGATTCGGCGCGAGCATGTTGCCCACAAAAAGCGACTGCGGCTTGAGACCGCCCGCATCTTGGATCGCGTCATGGATGGCGGCATAAGCAAGGTCACGCAGACCAATATCCCAATGCTCGCCGACTTCGGTTTGTCCTATTCCTGCAATAACGACGTCTGTCATGAATGTCTCACTTTGATGAAAAAAGAAATTTTATAGTTTCGCCTGTCGTTTCCGACAAGGTAATTGTGGGAGGTTCAATTACTGTTAGCAGGCTGCCCTTGGGCGTTTCCATGCGAACAGTGACAGGATACTCCACAGTTGATGGAATCGTGACGAATGCATTGCCTGTGTCGCTTGTTTGGCTCCCGAACTCTGTGCCGTCTTGAAGTTCAACAATAAATGTAGCGTCTCTTACGGGCGTATCTTCGGCGTCAATTTCTCCATTGCCGTTTGCATCGAATAGTGCCTGTCCTGAAAAAAATGAATCGGTGTGGATAGGTTCTGTAGGCTTTGGCGTACAACCCGCCAGCGCTGTCATTAATAAAATAATTGCAGCAGCATAGGCTAGGTCACGCAGACCAATATCCCAATGCTCGCCGACCTCGGTTTGTCTAATTCCTGCAATAACGACGTCTGTCATGAATATCCTCAGTTACTAATGGTGGTAGAGTAGGGCGAGTGTTCTTCTCGCCCGTATCGAGACCGCATCATGAAATTTTATATTTCCATTTAATTACTGGTTTCGACACCATACTTGCATTCGGTGCAAGTGTACGCCCCTCAAAGAGCATTCGGGGCTACTCAACCAGCGAGGTCTTTACTTCATCGCCAACTTGCCGCGGAAGCGGACGTACGTTGCGTAGTCAATTTCAGTTCTTCGCGCGATGTATGCCTGCGTCTTCGTGGCGAGACCCTGCCGGGCGGTTACTTTGTCAGTGACGGTGATGTCGAAGGCGTCGGAACCAGCTCCACTTCCGAAAGAGACGACGAGGATCCGGTCACCGGGCTGGGCGATGTCGAGAGTCGCCGTGAGTCCGATCATCGCCGCGCCCGCATAGGTATTTCCGATCGTGCCGACGAGCAAGCCGGGCTCGATCTGTTCGGCAGAGAAACCAAGCTGTCCCGCCACGCGCTGCGGAAACTTGACGTTCGGCTGGTGGAAGATCGCCCACTTGTAATCCTTGGCGGTGGAACCCATCGCTTCCATGAGGCGCGTGGCGGCTTCGGTGATGTGCTTGAAGTAGGCGGGTTCGCCCGTGAAGCGCATGCCGTGTTCGGGGTACTTCTGATATTCGCGCCGCCAGAAATCGGGCGTGTCGGTGACGTAGGAATACGAGGCGTTGATGACCGCCAGCGACTCTTCCGCGGGACCGACGATGTACGCGCCGCCGCCCGCGCCAGCCGTGTATTCGAGCGCGTCGCCGGGCTTGCCTTGCGCGGTGTCCATGCCGATTGCCATGGCGTAATGTCCCATGCCCGAGCCGACCAATCCCATTGCAGCGACGAGCGCTTCGGTGCCCGCCTTGCAGGCGAACTCCCAATCCGCGGCTTGCGTGTTGGGGACGGCTCCAATCGCCTCGGCGACCAAGGTGGAAGTTGGTTTGACCGCATACGGATGCGACTCAGACCCGACCCAGACGGCGCGCAGTTCGGCCGGGTCGATCTGGGCGCGCATCATCGCATTCCGCGCCGCTTCAATGGACATGGTGATCACATCTTCATCGAGCCCGGGCACGGCTTTCTCTTTGATCGGCATACCGCCCGTCTTACCCGTCCATACGCGGGCGACCTCCTTGGCGGGCAGGCGATAGCGCGGCACATACGCGCCGTAGCCCACAATGCCGACAGGTTTGACGGGTTTGAGCAGGGTGGGGGAGGGTATATGATTGTGGGGGGTTGTCATTATGTTTTCCTGAATTCGTAGGAGGATTTTAGCGGGAGCGGGCTTTCAAAAGCTATCTTGTTCGTTATACACTCTTTAACGGATGCAGTCTCAGCTCGAGATCAGCCTTCCGTATATTTTATTGCTCAATGACCTCAATAAGATTATTTGGAGAACTAACCACATGATACGGCTCTCCGCGTTGCAGCGTCTCCAAACTTTGATGTCCCCATGTGGCGGCAATACTGGTCACGCCTGCCTCCTTTGCAGCGCGGACATCGCTCAACGAGTCTCCGATCATGAACACTGCCTCTCCGTTTTCTACAAAACGCTCTCGCGCCATGGATATTTTCTGCGCCTTCGAGCCGGGCGTGTCGACACCATATACTGCATGAATGAAACTGTCTAGTCTGTGTTTGACGAGAAAGGCATGGACGTTTTGGGATGAATTTGTCGTCACGACTGCGATCTTGTGATTGGCAGAAAAGTGCCTGATAACCTGATCCAAACCCGCGAAGATGGCGGGCGGGGTTTCTTTTTCTGCAAACAGATTTAAACTGATTTTGACGAAATCATCTATGAGATGCTCAGGGACTTCACACGCCCGCCCGAAGGTTGCAAAGGACATCACCTCGAGATTGCTTAGGTCATCTTTGGTCACCACATGGTTGACGCCCAGTTGATTGCAGGCTTCCTGCCCAAACTGAATCAGGTCATCGAGTGTGTCTGCGAGCACGCCGTCATAATCAAAGATGATCAAAGCCATGAAGGTAATGTCAACTAACTTTCGAAGGATGTTCCGGTGACACCGGTGTGTGTCTACCACTTGCGCGGTGTATCGCCTTTTTCGATTTCTTCCCTTGCCCTTGCAAGAGTTTTATTCCACATGTCGAGGGTTTCTGCCCCAATATGGGCTGCTTGTTTGCTAACATCTTTAATATCAACCTGGTGATTACTGAAACCGCGCAGGCAGAAATATAAGATGGCGAAAATATCATCAGGATGCTTGTTTGACCTGCCTTCGTTCCATGCCTGCAATTTTCCGATGATGATGTCTGTTGGTTGTGCGACCCACGCTTCAAATGGCTCATCGTTTTCGTCGGTGAACGTCTCGCGAACGCGGCGGTCAAATGCGAGTTGATAATCGGGTTCGCGTTTCAGGGGAACGAGGTCTGCTTTTATCCCTTCGCTCGAATCGATGATGTTGAACATGATCCCCATTTCGATGGAATTTTTTATCATCTCCGGGTCGGCGTAATAACGCGGGAGGGGAAACTTCTGGGATAACGCTTCGCAATCCTGCCTTTGTAAATCTACGATGATATCAATGTCATGGGTGGCGCGGGTGATTCCATAGATCGTGCCTCCAAATGCGCCAACAATCATGTATGGCGCGCCGATTTCATTCAATGCCTTTACGACACGGATGTAAAAATCAAGCATGTCCATATTTGCCATCCATGAAAGTCAGATAGTCCAGGATTTTCATGTTGATTTCCGACAGGGAAAGGTTTGGAAATTTCCTTTTGAATGCAGTCCGCAAACCAGCGCGTATCATGGCACTTGCGCGGAGGCTGGGGTAAATCCTTTTTCCGGGCGGCATTTTTGCAAGCAAGTCCATTTGTGCGTGGTCAATGGAATTACATCCGTCCACAATGGCGGAGATTTCTTCGGAGGTGAGAACGCGTTTTGAATCCACGAACCTATTATAGCCCTTTCAAAATCTCTTCTGCCCGGTCAATCCGCACCACCTTCTCCGTCACCATCTGGCTGGCGACCTTCTCCACCAGATCACCTGTCGCGCCTGCGGCGATGGCGACCTGCCTTGCATGTAGTGACATGTGTCCGCGTTGGATGCTTTCGGTGACGAGAGCGCGTTTTTTTCATTAAATCCAATCTTCCACTTCGAGGTTGGGAATTCGGCTGAATTCGCTGGTATTGTTTGTCACCAAAATGACGCCCAAACTCAATGCGTGAGCGCCGATTAACATGTCCATTGCGCCGATGATGCTCCCATTTTTTTCCAATAAAGCGCGTAAAGAGCCGTACACAATGGATGCATGTTGGTCAAAATCTGCAATTTCAATGGGAAGCAAAAATTGTTCAAGCGCGGATTGGTTCTGTTCCGGGCGGTTGCTTTTTTGTGTTCCATACATTAATTCAGCCATCGTAATGCTTGAAACCCCAATTTCGCCAGGAGCACAATTGGTTAATCGCGTGATCAATGTTTGAGGCTTCTGGCGGATTAAGCCGATGCAGATATTGGTATCCAGCATGTATTTCATGCAAACGCATCCTCACGATTCTGAAGAGGTGGTTGATTGCGCTCATCCATGAAATCGGCTGAGAATAGGGAAAGGCTCTCAATAAGTGTGCTCCACGGTGTTTGGTAAGGGAGCAACACTACTGCCTCCCCGATGCGTTTAATGTACACACGGTCACTTCCAAAGCGAAATTCTTTTGGAAGGCGGACGGCTTGACTTTTACCGTTTTGGAAAAGTTTTGCTGTTTCCATTTGATCTCCTTTAGTATATATTTATAATATATACCTTATGCGTATTTGTCAAGCCTTGAGTTCCTTCAAAATCTCTTCCGCTCGGTCAATCCGCACCACTTTCTCCGCCACCATTTGCGCGGCAACCTTCTCGACTAAATCACCTGTCGCACCTGCCGCAATGGCGACCTGCCTTGCGTGTAGTGACATGTGTCCGCGCTGGATGCCTTCGGTGGCGAGGGCGCGTAATGCAGCCATGTTTTGCGCGAGACCAACAGAAACAATAATTTCAGCCAATTCAGATGCGGTTTTCACGCCCATCAATTTGACGGCGGCTTGCGCGGCGGGGTGGACCTTGGTCGCGCCGCCGACGATGCCCACCGCCATCGGCATTTCAAGCGTGCCGACGAGGTTTCCGTCCGCGTCCTTGCCCCAGGTGGAGAGCGAGGTGTACCCTCCGTTTTTGACGGCGTAGGCGTGCGCGCCTGCTTCGATGGCGCGCCAGTCGTTGCCCGTGGCGATGACCACCGAGTCCACGCCGTTCATGATGCCCTTGTTGTGGGTGGCGGCACGGTACGGGTCCACGGCGGCGAAGGCGTAGGCGGCGATGATGCCGTCGCGCACAGATTCGCCCGAGAAGTTGTCGAATGCCAGCGATTTCACAGGGATGGTGCAGCGTGCGCGGGCGATTCTTCGGTCTGCGAGGTTGGACAAAATCCGCAAGTGGACTTTGCCGCCCGTGATCGCCTCGATTCTTGGGGCGAGTCGTTCGCATGCGGTGTTGACGGCGTTTGCGCCCATCGCGTCGCGCACATCATAAATGAGATGGACGACCAAAAAACCGCCAATTGGCGAATTATCGAATACTCGAACCTCAAGGTCGCGCGCGCCGCCGCCGAATTTCTTGAGGATCGGGTCGATGGAATCGGCCTCTTCGAGCAAGGCCGCTTTGTGTTCGTAGATCTTCAATTTGGCTTCGTGCAGGTTGACCAGGTGGATGACCTGCATCTGCCCGATCATGAGCGGCTCGCTGGTCGTGGCGGTGAATCCGCCGCCGCCACGCGCGAGTTTGGCCATGAACGAGGCGCCCGCTACAACGGACGGCTCTTCGAGCGTCATCGGAACGAGTACGTCGCGTCCATTGACCATGAAGTTGAGCGCGATGCCGAGCGGCAGGCTGTACAAGCCGATCACGTTCTCGATCATGTGGTCGGCGGCTTCGGGGGAGAGTCCGCCTGAGGTCCACGGGGCAAGCTCGGGCGGGGTCAGCGGCGCAGCCTCCGCGATTTTTGCGCGGCGCTCTTCGAGGGTCATCTTGTAGAAGGCGGAGATGCGGGAAGTTGTCATGTTGGTTGTGCCAAGTATAGTTTGGCTTCCTTTCAAATTCTATCAAAACGCGCTGAATTGATTATAATGTCTGCAAGGTGTCTTTTTCATGCTGTTAACCCGTGAGCAATTACAGGAGCGGCTTTTTGCGCTCCACCGCGCCAGCCTGGAACTGGTGCAGGATGTTTCGCTGGAGACCCTGCTCGAACGGATCGCATCCACTGCTTGTGAACAGGCGGATGCACGCTATGCCGCGCTGGGGGTGTTGGATGAGGACGGCAGGCTCAAGCAGTTCATTACCGTTGGGATGACCGACCAGCAGATCAAAAGGATCGTACATCCGCCGAGGGGACATGGTTTGATCGGCGAATTGATGGATGCGGAAATGCCCATGCGCCTGCCGTCCATTCAGGCTCATCCCCGCTCGGTCGGTTTTCCCGCTCATCACCCGGCAATGACGTCGTTTCTGGGTGTGCCGATCCGCGCAGGCAATAAACAGCTGGGGCAGATCTACCTGACCGAAAAGATCGATGCGTCTGAATTTACAGCGGATGATGAAATCATCATCCAGATGCTGGCCGGATACGCCGCCACCGCCATCGCGAATGCCCTGTTATATGAAGAGATGCGCGAACGCGACCTGGCGCTGACCCGCCGCAACGTGGACATGTCCCTGCTGAACGACATCGCCTCGACCCTGACTTCCAGCCTGGAACTCGACGAGATCCTTAACAAAACTCTCGGGCTGGTGATGAACTACATGAAGGTGGAGGCGGGCGAGATCTTCCTTTTGGAGGAGGATAAGACCACCCTGCGCATGGTCCTGCATCGCGGGCAGGCCGCGGAAGCCTTCTGGCGGCGGAATATATTCAATGTCGGCGACGGCTATCCGGGCATGGTCGCCAAGACCCGCCAGCCGATGATCGGCAGTCACCTGGCTGAGGACGCCAATTTCCTGCGCGATGCGGTGGTGGAGGCGGGCTTTCAGCAAATCGCCTGCATTCCCCTGCTTTCCGGTGAAAATTTAATGGGCGTGTTGAGTGTGGCCACACGCGGGACCGACCCATTTGACGAGCGCAGCATCGAAATGCTCAGCGCGGTGGGCACCTGGGCGGGCCTTTCCATCGAAAATGCCCGCCTGCATGCCAATGCCCGCCGTCTGGCTGTGCTGGAGGAGCGCGACCGCATCGGCATGGACCTGCACGACGGCATCATCCAGTCCATTTACGGGGTGGGACTGTCGCTCGAAGGCGCGCAGCATACATTAATCGAGGATCCGGGCGCCGCAAAAGAACGCATTAACTATGCCATCAACGGGTTAAACCAGGCGATTCGCGATATCCGCTCCTATATCCTCGACCTGAGACCGCGCCAGCTCGGTGCGGACGGCCTGTTGAACGGCATAAAACGGTTGATTTCCGAGTATCGCGCCAATACCTTCTCCGATATCCACTTGACCGGGTCCGATTCCGACCTGAAGGACCTCCCGCAAACGCAGGCATTGGTCCTGTTTCACATCTGCCAGGAGGCCCTGGCCAATGCCGCCAAGCATGCCGGGGCAAGGAATGTGCAGGTTGCCGTGTGGACCACGGAGGAGCGCGCCTTGATGGAGGTCCATGACGACGGCAAAGGCTTTGATATGGATAAAATGCAGACCTCCATCGGTCATGGACTCGCCAACATGCGGACGCGCGCACATGCAGTCGGCGGTGATATCGATATTTCATCATCCAATGGCGATGGAACGACCATACTTGTATGGGTTCCACGCGCCATAAAAAGTTAAAGCATGCGAATCGACGGGTTAATGCAAAATGAGTCACCGGAATGAGAGTCTCATTGCATGGGAATAAAAAATGTTTTACAGTACGGTTTGTTAAGATGGTTATGCCAAGGATAGTGAATAAACGCCGCGCATGCCCATATATGGGGGGTCGTCACAGGGCTGCAGGTGTTTGTGCCTGAAACATACGTTCTATATCAGAGTGGGATACTCCATGAATGCGTGATGTTTCTTTAACATATAGCAACCTTAAAAAAACAAATCTTTTTAGCTTAACGTAGGTTGAACGCCTGTTATCATTTGCAATCATCTGCTAGAATACAAGCACGCTGATATAAAGGATGTCGATCCCAAACATCCAAACCCCGCAATACCCCGCAATGGTTATTGGAAACAACTGGTTGGCCCACATACATAAGCCGCGTATACAGGCGGGCTGTTCGATAGACCCTATTTTTTGCTTGAGATCTTACATTGAGGAATGCTTATGAATGCAGAGCAGGCTTGGCAATCGGTACTCGCACAACTTCAAATGGACATGCCGCGCGCATCCTTCGACACATGGGTGCGCGATACGCGTCCCCTGGCCTACGAGAACGGGATGATCACCGTCGGCGTGCGCAACGCCTATGCGCGTGACTGGCTCGAGAACCGCCTTGCGGCCAATGTCAGCCGCATGTTGATCGAAATCCTCAATTCCAACGTCTCTGTCAACTTTGTTGTCACGCAATCCGACGAAAACGCCTCCTCCACCGACCCGGAACCTGCCGCCGCCTCCATGGAAGTGACGCCGCCGGAGCCAAAAGCGCGCCATGTGAGCCTCAATCCGCGCTATACCTTCGATACCTACGTGGTCGGTTCCGGCAACCGCCTCGCCCATGCGGCCTGTCAGGCGGTGGCGGAGAAGCCCGCCCGCGCCTACAACCCGCTTTTCCTGTACGGGGGCGTGGGACTCGGTAAAACGCACTTATTGCACGCCATCGGCAATGCCTGTCATATCCGCGGGTTGAACGTCCTGTACGTCTCCTCCGAGGAATTCACGAACGACATGATCAATGCCATCCGCACGCACACCACGCAGGCCTTCCGCGAGAAATACCGCTCGGCGGACGTGCTGCTGGTGGACGACATCCAGTTCATCGCGGGCAAGGAATCGACCCAGGAGGAGTTCTTCCACACCTTCAACACCCTGCACGGACAGGACAAGCAGATCATCGTCTCGTCCGACCGGCCGCCCAAGTCGCTCATCACGCTCGAGGAACGCCTGCGCTCCCGCTTCGAGTGGGGCCTGACCGCCGATATCCAGGCGCCGGATTTCGAGACCCGCCTCGCCATCCTGCGCTCCAAAGCCGAGCGGACCGGACGGCACATCTCGGATGAGATCCTCGAAAGCGTGGCCAAGCAGGTGCAATC